>JBEVXH010000004.1:0-527481 GCA_040506195.1 Candidatus Thiodiazotropha sp. | reverse complement strand
CAGATCGGTGGTCGATATGAGTTCAGCGTCCGATGCTACCGAGGATTCCCGGTCCTTGATCGGTAGATTGATTTTCATCGCGGTAGGTGCCTTTTAAAGACAAATTAAATTACGGCATATATCGGCAGGATAGACTTTAACTGAAGGGCTTTCCGGCGCATCGCGGGTAAATAGTCACTTTTTCCCGATCCGTAACAATCCGGTCATGCGCGAATAGTGTTAACAGGCCCATTCAAATAAACTCAAGCAAAATTAAAATATGCCGACAACATCCAGTACACCGATACCACCGTTTATGTACCCGAAGTCCGGTTTAATGATTAAACAAATTACCACGCGACAAATCAGGCCAGGCATGTATGTCCATAAATTGGATTGCTCTTGGCTGGATCACCCATTTACAAGAAATAGCTTCCTCATCAAGGATATGAATGATGTGCACAAACTGCGTGGCATAAATCTCAGTCAAATTTCAATCGATACGGACAAGGGCCTCGATGTCGATGTGCGGAATGAAGCTCAGGCCTCGGATCCACAACCGGAAGAGCCGATAGACAAAGAGGTTAAATGTCCAAAAGACCGGCAGAAACGTGTCTCGGTAGTGGAGGAACGGCAGCGGGCTGGTGCGGTCAAGCAAGAGGCCGAACGTGTGATCACGGGGATCATGGCAGACATCAAGCTTGGCAAAAGAATCGATGCTGAACGCGTGTCGCCGGTAGTGGAGCATATGATGGGGTCGGTGTTCCGCAACGAAGACGCCTTGCTGGGATTGACCCGCATCCGCCAGATGGACAAGTACACATTTGAGCACTCGGTCAGCGTATCCGTATTGCTGATCGCATTTGCGAAACAACTTGGGTTGGAAGAGTCGATTATTCGGGATTTGGGAATCGGCGGATTACTGCATGATATCGGTAAAATGCGTATTCCCGATAAGATTCTGAATAAACCGGGGCGTCTGAACGATGAAGAGTTCGCAGTCATACGTGAACATGTGAATCGTGGTCACGGTCTGGTTGACGGCGTGGAAACGATATCCGCCACTGCGCTGGAAGTTGTGACGCAGCACCATGAACGCATCGACGGCAGCGGCTATCCATGCAAACTGCATGGTGATGAGATCGGTTTGTACGGCAAAATGGCGGCCGTGGTGGATGTCTACGACGCCATTACGAGCGATCGCGTCTACCATAAGGGACAATTGCCAAGCGTGGTGCTGAAGCGCATGATGGAGTGGAGCGGCTCCCATTTCGATCCTAAGCTGGTGCAGTATTTCATTCAATGCGTCGGCATCTATCCGGTGGGTTCAGTGGTGGCGCTGGAAAGCGAGCGCCTGGCTATCGTGATCCAGTCGCCCGAGGAAGGCCTATTGGAGCCCCTGGTCAACATGGTTTACGACCTACGCAAGCGCCGCTTTATCACACCCCGGCTACTCGATCTGGCAAACCAGCCGGAGGGGGAAAAGGACCGCATACTGCGCCTGGAATCCGCTGAGAGTTACGGCATACGGCCTGAAGTGTTCATGCAATGATCTAACTGCATCGGATGGCGGATAAAGAAGGAGTATTGCCTTAAAGGGATGCGCCCAGAAGGAAACGCCCTTGGGATTTGTTGTCGGGTCGGCGAGCCGCATACCACACCCAGAGCATCATTTACGACTTTTGACGTTCATTTGCGGACTTTAATAACCTAACGTCCCTCGACGAAGTTGCGTAGCAGGTCATGCCCATAACGGGTGAGGATCGATTCGGGGTGGAACTGCACTCCCTGGATTGCCAGTTCCTTGTGCCGTACACCCATGATCTCATCCATCTCACCCTCATTCTCTGTCCAGGCCGTTATCTCCAGGCATGCGGGCAGGCTCTCTTTCTCGATCACCAGGGAGTGGTAGCGCGTCGCTTCGAAGGGATTTTCCAGTCCGCTGAAGACGCCTGCCCCGGTATGCAGAATGGGGGATGTCTTGCCGTGCATCACCTTCCGCGCGTGCACGATCTTGCCGCCGAAGGCCTGGCCGATGGATTGGTGGCCAAGACAAACGCCCAGGATCGGTATGCGTCCGGCATAAGCACGGATGGTCTCCACGGAGATGCCGGCCTCGTTGGGCGTACAGGGCCCGGGAGAGATGACGATATGGTCGGGAGCGATGGCATCGATCTCCCCTACTGTAATCTCATCGTTGCGCACTACCTTGACCTCGACACCGAGTTCACCCAGATACTGCACCAGGTTATAGGTGAAGGAGTCGTAATTATCGATCATCAACAACATGATTACACCTCCTCGTCACAGGCATGCCGATCCAGCCCGGCCTCTGCCAGGGCCACCGCACGGAACACCGCCCGCCCCTTGTTCATGGTCTCCTTCCACTCCAGTTCGGGGATGGAGTCGGCAACCACCCCCGCGCCGGCCTGGATGTGCAGGGTCTCGTTCTTGATTACCGCAGTCCTGATGGCGATGGCGGTATCCATGTTGCCGTTCCACGAGAGATATCCGACCGCGCCGGAGTAGATACCCCGCTTTACCGGTTCCAGCTCATCGATGATCTCCATGGCGCGGATCTTCGGCGCCCCGCTCACGGTGCCGGCGGGAAAGGTGGCCCGCAGGACATCGATGGCGCTCATGCCGTCACGCAACTCTCCGATGACGTTGGAGACGATATGCATGACATGGGAATAGCGCTCGACGATCATCTTGTCGGTCAGCTCCACGCTTCCGATCTTCGCCACGCGACCGGTGTCGTTACGCCCGAGATCGATCAGCATCAGGTGTTCAGCCAGCTCCTTGGGATCCGCCAGCAGCTCAGCTTCCAGAGCCTTGTCCTCCTCTTCCGTATGTCCCCGCCGGCGGGTACCCGCGATGGGGCGTACCGTTACCACCCCATCCTCGAGACGGGTGAGGATCTCCGGCGAGGAGCCGACGATATGAAAACCGTCAAGATTGAGGTAGTACATGTAGGGTGAGGGATTGAGTCCGCGCAAGGCCCGGTAGAGATCGATGGGCGGCGCCTGAAACGGGATGGAAAGACGCTGCGAGACGACCACCTGCATACAGTCACCCTCGAGGATATACTCCTTGATCCGTTCCACCGCCTGTTTGTAGCCCTGCTCGGTAAATCCGGAGACGAAATCGGACTCATTGACCATTCTTTCAGGACCGCAACTCTCCCTGGGTACGGGCTGCCTCATGGCGTATACCAACTCGCGGATCCTCGATTCGGCCGACGCCAGAGTGCCTCCCTGGGTGGGATCCACATGCACAATGACGAACATCCGCCCCGACAGGTTGTCGAACACCACCACTTCGTCCGAAACCATCAACAGAATATCGGGCGTCCCGAGTTGATCGGGATTGGGGCAATCGGCCAGTTTGGGTTCTATGTAGCGAATGATGTCATATCCGAAATAGCCCACCAAACCGCCATTGAAACGAGGCAAATCCTCCAGCTCGGCAGCCTTGAAGCGTTGTTGGAAGGACTCGATCCAGGCCAATGGATCATCCACCTGGTGGGATTCAATCACTTCGCCGTCACTCACCACCTCGATCTGCAGGCCGTCAATCCTGACATGGGTACGGCATGGCAGGCCGATGATGGAATAGCGCCCCCACTTCTCCCCGCCATGCACCGATTCAAAGAGATACGAGTGGGGGCCATGGGCCAGCTTCATATAGACGCTTAGTGGGGTATCGAGGTCCGCCAGGACCTCGCAGACGACGGGAATGCGGTTATAGCCCTGTTGCGCCAGGGCGGCGAACTGTTGGGGGGTCATTTTCCTCTCCACACAAAAGACCGGACGACGGGATTTAACAGGTTGATTCGGGAATCACCAACGCCATCGCGCGCCATACATCAAGGTCGTGTTGTGTGAAAGCAGGGTCATTTCGTATTGTTTACCGTCAATAGTTGCTGCCAGGGCCTGTTAACACTAATCCAAACTTGGGCGGGTCTCAAGCGGCATTTTCCAACAAGGCACTGATCTCGACCAATGAGTCGAGCACCGCATCCGGATTATAGTGCCGGATATCCTCGCCATGATTATAACCGTAACTCATGCAGACAATCTGAAAACCGGCGGCACGGGCCGCTTTCACATCGCTCTGTGAATCACCCACCATCAGTGAGGCGGTCGGGTCAGCCGACAGTTGTTCGGCAGCATGCAGCAGGGGCATCGGATCGGGCTTCTTCTTCGGCAGCGTATCGCCGGCAACGACTATCTCGAAATCGTCATGAACACCCAGATCCCGCAGTAGCGGCAGGGTGAACCGGGCTGCCTTGTTGGTCACACAGCCGAGGCGAAAGCCCTGTCTTTTCAAATAGTCCAGACCTTCACGAATTCCCGGATAGAGCACTGAACGCTTACTCGTGTTTTCAGCATAGAGATCGAGAAAGATGGGATAGGCGCGCTCAAAATCGGTTTCGTCCGGATCACCGTCAAGCTGGCCGATGAGGGCACGGCGAACCAGGCGCTCCACTCCATTACCGACCCAGTCCCGGACTATTGTTTCACCGTGGCGCGGTCGACCCAGCCGATCCATCATCTCATCCACGCAATAGGCCAGATCAGGCACGCTGTCGACCAGGGTGCCGTCCACGTCGATGAGGATCATTTCGGGTTTCTTAATCATGACTGCATGCCCTCAATCGAAGACCGTGTAAATCGGTCCGCAAATGAACGCGAATAAACGCAAATAGTAATAACACTGCTGGCTCAGGGTGTAGGGTGCGGCAAGACGCATCTGCGTATAAACGATCAATCATCAAGCATTCTTTATTTGCGTTTATTTGCGGACTCATCACTCATTCAAACAAATCAGACCTTGGCCAATTCCGCCATCATCTTACCGACGATGGTATCGTAACGGTTGGCATCGCCCGCTTCGGGAAAGCCGAAAATCCCCGATCCCGCCACGAAGGTGTCGGCTCCGGCGGCCTTGATCTCGGCAATATTGTCGACCTTGACGCCGCCATCGATCTCGAGGCGGATATCCAAGCCTGAATCATCGATCAGTTTGCGGCACTGGCGCAGTTTATCCATGGTGGCGGGAATAAAGCTCTGACCGCCGAACCCCGGATTGACCGACATCAGCAGAATCATGTCGACCTTATCGAGCACATAGTCGAGATGGGAGAGGGGGGTGGCCGGATTGAACACCAGACCCGATTTACAACCTTCGCTGCGGATCAGCTGCAGACTGCGGTCGATATGCTCGGAGGCCTCCGGGTGGAAGGTGATGTAGGTGGCCCCGGCCTTGGCGAAATCGGGGATGATGCGGTCTACAGGCTTGACCATCATATGGACATCGATATCGGCTGTGACGCCATGTTTGCGCAGGGCCTCGCAGACCAGCGGACCGATGGTCAGGTTCGGCACATAATGGTTGTCCATGACGTCAAAATGAACGATCTCAGCACCTGAAGCGAGGACGCTATCCACCTCTTCACCCAGCCTGGCGAAATCCGCTGACAATATTGACGGTGCGATCTTATCGGATTGACGGGCCATGATTTTCATCTCCTACTGTTCTGCCGGCTGTGGCCTGGGAAACCCATTTTCTCGCCACATTATCCAAAAAAAGGAGGCCACTTTACCCCAAAGCGCCACCATTTTCAGCTATCCCCTTTGTTGGGTATTATCCACAGCCGGCAATCGCAGTCGGCAGAACTCTGCAATCAAGCATGCTTCTGACGGACCCATGGCTATTCAAACTTTGGCGAGGGTACACTAAGATCGTTGTAAGGCCTAAGGAAATCCATGTGAATCGCTACCTTCGCACGACCAAGCTGAGACGAAGAAGAATCACCCCTGTTCCTATTCACCAGCTGTTCCTGCTGCTGCTTATCGGTATGGCGGAAATATCGCTTGCCGCCAATCTGAGCCGTGAACAGCGAGTTTCGGAAGCGCTGGAGGCTGCCCTCTCTGAAGGCAGTCCGGTATGGCTTGAAACCGAATCAGTGCGCTTTCTGGCGATTCATAGGGAGACGTCCGCACTAAAACGCCTTGGCAGTGCCGTATTGCTGCATGACAGCGGCTCCCATGCCGATTGGCACGAAGTCATCAATCCCTTAAGACGCCATCTGGCTGAAAGGGGTTGGGATACCCTGTCGATCCAAACACCGATCACTGACGATCCGTCCGACCCTGTGACCATTCAGTCATTGATCGAATTGAGCCTGCCGCGCATCCAGGCCGCCATCGATTTCCTGACTGAGCGACAAGACGGCGAGACAGTCCTGATAGGACATGGACTGGGGGCCGGGATGGCCATGAACTTTGTGACTCAGCCAGGCAACCGGATTGGGGCAATTGCCGCCATCGGAGTGGCGATGTCCGCCGATGATGAGCAGGATCCGGTGTTTTTGGCCATCAAGGGTGCGGAAACAGCGATACTCGATCTTTATGGCAGCCGTGACCATCCCTCTGTGGTCGACAGCGCACCACTGCGCCGTGCCATTGCCGTTAGGAACGGACGTAAACAATACCGGCAGGTCGAAGTATCCGGCGCCGATCACTTTTTCAGCGGCATGCAGGAGGAGTTAGGCTATCGTATCGCTGCATGGTTAAGACAGGCTGTGCGCCGATAGCAACCTACTCAACATCCATCAATGCCTTGATCCGTCTGATATAGAAGCGGGTCTCACCAGGGGCATAGTACTCAACCTGGCGCCATGCCTTGATCTCTCCATGCTCCTTCCTGGCTCTTTTATAGGCCTTGTTCACATTGCCGTAGCCGGCATTGTAGCTGGCCAGGGCGAAAGCCAGCCGTTGTTGCGTCGGCAAACCCTTTTTCCACTTCCGATATAGTTTGCGGTCGTAGTAGATCCCCGCAGCGATATTCCAGCGGGGTTCGTTGATCAGGGTAAAGTGAGGATTGTCTTCCTTAATCTCTTCATAAGTGGCCGGCAGAATCTGCATGATGCCCTTTGCGCCAGCCGGGCTTTTGGCAGTCGGTTTCAAACCGGACTCGGCGATCGCCTGAGCCTTGAACCAGTACCAGTCGATATGCGGTCCAAAATAGTGTTTGGTGTATTTTCGAAAATAGTTGTCGTATTCACGGCTCCAGTGTTTATCCTTGACGAGCTTGAGTCCTCCGGCAAAGGCCAGGCAAGGGAGCAGAACCAGCAACAGCAACCAGCGCGGAGTCGACATGAAGTGTGCGGATCTATTGAATCACAGTTGAGCAGCCTTAATTCAAACCCAGCCCTATTACCAAACCGAGTGCGGTACCAATACCGATGAAGATGCCCATGATCATTATCCCAACGGCTATATTCCCCTTCTGCAGCTCATCCGGAATACTGAAATTCACAATATGACTAAAGACTTTGCAGCCGAACCACATGAAAAAAATTGTCAGCGCGCCGCCAAAGATCACATAGATGAAGTTGAGAAGAATCGGGTCAATGGAATCGGTCATTTTTCTCCTCCTTTAACTGTTAAGCCATGCCTCTGGCCTGTTTTACGCGTTCATAGGCTTTTTTGATCTCATCCGTCTTTTGTGCCGCCATTTTCATCATCTCCTCGGGAAGTCCCTTGGAGACCAGTTTGTCAGGATGATGTTGACTGATCAGCCGCCGATAGGCCCGCTTGACCTCCTTATCCGTCGCCTCCGATGTAATGTTCAGGATGTCATAGGCATCCTTGACGGAAAGGCCCTGCGTCCTTGATGGTGCTCTGCCATCTCTGCCGGTACCGGCATAGTGAGACTGGGCGCGTATCATGCGTTCCAGTCTTCTGAAGGTAAATTCGGAAACATTCAGCAGTGAACAGATATGCAGCAACAATGCCTCTTCAGCCCTATCCATACGGTTGTCTGCGTAGGCCGCCTGGATCTGGATCTCGAGAAACATCTGTATCAGGGTTTGACGGCGATGGCACTCCAGTCGAAACTGCTCCACCACTTCGTCCAGAGGAAAGCCTTCCGCTTTACCTTCATTGAACAGACGGATCGCTGTCTTACGCATTTCGCTCGATAGCGACATCTGCGCCATGAGGGCTTCGGCCAGCTTGATCTCATCCGGGGAGACACGACCGTCAGCCTTGGCCAGATGCCCCATAACGGAAAAAGTGGCTGTGAAGAAGGCTGTCTGAACCCGTTCCTGATTGCCCGGCCCCCAGCTTATCTGCTCGTCAGGCAGCCCCTGCAGGCCCTTATCGAAACGATGACCAAGGGCGGCACCCAGTACCGCGCCCAAGGGTCCACCCAACACGAAACCAAATGCACCACCTACCAGTTTACCCCACCAACTCAAAGGCTTACCTCTATGCTACAGCTACTGAAGAAATCAAAGCGTCACTATACCTCAACGGAACGCTATTTTCCGTGGATATATTGCTCATCGCTGAAGGAGTAAACCCATGTCGGACAGAACACCACCATCAGGGTGATCACCCAGCCGTTGACCAGGGCCTCCGGAAAAAACATCAGGGGAAAGAATGGCATCACAGTGACCTCCAGTTCCGCCATGGTATAGGCGCCACTGAGAACCAGCAGCTGCATCGCCAGATAGCCACTCGCATAGCCAACCAGCCAGGCGGTAAAAAAGCCGTTACCAAGGACATACACAAAGAACTGCCTGGGTAACCAACTGCGTATCAATATCAGGGAAATTTGCGAGAGGGTGATCGGAACCAATGCCACGGTCAGAAAACTGACTACATAACCCTGCCACCCTATGCCTGCGTTCAGGCAGACGGCCAATAGGGCGATACTGGCCATAACGATGGCCATAGACCATCCGAACATCAGGGTTATCACTGTAGCGCCAAGCAGGTGGAATGAGATCCCCGGTTGCAAATGGGCACGAATATGCCAGAGCACAATCAGTGCAACGATTGCGCCAAGAAAGACATGCAGCTGCCCGTCGCGGGCAAGTCGACCCCAGGGCGCCAGGCGCAACGCAACAAGGAGCGCCACACCATACAGGCCGGCAAACCACCACAACAGGACATCGGAAAAAAGTTCACCATCAAGCTCCATCGCGAATCTATCCTTTTCACAAAACGGATTTCAGTTATGCTGTTAGCTGAAACCTCGATAATGGGTGTCTGGCCCGCAACTCCAAACCATAAATCAACAGGGGAAACTCCCGTGAAGTACCGCCAGCTCGGCCACACTGACATTCAGGTAAGTGCACTCTGTCTCGGCACCATGACCTATGGAGAGCAGAACAGCGAATCAGAGGCCCATGCTCAGCTCGACCGGGCGATTGATGCCGGAATTAACTTTATCGACACAGCCGAGATGTATCCGGTTCCACCCAAGGCGAAAACCCAAGGGCTGACCGAACGCCATATCGGCACCTGGCTTGCCGGCCACGGTCAGCGCGACCGATTGGTCATCGCCACCAAGGTTTCCGGCCCGGCGGATTGGTTAAGCTACCTGAGAGACGGCAACCCGCGTCTTGACAGAGTCAACATCGAGGCGGCAGTGGATGAGAGTCTGCAACGACTGCAGACAGATTACATTGATATCTATCAGCTTCACTGGCCGGACCGTCACACCAATTATTTCGGTGAACTCGGTTACCGGGCGGCTGGATCAGAAGAGATGACGCCGATCCTGGAAACCCTGCAGATCCTGGGCGATTTGAAAAAGGCAGGCAAGATACGCCATATCGGTGTCTCCAATGAGACCCCCTGGGGGTTGATGCGCTATCTGAGCCTGGCCGAAGCGCATGATCTGCCGAGGGCTGTCAGCATCCAAAACCCCTATAACCTGCTGAACCGTACATTTGAAATCGGATTGGCGGAAATCGCCCATCGAGAAAGCTGTGGACTGCTGGCCTACTCTCCGATGGCATTCGGCGTACTTTCCGGCAAGTATCTCGATGGCCGACAACCCCCGAAAGCCCGCTTGACCCTTTATGACCGTTTTATCCGATACTCCAATCCACAGGCTGTTTGGGTGACCCAAAAATATGTCGCGCTGGCGAAGAGAGAGGGTATCAATCCCGCCCAAATGGCGCTGGCATATGTGACAAGCCGACCCTTTGTAACCAGCAATATCATCGGCGCAACCACTTTGGATCAACTTGATGAGAATATTGAAAGTATCCATATCACCCTACCCGAAGAGGTCTTGGCTGAGATCGAAACGATCCATACACAACAGCCCAGTCCAGCGCCATAGCCAGATGAGTGATTGTTGTAAATAATTGAGAATGACAATGGCAATAAAACGCGTTCAGAGCCATAATCGAATTATCCCCAGGGATAAACCATATTAAGTCGGAGACCCATGACAATGAATTCACCGAGAATCCGTATTGGCGATTGGTTTAAAACTGTCAATGGCGATAATCTTGAGGTAGTGGCCTTCGATCCAGATGACGGTGTCGTGGAAGTCCAGTTTTATGACGGTACCGTGGAAGAGTACGATATGGAGGACTGGGAGTCGTTGGAGGTCAAACCCATCGCACCGCCTGAGGATTGGTCAGGCTCCTATGATCTCTCCAAAGACGATTACGGTGTCGATCTGGACCACCCGGCAGGTGAAATCATACCCAACCCCCTCGACCACCTCGAGGATAACGACTAATCTCATCGCGAACCACCATCACTGATGGAGGCTCTCACGCATTCAACCCCTATTTTCCTACCGTTGAAAACGCAAGGCCTGACCTGCATAGTGAAACCAGTCTCCTATTTCTTACGTAAGTCATTGTAAGGATGAAATATCCTGCTGCTACAGCCGGATTTGAGCTGGAGTTGTTAAAGTTAGGTGGCGACACGCCGCTAAAATAAGTAACGAACCCCCACTGGCACTTGGTGCAGGAGGTGCAACATGAAGACAGTCTACGACATGAGCACAGGACAGATCATTGAAAGTGGCCTGACAAACGAGACTCTGCAGCTTAATGCGCCCGATGCATCCATTCCAGCACTGCAACTCCAACTGGTGACTCCGGAACAGAGTACGGAGAGAGAGATTCCGCCCGAGTTGGTCCTGGCGGACTTGAACGCCTTCCTTGACGAAATGAGCTGATGGGATAAGAGACTCTCTCTCTGTACCCCCTAAATGAAACCGGGCCTTTGAGGCCCGGTTTCATTTAGGGGGTATCTGGAATTGTTGACTTATAGCAAGAGGGTGTTTACCCCACATTATCCAGGATCACCACAACCAGCCCCGCTTCAAGCCGCACCTCAACGGATTCGAGCAGCTCACCCGCACAGGGACCGCTTAGACAGTAGCCGTCTTTGAGTCTGAACAGGGCGCCATGTGTCGCACACTGGATGTAGCTATTGCTGAGATCCAAAAACTGATCCGGTTGCCATTCAAGATTGACACCGGTATGGGGGCAGCTGTTTTTATACGCAGCCAGGTGTTCGCCACGACGGACAACGAACAGCTCCACATCGCCACTCTCACCCTCAACGACGAATCCACGACTTCCCGGATCCCCCAGGGATGAGATATCACAGACCACATGACGCTCAGACAATGCACAGCCCCCGACGACCACACTTTTCCCCTGCCAGACGTACCGCATTGCGCAGGACCTCAGCAGGGTCTGAAGCCGCCAGCAAACCATCTATCACCCCGGCATTGAAGACATCACCCGCCCCCAGGGTATCGATCACCTCCGGGGGGTGGTATGCCGGCACATGCAGGGTATCTCCGGCAACGCTCTGTAGCCAAGCGCCCTCCACTCCCCAGGTTGCGAACAACATAGCGGATTCCGCACGGGAGCGAATTGAATCAAACAGATCCTGCGCGCACCTGAACCCCTGCGACGATGCATAGGCCTTGGCGAGAATCACGACATCGGCCATAGCCGCCAGCCCTTCGATACCTTCCCGAGGCTTTTCGATCTCCAGGGAGATGGTCGCTGAGTGTGGCGTGAGTCTGGCATGCCTTAGCATCGCCTCATAAGCCGGAACCTCTCTCCCCTCAAAATGGATCCAGTCATAATTGTTGAGATCGATCTTCTCAAAGGCCTCAATCCGATACTCCGGGAGGTCACGATAATGAATGATGGTACGCGAACCAGTCGCCTGACTGGCGATGATATGGGAGGTTGGCGTGACCCCACCGGGTTGAATCGTCGCCCACTCCGTATCAACGCCATACTGTTGCAGGTCACTCATGACAAACCGGCTGGCCGCATCATCTCCCAGTGTCCCTGCCCAACTGCAGCGGTGGCCCAGTTGAGTCAATACCACCAGGGTGTTCGTTGCATTACCGCCGCGACATTGTCGTTGAGCAGCGGCGCGCAGTTCATCGTCCTCATCCGGAAAGGCAGCAACACGATTGATGATGTCGAGGGTTGCGCCGCCGACTGCAAGCACCCGCATGGTTACAGATCCAAAACCTTAGTAGGGCATGTTACTTTCTGCGGAACAGACGACCCAATGAGGTTCGTTTCGGATCTGAATCCGCACTGCCGCTATCGGTGGACGAGTGCCGCGGGGCTTCATTGAGCAGTAAGGAATCATCCACCAGACGGCTGTTTCCGATCTGTTCTGAGGATCGATCCAAACCACCCGCTTTTCTCAGTATCAGCTCAAGCTTGCGTTTCAGCTGATCCACCTCTTTATCCCGATCTTCGATGGCATCCTCCAATGAACGGCACTGACTTTGCGACATCTTCAGCAGATGATCTTTCTCATTCAGGGATTGTTGCATGGAGACCATCTCCTGACGACTGGCCTGCAGTGCCGCCACTTCATCGACATCCCGATTCTCGGAAGTACCCAATCGGGACTTGGCGGCATGCAGCTCGGTACGCATATGTTCCAGATCCGCTGCCGCCTGACGACGCACCATATCCAGCTCCGTACGGAGTGCATTCACCTGCTCATCCACCCCGAAAGACTGGACATCCTGTATCTGTTCCACATAGGTTTCGATAACACTGCGCAGTTCGCCCACTTCGCGTCGCATCTTACCCGCTTCTGCCTTGGCGTCATCACGTTCACGCTCATAGCTCTCGGCCTTGTGCCGCAGTGTCTCCATCTGCTCGAACAAGTCATCAGCCAGACTGGAATCGGAAACCTGCTCCCGCATACCGCTCATTTCGGAGTGGAGCTGGTCGTTCTCATTCACCATGTCCGTATATTGATTGCGCATTTCGGCAAGCTGATTGGTCAGATTTTCCCGTTCCTTGGTGAGACTCTCGAGATCCTCTCCCAACATTTCAATCGCCGTCTCCTGGACCTCGCGCTCGCGCCGCAGGACATCTGCCTGGCGCGCTATTTTCTCCGATTTTTCCCGCTTCTTCCTCTCCGACTCCAACTCTACACGAAGTGCATGCACTTCGTTATCCACATCATCACTCAGCTGACTCTCCATCTCCAGTTGGACCTCACGCAGACCCTCGACCTCGCGTTTAAGCGCCTTATTCTTCTCTTCGGCTTTGCGCAACGCTTCATTAGCCTCCCGAAGCTCACGCTTGTCGACCATCTGCTCCGCCCCCTCGACCGAAGCCGCCAGAGCGATATGCAACTCATCCATTTCACTCTGCAGCTGCCCGATGGTCTGATTCAGCTCCTGCTCGCGTTGCTGATGAGCATCGGCCTGTCCCTCGGTCTCCTGTTCAAACCGATCGAGTTCCCGCCGGCGTTCCTGTAACTGCTGCTGTAGAGCCTCAAGCTCCTGCTGTTGCCGTTCAACAGTCTCTGAGAGCACTTTCTCCTGCTGTTGCTGTTGCTCGCTGCGCGAATCCAGATCCTTAAGCTGTTGTCGCTGTTGCTCCAACTCACTGTCTTGATCGTTCAGCTGCCGTTCCAGGGTTGCCTTTGCCTCTGTCAAGGCCTTGTGGCTCGTCTCCAATTCGGCAAAGGAGCCGGCAACGGTCTCAGCGGACGCCTTCTCAGCCGTTAACGCCTGCTGCAGTTGTTCAACTGTCTGTCTCTCATCCGCCAGGGCTGCTTCAGTACTTTCCCGATATTGTTGCAATTCAGCCTGTGTTTCTTCGAGCCGCTGTGCCAGCCCGGTCTTGTCCGTTGTCAATTGTTGTTGGCTGGCCTCCAGCTCGGATCGGGCCTGATCCGCTGCCTTCAGGGTTGACCTGGCCTCCTCCAATGCCTGTCCAAGCTGTTCTATCCGCTGATCCTTTTCGATCAATTGCGTTTCAGCGGCCCGAATGTTTTCCTGCCACTCATGCTGCTGCTGATCCTGCTGTTGCCGCAAATCACTTTTCGCCTGCTCAGCGTTCTGCAGCGACTCCTCATGTGCCTTCAGTTGTTGTTCGAGGGTTTGCTGCAGCTGCTTTTGCTCATCCAGCTCGTTGCTGGTCTGATTGACCGCCTGTTCAGCCGTCTCCAGGGAGTGTTTGAGGAATTGTGCGGTCTGATGTTCCTGTTCCAATCGCGCCTCAAACTCTACGCGCTTTTCATTTTGCCGCTTGGCTTCCGCCGCTGCCTGCTGCAACTGCTCTTTGAGTGAAGACAACTCCTCCTTGGAACGGGATGTTATCTCATCACCCTGTGCCTGCAAGGCATCCAGCTCCTGATGAAGCTGTTGTTCCCTTTCCTCGGCCTGTCGCTGCGCCTGCTCGAGCGATTCCAACGTCTGTTGAAGATCGGTTAGCTCACTTGCATGGTGAGACGCCTGTTCTTCCAGCGACTGCTGCAGCTCCTTCACCCTGGATTCCGAGTTCTCCAGATCTTGTTCACGTTTATCCAGCAGCTCGTCACTCTGTTGTTTCTCCTGCCTGAGTCGATCCAGGACGCTTCTCGCCTCTTCAAGGTCATCACGCAGGGACTCCATGGCATTGGCATACTGGGCATCCGCATCATTGCCTGCCTGGCGAACCGCTTCGAGCTCCTTTTCCAACCCGGCACGGCGATCATCCAGCGCCTGCAACTCCTGTTGTAAAGAGTTGACCTGATCATGTTCCTGATCGAAGCGCCCTTGTAGTTCATCACGCTCGCCCTGGAGAACGCCTTTAGCTGAATCGGCGGCTTCCAGTTGCTGTTTTATATCCTGTTGTGTCTGTAACAGATCGCTGATCTGGCTATCCGCCTGCTGACTTGATTGCTCCAATCGCTGGTTGGTTTCCTGCAACTGATTCTGCAGTTCGGAAACGACCAGTTGATGTTCGGTTTGTTGTTGCTCCAGGTCAGACTGTGCATGGGAGAGTCCATGCTGGGTGGATTCCAGTTTCCGCTCAAGCTTCGCCGCCTCTTCAGCCATGCTCTGCTGAGTCTGCTGCAGGGACTCGCTCAACCGGTCACGCTCTTCCGCGATCGCCTGCAGTTCATCTGCCTGCTGTTGGCGTTCAGCTTGCTGTTGCTGCAACTCCGAATGGGCCTGAGTGAGTTCACGCTGGATGGATTCCAGCTGCTGTTCAAGCTCCGCCCCCTCTGCAGTCATATTCCGGTGGGTCTGTTCCAGGGACTCGGACAGCCTGTCACGCTCATCCCTCGTTGCCTTTAGTTCGTCTGTCTGCTGTTGGCGCTGATCCTCAGCCTCCTGATATCGCTGTTGCAGCTCATCCCGCTCCTTGAGAATAACTTCACGCTCCTCCGCCGATTGACTGCGATAGGTATCCGCATCTTGCCGCAGCCGGGCGTTTTCACTCTTCAACGACTCAATCTCAGCACTGAGCTGAGACCCCTGCTGTTGGGTCTCCTGCTGATTTTCATTGGCACTTTCAAGCTGAAACTGCAGCTCGGTTATCTGTTCTTTGAGGCGCCCTTCATTCTCCTCATGTTTGGATTGCAGCTGCTCCAGTTGCTGGTTCAGCCTGTCGCTCTGCTGCGATACCGTTTCATGGTTCTGTTTGGCCCTGCCCAGATCAGCCCGGGCGGTCTCAAGGGCCTGTTCCAATTCAGCGACACGGTCCTGCAGGTCTTGCCGTTCAGCCCCCAGGCTCTCCCCATCTGCAAGCCTGGATTCTGCAGTCGCCAAAGATTCTTGCAAGGATGCAACCTCCTGCTGCAAGGCCTGAGCATTTTTTGCGTTCTCCTCGCCTGTTTGCATGCGACTCTTGGCTACCGCCAGGGCCTGGCGCAACAGTTTGATTTCAGTATGTCTCTGCTCCAGCTCCTGCTCAAATTGACGATGTGCTTCGGACAACTCATTTTGCAGACGATCGACAACCGATTGCGGCACACCGGCACTCTCGGTAGCACCGGCATCCTCTTCAGATTCACGATTGAAATCGATGACATTGTTCGTAGCCGCCGCATCCCCTTGAGTGCTCATGCCTGCCAACTCAGCAATCTGCTCCCAGTTGCTCTCGATAACGAAGACCTCCGCCCCGCGTTCAGTCAAAAGATATGCGGCAGTCGCGGACTGGCCAACCTCCTCGCCATAGACGACATAGGCCCGATCGAGGGTAAGACTGGAGGCTTGAAAACGCAGGGAGAAAAACGGCAAATTGATCGCCCCCGGGAGATGCCCCTCTTCATACTCCTCTGGGGTACGAACATCCAGCCATAGCGCACCCTTATCGATCATCTCAGAGGCATGCTCATAATCGATGGATCGGGAGAGGGGCTGTTTGACCAGTTCAATGAAATCTCTTTTGCTCAACCGCACCAGCACACCGTCTGTCATCATGGTGACTGAGCTGCCACGGGATTTGTTGGAGATCAGCGCCTCCTCTCCAAAGCCCTTGCCGGCACGCAATTTGGCCAGTTCGACAGGAGCATGACCGGCTTCAGGGGTGCGCGTGACGCAGCATTCACCCTTACTGATGAGGTAGAAATAGTCGCCCTCTTCCCCTTGGTTGATGATCACATCACCCTCATCAACCATGATCTCCTCCATCCGCATCATGACACGCTGAAGATTAGCGGGGGGTATCTGCTGAAATACTGGAGACTGCAGCAACAGGGTCATCCAATCGTCGCTGCTCGGCTGCTCGATATCCTTCACCTCGTAGCTGGCACTATGACTACGGGCCAACATATCACTTAATAGACGACTGTCGATGCGTACAAAACTGACGTTGGTTCTCGACTGCGCCGAATGTTTTCTCGGCAGCTGATGCGCCAGTGCAAAGCGTGCCGTGGGGGTTCCGCTGCTGATCAGGTCCATCTCTTTCTGCCCGGAAAGCAGCGCCACTGTCCCGGAGAGCAGATAGATATTCTGATGGTCAGTATCCCCTTCGCGAAAGAGATACTCACCCTTTTTGACCTTCTCTATCACGATCTGGCTCAGAAGATGTCCAAGCTGATCTTCTGAAAGGGTATTCAGAGGTACCAGATTCTTCAGTAGAACGTCGTCATTGTTACTGTTGGGCACGGCCATTCTTTACAATGCTCAGGAAATTTGATCCTTTGATGCAGAGGTCACATCGCTCCTCTATTTAACGGCACAATATTTAAAAACTGAATGGGTATATTAACCTTAAACATGGATGAATCTCGACCCGGTTCGCACTAAACAAGAACGCAAAACCATAGAGGTTACAAGGTTATGATGCAACGATCCAGATCAATTATTTGTAACATTACATTAGGTGAAATGTGAAACAGTTAAAAGGCATCATCGCAGCTGGACATTATGAAACCGTTAAGGCGGGGTGCGAGATATTGCGGGAGGGCGGAAATGCGTTCGATGCCGTCGTGGCCGCCATGCTGGCGGCCTGCGTGGCTGAACCGGTGCTCGCCTCCCCCGGCGGAGGGGGGTTTCTCACTGCCAGGCCCGCCCAATCAGACCCGCTTGTCTACGATTTCTTCGCCCAGACGCCAAGACAGATGCTGCCTGAGAGTGAGCTTGGCTTCTATCCGATAGAGGCCGATTTCGGCACCGCCAGCCAAATTTTCCACATCGGCATGGGCTCGATAGCCACTCCAGGGTTCATAAAGGGTCTTTATGCCATTCATGCGAATCATTGCCGGCTACCCCTGGACATGCTCTTTCAGCCGGCAATCGAACTAGCGGCAAATGGGGTAACCATCAATCCGTTTCAACACCTGATAACGACCATCATAGCCCCTATTTTGCGCGCAACCCCAGAAGCCATGGCAATCAACGCCTCTCCGGATGACCCTGGGCGTCTGATCTCTGAGGGTGAGCGGCACCGCCTGCCTGCTTTCTCTGACTTTCTGAAGATTCTTTTGGCTGAGGGAGAAAGGGTGTTTTACGAGGGCGAGGCCGGCCGGCAATTGGTTGGTGACTGCCTGGATAAGGGAGGCCATCTGAAAATGGATGATCTGCTAGGCTATACGGTTCTCAGGCGCGCGCCACTGCAATACAGATACCGCAATGCACAAATTTCAACAAACCCACTACCTTCACTCGGCGGCACACTGATCGCCTTTTCCCTGGGCTTACTCGCTTCCCATAGGTTTGATTTTCAGGCCGCTGGTAAAGAGAAACATATAAGACACCTCGCACGTATCATGCGCTTAACTCAGCTGGCGCGAACAGATCACCACACAAAGATGGACCGCATACTCGATCCTGCAATTGGTGATCTTTTCAGAAAACGCCTCGACAAAGGGGGATTGTCTACGCGCGGCACCACCCAGATCAGCATTGCCGATACGGACGGAAATCTCGCCAGTATGACCCTCTCAAATGGAGAAGGTAGCGGCTATGTCATACCTGGCACCGGCATCATGATGAACAATATGCTGGGCGAAGAGGACCTGAATCCGGGCGGTTTCCATCAATGGCCCCTCAACCACCGCCTTGCTTCGATGATGGCGCCCACCCTGATCCTGACCGATCAAGGACGGGCGATCGTAATGGGTTCCGGCGGCTCAAACCGGATTCGCAGCGCGATACTGCAAGTGATTATCAATCAGCTTGATTTCCACATGCCTCTGGGACAGGCCATCTCCTTCCCTCGCATCCATTTCGAAAACGAGCTGCTGAGTATGGAACCGGGGATCGATGAGTCAATTGCCGCTGCCTTGGAAAATGAATTTCCAAGGCAGCAACACTGGCATAACAAAAATCTGTTTTTCGGAGGAACCCATTGCGTGGTATTGGATGAAAAGGGTAATCACATTGGTATAGGCGATGAACGCCGTGGCGGTGTCAGTCTCTCCGTATAGCCACTACGGCAGCCATGGTCTGTGAACGCTCATTCAATCCGCCCTAGTCGGATCCAAGCAGCTCCTGTTTGAGGGATTTGCTGATTGGAGAATCGCCCAACCATACCATAAGCAATGCTTGATAGAAGTCACCCCCCGGGATAACCCCTTTTTCCACACCTTTGATTGTGACTACAGTGCCTTTGCCGGGCATGTAGTCCAGACTGATCAGGTCACCCTTCCGCAAGGTCTGGAACATGGCATTGAATTGATCGAGACGATCACCAACAGCCTGCAACTTCTCAGGACTGAGATTGGCGCTGAATCCATCATTCCAGCCCTCAACAAATTTCTCTTTTTCAATCTCTGAGTAGAGAATCTGCATCTGAACACGGGCCGGCCTGTCGACATCGATCACTTCGGCAATGTCACTTGCCGACTGCTGAAGATAGAGCGAGGCCAGATAGATCTTGAAAAATACTTTCTTACGAATACCGGCGCCGTTCAAGACCAATGCGGCATTGTCCGCCTCTCTGACGATCTGCTCCGGTAGTGATATTCCAGCTATTTCTCTGGCTTGGATTGTCATCATGCATGCCATAAACAGACAGCTAAATACAATTTGTCGCATCATTTATTCATCCTTTGTTCAATTATCCAATCAGGCTGCCGTTAGTTTCTTGAACCCATCATACCGGGATGGACATATACAGTATGACTATCGTTGTTGTGTAGTACGAAAAACGTAAATTTGACATCCTTATCTTCCGACCAAGTACATTTTGGCTGTTTCGACTTCAACCGAGCGGATCACATTTATCACTCGATTCGCGAGTCAATCATAGCTTATTATGCAGCCGGGCTGCCAAACATGCATAGCTGTCATCTGTCACTTCATGGCGGAATTACCGTCAAATAGGGGGAAATTATCTGAGATCATGAAAAAACTATACAAAAAACTGTATTTTCGTATTTAACTATTTAGAATCTGTGTTATTTTTAACACGCACAACTATTTTCATAAGAAGGAGCAAACCATATGGCCCTCAGAAAAACCACCAAAAAGACTGCAAAGAAAGCAGCGAAGAAAAAAGTAGCTGCAAAGAAAACAGTCGCAGCACCACGCTTGAAGTCAATCACAACCAAGCAGACAAAGACCCAGATCATCGGCGCTATCGCAGAAGACACAGGCCTGTCGAAAAAGGATGTTTCCGCAGTCTTCGGCTCGTTGGATTCGCTGATCACGCGTCATATGCAACGCCGGGGCTCTGGCGAGATAACCATTCCAGACACCGGTATCAAGGTACGCCGGGTTATCAAACCTCGAACCAAGGCGCGTATGGGCCGTAATCCCGCTACCGGCGAAGCCATCAAGATTGCCGCCAAGCCAGCCAAGACAGTCGTCAAGGTGACTGCACTCAAAGCCTTGAAAGACAAGATCGGTTGATGCCTTACCGCTGCCGCTACGTCCTGTAGTGGCAGCATCAACTCACACATTCAGCCTCGCTCACCTACAGCAAACCATCCACCGAATACCGTATCTACGGCACACTTTTGCTACTGGGGTAATATCACCAACTCTCGGCCCTGCTGTCTCAAGCTGAGATGCTTGAGAAAACTCATACCGAGCAACACCTCATCATCCGGCATGCTTGGCAGGATCGTCGCCTTCACATCCCGCATCTCGATCGGTCCTAATTGCAGTTGATCGATCTTCGTCAACCAACTACGCACGACGCCGTTGGCAGTTCTGCTCTGTGTCGCTATCCCTCGCTTTAACCCCGCCTTGTCTGCGAGAGCGGATGAGACCGCGACATATGTCGCACCGGTATCGAGCAAAAATGTCACGGCTATTCCATTGATGCGGCCAGGCGCGACATAGTGTCCTGCACGATTTCGCTGCAGGACAACCGCCACTTTCCCACCGTCATAAGTAGTGACCTTGAGATCCCGGTTTGGATTTTTCCGCTTATCGAGCCACTGTGAAAACAGCAGAGTCAATAACAACAACAGCAGCAGCCAGGCAGCCAGAATCATCCATCGTCCGAACCTCTGACGCTCACTCATTAGACATATTACCCCTGGGCCAAGGGGCCGCGTCATTTTTTAATCCGGCAACCAATTATATTGTGTTGATAAACGGTTAACGGCGATAGCTTCTGCTGCCGCCCTGAGCGCGTGACTGATTGGCGACATGACGCCGATAAAAGGCCAACGCACTGTTGCCGTTGGCTGACACATCAAATACCTTCCAGCCGGCATCACTGCGGTAGAAACGAAAATCCAACGATGCTGGATAACCGCCGGCCTGCAATATACCAACCCTTACTTTCACCTCATTGTCAGCGACCCGCCGTGGCCGAAAGAAACGTACATCCTGATTATCATAGCTTGAGAGTCTCTTGCTGAGGGTACCGAGCAGCATCTCTTTAATCTTCTGAGCCAACGCCTGACGCTGCTGATCATTCATATGCCGATTCATGGGACCCGCCGCCCAGGTCGCCATATAGGCAAAATCAAAATAGGGTGCAACTTCACGCTCCAGAAACGCTGAAATCTGCTGTGGCTGGGGGCTATCCGATGTACGAAGGAATCTCAGCAGTTTCGTCATCCCTTCGCGCAACAGGGTATCGGGTCGCACCTCCTGGTACACGGGGGCCTGTAGTCGCGATGCCGGGTAGTTGTAACCAGGAGCTGCCTGCACCGATGCAGCAAACAGGCTCAATGTGGTAATGGCCATTAATACTCTTTTCATATCTCCTCCTTCAGGGTGATTGGAACGTCTTTGCGTCCTCCAGATGAGAGTGCCTACTGCTGATCGCAAAATCAAGCATATCAGCAAGTTGATATTTGATTACCTCCGATACAGCATCTATCCGAAGCCTTACCATCCCGGGGTTGACCGATGTCTACCCGTGGATTCAACCCATTGCCGTGAACCTGAACAGCTTGAAGATCATTTGGTGCCTGGTGAAATAATTACTGAATTCTATCGATACACAAAGGTGATTTCCGCAATGGATCCAACCCGCACGCAATCATCAAGTGGTTATTTTTTTGTAGATATCGGAAACCTTCAGAGGAAGTTTTTCGATCTCGTTGACAACGGTATAGTTCGCCGCACCGTACATATGAGGCAGATAGTCCTGTCCCTCTTCATCGATAGTAATGCAAAATGCGTGAATACCTTGGCGTCTCGCTTCGAACAGGGCCTGCCGGGTATCCTCAATGCCGTATTGACTGCGGTATTCGTCATTGTAGTCATCCGGTTTGCCATCAGACAACGTGATCAGCAACTTGGTTCTTGCTTCCACTTCATTGAGTAGATGACTCAAGTGGCGGATCGCAGCGCCCATACGAGTATAGTCTCCGGCACGCATAGCGCTGATTCTTGCCTTCACCCCACCATCATAGGGCTGATCAAAGCTTTTTACAGGAAACACTTCACAACGCTTGCGGCTCATCCCGGTAAAGCCATAGATTGCATAGCGATCACCCAGCATTTCCAGCGACTCTGCCAGCAGGATCAAGGCCTCTCGTTCTGCTTCGTTGACCCAACCCTGGGTTGAACCGGACATATCCACCATGAACATAACCGCGATATTCCGCTCTTCCCGGTGCATGCGTGTAAAAAGGCGATCCGTCATCTCCAATCCTGTGCGCATATCCGCCCAGGCCTCGACAAAGGCATCGATATCCACGCTATCGCCGTGTACCTGGCGCTTCAGTAACCTGTCCTCATCACGCAGCGCCTCAAATGTCTTGCGCAGACTCGCTAACAAACGACGATATTTGTACATGACCCCGGCAACAAAATCATCGTACTCCTCCCTGACGGGCATCTCTCTGACAACACACCAGTTCTTGCGATAGTGTTTGCGGCGATAGTCCCACTCCTGATAGAGAAAAGCGCCGTCTTCGTGATAGGTGCCGCTCCATACCTTCTCCGGCTTCAGCGTTTCCTCTTCGGTGTCCTTAAGATCGTACTCTCCAGGTCCGGCAGGTGTAAGATACTCTTCGGGAATGTCTCCCAGGTCCTGAACGATCGATGTCATCAGATTTCTGATCTCTTCAGAGAACTGGACTGACTTGCCGTTTACCTGCAACTCAAACTGCATCTCCTCCACAAACGGGGAATCATCCAAGGGTGTCAGAGAAAAACGATCAATCGGCTCCTGATCATCACCTGGCAGTTGCAGATCATCGGCGATCGCCTTCAAAGCCACGCGCAGTTTGGCCTTTTCCCTTTCTATCCGTCGCAGCATAACCGCCAGCACCAGGTCCGGTTTCAATTGACCGTGAAAAAGGGCTGTCTTCGGCAACCTATTGCCGATAACACGCTTGCAAAGATCAAGGGAGTCTTGCGCCGTGGCCTGGCGTGTTTGCAGAAAGGCCACCTGTTTTGCCCACCCTTCCGGGAGCGGCTCGGGATTCAACTTTTTCGAGAGTCCCTTCATCTCGCGAAAGAGTCCCGGCAGTTCCCGTTCGATACAGGCATTCAGGCGCACGGTTTCAACTGTATGAAAACATCGCAGCGCCCTTTGCGGCGTCGGATGCGCCTCCAGATAGGGGATCAAATCGGCGCGGAAGGTCCCGAAGCGAACCTGTGCCCAATGATAGGCCACAGCAGCTTTATAGAGCAGAAAATTATCCCGGATGTTCGGCAGATGAGCCATCACAGCGGGAAGGAATATCACCTCACCGTCGGTATAGAGGTAATCGGCCTTTTCAAGCTTCAGCTTTCTGCCGGACAATCCCTGAACGAAAGGAAGCAATACACCAGCCTGCTCATCAAACACAGACCCGGCAGCCCGTTCACGCCCCTGTTCAACAAACACATTCATATCCCCGATCGTCGCCAGCGCGGCATGCAGACCGGAAGTATCGTACAGATCCATCGACTGAACGAGCCAGGCTTCGATCATCGACTCGTCCATCTGTCGAAGCGCCTCGGGCGCCTGTTGTGCAAACTGATAGGCAATCTCGATATGGGTACTGGCGGTGCGTCTTATCCAGTCAAGAATATATACCTGCTCCTCTGCTGGCAGTCCGGCAAGCTCCTCGCTAATTTTCAGGGTATTGCGGAAACTGTATTCAACCTCGAAGTAATCATCGAGTAGTGACTGAATCTGCATTTGATCGAGTTGTGATCTCATACCGCCGCGACGCCTTGAGGCCTGGGTGTGCGTCTGATATCAAACATCAGATGAGATAAAACACTAAAAGAGAGAGGCGCTGAGTTCATTCACCGCCGCCAGCATATCCGAATCGTCAGTCAACGCCTGGGCAACACATGCGCGACAGGCCACCACCGGTTCAACCCCACTGGCAATCAGTTTCGCTGCGTGCACCAACAACCTGGTCGAAGCCCCTTCATCCAATCCGCTGCCCTTGAGGTTTCTCGTCATATGGGCAAACTTAACCAGCCTGGCCGCCATCTCTGCATCGACGGCCGCCTCGTTCTGAATGATTTTTTTCTCCAGTTCCGATTCGGGATAGTCGAATTCCAGGGCAACGAAGCGCTGACGCGTACTCTGTTTAAGATCCTTGAGTACACTCTGATAACCTGGATTGAAGGAGATGGCGAGACAAAAATCCGCCGTCGCCTCAAGCAGCTCTCCCACCTTCTCCATGGGTAATACGCGTCGATCGTCGGCCAACGGATGGATGACAACCGTCGTATCTTTACGCGCCTCCACCACTTCATCCAAATAACATATGCCACCGGCGCGCACCGCCGCGGCCAGGGGACCGTCCACCCACACGGTTTCGCCATTCTTCACCAGAAATCGACCCACCAGATCCGAAGCGGTCAAGTCATCATGGCATGAAACAGTGATCAAAGGACGTTTCAGACGCCATGCCATGTGCTCCATGAAACGGGTCTTTCCACAGCCGGTAGGCCCCTTCAACAGGACAGGCAACTGATTTAGATAAGCGGCTTCAAAAACAGCTATCTCGTCATTGACCTGTTCATAATAAGGCTCTTTTTCGAAATAGTACTCTTCTGGTTTCAATGTTTGAGTTTCAAGTATTTTGGTTAACGGCCGTAAAAGCTAACCGGGCCGGACGATAATCGCAACCCAAAAAACCATAGGCAAATAAGGGGCTTTTATCCGTCATCTATGCACATCGAGAGTGTTAAGCAGTCAACAAAACTGGAGTTTTGGGTCCATCAAAGCCCAACAATCAGCAAGTTAACCCAACAACTGAGAGGTATACTGATTATACTTCCAGACTGGAACAGTTGTTAAACTTGCGCCGAGCCGTATAACGGCAGAGGGTAACGCTGTAGACAATCGCAAACAGTGGCCATTGATCGCTTAAATGAGGTCGGACCACTTGTCTGTATTTGTCAAATCTACGAAACATTTCAGGGAATGTTAATGTCAGGACAACTGCGGACTCTTGTAATCGAAGACTCCGAATATGAACATAATCTGTTGCGCAAAACCCTCCATCGTGGCGGCTTGGATCTATCTACCCTGCGCATAGACTCTCTGGATTCCCTGAAGAATGCCTTGCAATCCGAGGAATGGGACCTGATTCTATCGACGACGGACATCAAGGACTGCCCCCCGGAAGCGAGTCTCGACTATCTACAAAAGCATAACCTTGATATTCCGTTCATCCTCGTATCCGATCATATCGGAGAAGAAAAAGTCGTCACATTATTAAAGGCGGGTGCGAACGACTTCGTCAATTTCAAGAATCTCACCCGCCTGGCGCCTGCGATTGAACGTGAACTCAAAGAGGCAGCGGTACACCGCGAAGCCGAAGAGACCAAACAGGCACTGCATCGAAGTGAAAACCGCTATCGTCAACTGGTCGATGATTCGCCCACGCCGATTCTGCTGCTGCAAGACGAAAAGATCGTCTTTCTGAACAAGGCCGCAAAACAGACGCTGGCTGTATCCGAGCTGGGACAGTATATTGACAAATCCGTCAGTGAGCTCTTGCATGACGGCCCTCCCGAGCTGATGGAATCGCAGCTGAAGTTGTTGCGCAACCACAACAGCCGGCCCTACCAGGCTGCATTCAGGCGTGCCGACGGTATCATCATTCTGGTTGAGGTCTTTGTCAGTCCTGCAGAGCACGAGGGCGCACCCGCCACGCAACTTGTCTTTACCGATGTGACCCAGCGTAAGGATTCGGATGCCAAGCTGCAACAGGCGGTACAGATCATAGAGCACACCATGGAGGGTGTACTGACTACCGACAACCAGGGCATGATCGATTCGGTCAACCCGGCCTTCAGTGAGATTACCGGTTATTCCGAGACAGAAATCATCTCGCAGCATCCGCGGATATTGATCTCCGACAAGCACTCGCCCGAGTTTTTCGATGAGTTGTGGAGCGAAGTCATTCAGACGGGATCCTGGCGTGGCGAAATCTGGAATCAGCGTAAGAACGGAGAGATCTATCCGGCCTGGATGACCATCAGTTGCGTACAGGATGAACAGGGAAGCATAGTCCATTACGTCGCTGTCTTCTCCGATATCACCAGTATCAAGCAGACCCAATCCCAGCTTGAACATCTGGCTCATCATGATTCCCTCACCAATCTCCCCAACCGGTTGCTGTTCGAGGATCGCCTGGAACACGCGATTGCCCAGGCGAAACGTCAAAAGCGCCAGCTTGCCGTGCTGTTTCTCGATCTCGATCGCTTCAAGAACATCAATGACAGCCTCGGCCACGCGATGGGAGACGAACTCCTGAAAGAGGTTGCCGCGCGGCTGCAGAACATATTGCGCGATGAAGACACCGCCGCACGCTTAGGGGGTGATGAATTCACTGTCCTGGTGGAAAACGTCGAGGACCCGAGTCAGGCTGCCGTAGTTGCATCCAAGATCCAGGAAAAGTTCAAGGCCCCCTTCAGGATTGCGGGGCGGGAACTCCATGTCACGACCAGCATCGGCATCAGCATCTACCCTGAAGACGGCAAGGACGTGGCGGACCTGACGAAAAACGCCGATGCCGCCATGTATCAGGCCAAAGAACAGGGCCGTAACAGCTACCGCTACTATACATCGGAATTGACGAGGACAGCATTCGAACGGCTGCTGCTTGAGACGGAGCTTCGCGGTGCCCTGCAACAGAATCAGTTGTTGCTCTATTATCAGCCGCAGATATCCTTGCACAACGGTGAGATGACCGGCGCGGAAGCGGTACTGCGCTGGCACCATCCGCGTCTCGGCATCATCCCGCCGGCTCGCTTTATTCCCCTCGCTGAAGAGTCGGGCCTGATCCATGAAATCGGCAACTGGGTACTGAAAGAGGCCTGCGAACAGACACGTTACCTGCATCGACAGGGACTCTTTCATGGACGCATGGCCATCAACCTCTCGGTCAGACAGATCATGCAGACTGACCTGATCCTGCGTTTTGAGCAGATCATCGGTGAATCCGGCTGCCCGCCGGACATGCTGCAACTGGAGGTCACTGAGGGCATATTCATGGGACAGATGAAGCACTCGGTCCCGGTGCTTGATGTGTTCAAGAAACTCGGGGTCTCCATCGCCATCGACGATTTCGGCACAGGCTACTCCTCCCTTTCATACCTGAAACAGCTGCCGATCGACAAACTCAAGATCGATCGCTCCTTCATCCGCGACATGCCCCATGACAGCGATGCCGTCGCCATCACCCAAGCGATTGTTTCATTAGGCAAGAACCTCGGGTTGAGAATCACTGCTGAGGGTATCGAGACCATGGCGCAACAGTCGCTCCTGCAGAAAATGGGATGCCAGGAGGGGCAGGGGTATCTCTACAGCCCGCCGGTTCCCGCGGAGACCTTCGAGGAGATGCTGCTAGAGGGCAGAAGAACCTTCCACCACCACTTCTCCAGATACGGAAGATAAGACCTAGGGCCTGTCGATACGCATCCGATCGGACCCGGCATTCATTAGCAAAGACTTATACTCCATAACCCAACTCTATCATCTCATTCAAAAATTCGATGGATTATTCCCAGCTGGGATATAGAAGGCACGCAAGAAGACGAGTAAGGTATCGGGTCCAGAATCTTGGGTCACATATGCGACCCTTGATGATGAAATAACCAAGCTGACAAGTCAACAATAACCTGTCAGAGGTTTACTTCTTTTAAGTTTTATAAAGCCATTCCGCAACGGAGGAAAATCCATGACGGAAGTAATCGCAACCAATGAGACTATTCTCGTGGTCGGTGGCGGCATCAGCGGCATGACCGCTGCTTTGGAGGCCGCTGAGACGGGAAAGCAGGTCGTACTGGTTGAAAAGCGCCCCTATGTCGGCGGTCGCGTCACCCAGCTGTATAAATACTTTCCCAAGCTCTGCTTTCCCACCTGCGGGTTGGAGATCAATCAGCGCCGGGCAAAGATGAACCCAAACCTCAACATCATCACCATGGCCGAGGTTACGGACATCAAGGGTGAGGCGGGCAATTACACCGCCACTGTCAAGATCAGCCCCCGTTACGTGAATGAGAACTGCACCGCCTGCGGTGATTGCGCCAAGGCAGTAGAGACTGAATTCGACGATGAATTCAACTATGAGCTGGGCAAGCGCAAAGGCGCCTACCTGCCCCACCGCATGGCACATCCACAGCGTTATGTGCTCGATCCGGCAATCATCGGCACCGATGATGCCCAAAAGGCAAAGGATGTGTGCAAGGTCAACGCCATTGATCTGGACATGCAGGAAGAGACCATCGAGTTCAAGGCCGGCGCGGTCGTCTGGGCCACCGGATGGAAACCCTACGACGCCAATAAGATTCAGCCTTACGGCTACGATCGCATCGCCAATGTGATCACCAGCGTCGAGTTCGAGCGCATGGCCGATCCCAACGGCCCCACCGGCGGCAAGCTGGTGCGCCCCTCCGACGGCAAAGAGGCCAAATCGGTGGCCTTCATCCAGTGCGCCGGTTCCCGTGATAAGAATCACCTGCTGCACTGCTCGCGCATCTGCTGCATGGCCTCCCTGAAGCAGACCACCTACCCGGCGGATGAGGTGGACATCTCCATCTACTATATCGACATCCGCGCCATCGACCGTTTTGAGGATTTCTATCAGAAGGTCAAGGCAAAGGATAACGTCAGCTTCATCAAGTCCAAGGTCGCCTCCATTGTGGAGAACAAGGAGAACGGCAACCCGACCCTGCATGGCGTCGATACCGAGGGTTACAACCGTTACGCCAACGAACACGACCTGGTGGTCCTGGCCGTCGGCATGGAACCCAGCGTCGACAAGGCGAGCTTCCCGGTGGAGATCGTGATCAACGAAGAGGGCTTCATCGAGCCCGCACCGGAGAACGGCGGTGTCTTCGCCGCCGGGTGTTCGTCCGATGCGCTGGATGTCAACCGCGCCGTTCAACACGCCACTGGCGCCGCCCTGCGCGCCATCCAAGTGGTCAATCGCGTAGCAGCGACGGAGGGTTAAGAGAGTGGCTGACGAAAAGAAATTTGCTGGATATGTCTGCACCGGCTGCGGCCTGGGCGAGCGCCTGGACGCCGGTCAGCTGGAAACCATCGCCACCCGTGACGGCAAGATGCAGAGCTGCAAACAGCACGAGATGCTCTGCTCCGCCGAGGGTGTGCAGATTATCAAAGACGACATCGCCAATGAGGATGTCACCCACGTCATGATCGCCGCCTGTTCCAAGCGCGCCAAGGTCGAGGCCTTCAACTTTACCCACGTGGCCCTGACCCGCGCCAACCTGCGCGAGGGTGTCATCTGGGTTCGTCCCGATACGGACGAGAACAGCGAGACCACCCAGGAGATGGCGGAAGACTACATCCGCATGGCGTGCGCCGAGCTCAAGTCCATGACACAGCCCTCCGCCTCCGGCGAGCAGACCCTCAACAAGAACATTCTGGTTGTGGGCGGCGGTGTCACCGGCATGACGGCGGCCATCGAGGCCGCAGCAGCCGGCTACCCGGTCCACCTGGTGGAGAAGAGTGGTCAGCTGGGTGGCGCACTGGGCGGTTACTACAAGGTCATCCCGACCCGCTCACCCTACGACGCCCCGGCGGAGAACCCTGTACCCGGCATGATCGAGGCGATCGAGGCCGACGACAGGATCACGGTCCACCTCAACAGCACCCTCGCCAAGACCGAGGGCGCACCGGGCCGCTTCAGTGTCGAGGTAGCCACCGAATCCGGCAGCAGCGAGACCCTCTCCATCGGCGCTATCGTCCAGGCTTCCGGCTGGAAGCCCTACGATGCAAGCCAGCTGCCCGAGTTCGCCCATGATAAATCGGCGGACGTGGTCAACAACCACGAATTGGAGGCCCTGGCGGTCGCTGCCAACGGCGGTCCGATCAAGCGGCCTTCCGACGGCAAAGAGGTGACCTCGGTCTGCTTCATCCAGAACGCAGGCCAGTGTTCGGATAAGGAGGGCCATCTCTCCTATTTCTCCGGCGTCACCGACCTGGTCTCCATCAAGCAGGCGATGTACTTCAAAGAGTTGAACGGGGATTGCGATACCACCATCCTGTTCGACAACCTGCGGACACCTGGCGCCGGCGGCGAGGATTTCTACCGCGCCGGTCAACAGGCGATGGTCACCTTCTCCAAGGGCATCGCATCCGAGGTTGTGCCCGGTGACAGCCTGACCGTCAAGTTCGAGGACAAGATCCTCAACGAAGAGACCGAGATGGTCTGTGACCTAGTGGTCCTGGCCACCGGCATGGAGCCAAACTCCGGTCCAGATCCCTATGCCCAGCTGATGGTGGACGAGGCGGAGGATGAAGAGGAAAAGGCGAAGGCCCAGGCCATTCTTGAAAATGCGCCGCCCTCGATCCTCAACCTGCAGTACCGCCAGGGCACCGACCTGCCGCATCTGAAGAACGGGTTCAACGACTCACACTTCATCTGCTTCCCCTATGAGACCCGTCGAACCGGCATCTATGCCGCCGGTCCGGTGCGTCGCCCCATGGATGCCCAGCAGGCCCGTGACGATGCCACCGGTGCGGCGCTGAAGGCGATTCAGGCGGCTGAGAACGCCGGACTGGGACGCGCCGCGCACCCCCGCTCCGGCGACCTCTCGTTCCCGAGCTTCCGCAAGGAGGGTTGTACACAGTGTAAGCGCTGTACTGTCGAGTGCCCCTTCGGCGCCATCAACGAGGACGAGGAAGGCTATCCGATGTACAACGAATCCCGTTGTCGTCGTTGCGGTACCTGTATGGGCGCCTGTCCGGTGCGCGTCATCTCCTTCGAGAACTACTCGGTGGAGACCGTCAACCAGCAGATCAAGAACGTCGAGATCCCCGAAGAGTGGGACGAGAAACCACGCATTCTGGTACTGGCCTGTGAGAACGACGCCTATCCGGCACTCGACCAGGCGGCTCAGGCGGGCGTGGAGATCAACCCCTGGGCGCGTGTCATACCTGTCCGCTGCCTGGGCTCGGTGAGCCTCTCCTGGGTTACCGACGCATTGAACAACGGTTATGACGGCATCGTCATGATGGGCTGTCGTCGCGATGACGACTACCAATGCCACTTTGTACGAGGCTCGGCCATGGCGGCGGAACGCATGAGCAAGGTGGGTGACACCCTCGATACGCTGAATCTCGAACCGGAACGCGTGATCCTGCATGAGGTTGCCATCACCGATGTGGAGCGTGCGCCCCAGTTGATCAACGACATGGCGGAGACCGTAGAGAAGATCGGCCTGAGTCCGTTCAAGTTCTAATCGACGGTGACAAGGGCCTGCCCCGGCAGGCCCTGCGCTGAAAGGACGGCCTGAACAACTTTACTTTTTGTAGGGTGGACCTGGCCAACCACCCTGGACACCCTACAAAGGGGAGTAAAAATGAGTGATTTAAACACCGCAATGATAGAAAAGTACCGCAGCGACTTCCTCAAGGAAGTTGAGGCGAATGTGGAGGAGGGCGAATGGGTCAAGATGTGCATGCAGTGCGGCGTGTGCTCCGGCTCCTGCCCGCTGGGTAAGCATTGGGATCATCCGCCGCAGGAGATCTTCATGATGATCCGCGCCAACAAGCGTGAAGAGGTGCTGAGCACCGACTCCATGTGGATGTGCACCTCCTGCTACAACTGTATCGCACGCTGCCCGCGCGGCCTGCCGATCACCCACATCATGCACGGCCTGGCGGTCTACTCGAAGCGTCTCGGTCTGACCCAGAAGAAGCAGCCCACCGCCGAGTTTTCGCAGATCTTCTGGGACAACCTGATGAAGAAGGGTCGCGTCAATGAATTGAAACTCGGTCTCTCCATGTATTTCAAGGACGGTTTCGGCCAGGGCGTCAAGAACGCCATGGCGAATCAGAAACTGGGCCAGAACATGATGAAGGCCAAGCGCATGAACGCCATGGAATTCTTTGGCGGACACAGTGTGAAGGATCTCTCCGGCTTCCAGAACATGGTGAAGAAGGCCCAGGAGATCGAAGAAGGCAATCTGCAAGACGCGAAGTGAGGAACAGACCGACATGGCTAAGATAGAACTCTCATTCTACCCGGGTTGCTCCTCACAGAAGGGAGCCACCTCTTCCAACTATTTAGTCTCCGCGCAGACCATGTGCGAGGAGCTGGACATCCAGCTCAACGAGATCCCCGACTGGAACTGCTGCGGCGCCTCCATCGGCTACGGCGGCGGTGGTGAACTGCCCCGCCTGGCCCTCTCCGCCCGCAACATCGCGCTATCCGAGGAGCACAACTCAGGCCAGGAGATCGTCGCCACCTGCGCCGCCTGCTGGCTCTCCACCCGTGAGGCCAAAGAGCGCCTGCACGAAGACGAGCAGATGTTCAAGGACGCCAACGCCGCCCTCTCCGAGGCAGGCCTGAAATACAAGGGCGAGTCCAACGTCCGCCACATGGTGGAAGTGCTGGTCGAGGATATCGGTTTCGACACCATCAAATCCAAGGTCAAAAAGCCCCTCGAGGGCCTCAAGATCGCCGGTTACGTCGGCTGTCAGACCAACCGCCCCTTCGGCATCGCCGGCGAGTCCTTCGAGAATCCCAAGTACCTGGACAAAATCGTAGAGAGCGTCGGGGCCGATTCGATTCCCGGCTACGAAAAGAAAGTCCAGTGCTGCGGCGGCGCCCTGGCCTTCTCCGAACCGGAAAAGTCCCAGGAGATGATCAAAGGCATCATCGAGGCGGCCTACGACAATGGCGCCGACATGATCGTCACCCCCTGCCCCCTGTGCCAGGCCAACGTGGAGATCTACCAGGACAACATCAACGAGACCTACGGCACCAAGTTCAACATGCCGGTGGTTTATTACTCTACATTGATGAGTGTCGCCTTCGGCCGCAATGCCGCTGACGCCGCCCTCAACGGCCAGGTAATTCCGGCCAAGCAACTGGAGGAGATCGCCAACAAATAATAAGGCGATCCAGCTTCGGTTTTGAAAGCCCGCTTAGGCGGGCTTTTTTTTACTTTGGGGAATCAGCAATGGCGTGCGAATTTAAATCTTTAAGGTAGTGTTCAATATTATATGTGTCGCCCACTGCTCATGGAGCAAGGCGCTCATCCAGCTTACCCTTATAGCAGGCTAATAGGTAACATTTCATCTCACCACTCACACGTTCCAGAATCAATCAGAGGTTTCTTGATGTTCAGCCGTCGCTTGTAATCTGTTTGATCAATGCTTGCAGGATCTCTTCGGCCTGGCTGTTTTCCACTTGGCATGTACCTGCGGCCTGATGACCGCCACCGCCGTATTTGAGCATCAGTTCGCCCACATTGGTTGTTGAGCTGCGGTCGAAGATCGATTTGCCTGTCGCAAAGACGGTATTCTGCTGTTTCAGTCCCCAGAGCACATGGATGGAAATGTTGCACTGGGGATAGAGGGCATAGATGATGAAGCGGTTACCCGCCCAAATCTGCTCCTCATTGCGCAGATCGAGTACCACGAGATTTTCATGCACAGTGGCGCAGCGCTTGATCTGTTCCTTGAATTTGGCAGCCTGTTCAAAATAGAGGTCGACCCGCTCTTTTACGTCTGGAAGCACGATGATTTCATCGATGGTGTGGTCCTTGCAGGCGTCTATCAGGTCCATCATCAGAGCGTAGTTGGAGATGCGGAAATCATGGAAACGGCCAAGGCCGGTACGCGCATCCATCAGGAAGTTGAGTAATTCCCATCCCCTGGGTTCGAGTACCTCTTCCATATTAAACTGAGCAGCATCGCCTTTGTCCACTGCTTCCATCATCTCATCCCACTTTGTTGGGAACACATCATGACCGCCATAATGGCGCCAGACCACTCGTGCGGCAGATGGGGCATCCGGGTCGATGATATGATTGTCCCGCTGCTCGTTGCGTATGATTTCTGACGAGTGATGGTCGAAAGCCAGATGGACACCCTCAACATAGGGAAGATTGGTGGTGACATCGCTAGCGGAGATGTCGATTTTACCATCCTGCATATCCTTGGGATGGACAAATTTTATATCTTCGATGATTTCCAAATGTTTCAGTAAAACGGCACATACCAGTCCGTCAAAATCACTTCTGGTCACCAGGCGGAATTTGGTTTCGGCGCCCATGAAAAGCTCCTGATTCTCACAAATTGATGGTTCAATAGTTGATAAACAAGTTATTTCTTCTTTACTCCGTTAGTAATCGGCTTTGTAGCGGGATTCTTTAGTGAAAGATGAAAATGGGGATAAGAACAACATTTCCGAAAACCAAGTGAAACCATATGGGAATAATTTCTTAGTATCAGGCACACCATCATCTCAGCATACACTGATACCCTGGTACTCTCTGGTTTTGATAAAATACGCTAGGTGAGAAACTGTAATATCGCGCCAAGATTCGGCGTTCGCCGAACCGGAGAAGTCTCAGGAGATGATCAAGAGCTTCATCGAAGCAGCCTACGACAACGGCGCCGACATGATCGTCACCCCCTGCCCCCTATGTCAGGCCAACGTGGAGAGCTACCAGGGCAACATCAACGAGACCTACGGCACCAAGTTCAATATGCCGGTGGTCTACTACTCCACATTGATGAGCGTCGCTTTCGGGCGCAGCGCTGCGGATGCTGTCCTCAACGGCCAGGTGTTTCCCGCCAAACAAATATAGGAGATCGCCAACAAATAATAAGGCGATCTAGCTTCGGTTCTGAAAGCCCGCTTAGGCGGGCTTTTTTGCTTTGGAGAATTTGTAAAATTGTGAGACCCTGAATATTTTTTTAAGCAGATTATTTTCTATATATTCATTCATTATAGAGCTAATTATGTTAATTATTTCGGGTATTTCATCAATTCTTCCTTTAAATCAGCACTTGTTAAAATATGAGTAACGCACTTGAATATTTATTCGCATTGGTGGCTTTAGAAACGCATTAACTGTGACCTAAAAATGAATGAAACACTCCTTCCGGGTCATATTTTTTCCTCAATTGCTGCAGCTGTTTCCAATTATTCTCAGAGTAACACTTTCGATATCGATTCGGATTTCCTTCCCCATTTATCTCATTAACGTAATGACTATTGGCAAACTGATCGATTATTGGTTGTGATTGTTTCAACCAATTCCTGTTAACCTGGTCATTTTCTTCACCATCCCAGATTGAGTAGCATCCTACAAAGCAGTCACCTATGCCAGAAAAGCAAGCATCTTCTCTCGGCTTTAGATTCAATCCCCAAGCAGCCAGTACATGAGTATCTTTTGAAGGTGCATTTTTAAGATGCTCAGTCATAGCGGCTAACGCTTCATTGCCTCTATTTGTTAAAATATTGTCAGCCCCATAACGTGCCATGCGCCCTGCCGGATCTTCCAGGCTGAAGAATTTGTCGTATAAGTCTTCAAACGTAAACGACTGAAACTCACTTTTAACTACAGACTTAGCTGATAAACCTGATCTAGAGAATGGTTCTAACAATTTCCTACCATCATTTTCTGACTGCTCAAATGCAAACGCTGTAACAAAACATATTTTAGATTTCTCAGGCTGCTCATCGACAGGCACATCAGGATGGTGCATTAAAACAGCAAGAATTTCGACTCTCTCTCTTACGGATCCATCTTTCTTGATCTTATCTAGAATTGAGGTTACTGTTTGAAGTTCTTGAAGGGGAAATATATATGAACTTGCCATTATTGACTTGGGGACTGAGTATAGTTTAAGAAAAAGTCGCGTAACGACTCCAAAAAATCCTGGCCCCGCACCACGCACAGCCCACAATAGATCTGAGTGATGATTTTCACTCACAATTAAACGCTCCCCATTTGCTATAATAACTTCTGCACCTACGATAGAGAAGGTAGCCATTCCTCCATATTGCGGATAATTCCAACCAATTCCCCCACCCATCACAAATCCACTGATCCCAACAGAGGTACAATGTGGTACAGGAAAACTTAATCCTTTTTCCCTCGTTGCCCTTACCAACTGATCGCTTCTAACGCCTGGCTGAACAGATGCTATTTTTTTTTGTTCATCAATATCTAATTCACTCATCCCTGACAGATCCAATAACATGCCCCCATTCCTTAAGGAGGAGCCTGTTGAATTATGCCCTCCGCTTCTGACCGCAATCCTAAGAGAGTTTTTTGCGGCATGCTTAACCGCTGATGCCACCTCTTTTACCGATTGTGGTTTCACGATGACATCGGGATAACGATTTGGCTTTGAGAGATGCCATACCATAGACTGACGCCATAACTCATAATATTCATTATCTTTATAAATAATTTTTCCGCTAACTCCTTGAATAACCCTATTGTTAGTTGTAGAAAACACTGACCTCGAGCGAAAAGCGCCAACGACCCCTAAAGCACTCATTGCTACTAGTTTTTTCATTGCCAATCGTCGTGATAGTTTATGATCGTTCATAGCCTGCATTTCTTTAAGTAGAGATTCGAATACTGTAAATCATAGTTGCTAAAGATCCGTAAATTAATCGCTTAATTCGGAATAGTATCCCGCCACATAGGCGATCTCCTCGTCCGTGAGCATTCTTGCCATGCGAGCCATATCAGGCGCATTACGCTCTCCAGACCTAAATGCTTTCAATTGTTTTATAAGATAGGGTAACTTCTGACCCTTAAGATTCGGATATTGGGGCGATTTACCTATGCCATCCGCTCCATGGCAGGCCACGCATGTTAGTAATTTTTCTTGTCCTGCATTTTTATTTTCTGAGTAGACATTTGATGAAATTGCCACGAAGGTCACACTTAAAATTAGACATAATTTCAATATGAGTTTTGTATACATTGCTCCTCCCTTACTTCGCGACAAAACCGCCATCAACGACCATTTCTGCACCGGTCATGTAGCTTGAATCATCCGATGCTAGGAAAACCACCGTATTTGCAATATCCTCAGGCATACCATGACGCCCAAGGGGGTGGGCTTCGGTCATGATCCTTTCAATCTGACTAATGTCGTCTGTCCCGAAAACTCCAGATTGTGCCCAGACCTCGTAAATACTATCAGCCATGGGAGTTTTTATTAAACCGGGATGAACAGAATTGACTCGTATGTTGTATCCCATCTCTGCAAACTCAATGGCCGCAGACTTGGACATATGCCTAACCGCAGCCTTTGTCATGGTGTACCCAAGTGCTCCTGGAATCCCTACTAGACCCACAGCAGATGACATATTGATTACAGACCCTCCAGCCGCATGAGACATAGAACGCTTTTTAAGAGCAGGTAAGGCATGCTTCATTCCGAGAAAAACACTATCGATATTAACCCGGGATAAGTTATGCCACTCTTCAAGTGTTGTTGCTTCGATAGGTTTGATTAAGGCAATACCGGCATTGTTCACCAGGACATCAAGACCTTCATATGTCTCGATGATCTTGTTAATCATAGAACTCCACTCAACTTCTGAACTAACATCAAGATGTCGAAACTCTGCTCTACCACCATTATCAATAATTTCTTCAGTTACAGACAGACCACCTTTGTCATCAATATCTGCTAGAACGACAGTTGCACCTGACTCAGCTGATAGCCTGGCGCAACTCGCTCCGATACCACTCGCAGCACCTGTAACTAGTATTGTTTTGCCGTTAAGGCAGGTCATTGTTTATTCTCCTACGATAGGAATTGAAAGATGTTCGTGAACAACTAGCCACTTATTTTTTTTCTTAATCCAGATAAGTGTTTGCCTGCCATTACCTAATACGTGAGTATCATCGAGCTGTTGAAAATCAATATTTAGAGTCGAGGTTGTCCAAGCAATACCCCCCCGCATGTTCACCTCTATATCTCCTCGTGGTGTGATCTCTATTTTTTTAGCCGTTAAACTGACATATTCCTCCAATCCCTGCTCAAACTGACTCCATGTTTGGAATCCGTCATGGGGCGCCCAAGGCATGTAAACTCGGATCGGCAAATCACTGAAATAGTGTTTTTTTAGTTTTACACCAATATTCGATGGGAGATCTTTTGACCACTCACCTAACAACCTTTGACTTAATTGATTAAACTCCTCACTTGAATCTGAAATCTGTTTTTTATGGTCGGTAATCTTGAACAACTTGCCGCTTGGATTTATGGTTGCCGAAAAGTGTTCATGCTGAACAACCCACTTTCCTTTTTCATGGCTCCAAATTTGAGTACCGCGACAAGGCATCGTCCGACTCATACCCCCCTTGTATTGAGCATGTACAATACAGTTAGAGGTTGACCAAATCACATCGCCATAACGCCAAGCTTGAAAGGAACCATCATTTGCAAATAAGATACCTGCCGCCACCATCCCGGCGGGCAGCCATACCTTTTCAATTACATCTTTATATTGTCCCCAGCCTCTATGACCTTCTAGTGGCGGCAAAGGATCCCAGTAGACATTGTCTGGATGCTTTGAATAATAAACACCGGCCTGATCATATATCGTGTCTTTTTGTGTGTATGACCATGCGGCATAATAATCTTTGGTAGTCTTCAATATTGACTGGAAGTCTTCCCTGCTTTCCTTTAAAACGGTTATTTCATCCGCGAGTATTGGTTTTATAACAACAAAAGACAATAATAATACAGCAATCAAGGATTTTGCGAAGTCTCGTATTTTCATACATCCTCCTATGTCTTCTTCCTCATTACGGCACAACACTTCTCGGTGAAATACCTTGATAAAAGGTGCAGTTCGTTTTATCCATGACATTACTATCCCCCAGTTAATCTCATTAGGAGGTGCCTGCTTTTTATGGGTAACTCGGTTAGTTAACGATTCATTAATCGGGTTAATTCATTATTAGTAAACCTGGCTAACTCACACAACCACCCGTTCGGGTAGTTGTGAGCCAAGGGATTGGGCAGAAAAATAGTCAGTGCAAATATAACTACCACTGGAGTAGCAGGCATGCCAAATAAGATTGATCCTATTAAGCAATATATGGCACTCGCTTTACAGCCCGTTATACAAGGCGCTCACAAACGTGATGATATCATTCGCAATCTCGATCATATTGCAGAACTCAGTAGAGCTGCTGTCTGGCTATCTGCAATTGATCTTCCAGTAAAACTGATAACCATTCCCGAGGGTGCTCTTCAGGGATTCACCGATGAGATTTTTGACTGGGACCATGTGGATTATGTTGAGCGATCTGCAATAGATATTCCCGGTAAAGAAACCGAATATCTCGGAGAACTTGCCAGAGACCTAGACGCTTTCATTATTGCGCAGGCAAAAGCCAAGCACCCAAAGTTTTCTGAGCGTTTTTTCAACTGCGCATTTGTTATCGATCCTAAGGGCGAGGTCATTCATGTGCATTATAAAATGCAGGTATTTGCTAGAGAACATTCCACCGTCCCCCACGATGTTTGGGAGCGTTGGACTGAACTTTATGGTACGGGACTAGATGCATTCTTTCCGGTAGCCGAAACAGAAATCGGACGCATAGGCTGTATCATCTGTATGGAAGGGAGTTATCCGGAAACATCACGAGGTCTGGCGATGAATGGAGCTGAGATTGTTTACCGCCCCAGCTATCCTGAACCCTATGTGGCGAATGGCCTTTGGGAAATTCAAAATCGCGCGAGAGCACTGGATAATACCATGTATGTCATTGCGCCAAATCCTGCATCATACGCACCCATGCCTGAATCGCAGTTCCCCATTGATACCTTTGGTGGAAACTCAATGATTGTCGACTATCAGGGCCGAGTGATATCCAATCATAAGGCAGGCGGCACTGCCTCCTATTCAGGTGCAATCATCGATATAGAGGCATTACGTCAATATCGTGCGCGATCACGCTGGGGTAATTGGTTAAAGGATCTTAGAACAGAACAATTTCGTCTAATCTATGATAAGCCTTTATATGAACAAAACCGTTGCTTAATCGATCCACCATTAAAACATGATGAAAACGACAAGGTTGTCGCTGAAGCTACTCAGCGTATGTTTGATAGAGGAATTTGGAAACGCCCCTCCTATTTATCAAACGATTGAAGCTCTACATTGTTTACATAAGCAAAAATCCCGCATCCGCTATATGTATAACGGCTTGCGGGATTACATAAAGCTTTAAGTGCTTTTTCTTTTTGCCCGGCACGAATAAGTCCGTTGAACTAATTCAGCTCGATTATGCACATCAAGCTCCCGATAGATATGTTTTATATGATGACGAACTGTATTTTCGGATATATTCATACGATCCGCAATCACTCGATTACTCGCTCCGGATATGGCTAATTGAAGAACCTCTTGTTGTCGAGGGGAAAAATTATCGATGGTATCAGAAGGGATCTTCAGACAAGCTATATCTTTTTTTAACTCAGCTATCTCACAGATGCATTTATAGGCGGAATTTATTTCACCACATATAAACTGGGCGTAGATTAGAGAGTCATTTCGAAAATGCTTCCCTCCCCTGGCCATATTCAATGTGCCTATTATTTGGCCGTCAACTATCAAAGGCGCTTCAATAGTATGATCCAAACCCCACTTAGATAAGAATTTATAAAGAGGCTGTTTGCGCCAATCTCGATCTCGAAAAACTTCTAGTGAGTGGGTGAGCGATTTTTTCTTGAGCATGTGCATGAAGATAGGATCACTTCGACGAATATCTTCATACTCTGTCAAAAACTTTTGGTTTGCTTGATAAGAGAAAAGTTCTTTTGTTTTGTGCTTTTCATCTAGCAAATACATACCGAAAGCATCGGCATCCACAAACTGAGGTGTGGTTGCAAAAAAGGTTTTTTGCAACTCTTCCAGGGATCGGCTTCGATGAATTCGCGATACGGCCAGTGCAAGTGATTCTTTATTGATAATTGAGCTTGAATTTAGCATCAGTACCTGATCTAAATGGTTTCTTTAAAATATAGCGTTATTCCTCGTCTTTATAGCACAATCTTCTGATGGGACAATTTTTATCATTATTCCGTCATTTAATAAATATCTGCCAACACTGCTATCCCGTTAAATTGAAGTAAGGCTGCTTTGTTCATCCCCATTTTGATACAGTGCAGGTGCAGGCAACTTATTGAAAAAAAAGAAATAACGCACTTCTACGGTATTTTCACAACTGTTCATACTGATTTCGAGACAAAAATTCGAAACCCTTGAAAAACAACATCATAGCAATGTAAACATGTAAGCTGTAAGCTGTAAGCTGTAAGCTGTAAGCTGTAAGCAAGACATTACCCATCCTAACCTCCTATTTCCTTTCAGGAAAATCAGGATAACCAATCAAGTTTTTTTAAAAAAAGCTGATACTGTGAAGCCGCATACGCCATTTTGTCAGTAATTCCGGCACCGTTTCGCGTTCTGCTTGTGTAATTGCTTTTTTGGCAAGATAGCGCTGCATGATCACTGGGAGTGAAAAGAGGCGTTCCCAACGTTCGATAATCTCCTCATCGTTACATCCTGAAGCTTGCTCGGTATCGACATGGAGTATGGCGTGATAGCGGTTTGAGAGTATGGCGGACGCAACGAGAGACGCAATGGTAGTAGGGTGTTTCTTTCAGTAGAACCAGGGCCTTCCTTGGTTTAGGCATCGTATCACTCCTTGATTGCAGATGATGGTTAGAGGTTGCCGGATTTATCCGAAACTAGCAAATTAACTATGGGTGTCTGGATTATCTTGCCATACAGCGGTGGCCGGCACTCTGCTTGCGCATTCGGGGATACCCAACAGATTCAGGTAAAATTCCACACCTTTTCACTAAACTTTTTACGGGAAAAATCAATACACCATCCCCCGCACCCACTCGTCAACGATTTAATATATCCAGGGATTTCCAAATTCCAATTGATAGGTCTCCTTGTATACACCTTTCGCAAAACTATAACCCAAATAATTTACTATCTGTTAACAGACAGTATTTTGCGATCAGCTTCACATCATCCATGACATCGATACGATAATAATTTCACAAGCATGTTTCTTTCTCGAGCTTTCAGGGACGATGCGATAACCATTGAGATCTCTGATGAAAAAGATTCCCAAAAAAAGCAAACGCTTGCTTTTCAACCACTACCTGTGGAACAAACGCATCAACCAGAAATTTATGCCCCATGCAGGTTATATGGGCAATGGCGGTGACATTCATTTGATACTGGGAATTCATGGCACTGGCATTAATCATTTGACACATCTTCTGTCACAACCATTACCCAACAGCCGCTTTATCCATAGTCCACTCGCAAAGTTTGAGCCCAAACTGACCCTGTCCACTCATGTTGACAGATTGGCAATTCCCTATCATAAGAAGTTGACAGCAGACCACCCCTTGAACCGCGTCTACCGGATTTATGCTGAAAATAATCTTGCGGATACCAATTACGATTTACTACTAATGGAGAACAGTAAGAGACCTCGGGTTTTACTCATCATGAAAGAGACGCATAGCCTGCTGGCGACTGAAGCCCTGTTGCGGGAATTACAGTGTCATGCCCTGTTCTATATAAGTGACCCCGTCATACTTGCCGAGCAGATCTATTCGCGGGAGGGATTAAATACCCCCTATCTCGATTTGGAGAGTGAAGCCGTTATGGAATCCCGATTTCTGAGGCGCTTTCTATCTCACGATCTTCGCGCAATACTGCATGCCTATAAATTGATACAGCGTCTGTCTTCAAGACGTCAACGCCGTGTGCAGATGAAAATCTTCACAATTACCTTAATCCAGCATATGTTTCGAATGTTGGCTGCTCGTTATCCTGAATTGGCGTCAGTCGTGGATTTTGATTGCATAGAGAATGATCCCAAGCGTATGCAGTTTCCCCTTGTCAATTGGCTGGGCGCGGACAGTCTGGAACGTTCAGAACACATACTCAATACTGCAACCTTCAAGCCGGATGGGCAAACGTCTCGACGCTGGACAAGGTCATGGCCGGAAACAGTCAATGCCTTTGAGGTACTCTCCGCCAAGGATGTAAGCTTGGCGTACCAAATTTTGATTGATCACGAATTGATGCGTGACGAAGGTAAGCATAAAACCTGGGATGAGAGAGTGGCCGTATGAAACGGCATTGAGTATATGGATCTGAGCGCGATACAACCACGTGAATAGTAGCTTCGCTGATTTCCTTCCCACATGCCCCGTGTGTAGCATCCAATATTACTTAAGTATTGTACGGCCTTGTGTGTGATCCTATATCTGTTTGTCATTCCTCATCCAATGAGTTCAATAGCCCATCCATAGAAAAAATCTCCACATACTCTCTATCTTACATGCATCTCAGCTTTCCCGAAACAGGATTGAAGGGCGGCAATCCTGCTGTTTTGCTCTTCCATCTCACGTAATGCATCACGCACAACTTCGCTCGTGGAACCATAGCGTCCGCTGGCAATTTCGTTATTGATGAAAACCTCCCTGTTTTTTCACCCAAACTCAAACTGGTCGTTGCCATAAATGCCTAAACTATTCATATTCAACAAATATGAATATAGTAGCGAACCATGGTCATTCAAAGCTAGACATACAATCGCAACAGCCCACTCTCCGAAGATGTTACCCTTGCAGAGCGCGGGCGTGAATGAAGTTGAACCCATGTCGCCTATCGTATAGATTGGCCATGCAATGCATACAAACCGACTCAATAGGATACACCGCTACAGGAATGAGCGACTTACAAGACATCGAACTCATCATCAGTTCCGGCACCTCCATTCTCTTCATCGAAAGTGATGATGAAAAGCAGGTAGAGACCCTTTTTGAACGCCTCGCCAACCAACTGGGCCGCCAGCTGTTGCGCTGGACCGTGGCCAGCGGGTTGACCAACCTGCATACCAACCAGACCACCCACCTGACCATCAAGGAGCCCTCCAGGGTACTCGCCGAACTTGCCGGTCGTACAGCGCCTGCAATCTATATGCTGATGGATATCCATCACTGGCTGGACGACCCACTGACCCTGCGACAACTCAAGGAGATCGCACTGGGAAACCCGTCGCAGACCCTCGTGCTGATCAGCCACAACGCCGAGATACCTGACGAATTACGCTCGCTCTCTACCAGATTCGAGCTCTCGCTGCCGGACCGGTATGCATTGAAACAACTGCTCCAGGCGGAAATCCGGGAGTGGGGACGCCATAACAATCGCAACGTCAAGGCAAGTCGCGAAGTGATCGAGCCCATGCTGAGCAATCTCTCCGGACTCAGCCTGAGGGACGCCAGACAACTGATACGCAATGCCATCTATGACGACGGCATGCTGACGGAGAACGATCTCGATGACCTGGCCAAAACAAAGTACCGCCTGCTCGACAGTACCGGCGTGCTCTCCCTCGAACTCGACAGTGCCAAGTTCAGCCAGGTGGCCGGCCTCGCCAACCTGAAACGCTGGCTGGAGCAACGCCGCGCCATCTTCGTGGCGAAACAACCGCCGAGCGGACTCGACCTTCCCAAGGGGATTCTCCTCCTGGGCGTACAGGGCGGCGGCAAGAGCCTGGCCGCTAAATCGGTCGCCGGCAGCTGGCACCTGCCCCTGTTGCGCCTCGACTTCGCCGCCCTCTACAACAAGTTCTACGGCGAAACCGAACGCAATCTACGGGAATCTCTGAAGACCGCCGAATCCATGGCGCCCTGCGTACTGTGGATCGACGAAATCGAGAAAGGACTCGCCACAGATGATGAGGGCGGTCCCTCAAAACGCATTCTCGGCACCTTGCTCACCTGGATGGCCGAACGTGACTCCAGGGTTTTTCTGGTAGCCACCGCCAACGACATCGAGATGCTGCCGCCCGAACTGCTGCGCAAGGGACGATTCGACGAGGTCTTTTTCGTCGATCTTCCGGAGCCCCTGGTTCGTGAAGCGATTTTCCGCATCCATCTAGGCAAGCGTGAGCAGGACCCGGCTGCATTCGATATAGACAGATTGCGCGACGCCAGCGAGGGTTTTTCAGGCGCCGAGATCGAACAGGCCATAGTCGCCTCGCTCTACGCCTCCCATGCGTCAAAAGAGCCACTGGATACCGCACATATCCTGAGCGAGTTAGAACAGACCAGGCCCCTCTCGGTTCTGATGGCCGAGAAGATCACCTATTTGCGCAACTGGGCCTCGAGTAGAACCGTCACTGCGTGATCAGGCCATAACCGCTTTTTTTATACAGAGTTTGTGAAGACGCAGTGACAGGAGGTACAGCAGATCACAAGTTGCTATAGAGACTGACCCTGATCCGCTGATTCTGTGTGGCGATCCGATTCCACTCTTTTGCTATCTTCACCTCATAGACCGAGGGATAGGGTATCAACGGGTCATTGAAGCCACTGCTGAAAAGCAGAATCTCCAACTCACCGCCACTCCTGGCCAACTCCACATTCATATAGTTGGCGAATGCGACGGATTGGCCGTTGATATAGTCATTGCTGTCACGGTGATCTGCCGCAAACAGACATTCGCTGACAGCCAGCCCGTCATTGGCCAGGACATATTCGTCTCCCTCACTTTTCTGCAGACAATAGTTGCCGTGGGTTGCCCGCAACTCGATAGTACCGCGAAAACCCGCCTCCTTGAGTTGATCGACCAGTTCAGCCAGCCAGAGAGCCCGTTGATCGTTAAAGGGAATCTCGCCGTACTCGAACTCTGTCCCCTGGTTCGCTGCCCACTCGATCAAATTAACCGGAATCAATGAACCCGGTGACGCCACGCTGCCATACCCGGTTTCTTCAATTTTCCGGGACATCTGTTCAATCTGCTCGTTCTGCGCACTGATCAACTCGTAAATAGCCTCGCTGTCAGGGTCAGACCCGATAACCGCTTTTTTTTGTGCCGGGGATAACACCAGGAAGTAGTAGGTGATGGCAAAGCCGACGAGGATAAACAGGAGACTTAACCCACCCAGTATCTGCGCCCTCCTGGCCTGGAATCTCGACACCTCTTGCAGCGCTTCCAGCTCATACAGTTCGCTTTGGGTCTCGGCAAAATGCTTTTCCAGCTTTTCCTGAAGCCGTATTTCACTCAGATTCTGCTCCTTGCGTATGAAGCGCTTCAGGGAATCGTCTCCTGTCGGCAATGGACCCAATACGCCATCCATGGGCAGACTTACCGGTTCAACCACGGCTGATTTACGACGTTCGTGTTCAGTGATCGAGTGAATATTGCTTTGACGGTGAACAGCTCTCACACTCTCCAACTCACTATCTTCGAAACCGGGTACCAGGGACTCCTGGTCGGGCATCAGATGCAGTGAGCGGAGCACATCCTCCAGATCCTGCACCTCCAGCTGTTTCGGCAATACCCCGACCGCCCCGAGCGCCCTTGCCTGACTGACTTCCAAACCTCCCGCCTTGGAGGTATACATCATGACGGGGATGACGGCCGTATTCGGGTTGGACTTGATGACCTTCAAGGCCTGAAAGCCGTCCATACCGGGCATCTCATAGTCCATAAAGATGGCATCTGGTGCATTTTCATACAGAAAATCGATTGCCGCCGCAGCCGACTCTAGCGCCACCACGGATATTCCATATTTCGAGAGCTTGCCCGACAAGACCTGTCGAGCGGTTTTTGAATCATCGACGATGAGCGCGCGTTTGGTCACTTATCTGTAGGCCGCACTGAAGCTCGGCTTTCCCCTATTGATTCTGTGTATGCTATCTCGGCAATCTGCATGATAATCCCACTAAGGTGCCATGCACAAATGCTTGAGACACCTGCCTAATCTAACTATATCTGACATATTCGAATAGAGGAAACGCCCAATGGCAGCATTAACCGAGGAAAAGTGTGAGGCCTGTCGCGCTGATGCGCCAAAAGTCAGCGATGATGAGCTAGCAGAGCTGATACGCACCATACCCGACTGGAATATCGAGGTGCGCAACGGGATTATGCAATTGGAAAAAACTTTTACATTCAAAAACTTCGTAGACAGCCTCGAGTTCAGCAACAGGGTCGGGGCGCTGGCGGAGGATGAGGGACACCACCCTGCCCTGCTGACCGAGTGGGGGAAAACCACCGTGACCTGGTGGTCGCACAAAATAAGAGGGCTTCACCGCAACGATTTCATCATGGCGGCGAAAACGGATCAGCTGTACAGTGGATGAAAGAAAAACTGTCCGCAAATAAACGTTGCGCCAAGCCACACCCGCACTGCGAGGGGATGCATAGGGTAGATGGAATAGGAACGAAAACGATATTATTTGCGTTGATTCGCGTTCATTTGCGGACTGAATACAAGATATTCAGGACAACGCATCCTTCATCTGCTGCTCCTGTTTCTGCTTATGCATTTCGACCTCCGCCTTTCTGCGCATTTCCAGAATCTCTTTGCGCTCTTCTATGCGCTTTTCACTGGCATTATCCTTCACCGGAATGGTGACCTCGCCGAACAGGACCTGCTTCAACAGCCGGGTACCGAACTGCATCAAGGCAAGATCTTCTTTCTCCATGGTCTCGTAAAACTTCTTGTCCAGATCGTAGGAAGCCTTGAAAGAGTCGCTCAGCACGAAACGGCGCAACCGGTCGGTGTCGTAGGAGCACATGAAAAAGAACTGCAGACTGGTGTCGGAGGGACGACCGATAGTTGGCCCTGCCGATTTCTTCTTCAGCATCAGCTGTAACCATTCACGATTGAGCTGATCGTAGACCTCCACCTCCTGCTCCTTGCGGTATTCGTCTACCAATATCTCCCTATCCTCCTCATGCCCCTTACAGTGATCCTCTCTGATCAGAAAGTAACGCGCTTCGTCCTCGCTGGAACCCGCTTCGCGCATGGCCATGTGTCCGATCGGATAGTAACGGCAGGCTGTCGGGCGATCCTTATAGACACTGCAGCCTTCATCGTTGACAAACAGACAGGCACCCTCATTATCGGTTCGAAGCTTCACCCCCGGCAGGCCATCCTTATCCATCTCGTAAGGCACCGTGTGGTCCTTGAGAAACTCCGTAACACTGATCCCCAGATTACCCTTCAGGCGCAGGATGTCATAGGGTGTGAGCTGTATATCCGCATGCTTGCAGCAGGCGTTAAAGCAGGAAACCCCCTTGTGACAGTTGAACTTGAGCCTGGCGCCAGGCTCAAGCACCGCAGGCACGAAACTGCTTTTGAAAGGAATATCGAATTTTTCGCTCATTCTCTGCCTCCGATATCGAAATCGGCTGAATATCAGTCCAAGTCGCGGACTGCAGACACGGTTCGCCTTTAGAGTATAACCGTACACATGTGTTCATTTAAAAACCGCACAAACAGCATGCATTAAAGACGGAAAAGTCCGGGCACCTTACGGTACCCGGACCCTCCAAAGCAACTAAACAGTCAAGAATTACTTGAACAACTTAGCCTTATCTACGATATCTACATGTGCACGCTTGAAGCACTTGTAGGTCTTGGTCTCTTTGTCGTAGATGGAGTTCACGAAGCACTTCCAGTTCTCTTCGTCGACAAAGTTCTTATCCATGCGGTAGTAGAAACCGGGATAACGAGACTCTTGACGGAACTGAATGTGTTTCATGTGAGCTTCAGCAGTCAGGATGCGGTGATAGTTCTCCCACGCACGCAGCAGCTCGTGGAGGTCTTTCGCACGCATCTTGAGGGCGTCTTCCTTCAGCATTTCCAGCTTCTGCTCTGCCAGGTCCAGCATGTGCTCGTTGGTGGTGTAGTAGGTGGCAACACCGGCAACGTACTCATCCATAACCTTCTGCAGGCGGAACTGCAGCATCCGCGGTGTGATGTAATTGGGGTTCACATCGATTGCGGTTGAGTAGTCCTTGTGCTCAAGGTAGTTACGGACCGGACGGTAGATCTCTTCGATCAGGGAATCAACATCGGTGTCCAGCTCAGGGCTGTAGTCCTTGTTGTCCATGACGTACTTAACCATCGCCTTGGCAGCCATACGGCCTTCTGCGTGAGAACCGGAAGAGAACTTGTGGCCGGATGCGCCCACGCCGTCACCCGCGGTGAACAGACCGGACACGGTGGTCATACCACGGTAGCCCCAGTTCCAGCCCTGAGGCAGATGCTCGGGCACGCCAGCCTCGGTCTCCTCGGTAGGTGCGCCAACATCTTCAGGACCGGAGGTCCAGATGCCGCAGCAACCGGAGTGAGAGCCCAGCAGGTAGGGTTCGGTGGGCATCAGCTCGGAGTTCTTTTTCTCAGGCTCGATGTTTTCACCCGCCCAGATACCGCACTGGCCGATACACATGTCCAGGAAGTCTTCCCAAGCTTCTGCTTCCAGATGCTTAACCTCACGAGGAGACAGGGTCTCACGCAGGTTGGCAAGCGCGGTGACGGTATCCATCCAGATAGGACCACGGCCCTCTTTCATCTCTTTCAGCATCAGGTGGTTACGCAGGCAAGATGCCGGAACGGCAGCCTGGCCATAAGGAGGATAGTCGTCCAGCATCTCCTTGTTGCGGTCCATGTAGACTTCACCAAAAGCATTGGTAGCCTTGGATTTGAAGAGCAGGAACCATGCGCCGACAGGACCGTAACCGTCTTTGAAACGGGTCGGTACGAAGCGGTTTTCCATCATGGTCAGCTCAGCGCCGGCCTCGGCAGCCATGGCATAGGTGGAACCAGCGTTCCATACGGGGTACCAGGCACGGCCCTGACCCTCACCCACAGAGCGGGGACGGAAGATGTTCACACAACCACCGGCAGCCAGCAGGATGGCTTTCGCCTTGAAGACATACAGCTTGTGCTCACGAACAGAGAAACCGACGGCACCGGCGATGCGGTTGCTGTCGTTCTTGTCGTTAACCAGCTTGACGATGAAGATACGCTCTTGGATGTTGTCCATGCCCAGCGCTTTCTTCGCGGCTTCAGCAACGATCCACTTGTAGGATTCGCCGTTGATCATGATCTGCCACTTACCGGAACGTACGGGTTTGCCGCCGTCCTTCAGCGAGGTCATGCCTTTGGAGCCGTCGTGACGCTCACCGTTCTCGTCAGTTTTCCAGATGGGCAGGCCCCACTCTTCGAACAGATGAACGGACTCATCAACGTGACGGCCCAGGTCATAGGCCAGATCGTCGCGGGTGATACCCATCAGGTCGTTGGAGACCATACGGGCGTAGTCGGCAGGATCCTGCTCAGAACCGATGTAGGTGTTGATCGCAGACAGACCCTGGGCAACCGCACCAGAGCGATCCATAGCGGCCTTGTCGACCAGCTTAATTTTGATGTCGCCACCGGCAGCCTCAACCCATGGACCGATCTCATAGGCGGCACCACTACAGGCCATACCACCGCCGATCAGCAGGATGTCTACCTCTTCTTGGACGACTTCCGGATTTCCGAATTCAGCCATTTTTAATTCCTCAAAATTTCGTTAGTTTCAAAAATCTGTCTGAATCCGATTTATTTACGGATCAGCTCACTGGCATCACCGGCACGATAGCCGTTCTGCTCGTTGTGATTGAAGAAACCGGGCTCACCGATCTTCGCTATATCAGCGGCAGGTTTACCACCATAGGGATCGATGGAACCCTCAGGAGTAGTACGGATCGGGAACTTGAAGCGCTTCATGGTGCCGTTGCGGAACTTGATGGTCCACATGATGGAATCGGTACCGCGCAGAGGCTGTACAGAGGCGCCAAGAGGTACGATATCAGCGTAAGGACGCGCTTCGATAGCCTGCTGAGGGCAGATCTTGATGCAGGAGTAGCACTCCCAGCACTGCTCAGGCTCTTGGTTGAACGACTTCATGGCATGGCCTGTTTCCGAGCCGTCTTTATCCAGCTTCATCAGGTCATGAGGACAGATGTACATGCAAGCTGTCCTGTCCTGGCCTTTACAGCCATCGCACTTCTCAGTACGCACAAATGTAGGCATGGTGTTTATCTCCTAAGGGTTTCACTGCAGTGATTCAGACGCCGTGAGATGCCGCAGCTTTTTCAAGCACACCCGGACAATTCCCGGCGTCAGTCTTTAGTATCTCTCCTGGCCCGTGCCCGATGGCGTCCGAACCTAGTTTCACACCCGATTCAGCCAGGCCGCACAGCCGGGCATTCCATCGCACGCATGCGCGCAAGCTGGACTCGGGGCGACAAACATTAATGCCTTACAATCCCTTTAGCCAAACAGTTTTTTAATGAGGGCGCATAAAATCCGCTTATTAACCTAGCCCCTTGTAAAGCATACTGTTTTACTTGGTTTGGTAAGCCCCTATTTATCAAAAAGAAAATGCCGATATACTGAATAAGGTCTTCTTATTGACCGAAGATGAAACGGCTGCGGAGTAGCGGCGACTATCCCAAGGGAGATATGCATAGATTGGGTATTCCAGGGATTTTCTGGTTTTGATTAACCATTTTTAAGTTGTCAAAAACTTGCAGAACCCGCCTTTTAGGTTAAAGTGGCCGATTTTCGAGCGTGCACATGAGCGAGAGAGAAGCCCCAGACGCCCTATTGCTGATGGCCCCCGGCTGTGCTCACTGTCCCGTGGTTTTACAAAATCTGGGCCAACTGCTGAAACAGGGCAGAATCGGCCGTCTGGAAGCCGTCAATATCATTCGACACCCGCGGATCGCACAGAGTTTCGGTACACGGACCGTCCCCTGGACCCGTATCGGCCGCTTCGAGTTGGAGGGGACCCTGTCACTCGATGAGCTCGAGCGATGGATCGATCTGACGGATCGGGATGAAGGAAAGGCAAGCTATCTCATCCACCTGTTCGAAACCCAGCGCGCCCATGCCGCGGTAACCTGGCTGCAGCGCAATCCCGATGCGATGCCGGAGCTGTTGGGTCTGTTGCGATCCCCCACCACTCCCATCGTGGCGCGTATCGGTATCGGCGTTGTAGCAGAGGAACTACAGGGAACGCCACTATGGCAGTCTACCCTAGCTGACTTGCAGGGACTGGCACAATCACCGGATGCCGCCCTGCGTGCCGATGCCGCTCACTACCTGGGCCTGACTCATTCCAGTGATGCCATGGAACCGTTGCGCGGAATGCTCGATGACGACAATCCCGATGTCAGGGAGATCGCAAACGAATCACTGGAGCTACTTAACGGGGGAGACGGCTGATGGACAAGAGAGCGCAGATTCTGGCGGTGCATGCCGCCTTTATCAATCAGGTCATCACAATCGGCTCCCACCCTGGTGGTAAAGATGAGTTCGAGCAACTGATGGCTTTAGCGATAGAGAATGGCTGGACCGAGCTGGTAGCGGCAATCCGTAAGATCTTCGACCAGGGCCGCCGGGATATAGAGCTTTTGAATAGTCTGGACGAGGAGGATCAGGTGATCATCGAGGCGATCCTGCTTGGTTTGCAAGACCCCTCCACCCTGCCTGATCCGAATGTAAGACCCGATCCGGCGATGGCCGCACCCGGTCTTGCCTCCATGATCCACGCCGCCGGCAACGGTAATGCCCAGGCATTGCAGATCATCGCCGAGATGGCGGATCAGATGAGTAAGGTCGATGGCCCCATGGCCCGGCTGGCTGCCGTGATCCGTCCCTTGATCAATGGCGAGCGCGATCCTGATCTGCTCTGTAAACGTTTGGACGGCAAAACCGAAGCCATAGTCCTGGGTATTCTCGAGGAGCTCAGGCAACTAGAGGGGAACAACGGTTGACGGCGCGCGCCTTCCTGATTCTCGCCGCCGTCAGCGGTATGCTGCTGGTGATATTTGGCGCATTCGGCGCCCACACCCTGGAGGCCCGCCTGCCGCCCGACCACATGATTTGGTGGCAGAAGGCCGTTCACTATCAGGGTCTGCATACCTTGGCCCTGTTCGGTGTAGGACTCTTCGCCATACACTACCCGGGGCGCGCCCTGAGCATCGCCGGCTGGCTGTTTCTGGCCGGCATCCTGCTTTTCTCCGGCAGTCTCTATGTCCTGGCGCTCACCGGTGTGCGCAGTCTGGGCATGATCACACCTTTCGGCGGTACGGCCTTCATCATCGGATGGTTCGCCCTCACCCTGGCGGCCTGGCGTATTCCTCACTGATGAAACTTGGCGACTTCGGCAACCGATTGCGCAAGAGCCAACGCCACTGGAGCAAGTGGGCACGCCGCCGCGGCATCAGTTGCTACCGCCTCTATGACCGGGACATTCCTGATTTTCCTCTGGCCATTGACTGGTATGAGGGTGAAGTCCATGCCCAGATCTTTGCCCGCAAAGGCCGGGAACCACTGACTGATGCGGAACAACAGGCCATAGGCGAAACGATTCGCGAGTCTTTGCAGATCCCAAGCCAGGCCCTGGCAATCAAGACCCGTCAGCGGCAGCGGGGGCTTGCCCAGTACGAAAAAACCGGCCAGCGGGGCCGCCGCCTGACGGTCAGTGAGGGTGGACTGAAATTCGAGGTCGATCTGCATAGCTATCTCGATACCGGACTCTTTCTCGACCATCGAGAGACCCGCGGTTTGATACGCCGGCGCGCCGAGGGCCGGCGCATGCTCAACCTGTTCGCCTATACCGGCAGCTTCTCGGTATTCGCCGCGGCTGGCGGCGCCCTGGCCACCACCAGCGTCGATCTCTCCAATACCTATCAGGCCTGGACCAGGCGCAACCTGGCCCTCAACGGTTTCGCCGGTGATGACCATCGATTGGAACGGTCCGATGTCTTCGCCTATCTTGAAAGGGCCATGCGTGAGCGACGGCTGTTCGGCCTCATCGTCCTTGACCCGCCCAGTTTCTCCAACTCCAAGAAGATGCTGGAGATCCTCGATGTGCAACGTGATCATCGACGTCTGATCGACGCCTGCCTGGAACTGCTTACACCAAACGGAGAGCTCTACTTCTCAACCAACAAGCGCCGTTTCAAGATCGATCACGACCTGGAATCACTACCCGGTTGTGAGGAGATCACCCGTCAGACCCTGCCCGACGATTTCAAACGCCACCCGGCCCACCGATGCTGGATCTTTCGTCAAGCCTGAGTCTCTCGGGCGGTCCCGTCGGACTCTTTGTCACCAGCCTGCTTGCCTCGACCCTTCTGCCGGGGGGGTCCGAGGCTATGTTGCTGTGGGAGCTGCAACAAAATCCGGCACAGGCAACCCTGTTGTGGGGCGTGGCCACCCTTGGCAACACCCTTGGAGGACTCAGCAGTTGGCTTATCGGCTGGTGGCTGGCGCGTCGTTTTCCGGATCGCGGGCTGAAAGATGAGAAGCAACGACAGGCATTACAACGGGTAAAACGCTACGGCACACCCATACTGCTGTTCTCCTGGTTGCCGGTTATCGGCGATCCGCTCTGTTTAGCGGCCGGATGGAGCGGTGTCAGACTGGTGCCGGCCACGCTTCTGATTGGGCTTGGCAAGGCGTTACGCTATGGCGTTCTCGTTGGGACATTCGGCATTCTGGGATGACATCTCCATACTTAAGCCATTCGGTCTAAATCAGGTTCCACCTTTGGTTAAAACCGCAATAACGCAAATGCGTTTGATTATTCATTATGAATCAAGTTTGCGAAAATCCGCGGTGATTAGCGTTTATCAGCGGCCAATGCATTTGCAACAGATCACTTACGCCAGAAGGCCGGGGTCAGCAATACCAGCAGGGTAAAGATCTCCAAGCGCCCAAGCAGCATGGCGAAACAAAGTATCCACTTGGCGGGATCGTTGAGGTTGGCATAGTGCGCACCCACGTCGGCCAGGCCGGGTCCCAGATTGTTGATACTGGCCGCCACCGCGGAGAATGAGGTCATCAGATCGAGCCCGGTGGATGCCAGGGCCAGATACATAATGCCGAAGCTGGCCACATAGAGGGCAAAGAATCCCCACACCGCATCCACAATCCGCCATGGAATGGTTTTTGCGCCGATACGGATCGGAATCTCTGCATTCGGGTGGATCAGACGATTTATCTCACGCACACCCTGTTTGATCAACAACATAAAACGTATCACTTTGATACCGCCACCGGTGGAACCGGCGCAACCACCGACGAAACTGGAAAAAAGCAGCAGAATGGATATGAATCCCGGCCACAGGGAATAGTCGGCCGTGGTGAACCCGGTAGTGGTCCCGATCGACACTGCCTGAAACAATCCGCGTACGATCGACTCTCCCCAGTTCCCGTAGACCCCCATCAAATAGAGCGCGGCGGAGACGATAATGATCACTATCGCCAGGGTGGTGACATAGCCACGAAATTCAGGATCCTCGAAATAGATACGAAGCGATCTTCTGCGCACGGCCAGGAAATGCAGGGCGAAGTTAGCACCGGATAGCAGCATGAAGATGACGGCAATCATCTCGATCAGGGTGCTGTCGTAATAACCGATGCTCTCGTCATGGGTGGAAAAACCACCGATGGCGACGGTCGAGAAGGCGTGTCCCATGGCGTCAAAGGGTTTCATGCCCCCCAACCAATAGGCCAGCATACAGCTGAGGGTCAGCCCCAGATAGATATACCAGAGCGCCTTGGCGGTCTCCGTGATACGCGGCGTCAACTTGTTGTCTTTCACCGGCCCCGGGGTCTCGGCGCGGTAGAGCTGCATGCCGCCGACCCCCAACATCGGCAGTACAGCCACCGCCAGTACAATGATCCCCATCCCGCCCAGCCACTGCAGTTGCTGGCGGTAGTAGAGAATCGAGACCGGCAGCTCATCGATCCCGACGATGACCGTGGCGCCGGTAGTGGTGAGGCCCGATATAGACTCGAACACCGCATCGGTAACCGTCATGTCATGGTTTTCCGCAAACAGGAAAGGAAGGGAACCGGTCAGCCCCAACACGCCCCAGAACATCACGACGACGAGAAAACCGTCTCGCACCCGTAAATCCTGGCGGCGATTGCGTACCGGAGCCCAGAATGCCAATCCGAGCCCCAGGGTGAGGACAAACGCATCTGTAAAGCCGACCAGGGCGCCGTCACCGGTCATCATCGAAATCCCAAGGGGTGGAAGCATGCTGAGACTGAAAACCATCAGCAATACACCCAGAATTCGTTGAACCACAAAAAGATGCATATTCGATTTCCTGGATTACAGGAAGGTCACACCGACCTGGAAGAGTTTTTCCACATCGCGGATTTTTCGTTTGTCCACCAGGAACAAGATGACGTGGTCGTCACTCTCGATCATGGTATCGTGATGGGCGATCAGCACCTCATCTCCCCGCACGACCGCCCCAATAGTGGTGCCGCTGGGCAGTTTAATCTCTTCGATGGCACGTCCGACCACCTTCGACGAACCTCTGTCTCCATGGGCCACCGCCTCGATCGCTTCAGCGGCGCCGCGCCGAAGCGAGTGCACCTGCACCACATCACCGCGCCGTACATGGGTCAGCAAGGTACCGATGGTGGCTTGCTGGGGCGATATGGCGATATCGATGGTTTCACTCTGCACCAGGTCGACGTATGAGGGACGATTGATCAACGCCATCACCCTTGCGGCGCCCAGACGTTTGGCCAGCATGGCGGAGAGAATATTGTCTTCATCGTCATTGGTCACGGCGCAGAACACGTCCGTATTTTCGATATTCTCCTCCAGCAGCAGATTCTCATCCGCCGCATCACCATGCAAAACTATGGTCAATTCGAGTCGTTCGGCAATCTCTCTCGCCCGCACTTTATCGTTTTCGATGAGTTTGACCCGATATTTCTGTTCCAGGGATGAGGCCAAACGCCTGCCGATATTCCCACCACCCGCAAGCAGCAGTCGCCGATAGGGCTTCTCCATCTTGCGCAGCTCACTCATCACTGAACGGATGTTCTCCGCCGCGGCGATAAAGAACACTTCGTCTTGAACCTCTATTACGGTATCCCCTCTGGGGATTATCACCTCACCCTCGCGGTAGATGGCGGCGACCCGCGCATCTACATTCGGCATGTGCTCATACAGCGCGCTGAGTGCATTCCCCACCAGAGGACCGTCATGGTAGGCCTTTACCGCCACCAACCTGACCCTGCCATCCGCGAAATCGAGCACCTGCAGGGCCCCCGGATATTCGATCAGTTTGAGTATGTAGTCGGTTACCAACTGCTCCGGGCTGATCAACACATCGACCGGCACTGCGCTCTGTTCGAACAGGCGGGGATAATCGAGATAACCCTGTGCCCGCACCCGGGCGATCTTGGTCGGGGTATGGAACAGGGTGTAGGCAATCTGGCAGGCGACCATATTGGTCTCGTCGCTGTTGGTGACCGCCAGAATCATATCCGCATCCTCGGCGCCCGCCCTGCGCAACACATCCGGATGACCCGCATGGCCCCTGACCGTACCTAGATCGAGCCGGTTCTGCAGGTCCATCAACAGTTGCTCATCCTGGTCGACCACGGTGATATCGTTCGCTTCGCTTACCAGCGCATTGGCTACCGAGCGACCCACCTGACCGGCACCGAGAATAATTATTTTCATTGTTTCATCGGGTGTTGTTGTTTAAGGCCTGCCGGCACACAGATCAGACTGACCTATCTGCCTTAGGGCCTGTAAATGCTAATCCAATAGGCTCTGGTGGTTACCACTATATCTGTTTGAAATATAGCATTCATATAGGCGATATAGATATGACGCTGTTTGGCGATAATTGTCACCTGGAACCCTTGTTTGATCTGCTACCAAACCTATACCTTTTGTGCCCACCCGAACTATATGAGTGACAAAGCACTACAGGCAGATTACTCATTCTCAGAGATCGGGGCGACCAACCATTTACGGAACCTGTTCGAAGACCGTTTCGAAGCGGTCTCCCGGATCAGGGTTAACTACAAAACTGTTAAAACTACCGGCAGTATGAGCCGCATTCAGGTCAGCGGTCTTTTTGGCGCATCGGGTGCGGCAAGCCACCCCCATAACAACATTTGCGTTTATTCGCGTTCATTTGCGGACCTTCTTCAATCACCGCTTGTCTTTGAATTCGATCTCCAGGGATTTCAATTTACGGTATAGATGGGTCCGCTCCATGCCCACCTCTTTCGCCATGCGCGAGATATTGCCTTCGTGCTGACGCAACTGATACTCCAGGTAGACCTTTTCGAACTCCTCTCTGGCCTGTCGCAGGGGTTGATCGAAGGTGACCAGGGATTCCAGTCCACCCAGGGAAGTCCCCACATCGGGCGCTCCCAGCGCCGCTTCCACCTCCTCCTGGGAAATCTCGTTGCCGGCGCCCAGGATCAGTAACCGCTGCACCAGATTTTTCAATTCCCGGACATTGCCGTGCCAAGGATGGTTGCGCAGGGTATTTTGCGCTCCCACGTTGAAGTGCCGATAGGGCAGCTTTTCATGGTTTACATACCAGTCCACATAGAAGTTGAGCAGCTCCGGGACATCCTCCGCATGTTCGCGCAATGGCGGCACATGCAGGGGCACCACATTGAGATGATAGAATAGATCCTCACGAAATGTTCCCTCTTGCACCGCCTCTTCCAGATTATGTTGTGTGGCGGCAATGATCCTGACATCGATACTCACCGGATCAGTGCCGCCAACCCGCAGGAAACGACCGGTATCCAGCGCACCCACCAATTGTGATTGAGCCTCCAGATCCATATCGGCCACTTCATCCAGGAACAGGGTCCCTCCCACGGCCTGCTCAAGTCGTCCGTAGTGGATACGTCCGTCACTTTCACTACCAAACAACTCTTGTGCGGCATTCCCCTTCACAATCGAGCTGACATTGACCTCCACAAAGGGGCGGTCGCTGCGAACGCTCTGCGAGTGGAGATAGCGCGCCAGGGTTTCGCGGCCACTGCCGGGCTCTCCGGTCACCAGCACCCAGGTGTCGTGTTGGGCAATCCTTTTTACCTGCTCACGCAGACGCTGCATCACCGGGCTTCTGCCGGTCGGCTCATGCACGGCATGTATATGGCGTTTCAGCCCGACATTCTCCTGCTTGAGCTGTTCCGCCTCCAAGGCGCGATTGACCGTCAATAACAACTTAGCCAAAGAGAGTGGCTTCTCCAGAAAATCATAGGCTCCCAATCGAGTGGCTTCGACGGCGGTCTCCACCGTGCCATGACCCGACATCATGATCACCGGACAGGGCAGTCCCTCATTCTCACCCCACTCTTTCAACAGGGTGATGCCATCCACATCGGGCATCCAGATATCGAGCAGGATCAGCTCAGGGCGACGATCCCGCAGCGCCTGGCGGGCCGATTTCCCGTCCTCAGCCATCGCAACCTCGTAGGATTCATCCTGTAGAATCTCTTTTACCAGGTTGCGGATGTCAGGCTCATCATCCACAACCAGGATATAGGCGCGACTCATACTTCACTCTCCTCTGTTGCACTCTCTCGAGCCAAGTCCAGCAGCATCGGCAGTTGTACCACCATACAGGCCCCTTTATCACAGTTTTCCGCCCAGATGATACCGCCATGTTCCTCAACAATCTTCTTTACGATCGCCAAACCCAATCCGGTTCCCTTAGGTTTGGTTGTGACATAGGGTTCGAAGAGCTCTTGAATCATCGCCTCAGCAAAGCCCGGACCATTATCCTGCACGCGCAATTCATAGTATGGGTGGTCATCCCTACTCAGAACCCTGGAGACAAGGGAGACCTTACCCCGCTTCTTGCCCTCCAACGCCTCGACGGCGTTTTTAACAAGATTGTGTACAACTTGACGTATACGCAGGGGATCCGCCTCTATCCTGGCGTTAGTGGCCGACAGGTCAATTTCAAACCCCACCCCATGAGTACCCCGATAGAGGTCCACAATCTCCCCGATCAGGGTATCCGGCTTGATCGGCTTCAGCTCCATTTGCGGTGGACGGGCATACTCGGAAAAGTCGTTGACCATGCTCTTCATGGCTTCTACTTGCTGTACGATGGTATGGGTCGCGCGATCGAGCACCTCGGCATCTTTCTTCGGCATATCCTTGAGATATTTATGGCGCAAGCGCTCTGCCGAAAGCTGGATAGGCGTCAACGGATTTTTTATCTCGTGGGCCAGACGCCGTGCCACTTCACCCCAGGCAGCATCCCGCTGAGCACGAATCAGAGCCGTTACGTCATCGAACAAAACGATATGACCTTTGCGTCCATTGGGCTGGGCGAAAGGCGTGGCCCTGCAGATCAAGACCTTACGCCCCTCACCGCCAAACAGGGTCAATTCGCCGCGCCACTCCTTGTCGATCTGGCGTAATGGAACCTCCAAACCTTCGGCGAACTGTCTCAAAATGGGTGACTCAAGGGCCAATGCCTGAACCGGCAGATCGATCATCCTATCCAAATTGATGCTCAGGATCTTTTCAGCGGCCGGATTGGCCGTGCGCAATTTACGTTGCGCATCAAAGGTCAGCACTCCGGACGAGAGCCGGGCCAGGACGGTTTCAAGGTAGGCGCGCTGTCCCTCCACTTCACGCTGGCTCGCGGCGGCCTGATCCCTGGCCTGACGGATGCGGCGGGTCATGGTATTGAATGAGGCGACCAGGAAGGCAAGCTCGTCCGCCCGCCTTGGGACGGGCAGACGCCGATCGTAATCCCCCTCGGCAACCGACTTGGTGCCGGCCGCGATGTTCGCTATCGGCGCCACCATGCGCCTGGCCGAGAAGAAAGCGGCCCAGACCGCTGACAACATGGCGAACATCAACACCAGAAACAGGGTCAGGGAGAAGTTGCGTTTCAGTGATTGACGCAAGAAGGAAAGCTCCTTGTAGCGGTTATAGGCCACTTCCAGCTTCTCCGACAAGGCACTCACCCTTTCCGATGCGGGATAGAGCCCCTGAATAATAAAGGGGCGCCCGAGCGGGTCCGCCACGGCGACCCGAATCATCAACTCATCCTTCTCCCTCGCCAATCCGACATAGCTGTTGCCCTCGCGCAGCCGCTGCATGATGTAATCATCCGGTTTGGCCGGCACCAGCTCATCCGCCACGGCATTGGAGTAGGCAATGATCTGCCCGGCAGGATCGCTGAGAGAGAGCTCCAGCGCGCCCGATTGCTGACGCAGTTTCGCAATCGTCAGCGAGAGGGCCGATTCGGAGGTGTCCGCGATACTGAGCAATTGCTGTTCCGTATATTTCAGCCAGACCCTCTGATTGAGGGACAAAGAAGCCTGGGCCAAATCCCTCGCATCCTGCATGGCCTGGTCGATCTGCACGTCAAACCAGCTGTCGATACCCCCTTGTAGAAAACTGAAGGAGTAGTAATAGACCACACCCACCGGAAGCAGGGAGATCAAGGTAAAGATCAACACCATGCGCAGGGTCAGCCGGGAACCTGCGCTGTGCCTCAGATATTGGCGAATCAGGCGTATCGAGTTGTAGGTGATCAGTACGAACAGTACGAACATGCCCGCCAGGTTGAATATCAGCAGCGGGACAAAGTAGCGGCTCAAGTCGGCGGAGTTCTGAACCGCGCTGCTCATCAGGTGCAGGCTCACCAGCAGCAGTATCAGCAACAGGCCGACGGAGAGCCCTCCCAGACGTAGTCGGCTCAAGGTTGAAGGGGCCATTGGGACCATCCTGTCGTCAGTTTCCAACCCCTGCCAAGGTAGGCCAACGGCTGTAGAGGCAGGGGCAGGGATTCTATGTCTAGATCGGCGCGCAAACGTAGCTGATAAGCCTCTCCGGGCGCCAGTTTTACCGGGCTGACCATGGGTAGATTGGTGATCTCACCCAATGCGTGCAGCGCCGCATCCTGGGTGACGAAATTCTGTTCATCTCCTGTCTGTCCGTCAACGATTCGATAGAGCTCCGTCAAGGCATGGTAGCGAATCTGAAAACTCAAGGTGGTCGTGAATGGGCTCGGTTCCCAGAATCCACGCCACACCTTCTCCACCAGAAGTTGCACTTTCAAGGTCAGCGGCACACCGCTGTTCAGCGCCTCGTGGGCCTGTTCACTTAATTGATAGTCGATTCGGGCATTCAGCTGATAGACGTTGTCGACTTGAATGATCTGAACATCCTTGATGGTGAAGGCCGTAGCCTGCATCAGCGGCAACATCAGCAAAAGCGGCAACCACCAGTAGGGTCCTCTCTTCATGTGGCTCTTTTTATCAGGCGTGCGTAATAAAAACCGTCGAGACCGTCCTCACCGGGAGCGATCTGGCGCCCTACGGATCTGGCCTCTCCCCAGGGCACATCCATCACATCCTCCTTTGCGTCGGCCTGCCGGCTGAGAAATTGCTGCAGCTGCATTTCATTCTCCTGGGGCAGGATTGAACAGGTTGCATAGAGCATCACACCACCCGGTTTCAACAACCGCCATACCGTGTCCAGAATTTTGTTCTGAAGTTTCACCAGATTGATGATATCCGTCTCCCTGCGCAGATACTTGATATCCGGATGGCGGCGGATGACACCCGTTGCCGAGCAGGGCAGATCCAACAGAATTCGATCATAACACTGACTGGTCCAGGATCCACCGGGGTCGGCGGCATCTCCCTGCCGGAGAGTCGCCCGGCGTCCGATGCGTGACAGATTTTCACTGACCCGCCGCAGACGCTCGGTATCGCTGTCCAAAGCCGTCAATTCGATTTCCGGCTCCATCTCCAGCATATGGCAGCTTTTGCCGCCAGGGGCGGCGCAGGCATCCAGCACATGTTGTCCGGGCTGTAAATCCAACAGGCCGGCCGCCAGCTGGGCGGCGCCGTCCTGTACCGAGACACAACCCCGGGCAAAACCGGGCAGGCTCTCCACATCCATGGCCCTGGTCAGGTTGATGCCGCTCTCGACCCGGAGTATGGGCTCGGCATCGATACCATTCTTCCGCAACAGATCGAGATAGTCATCGCGGGAGTTGATTTGCTGGTTGACCCTGAGGCTCATGGGCGGATGAGAGTTGAGCGCCTCTACACGCTGCCGCCAGCTCTCAGGCCATTGGGTCTGCAGCGCATGCAGCAACCAGCCCGGCATGGCATAGCGTGCCTCCGGCTCATCCTCAAGGGCTTCGATCAAGCCCTCCCGCCGACGCTGGAAATTGCGCAGCACACCATTGATCAGGCCTACCGCCCAACACTTGCGGAGCTTGTTCGCCGCACCGGCTGTTTCATGTATCGCGGCATGGTCGCCGACCCGGAGATAGAGGAGCTGATAAAGTCCGATCAAAATCAGGGCTTCGATGTCCCGGTCCCTCGATTTCAACGGCTTCGCCATTAATTGGCGTTGTATAAAATGCAGCTTGAGATAGCTGCGCATCACACCGAAACAGATCGCCTGAACCAATCCCCTGTCACGACTGTCCTCAAGCTGTCCCAGATATTGCGGCAGCAGTTCCGATAGGGAACGCCCCGCCAGCACCTTCTGAATCACAAAGGCAGAAACCAGGCGCGGGTCTCCGGATTTCATTGTCCCCGCGCCGGCCGGCATCACCCCAATACCACGCCATCCATCGAGTGGGCATTGAGAAAATCGGCGGCGGACATGGCACGTTTTCCCGGCATCTGCAGTTGGGTGATTCGCAAAACCCCATCGCCGGTGGCAACGTCGATGCCGGGTTTCCCACTACGCAATACCTCCCCCGGCTTGGCGGCACACCCTTCGCTCAATGGCTGCGCCTGCCAGATTCGCATTACCCTGTCGTCGTAGCGGCATTGGGCCACGGGCCACGGATTAAAGGCCCGCACCTTGCGGTCAATCTCTGCAGCGGGTCGTGTCCAGTCGATCAATCCCTCCTGTTTTTCCAGCTTACCGGCATAGTTGGCCAGATGCTCGTCCTGGATTTCGGCTTGCAGTCTGCCATCGGCCAGATCGGGCAGACAGGTCACCAGCGCCCGCGCGCCCAACAGCGCCAAGCGGTCATGCAGGGTACCACCGGTATCATCGTCATGAATCGGCGTCTTCAAGGCATACAGCATCGGTCCGGTGTCGAGGCCGGCCTCCATCCGCATGATGGTGACGCCACTCTCCTTGTCGCCGGCCAACAGCGCCCGCTGGATCGGCGCGGCTCCCCGCCAGCGCGGCAACAGGGATGCATGTATGTTGATACAACCCAGCCTGGGAGTATCCAAAACAGCCTGCGGCAGTAACAATCCATAGGCCACCACCACCATCAAATCCGCGTTCAGGCCGGCCAGTTCATGCTGTGCGATCTCATCCTTCAATGTTTGTGGCTGCCTGACCTCTATGCCCTTTGCCAGGGCCATCTCCTTAACCGGACTGAGTTGCACTTTCCTGCCCCTGCCGGCGGGTCGATCCGGTTGGGTATAGACGGCCACCACCTGGTGATGAGTGGTCAGCAGGGCCTCAAGCGCAGTGGCGGCAAACGCCGGCGTGCCGGCAAACGCGATTTTCAGTGACTCAGACATGAGCGATTGACCTGCTTTGGTCAAAATATCGGGTTGGATTTGATAGGTTTGGGACCGGTGTCTCAGACAAACCAGAATGGACGGATAAATATTGGATCAAGATGGGACTCCAGAGCGTGTTCAGATGACCTGGTGGGCTTTTGTACCGGGGGTTTCCTGCTGCCGACTCTCCTTTTCCAGCTTCTTGCGGATCCGCTGACGCTTGAGGCTGGAGAGATAGTCCACAAACAATTTACCTTCCAGGTGATCCAGTTCATGCTGAATACAGACAGACAGCAATCCCTCGGCCTCCATTTCGAAGGCGGCACCGTCACGACCGAGGGCCCTGACCCGGATCTGATTGGCCCGTTTCACCATCTCGTAGACGCCGGGGACCGAAAGACACCCCTCTTCCATCTGCTCTTCGCCATCCTTCTCGATAATCTCGGGATTGACCAGGCAAAGTGGTTGATTTTTCTCTTCGGACAGATCGATAACGACCACCCGTTTGGCGACGTTGACCTGGGTCGCGGCAAGCCCGATCCCCGGCGCCTGATACATGGTCTCAAGCATATCGTCAATCAGCCGACGTATAGAGTCGTCAACCTGAGCCACAGGTTTGGCCTTGTTGCGCAGTCGTGGATCGGGAAAGTGGAGTATGTCTAGAATCGCCATCTGTTTTTCCAAAATCTATAGTACAAATGCAAGAAATTGCGCTAACATTATGATCATACTGGAAACTAGTGTAGTGTCACAGACTGTTTTTCACGAAAAATCGTCATCGAGTATAGAACACAACACACGGAAGAATATCCGCAGTTGATCGCTAGGTTTTCCGTTTCGTACCCAAGGGAATAGTTATGTCATATCTTAACAACAAACTCATCGGAGTCATCAGCGGCCTGCTGCTCTCCTTTTCCGCACTTGCGGCCGAGCATGTCGCGCTGAATCCCTCACACCCGGAACGTTATACCGTGGTCAAGGGCGATACGCTGTGGGACATCTCATCGATGTTTCTGCAGGATCCCTGGCTGTGGCCGGAGGTCTGGTATGTCAATCCGCAAATCGAAAATCCGCATCTGATCTATCCCGGTGACGAAATTGTCCTAACCTATCGCGATGGTCGACCGGTACTCCAACTGAGCCGCAAAAACAGTCTATCACCGAAAATCCGGGCCACCCCGCTGGATCAGGCGATTCCGACCATCCCCATCGATGCCATCGCCCCATTCCTGACCCGCCCCTATGTGGTCGACGAGAATGAGCTGGAAAAGGCGCCCTATATCGTCCATTTTCTGGATGACCATATTGTGGGCGGCGCCGGCATCAGCTACTACGCGCGCAGCATCATGGAGGAGCGGCCCATCCAATACGCGGTGGTTAGACCGGAGAAGCCCTATAAAGATCCTGATACGGGCGAGGTTCTCGGCTATGAAGCCCTCTATGTCGGCACTTCCGAACTGAAAAGAACGGGCGATCCCGCCAAGCTGCTGCTTACCTCCTCCGATATGGAAGCGATCATCGGCGACCGCCTGATCAAGGAGCAAGAGGACGAGCCGCTGATCGACTTTCAACCCAGGGTACCCGAGAGTCCCATCGAAGGGCGCATCATCTCGGTGCTCAACGGCGTGACCCAGATCGGGCAATACAACGTGGTGGTGTTGAACAAGGGCGCCAATGTGGGCCTGGAAGCCGGCCATGTACTGCGCATACTGCAGGGTGGCGAAGCTATCCGCGACATCGTCAAGGGCCGCGGTGAAACGGTCACGCTGCCGCTGGAAGAGGCCGGCCATCTGATGGTCTTCCGTACCTTCGAGAAGGTCAGTTTCGCGCTGGTCATGGATGCCACAAAGCCTCTGCACGTGTTGGACTGGGTACGCACACCGGGCTCTTAAAAAATCGATCTGAACAAGCCGCGTAGCATGGATGGTACAACCGGCACATCTCCACAAGACCCGGAGGCCTGGCTGCTCGTCGGCCTCGCCTCCGGAATCGGCAGCCGTTACTTTCAGCGCCTGCTGAACCGCTTCGGCGAACCGCAATCCATCCTGAGCGCCTCGCGTACTGAACTTGCCGAGCTCGGCATACCGAATCCGGCCATCGACGCCCTGTTGACACAAGACCGCAGCCGGGTAAAAGCCTCCCTGGAGTGGTTGTCGGAGCCGAATCATCAACTCCTCACCTTCAATGACAAGGACTATCCGACCCTGCTGCGACAGATCGACGCACCGCCCCCCCTGCTCTTTCTGATCGGAGACAAACAGCTGCTGCACCAGCCTCAACTGGCTATCGTCGGCAGCCGTAATCCGACCGCCACCGGACTCGAGAATGCCCACGAGTTCGCCCGAAGCCTGGCCGCTACCGGCTTCTGTATCACCAGCGGCCTGGCCCAGGGTATCGACGGTGCAGCTCACGGCGGCGCACTCAAGAGCGGCTCGACCATTGCCGTGATGGGAACGGGAGCGGACCGGATCTATCCAGGCAGTCATAAGCGTCTCGCCCATCAGATTGCCGATCAGGCACTCCTGATCACCGAGTTTCCACCCGGCACCCCGGCCAGGGCGGAAAACTTCCCGCGGCGCAACCGGATCATCAGCGGCCTGGCGCTCGGCACCCTGGTTGTCGAGGCCGCACTGCAGAGCGGATCACTGATTACCGCAAGACTTTCATCAGAACAGGGGCGAGAGGTGTTTGCCATTCCGGGCTCCATTCACAATCCCCAGGCCCGTGGCTGCCATGCCCTGATCAGACAGGGGGCCAAGCTGGTGGAGTCTGCCCAGGACATCGTCGAGGAACTGGGCGCCCTGTTCGCAATGCTTGAAAACCCCACAGATGCCGAAACACCTGCAGAGGGTTCTGATATCATACAACGGGATGCCGACTACCAGCGCCTGGTGCAGGCGCTGGGCTATGATCCGGTGTCGGTTGACGAATTAATCACCCGTACGGGTTTGACCGCGGAGGCAGTTTCGTCCATGCTGCTGTTGCTCGAGCTTGAAGGTCATGTATCATCGGCTCCCGGCGGCTACTACTGCCGTACAGACAGACTGACATCCCGCCACATCGGGTGAGAGAGCATATGAACGAAAACGTGGTCGACATTCTGATCTACCTTTATGAAAACTATATGGATGGTGAACAGGCCCCACCATCGGATCAACACGAACTTCGTGACGAATTGATTCAAGCCGGCTTTCCCGCAAGCGAGATCGACAAGGCCTTCGATTGGCTGGACGAACTCGCCAACAACGATCAGTCTCAGCATGGTGATACCAACCAATCTCACTCCCTGAGGGTCTTCACGGCAGAGGAGACCGCCCGCCTGGACGTGGATTCCCGTGGTTTGCTGCTGTTTCTGGAGCAGAACGACATACTGACGGTAAATGCCCGTGAGCTCGTTATCGACCGGGCCCTGGCGCTCGATACCGCCATCATTACGGAAGAGGAGTTGAAATGGATTATTCTACTGGTATTGATGAATCAGCCTGGACAGGAAGCAGCCTTCGCGCGCATGGAAGACATGGTCTATAACGAAGTCCCTATGTTCCTGCATTAACCACTGCTGACATAAAACACTTGATTTCTTTTGCGTGGGACGGTTCACTGTCCCGCGTTTTTCCCTTGAAACGACCCAAACAGAGATGAATCTGGTTATTGTTGAATCGCCGGCAAAGGCAAAAACCATCAAAAAGTACCTCGGTGGAAACTTCGAGGTAATGGCCTCCTACGGCCATGTGAGGGACCTGATACCCAAAGAGGGCGCGGTCGATCCCGACAAGGGTTTTGCCATGAAATACCAGGTGATCGAGCGTAACGACCGCCATGTCCAGGCCATCACAAAGGCTCTGAAGAAATCTGAAGCCCTCTACCTGGCGACCGACCCCGACCGCGAAGGCGAGGCCATCTCCTGGCACCTTTCCGAGCTGCTCAAGCAGCGCGGCAAGCTCAAGGACAAGCCGGTCTACCGGGTCGTGTTCAACGAAATCACCAAAAAAGCGGTGAATGACGCCATATCCAACCCCCGTGAGCTTTCCCATGAGCTGGTCGACGCTCAGCAGGCGCGCAGGGCGCTTGACTACCTGGTGGGTTTCAACCTCTCGCCCCTGTTATGGAAAAAGGTTCGCAGAGGCCTCTCGGCAGGCCGCGTACAGAGTCCGGCCCTGCGTATGATCGTGGAAAGGGAGCATGAGATCGAGGCCTTCAAGGCGGAAGAGTTCTGGACCATAGAAGCGGACACCGAAAAAGAGAAACAGGGTTTCTCCGCACGCCTCACCCACTACCGGGGTGAAAAGCTGGAGAAGTTCAGCATTACCGATGAACTCAGCGCCAAGGCTGCCGAAAAACAGCTGTTGCAGGCAGGCAGCGGCGGCCTGCTGGTGGACAAGGTCGAGAAGAAACAGCGCAAACGCAATCCCGCCCCACCCTTTACCACCTCCACTCTGCAACAGGAGGCGGCGCGCAAGCTGGGTTTCACCACGCAACGCACCATGCGCACCGCGCAGCAGCTCTATGAGGGGGTGGATGTCGGCCAGGGCACTGTCGGCCTGATCACCTACATGCGTACCGACTCTGTTCACCTGGCGGACGAGGCCCTGGCTGAGATCCGGGAGCTGATCGGCAAGCGCTATGGCAACGATCAGCTGCCCCCCTCGGTACGCCACTTCAAGACCAAGTCCAAGAATGCCCAGGAGGCCCATGAAGCGGTCCGCCCCACCTCGGTAATGCGCATACCGGAAGAGATCAAAAGTCACCTGACCAAGGATCAGGCCAGACTCTATGAACTGATCTGGAAAAGGTCGGTCGCCTGTCAGATGATTCACGCCACCATCCACACGGTGGCCGCCGATCTGCAGTGCGGCGAGGGCAATATCTTCCGCGCCAACGGCTCGGTGATCGCCAAACCCGGCTTCATCACGGTCTATCAGGAAGGGCTCGATGACGGCGCCAAGAGCGACAGCGATGAAAAACTGTTGCCGCCGCTGAAGGAGGGGGAGACGCTGCCCCTGAAGGCGATCCGCCCCGAGCAGCACTTTACCGAGCCGCCGCCCCGCTACAGCGAGGCGAGCCTGGTGAAGGCCCTTGAGGAGTACGGCATCGGCCGCCCCTCGACCTACGCCTCCATCATCTCCACCCTGCAGGATCGGGAGTATGTGGTGCTGGAGAAGAAACGCTTCAAGCCCACCGATGTGGGCCGTGTGGTGAACAGATTCCTCACCGACTACTTTACCCGCTACGTGGACTACGGCTTCACCGCCAATCTGGAGGATGAACTCGATGCCGTCTCCCGCGGTGAAGAGGATTGGATACCGCTGTTGAGCAAATTCTGGGGGCCGTTCAAGGAGCAGATCGATCACACCCAGGAGAATGTGAAACGTAGCGATGTCACCCATGAGGCCCTGGATGAGGCCTGTCCCAGCTGCGGCTCACCGCTCTCCATTCGCCTCGGCCGGCACGGCCGCTTCATCGGCTGCACCAACTACCCCACCTGCGACTACACTCGTGACCTGAACGCGGACACCAGCGAAAAGGAAGAGCCGGAGATCGTGGAAGGGCGCAGCTGCCCTGAATGCAGCGCTGAACTGGTCATCAAGCGCGGCCGTTACGGCAAATTCATCGGCTGCTCCAACTATCCGAAATGCCGCTATATCGAACCGCTGGAGAAGCCGGAGGATACTAGCGTTACCTGCCCCAAGTGCAGCAAAGGCACGCTGTTGAAGCGAAAATCCCGGCGCGGCAAGATCTTCTACTCCTGTTCCACCTACCCGGATTGCGACTACGCTGTCTGGAATGAACCGGTCGCCGAACCCTGCCCCAACTGCGGCTGGCCGGTGCTGACCATCAAAACCACCAAGCGCAAGGGGACAGAGAAGGTCTGCCCGCAAAAGGACTGCTCATTCAGCGAACCTGTCGAAGAGGGTTGATTCCAGTCCGCGAATGAACACGAATAAACACGATGTCATGTAGTTAAACCATCCGGATACGCCAGTGTATTGGTGCGGCAAGCCGCACCCTACCTCCAGATTGCTAGTTCCCATGCTCCCGCGTGGGAACGATAGATAAAACATTTGCGTTCATTCGCGTTCATTCGCGGATTTTTTAATCTCTTCCAGCGAGCGATGAATCCCAGCGATGATCGCCACCGCCTCCTCCATGTGGTCGAAGGTGTGGCTCCCCCCCTCGAAACAGTGAATGTCACCGATCCCCTGATAGACCCCCTCGGCGATACGGTAATCGATCAGTTCATCCCCCTTGTCGAGCAGCAGGGTCGTCGGCACACCTTCGGGGCTTGCTTCCACCGCATATCGCCGTGTGTCGGCCACCATCTCCGATGAGAGATAGTAATGCTCATCCAGGGCCTGGTTGTACTGCCAGCCTATCACCTGTTGCAGCAGTTGCCAGGGCTGTAGGGCGGGATTGATCATCACCAGGTGGTGAATCTGCAGCCGTTGCGCCAGCCAGGCGCCGTAGAATCCTCCCATGGAGCTCCCCACCATGACCGAGGGTTCGTCAGCATTATTCTCATCCTCCATCAGAGGCCGCAGGGTTTGAGTCAGCGATTCGACAGCTTTCGCCGCGGTATGGGCAGGATAGGTCGGGCTGATGACCTGTATGCCGGGAAGCGATGCCCTCAACACCGCTGCCTTGCCGGAACTGCCGGCACTGTTGAGTCCATGGAGATAGATAATCACGATACCAGGAATATCAATGTTCGGGATGAATCGGGTTGCAAGGCTATTCGGGTCGAGTGCCGGAAAGGTGTATAATAAAACGAATTGAACGGAGTCGGCCACTCGAAGGGATTTCAACACCACATCGCTTTCCCTCTCAACAATCTGCACTCCGAATACACCAGCGTTGGGGCGAAAAAGCAAATCGCACCACAGCCTATTTCAGGGATTGGCGTCAGCGTGAAACTGCTAAATCATATAAAAAAAGTCCCTCGGTATATTCGCGAAAACGGTATTGCAAACTTTCTCATCTACCTGATGACAACCGCACTGCTCACGGGCTTCAGCTGGCTGCTGATCCCCTTTAAGAAAAAAATCAACACAGATTCCTTCTACCGGGTTTTCAGCCGCTTCATTGAATCGGTCAACGATATGGAGCAGGCGACGTTGCTTGAGATCGGTTCCAGAAACGTGACCGGTGTGGTTTGGCGCGAGGTTTTCGGTCCAACCGTCAACTATACGGGAATGGATATCCATCCGGGCGAAAACGTCGATGTGGCCGGAGACGTCCACACACTCTCGTCGCTTCTTCCCGGCGAGTACTACGACGCCGTGTTTTCGGTATCGGTGTTCGAACATCTGGCAATGCCGTGGCAGGCGGTCATCGAGATCAACAAGGTACTTAAAACCGGGGGATTGCTCTATATCTCCACACACCCGGTCAGGCCGCCGCATGAATTGCCCTGGGACTTCTGGCGCTTTTCTCAGGAAACCTTCAAGACCCTGTTGAATGAGAAAACAGGCTTCGAGATAGTGGAGTGCGAGGAGGGCACACCGGGAAGAATCCTCTCCCTGTCCCGCGACCACACAACGTCGGGAATACACCTGGTACCCATCAATCTGAGTATCGCCGTCCTGGCGCGAAAAACCGGTGCGCCCGATCCGGGATTATCCTGGGAGCTCCCTGTCTCGAGCATGCTTCAGACATCCTACCCCAAGGGTGCTGCTACTTGATCCCACCCTATCATCGCTGTAGTTTGTCGCCTGCCTCAGGTGCCCGGCGCAAGCCGGGCTAAACGGGAAGCAGGCGAGACGCCTGCACTGTCCCCGTAACGGTAAACAGACGAGATGCCGCAACAGGCCACTGTGGATTCGAACCAAGGGAAGGCGCGATATCCGGCTAAGCATAGGCATGGAGAACGACATGCTTCAAGCAGTGATCATGGACCGGTCACCACACAGGTCGCCATAAAATTTCTTTTTTCCAACAGCCGCTAAGAACAAGTTAGAGAAAAGCAGCTTGGTCGCAATCCTGGCAGGTAGTCAATCACAACACCCATCCGACTCATCTACCTCTTTTCATTGGTGAACCGTCCCGCCTACGGGAATTGATACCGGACTGTTTGTAGCGTTATCCGATTCTATAGTAAAGCTCCCGCTGAGATTGCCAGGCCCACTCACATTGCAATTGAATCGAAGTGATACGGTGGATGGAGCAATGCCACTTGTTGGCGCCACATCCAGCCATGGGATAGTATTCTCAATCCTCCAGGTCAAAGTGCCGTCCCCGCTATTGCCGATATTGAGCTGGCCAATCTCCTGGGGACAGGGCGACTCACCGATGTAGTGATCGAAAAGGAACGCCGTCTGTTCAGGGACACCAATTTCAGGGGAAGTTGCCGGTGGCGGTTCCGTGACTTCCTCTTCCTCTTCTGGCGGGGGATCCTCTATAACCGTGTCTTCACACACCACTTCGATATTGACACGTCGATGAATGCCTCCAGCCTGTACTGAAATGGCATCGGCCGAGCCTGCCTCCGATGGCGCTGTGTAGGTTATGGATCGTTGAAAGATAAAACTGTCTACACCATCTTTGTAATGTCGTACAACCAACGGATTGGCGCGCTCGTTTGCGGGAATTTCCCTCTCATTTTCAACACCGTCGGCGTTGAGTTTTGCAGCGCCGCCGATATTACGTTCAAAGTGGAGGACCGTTTCGTTTCTGCACGTATTGTTGTATAGGTAAAGTGTTTTCTCTTCTCCGCAGGCTACAACGATATTTTCGATATATAGTGAACCTGTTTGTGGGCGGGTATTCTCTTGGTATCGCGCGGAACGCTGAATAATGCTTGGCGACGTGGCGGATAGATAAAGGCCTCGTTGGTCGGTGTCATAGTCAATCCATTGGCAGTTCCTTTTTTTATGATTGTCATGACACCCGATTGGCTCATACAACTCATCGATTGAATCAGAGAACAACCTTAAGATCTCTACAGCACGATAGGCGAAGTCTCCCCTCTCATTTGTGCAGCAGTTGTGCAGGACGGATTCATGGCAGGTGGAGCCCAGGTAGACTTGGACCTCCGTCACTGAATCGGTTTGTGGTTCAGCATCGGGGCCCGCCAGGGGGCCGTCGTAGTCCAAGCAACAGGGGTACGTATTGTAATCCTCTTTGCAATTTCCAGAGACGCCCTCATCACCTTGCTCTTCATTCGGCATTATCGGGGGCAAATCGGTATTTACAAGCTTTGCTTGGTGTAATGCATCTCTTTTTTCACCAGTATCTGGATTATGGCAAACATCGCCATCCATGCCACATGGTCTTGGGAAGGCGCCCTTGATGTCGATCACCGTTGGGTTCAAGGGATCCGTGCTCAATTTATGCAGCGGAAAGGTAAACAATGGCTTATCATCCGTTGGTTCCCTCACGACAACCGCAAGCCCGGCGCCGGGATCTGTTATTGGGTCTAGGGTAAAATAACCATCAGGGTCGATCATAATCTTCTGATTCTGTGTGATAACCCAGTTGCCCCCTTGTGGTATGGGTCCAAATACAATGGTATTGGGATCATCTTCAGATACCCCTAAAAGGGTTGAATCCAGAAGTGTGGGGTCATCAATGATTGCCTGGACTTCTTCCTGTGTGGCCAATTTCTTGACCAGGCTCAAAGTCAATTGGCCGTATAGCGGCATATCCGGCGTAATGGAGCAAGCGTCACCCTTGCCATCCTGGTTAGTATCTTCCTGGCTTGGATTAGATTCATAAGGGCAGTTATCACTCTCATTCTCGATGCCGTCATTATCAACATCTCGATTAGAGATCAATCCAAATACTTTGAAATCAGCATCCATTGCATCCGCCACACCATCACCATCACTGTCTTGATAAAGCAATGGGTTTCGTTGGAGAAGCGCTATAGCATGGTTCGGCAGCAGAAGGATGTTGCCGATTTCTTCATTTGCGCCCAATGGTAGTTGGAATTGGTCGATGAACTCCTCCAGCCTTTCCCCCTGACTGACACGAGGATTACCATAGATAAGTACGCCAAGATCGCTTCCTGAAGCATCTACGAATCTGAGAGAGACTGGAGTCTCTGCCGGAATATCAACTTCAAAATCACATTCCTGTGTAATGCTGGCTTGTGAAACAGTTTCGCCCTCGCGCAAAACCAAAACCTTTACTGCAGCACTGGGGCAGGCGGTGGATGATACATCTGAAACAACGTTGCCGATCAATCGGCCCGATATCGTTGTGGCAGAAGCATTTTGCTCGCGCTTGGAATCATTGCAACCCACCAGTATAAAAAACGAAATCAGTAGCGTTAGGATATTGTAAATATTAGGCATTGTATGATGTATGGTAGTTATCAAAGAAGCGTCCAAAGGCGGGGCTAAAATAATTACTACCCTCCCTCGGCGCTGTTTTCAATACCACAATCCATACTGCGAATAGGGTTGTTGGTAGTGGATGTTAAACAACTACGCGATCGTGAGGATGCTGTCAAGCATGCCTTGATCGCTGAATAGATTTATCCGAAACGGCGCAGAGGCAGGTGGCAGGCGTTGGAGTTCAGTTTCGGTCATTGGGCGACAGTAGCGAAGCAGGTGACTCGGGATTTGAGCCTGTGAATGGTTATTGTTTTTCTACCAGAAGAACGATCCCCCACCTTACTTGCCGGCATCGCGACACTCAGAGGCTGATGCTGCTGTGCCAGCCATTTCATTTCGCACCTCAAAATCCAGAGGTGTCGGTACGATCCACGAATCAACCATCGGGTGCTTGCTATCAAGGCTTAATCGTCATCCTCCTCGGCCTTGTAGAGTTCCAAATCAGGGTCAATGCACAAGGAAATCCTACATAGCTCATGGCTCGGTTTGTGAGGGCATGATCAGGGATTGACGGGTTATGCAAATGTATCTGTCGGCTGAAGGGATCCTAAGAAATTATGGCCGCTTCTCGCTAGAGTGAATGGTCAATATCGCGAGAACGCCCTATCCCAAGGGTACTGCTACTTGACCCCACCCTATCATCGCTGTAGTTTTGTCGCCTGCCTCAGGTGCCCGGCGCAAGCCGGGGTAAACGGGAAGCAGGTGAGATGCCTGCACTGCCCCCGCAACGGTAAACAGACGAGATGCCGCAACAGGCCACTGTGGTTCAAGACCATGGGAAGGCGCGACATCATATGAAACCAGTCTGTAAGTCCGGATACCGGCCTGGGCGATTCGCTGTGTTGCGGTGGGCGGCATGGGGACGTGTCCAGTCGTTCCAGCGCTGAACCGTCTCATCTCCCTCTGCGCACATTCAATCAACCATCGACGCGGGTGTGCGTCATCGGGAGTCAACCGTGAAACTTTCCAACAAAGGCCGGTGGTTAACAGCCGGACTATTACTATTAACAAATCTGCCGCTACTGGCGGCAACGCATCTGCCCACCATCGTCATCAGCGCCTCGCGCACGGAACAGGCGACCATAGAAACCCCGGCCGGCATCACCGTGATCGAACGGGACGAGATCGAGAACAGCGGCGCACACAACCTGCAACGACTGCTGCAGTCCCGCAGCGGCATCCAGATCAACAGCCTCTACGGCGACGGCAGCCAGGCCACCATCGACATGCGGGGGTTCGGCCCCACGGCGGGTTCCAACACCCTGATCCTGGTGGACGGACGACGACTCAACAACCCCAGCGACATCGCCGCGCCGGACCTCAACGCCATCGACCTGCGCCGGGTCGAGCGGATCGAGATCGTCCAGGGCAGCGCCGGCACCCTCTACGGCAACCAGGCGGTGGGCGGCATGGTCAACATCATCACCCGTGAGCCTGAGGCATTCTCCGCCGACATCGCAGTTGCCGCCGGCAGCTATAAAGGCCGCGAAGGCTATGCCCACATCAGCAACCGGCTCGGCAACGGGCTGGCCTATCGCTTCTCCGCCAAGCGCCGGATCAGCGATAACTACCGGGACAACAACGAGACGGATCGCAACGATTTCAACCTGCGCCTCGACTATGAATACGCGCGCGGCGGTCTCTTCTTCGAGCAGCAGCGGATCGATCATTTTCAGCAGCTGCCGGGTTCCCTGTTTGCGGATGAGCTTGCGCAGAACCGCAGGCAGTCCGCCGCCGCCTATGCCGGCGACTTCAGTGATACGGAGACAGACGTCAGCCGGCTCGGCCTGCAGCAGCAACTGGGCCGCTACTGGTCCTTCGAAGGCGAGCTGACCCACCGCGACAACGACCGGGAGTTCCAAACCGGCTTTCGCACCTTCCCCGGCTCACTCGCGACCCAGGACAGGACGGTCAAAGGCTTCAATCCCCGTTTCATCGGCGTCTACCCGATGGCCAACGGAGAGGCCCGTGTGACCGCCGGCGCCGACCTGGAACGCACCGACTATTCACTTCAGACCAGCTTTGGTCCGACCCTGCTCGATCAATCGGTGGATGCCGTCTACGCACAAATCACCCTACCCGCCAACGACCGTATCACGGTCACCGCCGGATTTCGTCACGCCTCGGTGGACAATGCTATCGAGAGCTTCGCCGGAGCCGATCAGCTGGACGACTCGGAGAGCGTCGGCGCCCTCGGCGTGAGCCTGCAGGCGAACGATTCACTGCGTCTCTTCGTACGGGTCGACGAGAATTTCCGCTTCGCCACCGTGGACGAACATACCAACCCGGTCTTCGGCCAGCCGGTGGGGCTGGAGAATCAGACCGGCATCTCCCAAGAGGCGGGTGCCGAGTGGCGCCGGCCCGGTTTCAACGCCAAGCTGGTGATCTACCGGCTCGACCTCGACAACGAGATCAGCTTCGACACCTCCGGCTTCAGCAATATCAACCTGGACGAGACGAAACGCGAAGGCGCCATACTGGAAGGCAACTGGCAGATCCGTACCGATATCTCGCTGGGCGGCAGCCTCACCTACACCGACCCCCGTATCACGGCCGGACCCTTTGACGGCAACCGCATTCCCCTGGTGGCGGCCCGTACCGGCCGTCTCTCCGCTGACTGGACCCCGTCACAGAGATGGCATCTCTTTGCCGAAGGTCTCTTCAGCAGCAAACGTATCCTGGGGGGGGATTTCAGCAACAGCTTCGAGCAGCTGCCCGGCTACGGCCTCCTCAACCTGGGCTCGCAATTCACCACCGGCCCCTGGCGCATCGGCCTGCGGATCGATAACCTGCTCGATAAACAGTACTCGAATTCAGGCGCTGTCGGATTCGATGCCGGCTTCACCCGAAGCGCCGCCTTCTTCCCGGCACCGGAGCGAAACCTTTGGCTGACCCTGAACTATCGCATCGAATAGGTTATGCAGATTAAAGCGATCGCCACACTGCTGATACTCATCTCAGGCATGGCTGTCGCCGCCGAACCGCCCCGACGGGTGGTCTCGGTCAACCTCTGCAGCGATCAGCTGCTCCTGATGCTGGCCGACCCCCAACAGGTGGCGTCGGTCAGCTACCTCTCCCGGGACCCCGACAACTCCTTCGTCGCGGATGCGGCCGCGGCCTATCCCCTCAACCATGCCCGGGCCGAGGAGATCATCCGCTTCAAACCCGATCTGATACTGGTCACCCCCCACACCAACCCACGCCTGCGGACGACCCTCAAGCAGTTGGGCTATCCGCTGCATCAACTCTCCCTCGGCCATCGCCTCGACGATATCGCTGCGGATATTCGCCGACTGGCCACCCGGCTGGGCCAGGGGTCGCGGGGCGAATCGCTGATACGACAGATGCAGCAACGGTTGCAGTCCGGCGCAGCCAAAGCCGCTCAACCGCCGACGGCGATCTTCCTCCAACCCCGCGGTTATACCAGCGGCAGCGACACCCTGCAGGACGAAGCCCTGCGAATCGCGGGCTGGCACAACCTGGCCGCACAGCAGGGCGTCGAAGGCTATACCCCGGTGCCGCTGGAAAGGGTCCTGCACTGGCAACCCGAGACCATCTTCACCTCTCCCTATAGCGGCTCGGGGGATTCGCTGGCGGAGAGACAGCTGCACCACCCCGCCCTGCAACGCCTGCCGGCGAAGCATCCCATGGTGGAGATACCCTACAAGTACTGGATCTGCCCCGGGCCGATGCTGGCCGATGCAGTGGCGCTGTTGCAGCAGGCGAGAGTGAGGGAGAGGAATCGATGATCGCCGCCATCCGACAACACCGGCTGATGCTCTCCCTCGGCGGCGCCATCCTCATCACCGCCCTGCTCTCCCTGACCATCGGCAGCCAACCCCTGCCGCTGATGCAGGCATTGCAGGAGAGCTTCGGCGACAAGCCCGGCGTCTACAGCCTGATCCTCACCGAGCTGCGCATCCCGAGAACCCTGGTCGCCCTGCTGGCCGGGGCCTCCCTCGGCCTCTGCGGCGCGGTGATGCAATCCCTGCTGCGCAATCCCCTGGCCAGCCCCGGCCTGGTCGGCAGCGCCAGCGGCGCGGCCCTGGGTGCCGTGATCACCCTCTACTTCGGCGTCGCCGGTCTCTTCGCCTTCGCGCTGCCATTAGGGGGCATGGCGGGTGCCCTGCTGGCGACCCTGACGGTCTATCTCCTGGCCGGTCGCGACGGAGGCACCCTCACCCTGATCCTGGCGGGAGTGGCGGTCAACGCCTTCGCCCTGGCCCTGGTTTCCCTGCTGCTCAACCTGGCCCCCAGCCCCTACGCGGTGCAGGAGATCGCCCTCTGGATGCTCGGCTCCCTGGCCAATGTCAGCCGCAACGAACTGTGGATTCTCCTCCCCGGCACCCTGCTCGGCTGGCTGCTGATCTGGCGTCAGGGCCGCCCCCTCGACCTCCTCACCCTGGGGGAAGAGACCGCCAGCTCCATGGGCGCCGACCTGCCCAATCTGAGAAGACGCCTCTTTCTCGCCGTCGCCCTGGCGGTGGGATCGGCCATCTCGGTCACCGGCGCCATCGGCTTCATCGGCCTGGTGGTGCCCCACCTGCTGCGCCCCCTGGTGGGCTACCAGCCCAGCCGGCTGCTGATCCCCAGCGCCATGGGCGGTGCACTGCTGCTGATGCTCGCCGACATGGGGGTCCGTCTGCTGCCGGTGCAGGGCGAGATCAAGGTCGGCGTGGTCACCTCCCTCATCGGCGCCCCCTTCTTTCTCTGGCTGATCCTGCACCACAGAGGTCGCGGGTCATGAGTCTGCTCTACGGCGAGTCGCTCTTTGTGACACGCAACAACCAACCGATCCTGCAGGACGTGGATATCGTCCTCGAGCGGGGAGAGATGCTGGGCCTCATCGGTCCCAACGGCGCAGGCAAAAGCACCCTGCTACGCCTGCTGGCCGGTGTGATCGAGGCGGACACCGGCAGCCTCTCACTCAACGGGACACCCATCAGCTCGGTCCCACGCAGCGAGCGGGCGCGGCGTGTCGCCTATCTGCCCCAGCTGAGCGAGATCGCCTGGCCCATGAGCGTGGAGCGGATCGTCGCCCTTGGCCGCACCCCCCACCTGGAGCCCTGGCAGGCCCCCGGGCAAGAAGACCGAAAGCTGATCGAACGGGTCATCTGCCAGACCGACCTGCTCGCCCTGCGGCATCGCGCATTCAACACCCTCTCCGGCGGCGAACAGGCCAGGGTCCTGCTCGCCCGCGCCCTGGTCACCGAACCCGACATCCTGCTGGCGGACGAACCTGTCTCCGCCCTCGATCCCGCCCATCAGCTCGACGTCATGACGCTGCTCAGCGAACACTGCGAAGCGAGACACGCCGTCATCGTCGTCCTGCACGACCTCAGCCTCGCCACCCACTACTGCCAGCGACTCCAGCTCCTGCACCAGGGTACAACCCTCGCGGAAGGATCGGCGGAAACGGTACTCAACGAGAAGAACCTGGCCGATGCCTATGACATTGCGCTGACCCAAGCCAACGGGAATGTGTTAAAGCCCGCCAGCCTGCCTTGGCGACGGCTTCATAAAGGCGAATAAAGACCGCCGTACCCTTTAAAAAGAGCCACTTGTCCTTTAAGTAAATCCAACTTATCCTTTAAGAAAACGATTATCTTAAAGGACCCATAGTGAATAACAGAGAAAGAGGCGAGAAAATCAGGCGCCAAATAGTCCGGGATGTGGGACACCATCCCACTGATATTTCAAAACATATTGCCAATTTATTCTCGATAACCCCCCAGGCCGTCAATAATCATATTAAACGCCTGGAAAAAGAAGGGTGGCTGAGTTCGACGGGCAGCGGCAAGGGAAAACGATATTTTCTGGGCGACTCAAGGAAACATAACTCATTGTTTCCGCTTACAGATGAGTTTACGGAAGATGGCGTTTGGAGAGACCATTTTTCCTTCGTATTTGATGGCCTGCCCGAGAACATATTCGATATATGCCACTACGGCTTTACTGAAATGGTCAATAATGTGATTGACCATTCCAGCGGTGAGCATATCTTTATCTCTGCCATAAGAGATCAAGAAAAAATCATGATTTTCGTGATGGATGATGGCGAAGGTATTTTCAGAAAAATCAAGCGGCTTTGCGAATTAAGCGACGAGCGCCAAGCCTTGCTCGAGTTATCAAAAGGGAAACTGACAACTGACCCTGATAATCATACGGGTGAGGGAATTTTTTTTACTTCCAGGGTATTTGATCAATTTGAAATCGATTCACGAGGCATAAAATTCAGCCACGATGACAGTTTCGAATTTGATTATATTTTGGAAACAAACATTACAAGCAGTGAAGTCGGCACGGCAGTCTACATGCTCATCAATCGGGATTGCGAGCGCAACATTCAAACCGTATTTGATGATTTTGCCGGGCCGGATGAGTTTCAGTTCAATAAAACGGTTATCCCTGTCCGGCTGGCTCAGTATGGAACGGAAAAGCTAGTCTCAAGATCTCAAGCGAAAAGATTATTAGCCCGTATAGAGAGATTTCAATACGTCATCTTTGACTTTGAGGGCGTATCGGCCATCGGCCAAGCTTTTGCCGATGAAATTTTTCGCGTATACGCACAGAACCACCCGGACATTGCGTTATTACCTGACAACATGGTGCCTAATGTAGAGAAGATGGTCAGACGGGCAATTTCATCAAAGACCGATAATTAGTGCAAAAAAACAAGAACTGATTATCGTGTTAGTGAGGGAGCGACAACAATCACTTGCCAGATTTTGTATTAACCGTGCGAGCCGTTGCTCACCGGCTGCGTGACCCAATGTCTGTTGCTATGGAAATAGTCTAAGGAGATGGTAATGAGAGTGATGGAATATAACATCGAATGGTTTGACGACCATTTCGAATCAGTTAACAGCTTGTGAACAATAGGGGGCTGAACCCTGATTCTTGCGTGTCTCCTATTCTGGAAAGAAGCAGGTGTCTTGACTTTAATAATCCTAATTTATTCGCTAAACATAGGTGCTTGAGCAATCAAGTTTCGGAACGCGAACATGTTGTCGAGAAATGCAATGCGGCAATCTGGACGTTCCTTGGTTTCAATTCCTATGACTGCTCGCATGTTTCTCTTCATATTAAGCCTGGGGTATTTATCGCAGACTGCTTGAATTTGGTCATCGTGGAGAGCATCGAGGCCGAAGCCGGCAACATCTCCACCAGAACCCGCGCGCACCATCCTTGCCTCTTTCCCATGTGCTGAATCAATGACGACATTCAGATGCAAAGTGATCGCATTCGCGGCAATGCTTGCACGCTTATCGGACCAGTTGTGTTTGCTGGCCAGCTCATCCGCCATTCTAGCCCCGACAATCGTGAAGCACTGTTGTTCAGCATCTTGCAGGCGATATTTATCAGTCAACCCCATGTCATGCAACATCAAGGCAGTAAATACTGCCTCATCGTCAAATGGTTCTGAAACATCATCCAGTAGGCGCGCCCAGAAATAGGAACGGAGACAGTGGTTGAAGAGGAAGGGCTGACTTGCCTCCTCGCACATCGCCATTGCCTCCCTGGCGGTAGGACTGTCGGGTGGCAAAATATCTTTCACTTCCATGTTTCTTATTTTCTGACCTGATGTGATCCTCCGTCGCGTGTCGGCTTTAGCTTTCACCCCTTGCGCAATGAGTGTCAATCTATCGACGAGCCCAAGTTTCCCGTTGGACGCCTCTACCCACTTCAGTGTTCCTATTTTTTTCATCAATTATGGTCCCACTAATTCAACAGGCATCAGCCCGGTGATTCTGTTTACGTCAACATAGACTAAACGCCGTTCTTTTTGGCGTAAATGACAATAAAAAGCTATATTCTGCCAATGTCTAAAAAACGCAGAATCATTTTTATTGTTTACCATGGAATCGAGTTGCTTGATGTTGCGGGACCAGCGGCAGTCTTTTCCGCCGCCAATGCAATCTCGGGTGGCTCGCTCTACAGCATAAAGGTTGTAAGTCCTGTTTCCGGGAGCGTCTTGTCCAACTCAGGCCTATCGCTTTCCTCAGAGCCTATTACAGGCTTTAAATTCACAGCATCGGATACCGTGTTTGTAGTTGGCGCTTACGAGCGAGAGTTAGTTGCTGCAATGAAAGACACAACCATTCAAACGGCGCTTCAGACAGCTTCGAGAAAAGCAGAGCGTTACGGGTCAATTTGCACCGGAGCATTTGTACTTGGTAAAACCGGGCTGCTCGAAGGTAAACGAGCAACTACCCATTGGGCAGGAAGAGAGCGACTCGGAAAGCTCTTTAAGGATTTGATTGTTGATGCAGACGCGCTGTACGTGAAGGATGGAAAACTCTGGACATCTGCAGGCGTAGCGGCTGGCATAGACATGGCACTGGCGGTGATTGAATCTGATCATGGTGCTTTGTTGAAGTCAAAAGTCGCGAAACAACTTGTAGTGTATTCACATCGCCCCGGCTATCAATCTCAGTTCAGTGAGTTGCTGGCAGCTCAGGTTAAAGCCGATGAACGATACAGCGCATTGGTCGATTGGCTATCAAACCGCCTTGATAAGACAACGAAAGTTTCAGAGATGGCAGAATACCTAGGAATGTCAGAGCGGAGTTTCCACAGACACTTCACGAAAACGTTTAATCAAACACCGTCTAAATTTCTTGAACAGCTGAAGCTGGAGGCAGGCAAAAACCTCATTGAGGCAGGACAACCCATCAATATTATCGCTACTAGCGTAGGCTTTCGGTCGGAATCCGCATTCAGATCCGCCTTTAAAACTCAATTTGGAGTTACACCAACGTTATACGCACAAATGCACTGCTAACAATTTCACTTACGGGACATCTTATAAACCACAAACAAGACACCCACTCTAAAGCGTACCAATTACATTAGACTCACGACCATTTCTATCAGGCCTGCATCAATCAATTAACATAGAAATGCTTTGTTTGCTGGGACAGATTTCCCTGTCAATCACTCTGAAACTGAAATCCGAAACAACCTCAACCCTCAGCATGGGGCTGGGCTTTCCTTGGATGGGCATGATATCGCTTCTTGATATCGATTAGTCACGAGAGATTGCCACACCGGATTGAGTTTGACAAATCCAGGGTGGGTATCTCATTAAACTGGTGCGCCATTAAACCGGTCGCGGATCCCTTCGAGGCACCGATCATTTAAGTCAGGATCCATTACGATGCCGGATATATGTCAGTGAACCGTTCCTTCATCGTTTTAGCATTGAACTCGGGGAGGCATTCACATATCTCCTTTTTAACCCATGGTTGTCGTTTCTGACTCCGAACATCCCCAAACCAGGTTAACAATAAAATCGCGGAAAAATACTGCCCATATCATCACAGGCATCACGGGTGGAAGTATTAAGTAGCCAAGCTGATACCCAAGCGCCACTATTTCTTTTTGTAGAGGACTAAATGTCAACTGATTGGCGCTCTCAGCACCTAATTTAAAAAGCAGTGTTTTCAATATATCGAGACTGACGCCCCAAAGCTGAACAAGAAGCAAGAGAGGCAATCCCCATAGCCAGCGGCGCCATTTTTCCCCTTCCTCACCAACTGAGGCGATCACAAGGGCAGTATACAGTGGCAGTCCGTAACTGTAGATAAGTGGATTGAGGGTAAATACCAAATCACCCGTATACCCCAATGGCAGCCCAGCCCTCATCTCCTCAGGCAGCGGCAATGAAGTGACAACATCCATCTCGTTCCCCAACTGCATGACTTCTCCGATCACATCCGGAAACAATGCGACCATTATCCAGTCAGTAAGTATTGACAGGGGCCAAAGCAGCGTAGGTGCGAAGAAATACCACAGGAGCAAGCAGAACGGTAGCCATAGAATTATCCGTAAGGCGAAATTGGTTATCGGATTATGTCTTTTTAACCGCATCACGAGGTATGGATTCCCTGGGTAAGTAACGAAGCCAGACCAGAAAAACAATCAACACATCGAGAATAATCAAAGACTGCCAAATATAAAGATGCGCCCACTCAAACAAAATATGACTCCATTGTCCTAGATAATAAAGGCTGATAATCCGAATTATGTTCATTGCCTGAATGGTAAGAAATCCTGCAATAACACCAATCAACTTCATCAACCAGGTTGTGGAAAAGGCCATCATGGCCGCAATCAATATAATAGTCGCCTCTATGCCATTGCAACCAGCCTCGATTGAAACTGCAAAACCGCTTACTTTATCCTGCAGCACATTGCCATATGAAACTATTCCCTGGTCGAACATTTTGATAATCCATGAGCTGATCTCTGCAATCGATTCTGTGAACGGTCTAACCACCAACTGTTGCCCCAATGGTAGAAGTTGCAGGGTAAACAATCCACATAGAATAATTGTGAAAAGCAGTATATAGCGCAACATTCGGCAGATTTAACTCAGTGAAAACAATTCATTTGACATCTTTTAATATCGAACCTTATACATAAAAAGACAAACATATATAGGGATTGATTTAGCTGAATATCTTTATCAATCCATCTATAAATTAAAATCGAGTGTTCGGTTTAACCGTCTTATACTTCCTTGCCCCCAGCTGCAGAACCACACCCAAACCAATGATCAGCAGCATCAGGCCATAATTACCCAGTGTTGGTATGGCAACAGGAACAGAAACAGGACGCTCGACAGTGACCGTGCATTGCAAGGTATTACCACAGCGTTGGCGTCGAAACACTTCAGGCAGGGTATCGGCTGAACCGCGAAAGGCAATTGACACGATGATATCCGTCGGGCCGGTGGCGCCACCGTTGCCGTTCAGATCAAAGGCTGCAGTGAGACTGCCTGTATCATTAGGAAGAATATAATTCAACGGATCTGAATCATCGGGTAAATCAGGATCCAGCGGACCAATAGTGTAAAACGTCGTGCCCGGCGGGCTAGCGTCGTCATCAAAACACGTTTCGCTATCCTGAAATGGCGGCAGGCCATCGAGCATCGGTAACGGATAGGTAGGATTGATTGCCGAGGGCGTTACCGGCCCATTATTCGAGACTGCGCCACCATCGCTCGTGGCGCTAAATTCTGCTGCGGTGGGAGACCAAATGGTGGGCACTTGGATGGCAAGATAGACAGTTCCTCTGATATCGTTCAGAGGCGGATCATTCAAAGGATCATCATCAAGGCCCTCCCAATTATAGGGTGCTGTAACGATCACGGTACCATCGGCTTGCACGGTCGTGGGGCAATCTAGCGACTCCAATTCACAACCGGCCAGCAGCAGTATCGCCAGTAGGGCCAACCAATGTGGCAGGGCAAACCTCAACCATCTTGGTATTAGTATTTTCATAGCAGGCAATTACGTTATCGATATTCTCCGAATCTACTGTAATTATAGTCAGTAAAAAACCAACAAAAGATCTGCTTTTTCAGAATGCGAACTTATCCGAAACCTCCTACAAGGAGGTATATGGAGCCAGCTGGTTTATTTTAATCACCGGTTATGAATATAAGGCGCCTGCAGCGCAGTAGCACCCATTCACATTAAAAAAGTCACATTTGTATGCCGAGATTTAGTAATGTATGAACGGAAACCGACAAAATAGTCAGCCAGATAAACCTGGTAGTAACGACGGCTCTTAAAGCCACTGTCTCGAAAAGGTATCTGTAAACGGTGAGTGATGCCGTTAAGGTAAGGGGTAGCTCCCCCTAATAAAGACCTGATATACGTGAGCTAGACCATTTCGTTTTTTTTAAAATATATTGCTGAATAGGAGGAGTCCATATACGTTACTATTTTTTATACTTTCTTTGCATACTGAATCACCTCATGATCTGATAATTCGTGTCCAACCCATACAATTACCTTACTTGCACCTGCACCAGTTGCCACCTCTTTTAAAACTCTTTCCTCCACTTCTGACAAACCGTCTTCTATCATTTCCAGAGGATGTATAACTATCACTGGCGATGCGGGGAACCAACGGCCCTCATGTACCTTCTTAATCCCTTGTTTTAAATATTTCTCTGCGGCCAGGAATTCGCCAACTAAAAGCCTCTTAGTTGTGAAAGGCTCAACCGCTGTTACAGTCACTTCCTTTTTATCCTCAACATGCCGCACCTGAAACTGGTTCTTTGTTACCTTCACATAAACTGTGCCAATTAGTATCTGCTTCAACATTTGGTATTGATCGTATAGCAACTAGTATATGGGCGCGGCGCCGAACGCGGAGTGTCCCAGCGAACACAGTGAGCGACGTAATACACTTGATAGCTGCTTTTGGTGAGTAATTCAATAAATTCTACGGCATGTTAGTTTTTGAAAGAATATTACCTGCCGGAAGCTTCGCTCCACACCAAAAACAATTAGCTCTTCTGATTTTTGGTTTTTTCCACAATCAGGGCATGCCTCCAGATTATTAACTATCTTTCCATCTGCACTACCATCTCTTAAGTCAATTTCCTGAATTTTTTCTCTAACTGACTCTCACTTATTCCGCTTTCTTCAAGCAGCTCCCAGATTGCTTGCGTTATAAGAACTAAATTGTCAATCTTTTTATCTATATAACCTATATCAGTCGCATTGGCGTGAGATCTCAATTGTGTTTGATTTGCAACAGATTTAGAACGCCCAATGTGATATTCCTGAAAAGTATCTCTTATCCATCCCATGATGTTTCCTTTTTTGTAACTTATAGCTAATTAACGAAACCCATCATCTCGTTATACACTCATAGCAAGCCCCCTATATAACACCCAAATAAATACAAAATCAATAAGTTAGCTTTTTTGATAAATTAAGCAAGAAACCCACCCCAAAGATTACAAATATATAGATGCACAAATATCCTGTTTATCGATCTGCCATGAGATAGTTCACGGGAAGGTCTTGAGGCAGCAAACGCCAGCAGGATTAGATGTTTCACAGGTGCATGCGCCAAGCTTGGTTTGACGGATAATGTACGCCCTTATGCCCGGATCGCTGGCCGCGTCGCGCTTAGTTACCCCAAAGCAGTAGCACAGCATCGCATCATCGGATTGCTCTTTCACACCCACCCTGGTTCTGACTTGCGCTTGCGAGATTACTGAGTCGTCGTCCCCGAAATAAACCACATCGCAAGTCGGATCGTCACAGAAATAGTATCGTTTTGTGTGACTGCCCAATAGCCAAGGTCTGTGTACATGGTGGGCAACGGTTTTGGCGGATACCTCCGCGTACTCGATTCCATTGGCCGGACAGCGGTGTTTGCCGGGCCGATTGGTATTGCAGCCGGGTTCTGAGCAACAATTTGACATTATGGTTTTCCTGAAACGACTGAAATAGCAGCATTAGATATTCTTAGTCTGTCAGAAGATATCGAAATATGCGACTTGCAGTGTCAGGTTGAGCCTGATTTTCTACAGCTGATTCTTCCAATTCTTTTCGCTAAAACTCAATCTCGACAGACCACTTCAGCGTCGTATCAGGCGTGTTGTCATTGATGCCGAACAACAATCCCACACCGATTGAGACGGATGATTCTTCATCGGACGGATCACCTCCCAGGCCTCCTGTGTAATAGAACACAGGCCCGAGGCGATGTTGATTGTGATCGCCAAACAATCGTGCCTCCCCGCCCGCACTACCTGTATCACCAATCCGGTCCACCGTTCCATAGGCCTCCAACGCGAGCTGCCAATCCTGATCCAGCTCGAAGCCGAATTGGGTCGCATAGGCGAAGTCGATCTTCTCGTCTCGTGGTTGATCGCCACCCAGGTGTTTCACCAGATAGAGATTGATGATGCTCCACCATTCACTCCGTTCTACTTGATAGATCGGCCCGACGAGCAACAGGCTTGCCTCCTCATCCTCCAGCGGGTGTTCATATTCGGCCACCAGGCCAAAACCCCAATCGTTATCTTCGATAGGATCGACTACCCATATGACCTCCGCGCCGATTTCAGACAAATCCAGGTCACTCAATTCATTCACCTGCCCAGGATTATCCGGGTCATCCAGACGTTCTTTCTCGTATTCGATACCGATGCGCGACTTAAATCGACGGGTAATACCAAACTCGAGTTCGAGGGCGTGGCGCTGTTTCGCCACGCTGTTGTCGTCGTACTCGAACTCTCCACCGACATTTCTAAGATCACGTTTCGGGTTGCCAAACATATGGGCATTCTGGGATTGGAACTCAATCTCTCCGGGTTCGGCGTTGAGATTCTTGACTTCGAACTGACCAATGGCGGGCCCGGCAACCACGGCTGACCCGGTAAGCAGCACGCCTATGACAACAGAGATAGCTCTGACCAGGCTTTCCCAGTCAGATTTACGCCGCATTGAACAAGCGTGATTTGAGTTTTTGTGCATCTATTTACCCAGTGCCGGCACAGCTGCAAGCTGTGTATAGGAAGAATACCGAAAACTAAACGAATCTATCCTTTAAGAAACCAGTTTTCTAAAAGGACGCAGTATATTTATGGAGGCAGATCCCGTTAAACTAAAAAACAAACAAATCTTCAAATTCTCTCGCCCAGGCAAATTAAACCACATTCGCTTGAATAAGCCCTGCAATCTGTATACCAGGGACAAAATACCCTGCATAGGCCTGTTTTACGGGCTGAATAATCCGACTCATGGCGCAAATATTGTCGATGGTGTAGCAAAATGCCTCGTAACCGGCGCAAATAACCCGTTCACAAGCCATTTGCTCTGGTTCCTACGCTCCTGCGCGGGAACTCATCTCTCTCTGATGCCCTACCTGCCGTATGCATTCCCACGCTGGAGCGTGGGAACGATATGACGTTCAGTCTTTTTGACGGCATTTCAGGACAGGATTTGATTGCAGGTCTATCAACAGTTATCGTGCACAGCATGATTTATTCACCGACATGAAGTCGATTCAATAACCCGCCATCGCCGGATCGCCTTGGCTCGACCATAATGAAAGGATTCGCTCATGGATATCAAGCAAACGCTCGCCCTCACCCTGGTCTCGATCCTGACACTCAGCACGCCGATTCCCGCCTATGCCAGAAACTGCATCAAGGGCAAGCCCTGCGGCAAAGGATGCATTGCACTCAACAAGACCTGCCGTATCGACACACAACCAAGCAGCAAAGGCTACACATTAAGATACGATCCTGCACTGCAACCGGGCGCTGTCATCCGCAGATCCGTACTTAAGCTGCCCAAGGTCTATATCGTTATTGCGGAATCGGTCAACGCAAAGGAGTCGCCCTACTCGCCAAATATCACCGGGCGTTATAAACAGGGACAAAGGGTGTTTGTTTATGAAACCGAGCATGCCTGGGCGCGGATCTCCAATATGCAACCGGATGAATGGGTAAAACTGGAGGCTTTACGCTTGAAATAGACTACCCATGTAGAAGCAGCAGTCACTCATTACGATTCACACTGCGAATCAATTCAACCGTCTCGCCCAGCTGGGCTGGCCCGACATCGGCCGCCATGGCGGAAAATCCAATCACGGGAACACCTGTCCAGCTGTTATTGAGATCGCTGCCCAAACCACCTGCGGCTTCGGTTAGGGAACTTATACCGGGATTGCTTTCATAGATGTACTTATGTGAGTTAATAGCGAAAGTCATCCACCCGGCTCCAAAACCGGCATCAAAATTCAACTCAAAAACACCCGGTGAAGACGTACCAAGCAATGGGATTGTGCCACCACTCGCTCGGACGATACGATTAACATTGACACTGCGGTTCATGACGTAATGCGCTATTGCAGAACCGATGGGGACTGGTGAAATTTCACAGCCCTTAAAACACATCGAAGCTGTTTGCTCTTCATAGTCATGGTAGACTATTTGACTAGAGACATCCCCATCCGAATCCTGATCCGGTTCAAAACCTACATTCGTACAGTGCCCACCAGTCCCATCATGTGGGTAGTCCTGAACCAGCACCTCTAACGAGCCGAGGGCCACTTCCCGGCCATCGTTGACACCGTCATCCAAGGCACCCACACAAGCCGTCTCGTTCGGGTCCAGTTGGTTTGTGAGGGTGCCGCCGTTATAGATCCCATGCTTGCGCATCGGAAAGGTCAGCACAATGTCTGTCTCTCCAAAGACGTTCTCATCAATAAAATAGGGGCCTGATACCATATCAGCGCTGAGCACCATGGCAATCGGTAATGGATTCGACCCCATCGGCACCGATGGCAGCGGCGAGATATCATGCAACGCACCGGTGTCGTACTCAGTCAATGGCAGGGTGTCACCCTTCATGCCATCCCCCAGGGCATTGGTGATGTAGACCTCCCGGACATCACCCGAAGCCAGGGATGGCAGACGATAGTGCACCGGATCGTCGGGCAGATAGTGTTGAGCAACGGTCGTATAACGGTCGATATGCACTCCTTCCTGCACAAAGGCCGCGCCCGTGGCCACGTTGATCATGATGCCGTAGGCATTGATACCGCCACTCGGCGCCACCAGGCCAGCGTTGTGGCTGTGGTCATAGGGCAATGCGGGATCTCCGCTATCCTCCGCTGTACCGTTTGCACCCATACTGCCTGGCTCAAACCCATTGATGGCACTAACGCTTGCCGTGCCCGCCGCCCAGGCATCCGCCACTACGGAACAGTCCACCGGCAGCCCGTTAGCACCATGCAACAAGCCCGTCGGGATAGAGCGATCACCGGCAGCAATGTTTATCGCTCCGTCGGCAACCCCGCCCGCATCGATCTCGGTCTCGAACCCCCCATCCAGTACCGGTCCGGCACCATCGGCGATATCCCCCATCTCGATGATCTCCACATAGCCTTCCGTCAGATCCGCGTCAGTGGTCGCGGTATAGGGATTTTCCAGGTCGATGCCGGCCTGCAGCCTGGCCTTGGCGGGATAGGTACAGCTCTCGTCCTCGGTAATCAGGTTAGGCAGCCCCGTATCCGGATTCATATGCAGGGTGGCGTTCCAGACATCGGTGGGGGAGAGATAGAGGTTGATATTCAGCAGATCCGCACCAATGCGTGAGTCGAGCAGGCGCACCCGCACCGCCTTGAACATACCGCTGGTATTGGTCACCGTGAAGTTGGTGATGAAGTTGTTGTTGACCGTGTAGTAAGGCAGTAAGGCCACCTGGCCGGTATGATCATAGTTGATATGGGCAGCGGAGGTAATGCTCGCTGCGGCCATGAGCAGCAGGGCTATGAAAGACTTGAGTCCTTTCAACATGGATCTTACTCCTGAATTCTGTGACTCATTAAGCATCGAAAATTAAATAAAGAGTACCCGCTGTTCAGTCACGATTCGTTTCCCGAATCAATTCAACCGTCTCGCCCAGCTGGGCTGGCCCAACATCGGCCGCCATGGCGGAAAAACCAATCACGGGAACACCTGTCCAACTGTTATTTACACTGGTACCTAAACCACCTACAGGTTCGGTCATAGCCTGCATACTTGGGTTGTTTTCATAGTTGTATTCCATCGAGTTATAAAAGAAAAGATTCGAGTTAATAACGAAAGTCATCCACCCGGACATAAAACCGGGATCCAAGATTAAGACAAAGGCATTCGCAGAAGGCGTACCGAACAATGGTGTCGTATCGCCGGTATCTGGGACGATACGATTAACATTGACACTACGGTTCATGACGTAATGCCGTATTATTGTACCGACGGGGGCTGGTGAAAAATTACAGCCCGCAAAACACATTACGGCTGTGACCACTTCATAATTGAAATATATAAAACTACTGGAGACATCCCCTTCAGAATTTAGATTTAGTTCAAAACCTACATTGGTACAGATCTCTCCTGCCCCATTATGGGGATAGTCCTGAACTACTGCGCCCAACGAGGCCAGACTCACCCCCCGGCCATCGTCGACACCATCGTCCAGATCACCCACACAAGCTGTCTCGCTCGAATCCAACTGGTTGGTCAACATTCCCCCGTTATAGATACCGTGTTTACGCATCGGGAAGGTCAACACCACATTTGTCTCCCCGTTAACACCCTCCTCGATGAAGTAGGGTGCGGATACCGACTCGGCACTTAGAATCGCGGCAATCGGCAGGGGATTCGACCCCATCGGCACCGACGGCAGCGGCGAGATGTCATGCAATGCACCGGTGTCGTATTCAGTCAACGGCAGGGTGTCGCCTTTTTTCCCATCCCCAATGGCATTGGTAATGTAGGTTTCCTGTATATTCCCTGAGGCCAGGGAGGGCAGACGGTAGTGCACCAGATCATCGGGCAGGTAGTGCTGGGCCACTGTTGCATAGTGGTCAATATGCACCCCCTCCTGCACGAAGGCTGCCCCTGTTGCTGTATTGATCATGATGCCGTAGGCGTTGATACCCCCGCTCGGCGCCACCAGGCCGGCGTTGTGGCTGTGATCGTAGGGCAGGGCCGGATCGCCGTTGTCCTGGACCACTCCGCTCGTACCCATGCTACCCGGCTCGAAGCCATTGATGGAACTCGTACTTACCTCACCCGCTTCCCAGGCATCCGCCACTACGGAACAGTCCACCGGCAGCCCGTTAGCACCATGCAACAAGCCCGTCGGGATAGAGCGATCACCGGCAGCAATGTTTATCGCTCCGTCGGCAACCCCGCCCGCATCGATCTCGGTCTCGAACCCCCCATCCAGTACCGGTCCGGCACCATCGGCGATATCCCCCATCTCGATGATCTCCACATAGCCTTCCGTCAGATCCGCGTCAGTGGTCGCGGTATAGGGATTTTCCAGGTCGATGCCGGCCTGCAGCCCGGCCTTGGCGGGATAGGTACAGCTTTCGTCCTCGGTGATCAGGTTGGGCAGCCCCGTATCCGGATTCATGCGCAGGGTGGCGTTCCAGACATCGTAGGGGGAGAGATAGAGGTTGATGTTAAGCAGATCCGCACCGATGCGTGAGTCGAGCAGGCGTACCCGCACCGCCTTGTACTTTCCGCTGGTATTGGTCACCGTGAAGTTGGTGATGAAGTTGTTGTTGACCGTGTAGTAGGGCAGCAAAGCCACCTGCCCGGTGCGGTCGTGGTTGATATGGACTGCGAGTGCGGTACCACTTGCGGTTATGAGTAGCAGGACGATGATGGATTTGAGTCCATTCAGCACGGATCTGACTCCTTGATATCCTTTGGAAACCTAGCACAATGATTAGTGAATCATCCCAAGGACACTAAAATAACATTGATCAAGTTATGGCGCACGAAAAATGAGTAGTGCAGAACAATATGACCTCACTGCGGCTGACAACAATCATTTCGAAGGGATTGTCGAGCTGTTCACCACGCCTGAAGAGTTGTTCTTGATCTATCCATCCGGAAGCTGGCCTTTCGACAAGGCGCAACTCGAAAGACTCAGCAAGGAGCGGAGTGACTTCACGGTAGTCCTGGACAATGGACGGGTCATCGGTTTCGCCAATCTCTATACCAGCATTGCCGGCGACAGGTATTTCATCGGTAACCTGGTCATATCGGACGCCTACCGGGGCCAGGGCATCGGCAGGCGCCTGGTCCGGCACATGTGCGACAGGATCTTCGATCGCTACGCTTCAACCGTCTACATTTCGGTATTCACCGACAATACAACGGCATTGCTGCTCTACGCCTCGCTTGGCTTCATGCCTTATGACATTGAGCGTCGCACCACACCGAAGGGCGACAGCACCGCGCTGCTGCATATGCGCCTGGATGCCAGGAGCTGGTGAGATTAAGTCCGCAAATGAACGCTAATTCACGCAAATGTTGTTCATTTCTGTTAGAAGAATTCGCGGTGATTCGCGTCCATTTGCGGTTTATACGGCCCCCCGCCAAGGAGGACCGCTGACAGCTATGCATCACCCGCGCGGATGAACTCGACCCGGTTGCGCATCGCCGCGTAGTAGACCACAGGGATCACCACCAGGGTCAGCGCCGTGGAGACGAACAGGCCGAAAATCAGCGAGACTGCCAGGCCGCTGAAGATCGGGTCGTCGAGGATGAAGAATCCGCCCGCCATCGCGGCCAAGGCAGTCAAGGCAATCGGCTTGGCGCGTACCGCCGCCGAGTCGATTACCGCCTGTTCCAGTGCCATCCCCTCCCGCACCTGCTGGTTGATGAAATCGACCAGCAGGATGGAATTGCGCACGATGATGCCCGCCAGGGCGATCATGCCGATCATGGAGGTGGCGGTGAACTGGGCCCCGAGCAGCGCATGCCCCGGCAGGATGCCGATCACGGTGAGCGGAATCGGCGCCATGATCACCAATGGCACCAGGTAGGAGCGAAACTGGGCCACCACCAGCAGGTAGATCATCAACAGGCCCACCGAATAGGCGATGCCCATGTCGCGGAAGGTATCGTAGGTGATCTGCCACTCCCCGTCCCACTTCAGACTGTAGGCGTAGGGATTCTCCGGCTGCTGCAGGAACCACTGCTCGATGCCGCCGTCACCCTGCAGCTGATCCGAGATCTCGAACAGGCCGTAGAGCGGGCTGTCGGTCTCCCCCGCCATGTCACCGGTGACATAGACCACTGGCAGCAGGTCCTTGTGGTGAATCGAGTACTCTCTCACCCGTGGTATCACCTGCACGATCTCCGACAGGGGGACCAGCTTGCCGCCCTGGGCGCGCACCCGCAGGGCGAGTACCTGATCCAGGTCGGCCTTGTCTTCTTCAGCGTATTCGATTCGGATAGGGACGGCATACTTCAGGTTCTCTCCGTGGAGATAACTGGCATCCTCGCCTGCGAGCACGGTCGACAGGGCCTCCGCCACCGCACTCTGGTGTACACCCAGCCGGGAGGCCTTGGCCCGGTCGACCTGGACAACGAACTTGGCGGAGGGATACTCCACGCTGTCGTCCACATCGATGATGTCGGGAGTATTCTCGAACACCTTGCGCACCTCCCAGGCCGCCTCGGTCTGGCCCTCGTAGTCGAGGCCGTAGACCTCGGCCACCAGGGGCGACATCACAGGTGGTCCGGGGGGTACCTCCACCACCTTCAGATTGCCGTTATACTCCCGGGCAATGGCCTGCAGCGGTCCCCGCACCGCCAACGCCACTTCATGGCTCTTGCGGTCACGCTGTTGCTTGTCCACCAGATTGACCTGGATGTCGCCCAGGTTGGCCCCTTCCCGCAGATAGTACTGCCTGACCAGGCCGTTGAAGCCGATGGGGGAGGCAGTGCCGGCGTAGACCTGGTAGTCGGAGACCTCCTCGACGCCGCCCAGGTAGTCCCCCAGCTCATCCAGCACCCGCGCGGTCTGCTCCAGGCTGGTCCCCTCCGGCATATCGAGCACCACCTGGAACTCCGACTTGTTGTCGAAGGGGAGCATCTTCAGCACCACCGACCTGGTCGCCACCAGGGCGAGGGAGGCGGCGATCAGCAGCGAGATCGATCCCAGCAGCACCCAGCGCATGCGATTGCCGCGCTTGCCCGCGAGGAAGGGGGCCATCACCCGGCTGAAGAAGCGGCTCAGCGCCGTCTCTTGCTTCTCGTTGTGGGCATGGCTGGCGATCCGTTCCGCCTGACCGGCCAGAATCCGGTTGGTCATCCAGGGGGTGAAGACAAAGGCCACCACCAGGGAGATCAACATGCCGGTACTGGCATTGATCGGGATCGGGCTCATATAGGGTCCCATCAGCCCGGTGACGAAGGCCATCGGCAGCAATGCCGCGATTACCGTGAAGGTAGCCAGGATGGTCGGACCACCGACCTCGTCCACCGCCTTGGGGATCGCCTCCAGTAGATGCCTGGAACCCATCTGCAGGTGGCGATGGATGTTCTCCACCACCACGATGGCGTCATCCACCAGGATGCCGATGGAGAAGATCAGGGCGAACAGGGAGACCCGGTTGAGGGTGAAGCCCCAGGCCCAGGAAGCGAACAGGGTGATCGCAAGGGTCACCACCACCGCGGCGCCGACGATGAACGCCTCGCGCCAACCGATAGTCAGCAGCACCAGCCCCACCACCGAGAGGGTGGCGAAGGCGAGCTTGCTGATCAGCTTGTTGGCCTTGGCCTCGGCGGTGGCGCCATAATTACGGGTGATGGTGGCGTGCACACCCTCAGGAATAAAAATGCCGTCCAGTTGTTCGAAACGCTTGATCACCGACTTGGCGATATCCACCGCGTTGGTACCCGCCTTTTTGGCAACCACCACCGTGACCGCGGGAAACTTCCCTCCCTTGGGCAGCTGTTTCTGCTCCCCTTGCGGCCCGACCCCCATCCAGACATAGTGCTGGGGCTGATCCGGCCGATGGACCACCTCGGCGACATCGCGCAGATAGACGGCCTTGCCCTCTCTCACCCCGACAACCAGGCTGCCGATCTCATCGGGCGAGGTGAGGAAGGTGCCCGCCTGCACCAGCAGTTCCCGGTTTTCGGCGGTGATCTCGATGTTGTCGCGGATATGATTGCCCGCCTGCAGGGCGGTGCGCAGATCGCTCAAATCGATGCCGTGTCCCGCCAGCGACTGGGAGTCGAGCAGCACATGCACCACCCGGTCCGGATTGCCGATGGTGTAGATATCCCGGGTACCGGGCACCCGCTTCAATTCCGACTCGATGGCATGGGCGACCTGACCCAGTTCATAGGCGCCGATTGCCGGATCCTCGGACCAGAGGGTCGCGGTGACGATAGGCACGTCATCGATCCCCTTCGGCTTGATGATCGGCTGTCCCACTCCGAGCCCCCGGGGCAGCCAGTCCTGGTTTGCGTAGACCTTGCTGAATAGCCTTACGATGGCATCTTCCCGATCCTCGCCCACCAGAAACTGCACGGTCAGCACCGCCATGCCGGGACGTGAGGTGGAGTAGACATGCTTGATGCCGTCGATCTCCGACAGCACCTGCTCCGCCGGCGTCGCCACCAGGTTCTCGATCTCGGTGGCGGTGGCGCCGGGAAAGGGGATGAAGACGTTGGCGAAGGTGACGTTGATCTGCGGCTCCTCCTCCCGCGGCGTCACCAGCACAGCGAATACTCCCAGCAGCAATCCCACCAGGGCCAGCAGCGGCGTGATCTCAGTGATCAGGAAGCGTTCTGCGACGCTGCCCGAGATACCCAGCTTACTCATTGCGACTCTCCGCCAGCTGCTGTTTCAATAAGGTGGCGGCGGCCACTGGGTCGGTCGCCACCGTTTCGCCTTCGGAGAGCCCGGCGATAATCGACAGCATGCCGTCTACGGGATGTTCCGCGGCCCGAATCAAGCGGAAACGGACCCGTTGATCTTGATCGACCACATAGACCGCCGTCACCTCGGAGCGATAGACCACGGCCTCACGCGGCACCACCAGCTCCTTCTTGACACCGGTCGCGAAGGCGGTCTTGACGAACATGCCGGGAAACAGATCCTTCAACCCTTGCGGCAGATCGACTCTCACCCTGAAGGTGCTGCTGCTCTGGTCGGCAAAGGGAAAGATGGTCAATCCCACTCCCTGGATCGCCTCGCCGTCCGGCAGCAGAACCCGCGCCTTGCCCTGGGCCCGGATCACCGGGATCAGGCTCTGGGGCAGTTCCACGCTGACCCGCAGCTGGTCGAGGGAGATACCGCTCATCAGCTTCTGCCCCGGGGAGGCGATCTCGCCCACCTCCACATGGCGATGGGTCACGATGCCGCTGTAGGGCGCCTTGACCCGGGTGTATTCAAACTGCTCTTTGGCCTGGGCCAGGCGGGCATCCGCCGCCTCCTTGCGCGCCTTCGCGGATTTCAGCGCCGCAGTGGATTTATCCAGCTGCGACTGGGACGCAAGCTTACGTCCGAACAGATCCTTGGTGCGCTTGAAATCATCCCGGGACTCCTGCAGGCGCGCCGCGGCCTCTTTCAGGTCGGCCCGGGCCTGATCCAGGCCGGCTCTCTGCTCGGTGTCTTTCAGTTGCACCACCACCTGTCCCTTTTCCACATAGTCATCCACATCGAAAAGAATCCCTTCCACCTGACCCCGGGTCTGGGCTGAGAGGGTGGTCTGATTGATCGCCTCGACCACCCCGTCGAGCCAAAACTCCCTGATCGCTTCACGCTTTATCACGACGACGCTGTCCAGCTCGGGCATTTCAGCCACCGAGAAACCGGGCAACAGCGCAAGGCCGAGCATTAATGGAACCAGTAAACGCCTCATTTTAAGGACTCCGATAAGTATATTAGATTTCTCTTATATTAGTGCCTCGATAATATTTTTCAACCACATACATCAATGGCGACGCCTATTTCTGACGCCGGTCACATGGCTGGTATCGCTTGACCTCGATGCTGCCTCTGGTAATGTCTCAGGCAGAGATAATCAACTACTAGGCCTATGAAGTACAAAGACTTACGTGATTTCATTCAACAGCTTGAATCCCGCGGTGATCTGAAGCGTATTCACACCGAGGTGGACCCCAAGCTGGAGATCACCGAAATCTGCGACCGCACCCTGCGCCGCGGCGGCCCGGCCCTGCTGTTCGAGAAGGTCAAAGGCTCCCCCTACCCGCTGCTCGGAAACCTGTTCGGCACCCCCGAGCGGGTCGCCATGGGGATGGGAGAAGAGCGGGTTGACGCCCTGCGGGAAGTGGGCAGGCTGCTGGCGTTTCTCAAAGAGCCCGATCCCCCCAAAGGCATGAAGGATGCCTGGGACAAGTTGCCGGTATTCCGCAAGGTGCTCGATATGGCCCCCAAAGAGCTGCGCAACGCACCTTGCCAGGCCGTTACACAACAAGGGGACGAGGTCGACCTGACCCGGCTGCCGATTCAAACCTGCTGGCCCGAGGATGCCGCTCCGCTGATCACCTGGGGCCTGGTCATCACCCGCGGCCCCAACAAATCGCGCCAGAATCTCGGTATCTACCGTATGCAACTGCTCGGCCCCAACCGTCTTATCATGCGCTGGCTGGCCCATCGCGGCGGGGCGCTCGATTTCCGCGACTGGCAGGCGACGCATCCCGGGGAACCCTTCCCGGTCTGTGTCGCCCTCGGGGCCGATCCGGCCACCATCCTGGGCGCGGTGACCCCGGTGCCGGACACACTCTCGGAATATGCCTTTGCCGGATTGCTGCGCGGCAGCCGCACCGAGGTGGTTAAATGCATCGACTCCGAGCTTCAGGTCCCCGCCTCCGCGGAGTTCGTGCTGGAGGGCCATATCCATCCCGACGATATGGCGATGGAGGGCCCTTACGGCGACCACACCGGTTACTACAACGAGGTGGAGCGCTTCCCCGTTTTCACCGTATCGCGCCTGACCCATCGCCAGGAACCGATCTATCACAGCACCTATACCGGCCGTCCCCCGGACGAACCGGCGGTACTCGGTATGGCATTGAACGAGGTTTTCGTACCGATCCTGCAGAAACAGTTTCCGGAGATCGTCGATTTCCACCTTCCCCCCGAGGGCTGTTCCTACAGGCTTGCAATTATCAGTATGAAAAAGCAGTATCCCGGTCATGCCAAGCGCGTCATGATGGGGGTATGGTCTTTCCTGAGGCAGTTTATGTACACCAAGTTCGTGATCGTCGTCGATGATGATGTCGATACCCGGGACTGGCAGGATGTCATATGGGCCATGACTACCCGCATGGATCCGGCACGGGACACCACCATCGTGGAGAATACCCCCATCGACTATCTCGACTTCGCTTCGCCGGTATCGGGCCTCGGATCCAAAATCGGGCTTGATGCGACGAACAAAATGCCCGGCGAGACCGACCGGGAGTGGGGACGGCCGATCACCATGACGCCGAGCGTAAAGCAACGCATCGATCAGATTTGGGATCAGCTCGGGATCGACTAAACTAAAGCCTGATAAGACTAATCCACAAAGAGGATAGGGAAGTACAATGCGCACAATCATGTTGATGAACGCCAAGGGGGGTTGTGGCAAAACCACCATCGCTACCAACCTGGCCACCTGGTACGCCGATGAAGGCAAAAAAGTCGCCTTAGCAGACTTTGATACACAGCAATCGACCATCGATTGGCTGGAAGCCAGAAAAGATTACGAAGGCATCCCCGATATCCAGGCCATCAATGCGGTGAACGAGCCGGTCAGGCCCGCCAAAGGGACTGATCTGCTGATCATGGACGCGCCTGCCGGTGTGCATGGCAAGGCCATCAATAAAATGCTGCTGCGCGTGGACACGCTGATCCTGCCCGTGCTTCCCTCCCCTATCGATATGCGCGCGTGCAGCCGTTTTCTCACCGAACTGCTGTCCAGCGGACGGGTATCGAAAAACCAGACACGTATCGGCATTGTCGCCAACCGGGCCAAGGAGCAGACGCGTATCTACCACGACCTGGAGACCTACCTGGGTCATCTCAAGATCCCCTTTATCACCCATCTGCGGGAGAGCCAAAACTACATCCGCTCCGCGGAAAAGGGCCTAGCCATATTCGAACTGGCCCCGTCCCAGGTCTACAAGGATGTCATTCTCTGGGATCCACTATTCAAATGGTTGAAGGTTTAACCCCGGATTTTACAGTTCAACCCACGACTCCGGTGGTTGACGCTTATCATTCGCAGTAGCGGCAGGGATGCCGAGCGAGTCCATCAGTATGGAGATCAGAACCGAGGAAGCACCGATATCTATACACAGGCCGATAGACCCTTCTCCAGATCCGGGTAGTCCAACGCAACTCCCAGCTCTTCAAGCAGTTTACGATTGCTCAATCTGCGTGACTCTTTCAGATAGGAGAGCATCCCCGGTGATAGCCTTTGTTGCGCCTCCTCAAGGGAGATGACCGGTGGCCGCGGCAAGCCGAGATAATCGGCAACCCGGTAGAAATAACGGGTCATCGGTTCAGGGACGCCATCACAGACGTTGTACACCTCCCTTGACGCGCCACGTTGCATGGCAGTCCGTGCAATCTTTACCAGATCAAGGCTATGGATATGGTTGGTGATGGGGGCATCATCCTCAGCCACCATGGGCTGGCCACTACGCAATCGCTCAAGCGGCAGTTTCCCGGGACCATAGATCCCGGCCACCCGCAGTATCACCAGTTCGCGCCCGGTCCGTTCACTCCAGGCGCGCCAGCGCAGTTCTGCATCGAGACGCCGTTTCGCCCGATCCGCGATCGGGGCAGGCGGGCGAGTCTCATCTACCCAAGCCCCCCGGCAGTCACCATAGACGCCACTGGTGCTCAGATAGACCACTCTTTGTGGCGAAGGCCCCTCCATAAACTGCTCGATGAGGCGGCCGACCCGCCCATCTTGCTGACCGCGAGGCGGCGGAGGCGCAAAATAGAATAGCTGCTGAGACTCGATCAGGTTCGCTGCCGTGAAAGGCTGATCCAGATCGATCTGAACCGCTTCGATACCAGCATGTTCGAGTCTTTCGAAACTCTGTTGCGTGCGTACGATCCCGGTGACGGTCATTCCCTCGGCGGAATATGCCTGCGCCAACCTGGTACCGATATCACCGCATCCAATTATGGCCACACCCATAACCCAATGGACTCCCGGTTTAATTCCTGACAAAAATAGGAGAGAATTCCACTTCAACCAAATAATTAAAGAAGGTCGATTGAGGATAACGTATTGTTATACCGATTGTATCGACTCATGAATGAGAAACTACCCCATGAGTTTTATAGTGCATGTTGAGCCAAGCGGCCACGAATTCTCAGTCGAAACGGGTGAGACCATACTCGATGCCGCGATCAGGCAGGGCATCAATCTACCCTACGGCTGTCGCAACGGCTTCTGTGGCGACTGTCTGGCGACCCTTGCAGCGGGCCAGGTCGACTACCCCAACGGGAAACCACCGGTGATGGCCGATGAAAGCAATGGCGAATGCTATATTTGCCAGGCGGCTCCCGCAACTGACCTCACCATCGCAGTCAAAGAGATCGCCCAGTCAAAGGATCTTCCGGTCCGCACCATGCCCTGTAAGATCGACCGCATTGAGCGACTCAACGAAGATGTCATCAGGCTCTACCTGAAGCTGCCCAAGGGAGAACGTCTTCAGTTCCTGGCCGGCCAATACCTCAATATTATCCTTCAGGATGGTAGCAAACGGGCCTTCTCCATCGCCAACGCCCCCCATGACGACGACTTTATCGAGTTGCATATCCGCCATGTCGACGGTGGTCTCTTTACCGGCATACTCTTCAACGGTATGGAGGAGAAGACCATCATGCGTATCGAGGCGCCCCTCGGCTGCTACTATCTGCGGGAAGATTCAACCAAACCGATTATCCTGATGGGCGGCGGTACGGGCTTTGCGCCCCTCAAGGGCATCATAGAGCACGCTTTCCAGATCGGTATCCAACGACCGATGCATCTCTATTGGGGCGTACGCTCCAAGAGCGATCTCTATCTGCCGAACCTGCCTGAGAAATGGGCCGCCGAATCCCCCCACTTCAGCTATACGCCGGTGCTTTCAGAACCCGATGACGGCTGGTCGGGAAGGACCGGCTGGGTGCACGAGGCCGTTATCGCTGACCACCCTGATCTGAGCGGCCACGAAGTCTATATGAGCGGCCCGCCTCCGATGATAGAAGCCGGCAAAGAGGCATTTCTCAGCCATGGCCTGGCCGGGGAAGAGCTCTATTCGGATTCGTTTGAATACGGCGCCGCCGCAACCAGGCAAAAGACAGGGACCTAGGGCCTGTTAACACTAATCCAATTGGCCCTGTTGTGCCCTATACTGTTCAGCGCGTTGAGCCCATGGCACGGGCGTGCGCTTCGAAACCGCCTCTTGCCTGCCATTCGCGCATCCCACCCTGCAGGATTCTCACATTATCATGGCCCGCCAGGCGGAGAGCGAAACCGGCCTGAGCCGAAAGTGATCCGGTATTGCAGTAGACCAGCACCGCCTTGTCCCGGGGTAACTCCGAACGCCGGGCCAGGATCTGACGCCATTCGATATTGACCGCCCCGGGAATATGCTCCTGCTCATACTGGGACGCACTGCGCGTATCGACAACAAAGAAGTTACCCCAATCCTCGGCGGGTATCTGTTGTGAAAAGATGGTTGCGCCACCGTAATCGACGAACTCGAGATACTCCTCAATCGCCTCGACAATTTCACTCCCTTCATCTGCCTCTGCGTTGTGGGCGCTCAGGATAAGGCAGAGTACCAGTATTCTCTTCATCGGATATTGTTTCATGGGGAAGTGCTCTTATTCGATTCTGTCATCCGCAAGCGACGGTCAGGCCGGCCGCATGCTTGAGGTACACTATACAGATAACGCACTTACCCAATAACCCCGTGACAACTAAGATTATATAATGACGCCGGATGAAATCATGCTGATCAGAGAGAGGTTGCTGCAACTGCAAACGGAGTTGCGCGCAGTGGATGAAACGTCCCGGTCGGCGGGAAAGACCGTTGAACTGGACCAAAGCCGGGTCGGACGTCTCAGCCGCATGGACACCATGCAGGCACAGCAAATGGCGCAGGAAACCGCTCGGAGGCGTCAACGTCAACAATCGATGATAGAAGGGGCCTTGCGTCGAATCGAAGCCGGTGAATATGGCTACTGTTTCATCTGCGGGGAGGAAATCGATGCCCGTCGACTTGCAGCCGACCCGACGAATACACGCTGTATCGCTTGTGCCGAGACGTAAAATTGCCTAGCAGCCTCAGTTCTGACGCCATGAGGCTCTATTCCATACACCCACCCTTGTGCTCAGGAGTCAATTCGATGCGCAAACGAATCATCCCGGATAGATTGCAGGATAGCCACTCTCATAACCAGGACTGGCTGAACCTGAATGAGGTTGCTGAGGTTGAAATAACCTCTGAGGATAGCGAGCACCCAATCGAGTCGGCACTGCTGCTCAAAGAAACCTCAGGATGGCGCGCCTCCCGACCCGGGAAACAGAGCATCCGGCTACTCTTTACCGAACCTCAGAGCATCAGGCTGGTTCGGCTCAAGTTCACGGAGCGCCAAACTCAACGCACCCAACAGTATCAGCTGCGCTATTCGCTGGACGGTGGACGATCATTCCAGGAAATCGCCAGACAGCAATGGAATTTCAGCCCTCAGGGATCCACATCGGAGACGGAAGAACATCAGGTCGACCTTACAGCCGTCACACTGCTTGAGCTGGTCATTATCCCGGATATAAGCGGTGGTGATGCGATTGCATCCTTGTCTCAGTTCAGGCTTGCTTAAAGTGAATGCCAGCACATGTCGTGATCCGCCCAGCCGAATCATCACAGTCACGAATCACCGGGTAATGCAAAGTACAGCGTTACCTGAACCAAGGCAGGCATAGATACGGGCAGACAGGAACTGAAGACAATTGCTGCAGCCGGAATAAAGTAAATTACTCGTTGATCACTGCAAGGCGCGAGATGAAGTCGCCGGCACTTGAGATCACCACCCGATTACGACCCCTTTTCTTTGCCTCATAGAGCGCTTTATCGGCGCGGTTCAACAGATCGTTGAAATCGTTGTCACCATCCTCGATCCCGCTGGCGCCGATACTGACAGTGATGGAAATCAACTGCTGCTCCTCTTGATAGGGCATCGAGGCTATCTGATCGCAAATCCGCTGTGCCAAATTACTACTGTTCTCGATATCTGTTTCCGGCAGCAGAATCGTGAACTCCTCTCCACCATAACGGGCCATAAAATCCTGCCCGCGAATCGAACCGACACAGATATCGGCCACATGCCTCAGCACGCTATCCCCGACATTGTGGCCATACGTATCGTTAATCGACTTGAAATGGTCGAGATCCAGCATCAATACGGAGAGATCTCTGCTGAACCGGGTCGCGCGCTTGAACTCGCGCAATGCGACCTTGTCCAGTTCACGCCGATTGGCCAGTCCGGTCAGATCGTCGGTGGTGGCATATTGCTGAAGCTTCCGGAAGGCCTGTTTTTTCTGCACGCTGTTCTTGGCAAACAGGACACTGATCATCCCGGCAACCAAAAACAGCAGCAGATAGGTAATGGTGGCAACGATCGTGCGTTTGGCAGTAAGGTCTTCAATCAGGCTATTGGAGATATGAGAGAGGAAGATCCAGTAGCGCTTCTCCGCCCTGTTAGGGGACGGAACGATCGTTTCATCGACATTTTCCAATGTTCCCAACCTGTTGCGTACTAACGGATAGGCCCTCTTGAATATATAAACGCCGTCATCGGTAAAGAATGAACCTTTTTCGCTGCTGGTGACTGCAGCCCAGACATCGGGTTTTTGTGTAGCGAAGGTCTCGTCACGACCATACATAAAACCCCACAATTGCTCCTCGGGCACGCCCTGCAACCAATGGCCCCGGCTATTGAGCATCACCGCATTGCCGCGCAGGTTTTCGAAATTGTCGGCGATCCGTTGCAACAGTTCATTCGGGGTATAATTGATGATGACGATACCCCGCTTTCCCCCATAACCGTCGGATACCGGCGTCGCAAAGCGGACCGTGGGCCTGATCGGCTGCTCAATCACGCCCCGTTCCATATTAAGATCAAGTGGAGAGATATAGATCTCACCCAATGCCAGCTTCGCCGCCTCCTTGAAATAGTAGCGATCCGCCTTATTTTGCATCTCGCTCTGGGGAACGATCTCCTGCACATTGTCGATACTGTCGATGCGAATGACTTCCGTGCCGTTGTTGTCGATGTATCGCATCTGAAAATATTTCGGTTTCCGTCTTGCGAAGAGGGAAAACTCACGTGCGACGCGTATCCAGTTCTTCAGGCTCGTGTCATGGATGTAACTTCTGAGCACTTCCCCTTCCGCCAGCACCATGAGGTCCGAGAGCTTCTGTTCAAACAGCAGGGAGGTCAATTCGCTGGCGCTGTTCAACGCCGCCTCCTCGCGAATCAGTGTCGTCTGCAGTTCATATTTTTCCGTCTGGGTGGAGAAGGCATAAAAAATAGTGGCCAGCAGCAGGGAGGCCGGAATAAACAGCATCAGGAAACTGAGCATCAACTCCTTATGCTCGGAAAAACCGTTCTCTTCAACCTCAGCATCGCTCTCGACAGGTGGCACGGGATTATTCATCTCTCGTGCAACCCGCGATCTTTCCAGGTACGCTCGGAACGCCTCTCTGCAACCGGCAGCATCCTGGATACATAGTCGGATATCGCTTTGAAAGCACGATTGTCGAAGATTTTAATGACTTTAACCATCTCTTTGTTGCTGTTGCGCCGCTTGCCGTTCTGTATCCAGATCAGCTGGCGCAGAAGATAGTTGTAGTGTTGGCCATGGATAGCCGGATAGGCCTTTTCGAATTGTCCCTCACCCTGTTCACCATGGCATTCAATGCAGTACTGTTTGTAGAGCTTTTCACCATGCTCCAGGTCACTGCCGTCACCCTTGCCGGTGGCGGTTGTCATCTTCAACGATTCGATATAGTGAGCCACATCCGCAATGGCTTGAGCGCCACCTATCTCTTCCGGGATGGCAAATGGATACATGGAGGGATTATCGCGATTTTTGGCGCGAATATCGGCCAGTTGCTTGATCACGACTGAACGGTGCTGACCGGCAATTTGCGGATAGGCGCCGTTCGGGGTTCCCCAGCCTTCCGGCATATGGCAAACCGCACAAGTCTCATACACGGCCCTGCCCCGTTTATAATCCGGGTCCAGGCTCATGGCCTCTACACGTTCCAGATCAGCGTTATCCCAACCTGCATTGGCATTGAGCACTATTATTGACAGGGAAAAGACAATTAATTTTACCCAATTCTTGTACACGGCTCTTGAAGCCCTCACGCTGATCAGTTGTTTATCTGGTATGCAACTCCTTTTGAACTGTCATATGTTATCGACGTATAACCTGTAATTAAGTATGGGATATATATGAAAAACACTGGTTGTTCAACCAACTGTTTTGCTCAATTACAACCATATTAACATTGTAGTAGAGATGAATTCTGCCGCAGCATGCAAGGTCAGGGTCTTGCAGGTATGTTCAAAGACTCACTGTATGCGGTATCGTCGACAACCGTTTTATTGCTCAATACAGGCCTGTTACCTATGGGCGGCAAGGACCGCTGCGGTTCCGCATGTTGCAAGGCCAGGCCTGCGCGGAAACAGCGTGACGCCCCATCGTCTTCACCCAGACGCTCCAACAACAGACCAAGCTGTTGATAGGACTCTGGTGTCGCTGAAATGCCGATGCTGGCTTCCAGATAGCTGCGCGCCTTACCCCACAATTTGTTCTGCAGGGAGAGCCTGGCCAAGGTCAACAGCAGACCAGCGTCCTCCTGGCGGCTCTTAAGCCAGCCCTCCGCCATCTCCAGCTGGCGGGAGGGATCGGCAAGTTCGATCAGACCATACAGGTTGACCAATTCGCTGTTCCACTCGCGCTGCAAAGAGGCGGCTATCAACGGTTCAATCCGGGATCCTGCATCCAGGGCCATCATATATTCGCAATATTCAGACAATATCTCCTGCAGCTGCCTGGCGCCCTTGGGCATGCGAGACCAGTATTGCACCAGGCCTTCAAGGGTTGAGGATTCCTGCTTCAGGCGCTCGCGATAAACGCGTATCTCCAGCTCCAGGTAATCGGATTGGTTGATGACCTTGCGGCGTTTCAGCTCCGGCAGCATCTCTTCCAATTTTTTCCACTCACCGAGATTCTCATACAGTTTCTTCAGCAAGGTCAGCACATAATTGTGTTTTGGCGACAGTGATCGCACATGCATCAGGGTCGCCAGTGCCTGCTCGTACTGCTGATGAGCCAACTGCAATTCAGCCTGGGTGAGCCCCACAGCCACGTCGGCCGAAGGCATGCTCTGGTGGGCCAGGTGGAGATAGTCATCCCGCCGGGTATGTTCGCCCTGCAGCTGAGCGGCACGGGCTGCCGCCAGATAGTTGAGCAACGGGGTTTCCGATTGGGCGACATTACGCGTCAGATGCCTCTCCGCAACCTTCCAGCGCCCTTCAGCGAGCTCCACCAGCCCACGTGTCAAGGCCTGTCTGGCCTTGAGGCTTCGGCGCTTTCGCCGCCACTCGGCCACACGCTCCGGCATTTGCCAGATTCGTGAAGCCGTCCTGATGGCAATATGGGCACCCAAAAACAGCGCCAACATGGCCAGGCTGAACAGCGCAAGGCTGCCTTCGATGGTCCAATGACCATAACCGATCAGGAAATAGCCGTTATCCTGCTTAACCAGCAGTGTGATCGCTACTGCGGCGAACAGCGCAAGAAAAGCTGCGATCAATGTTCTCACCGGAGACCCTCCCGGTTCATCGTTTGCCGTCTCTTCTGCAGCGCTCGCAAGGAGCCGGAGATGTCCGGCAGTTCTGGTGCGATCACCCTTGCAGCCAATCCCTCCAGTTGTGACTTGAACCCGACCACTTCAGGTGCCGTTGCCTGGAAATAGTGATCGACCCACTCTGCCGCGCTGACCAGGTTGTCGCTATAGAGGGCCTGGTTTCTTCCCATCATCGCCGCTTTCGCATTCTCGATTTTGAGACTTAGATTCTGCAGCAGAAAGTAGCGCTGCTCGGGTGGCAGCATGGCGCTTACAGGACGATCATGATGACGTATCACCATCATCGATTTGAATCCCCGCCAAAAATCTTCAAACAATTTTTGCAGTGTAAATCCCCCATTATCGGCAATATCCGGCAAGGAATCCGGCTGGGCCGAGATAGGACCCTGAACCATTCCTGCATCCCGCAAGGGAAGCGCTTCAACTCGTTTCGCAAGGGCATTCAGTTCGGCGCTGATTCCGGCACTGTCCACCTTCGGCAGGGCTGTCAACCGAGTGATCTCAGCAGCGATTTTCTCCCGCACTTCCGACCAACCGGGATCACCGCTTGCAGTCAGTCGCTCATCCGCAGATTTCAACGCCTCTATGGCCGTACTCGGGTCGCCCATGAGGGTCAGCCGATGATTGGCTACACGCATCAGATATTCGGCCTCTGCGACCCGCCATTGCCCCTCCTTGCCTCCCATACGGGTTTGAATCTCCGCCAGCGAGCGGTAGAGCTGATCGCCCTGTTGCTGTGATGCCTCCCTTGCCAGCCGGATACTCTCCGCCTGCTTCTCCAGGGCACTCTTTTGTTCCGTAATCACCTTTTGCTGTTGTTCGAAATGCTGGCGTGTCTGCGCCAGTTGCCGCTCAAATTGAGACTGTTCCTGATTGGCCTTTAGCAGATCATCATTGAGTGAGACCAGGGTCTGTTTCATATCAAGCCAATAGCGGTAGCCAAGCGCCAGGCCGGCTGTCACCGTCAACAGCGCTACAACCGCCAGTAGGATAGGTAGGCGGGTGGAGCCGGATCTGCCTGCGGATTCATCGATTCGTTCCACCTCACCCTCGATGGTATCCGTGAATTCCGCCTCAGTTTCTTCCTGGCTGCCGCCAGATTCATCGATTTTTTCACTCATATCCTGCTCGCTCTCAACTCCCGTATCAACCATCCCGCAACGCCTGTCATGACGTTTCGAACTGATCGTACAGACTCATTCACGAGGTACATTCCACCCAGTTCTGAATTGCCGACATGATTGCATCATCGTTCGCGCCAGTGGCGAGCAGGATGGTCTCAAATCCCCTGCTTTCCGCATGTCTGAGCATCCGCTCGCTGATCACCAGGAGTGGCGTATGCTGTAACAGGGGCCAGCCTGGTTCCCCCACCAGCGCGATAAGATTTTCCATGATTTCGATACTGGTGGCAGTCACCAGATCGATCTGCTCCCGCCATTGCGCCAATAGTGGGTCAGGGTCGACTGCCGGTCTGACCCGCCGATAGACTTCAGCATAACCTACTTCAGCACCTCTCGCCTGAAGGCCCTCGCCCAATAGAGCCCGACCCCCTTCACCACGAACGATCAGCACCTTTTTACCCGTCATCTCCTGCAACGGGGCCAGCATCAGCAGACCCTCGCTGTCATATCGATCCGCGGGTAACAGGTCGATACTATACCCGGACTGACGCAACACTGCCGCTGTCGTCTGTCCCACCGCCCCCAGGCTAGCTTGAAGCCGATTGCCCACTAACAATTTCAGGGCATGGATGACGGCATTGGGACTGACAAAGATGATCACATCCCAGCTCCGCTGCAACAGATCACGCACCGGACCGGGTTGATCGCAGGCAAGGATTTCCAGTGCCGGAAAGCGAATCGCCCTCCCCCGGCTGGTCTGAATCCGCTCTACCAGGCCATCTGCCTGATGGGCGGCCCGCGTAACCAGGATACCCCTGCCTTTCAAGTCAAGATCCGACATGCTTCTCCAATCGGGAAACCGGGCATCGCCGCCAACCTTCAGTGGGTATCATAGAGGGCCTTCAGAATCTCGTCAGCCCCCCACTCCAGCAGCCGATCCGCCAACCCTTCGCCCATTGCACGGGCCTCCCGGGTTTTACCCTCGACCTCGCCGCGGATGATGCGGCTGCCATCAGGCTCACCCACCAGGCCTCGCAACCAGAGATTACCCGATTCCAGCATGGCATAACCGGCGATGGGAACCTGGCAACCCCCGTTCAGACGCTGATTCATGGCCCGCTCCGCCCCCACGCAATGGGCGGTTTCCGCATGGTGCAGTGGAGCAATCAGATCATTGATCCGCGGATCGTCCACCCGGCATTCGATACCCACCGCACCCTGTCCGATGGCGGGCAGACTCTGTTCGGGACCGATCAGGGCGGTTATTCGATCCTCGAAACCCAGGCGTTTCAAACCGGCGGCAGCCAGTATGATGGCATCATATTCCCCATCATCAAGTTTACGCAGACGGGTGTTCACATTTCCGCGCAGGGAGTTGATCACCAGATCAGGCCTTACTTCAGCCAACTGGCATTGACGCCGCAGACTGGAGGTGCCGACACAAGCCCCCTGCGGCAATTGGTCGATGCTTTGATAGCGATTGGAGACAAATGCATCCCGCGGGTCTTCGCGCTGCATGATCACCGGCAGATGCAACCCCGACGGCAGCTCTACCGGCACATCCTTCATCGAGTGTACCGCGATATCCGCCTCGTCACTGATCAGACCCTGCTCCAGCTCCTTGATAAACAATCCTTTGCCCCCGATCTTGGCCAGTGGAGTATCAAGGATCTTGTCACCCTGGGTGGTCATTCCCATCAGCTCTACCTGAATATCCGGGTGGACCCTTTTCAATTCAGCGGCGACATATTCGGCCTGCCACATGGCCAAAGGTGATTTACGGGTGGCGATTGTTATCGTCTGGGGCATGGGTGGGAGGCCTCAAAATTCACAGCGGGTACAACGGGGCGCCTATCGGCTGATTATCATTCTCACTAGGGCCTATGCTAAAGCCTGCAAGAGATCCACGCAATCAAGGTTTCCCCTTCCCATAGTAATGCAACAACGCTTCAACACCCTCGGCGCCATGTCTGCGCATAAGCAGGGATAGCTGATCCGCCATCTCATCATCGCCCTGATTGACCCCCACCAGATAGTCCCATAAGGTCCAGCGCAAATAATCCATCCAGCCTCCATGCAAGTTTGGCGCACCCGCTTCAGACGGTGTCTCGGGGTCGCCATGGCAATCCCGACAATAGCGACGATGCAATACGCGCCCGCGATCGACAAGGCGCCAGTCCGTGGTCTGTCCGGGAGTGGTAAAGGACTGCTGACTGAAGTAGTCGGCCATAATTGCGAAGTCACCTTCGTCATACCCCTGGACCAGACGTCCCATCACCGTACCAAATCGGCCGCCATGGCTGAAGGATCGCAACACCTTGAGTAAATAATCTCTCGGCAGGCCGGCCAGGGAAGGTATCGCCGGGGAGCGGCTCTGGCCTTGCGGACCGTGACATGGAAAACAGGACTGCACGATCAGAGGCAAGGCTTGCGGCTTCTCTGTTTGTCCGTCCGTACCCTCGCTGGCGAGGCTACCCGTTGGATACTGCTGCAATAAAGCCCAGGCCAGCAGCAATGGGAGCGACTTCCACAGCTTGCCTGATCTCAGTATGTCGCGCAGGATACGAGCCCAGGTCACTCCTCCCCCCGCAACACACGCCTCACTTCAGGGAGATGTCGCCGACTGACTTCCAGTGTCTCGTCACAACCGCGCAGGACCACTCGCGGAATGCCGTCACTTCCCTTTTCAAGTCCCACCAGATGGCTTCTCACCACCAAGGCATTACGGTGGATGCGCAACAACCAGTCGCCATAGCGCTCCTGCAATCCTTTCAGGCTCTCCTCGAGCAGCAGCTCACCCTCCTCGTGCCGGGCCATGACATATTTCGAGTCTGCACGCAGATAGATCACCTGATCCAAAGGCACCGTCCTCAATCCGCCCCGATAACTGGCATGCAGTTTTGGGGCCTGCCGTTCCCCGACTGCAGAGGAAGCGAGCTGGCTTCGGGTAACACGCTGGCTGCGTTGCAGCGCGGTCAACAGCCGTTCACGGCGTACCGGTTTCAACAAATAGTCCTGTGCGGAGGATTCAAAGGCCTGCAGTGCGTGCTCCTCATAAGCCGTGGTGAAGATCACTGCCGGTGGCCGATCGCTTTCAGCCAGCCGCCGCGCGGCCTCCAATCCATCCATCCCCGGCATGCGTATATCCATCAAAACCAGGTCAGCGCCCTGTTCCTTGAACCGCTGTAGCGCCTCTTCCCCGTTGGCCGCCTCACCCACCATTTGATAGGGGCTGCCAAGCTCTTCGATCAATGCCGCCAGGCGCTGTCTTGCCAAGGCCTCGTCATCCACTACCAATATCTTCAAAGCTCCAGCCTCCATAGGGCCTGTTCACATTCATCCAACAGCCTCTGCTACTCCCACCAGGGATGCGGAATCGCCAATCTGACCTGATGCTCTCCATCGATATTCGATTCGGTCAAGCTTGCTTCCAAGTCGTATACGCCGGCAAGGCGTGCGCGGATATTCTCCATTGCCAATCGGTTGCCCTCACGATGACTCCGCTCATCGGCTTCCGGCAGGGTGTTGCGGATACTTAAATTTATCCGATTGCGGCGGTAACGGCCCGTAATGGTGATCGTGCCGCCCTTTGCGGCAGGCTCGATACCATGGTAAACCGCATTCTCCAGCAACGGCTGTATGATCATCGGCGGGATCTTGGCCTGTTCCGGCAGGTCATTGAGATCCCACACAAGCTTCAGCCGTTCGCCCAAACGATAGTGTTCGATACTGAGATACTGGCGGGCCAGATCCAGCTCCCTGCCCAGACTGGAAAGCTGGCTGGCATCACCGAGAGAAACCCTGAACAGATCGGCAAGGTCCTCCACCACCTCTTCGGCCATCGCAGGGTCACTCCGGGTGAGGCTGGCAATGGTGTTCATGCTGTTAAACAGAAAGTGAGGCCGAATACGGGAATGGAGGGCCTGCAGTCTGGCGCTGTTCTCAGCCTCTTCCTGACGACGCCACAGGTATTGCAGATAAAGGTAGTGGAGCACCAAGACACCTACGATGGCGCTGATGCCCACGGTGCGCCATATCAGGTCAGCGTGGTTCTGTGGCAACATCGACAGATCCATGCTGCTGTTCAGCATAATTATCAGATGAGACACAAGCCAGGCCACCCCCAGCAGAATGAAAAATACGCTAAAACCGGCCCACCAATTACCCAGTTTGTTTAGATGCGGGCGCAACAGGCAGATAAACACCGCCGAACTCAGTCCGATCCACTGCACCAGTAACGAAATCAGACTCAACACCGAAAAAAAGTCACTCATCGGTTCAGCCACGGCCAAGGATAGCAGGATGGCGAGGAGCTCACCGATAACAACCACAGCGAACACGGCCCGCATGGCACATAGATTGGGGACAAAGATCACCTTTCCATCAGAATCCAAAGGTCGTTTCCCCTTAAGTTGTTTCTCACTCTGCTGCATTCATCCACTGTTGCTTTAATCCGGCCTGTTTACAAATACAGGATAGCCCTACACGAGCGACAGTCGGGCGCCCATTAAGAGAGTCAAACCGCTACAATGACTTGAATATCGAATCCACACAGACTAACTATCGGCGATAAGGATAAAAAACTTCACCTGAACGTTCCTGCATCGATCATATCACCGACCGTTCCGGCTCCGGCCAGGTAACGAAATCGAACCGACTCGCACTACGATTCTCCGCTCGGGGACCGTCTTGTCCGATAAGTCCGAATCAAGGGCGCTTGGTAGAAGCGGCCACACTGAGCTACTCGGTTGCCTCGGGAAGCGGAATGCCAAGCTGCCACTCCTCGGAAATAAAGTAGCGCGCCATTCCACAATACTCCCGATCCGCGCCCATCATCACCTTGAGACCGTCTTCCGCCTTCGTCTTGATTTCGCCGGTTGCCGATTCGAATATATCCTTGAACATCCTGAGTAGGACATAGGTCTGGTATCGTTGTGCACGCAGCGCGTCCCTGTTGAGCCGGAGTATCTCGATGGTTGGTTCCACAAAAGGCCTGTCGGCACTGGTTCGGTGGGTGATGTTGACTTCCTCAAGAGGCTCGATCACTTCCCACTTGAATAGCCGCCACGGATCCTGCTGGTAGGGATTGGGTAATACAGCCTGTTCGTTCAGGCATGCCCCGTCAAACCGTGCCAATTCTGCATCGTCCAAAGGATTGGGCGTCATGTCCTGACTGATTGTTCGAAGTTGCGCCTCTGTTGGGTTGTTCGGTATGACCGGCGGGGGCAGCCCGTTGCCTAGAATCGGAAACTGATCGCTCTTGAAACCGTTGCAGATGCGGCATGAGAAAAGATAGTTATCGTAGCAGTATGCCAGCCACCAGTACATCTGACGCTGTTTAGGTCGAAAATGCTCTACATCACCAAAGTACACAACCGTTGTGGGCGTTTCGCAAAATGCACACTTCCCGTGAGATTCAGTCTTAAGGTGGTCTTTGGCGATCTTCCAGAATCCGTCTTTGTAAAACTTGTTCTCTCCGGAGAGAAATCCCTTGATCAGATCGACGCCATTGTCGATCCGAGCCGGATCCCGATACTTGGCCTTGACTGTCCTTGATGAGCGATCGCGCTTGAGTCGTATCATGACGTCCTATTGTTTTTTCTTGCTTATGACCCTGCGTTTCTTCTTCGTTGACGACTTCGCAGCTGCCCTTTTACGAACAACCCGCTTCTTTGTTGTTTTGTTGCGCATCGATTCGCCGGACTTCATGCCCTCAATCTGAGCAATCAGATCCTCGATTTTCTTTCGCTGTTTCTCCTGCGACTCCATTATGGCTTCGTTTCTGAATGACAGGTCCCTATCCGGCAATTGGCTGAACTGTTCGGCAAGACGTTCGAGCTCCCGCCTGTCCACCGTCGTCTTCGATTTCTTGCGGTATAACGAGCGATATCTGTTTTTGTCATTGCTGAGTCTCACGGAGTCGAGTGTCTCGACATTGAATCCGATTTCGAGCAATTCATGGGCCTGCAGTTCCGCGGGCACACCGGGGAAGGGTCTTGCGGAGACCGCTTTGCTCTTCTCATTGCGGCTTAAAATGACACACTCGTCTTCTTCGAGCTGTTGTGCCGTCAGTACCGAATGGGTTGTTCCGATGATCTGGAACTCGGGCAATTTATCATCGATATACTTTCGCAACTGCCTTTGCCACTTCGGATGCAGATGCGCGTCGATTTCATCGATCAATAACAACCCGCGTGTCTCCAGCGGATTTTTATAATCGTCAAATGATTCAGTGATTCGATAGAGTAAATCACCAATCCATGCCGCCACATTTTGGTAACCGTCACTCAACAGTCTGAGCGGAACAGCACCGTCCGGCGTGTCGAACAGCAGATCGCCATTGCGACGATCGATACGGTTAAAACTCACATCCGGCAGAAGGCCGTTCATCGCATTCTCGATAATCCGTGTACCACTCTTACCGTCTCTGTACTCCAACCCCATCGCCCAGGACTGCAGGGGATTCAGGGTGGCGTCCAGATCGAACAAAGTAGCCAAGGATTGCGCCCGTACCGGATCATTGCCTCTACGGGCAATATTCATATCGTGCATTGCGAGTCGACGAAGTGCGCCATAGCCAACGACAAAGTAGTTGCGCTGCGTATGGGCGAGCGCTGCATCAAGCTGATCAAGACTTTTGCGATTGTGTTCAACAAAACCCGAACGATCCATTCCCTGCTTGAAGCGAACCTCGACGTATCTGTCCTCGTTACGCGCCGTCTGAAGGATCGCGGAGATTGATGCTTCATCAGCACCGTTGCGTATCCACGAATCAGGTTCGCCGAGCAGGAACGGCAACGCATCGCTGCCCGCCAGAACCATGCCGATCGACCGCAGGAGCGAACTCTTTCCGGTTCCGTTTTCACCCAGGAGGATTGTCCACTTGCGGTTTCGCTGCTTCGACGCAGATGCCTCAAAGTCCAAAACGACGTTCTCGATTGAGCGGATATTTCGAATTTCTACGGATTTCAGAAACATGCAATTTCAACCTGTTGGTGTGTCAGAGGCCCGGAATAGCCGAAATTTGCACACATCTACCGGCACTGGCATTCGCACCAATTCTGCAGCTCGCTGATATCTGTGGCCAATAAGTATAATCCATCTGTTTTAATGACTCGTGACTGAGAAAACGGACGGTAAATGACCAGAAATGCCGAATCGAATTGTAATCCATACTGTCTGGCTCTTCCTGTAACCCAGTGCGGCGCGCCATCGGGCTGCACGGATGCAGTAAGAATAAACACGCTTCTAGCCCAGGTCCAGTGGCGGTTTGTCGGCAACGGTTCATGGTGAGGCAGGCAACACCTTTCCATCACAATCCGACGGCCATTTCCCTCCAGGTTGCTTCTCACTCTGCTGCATTCATCCACTGCCTGCTATAATCCGGCCTGCTTACATATTCAGGATAGCCATACATGAGCGACAGTCACGCGTCCACGAAACCCTGGTCAGGCCGATTCAGTGAACCGACCGATGCCTTTGTTGAGGCATTTACCGCATCTGTCGGCTTTGACCGGCGACTCTACCAATATGACATTCAAGGCTCCATCGCCCACGCCACCATGCTGGCCCGTCAGGGCATCCTGAGTGATGCCGAACGTGACGCCATCGTGCTTGGGCTGGAACAGATCCGTAAACGCATTGAACAGGGCGACTTTACCTGGTCTGTCTCCCTCGAGGATGTGCATATGAATGTCGAGTCAGCCCTCACCGAGGCCATTGGTGAAGCAGGTAAAAAACTTCACACCGGCCGCTCCCGCAATGATCAGGTTGCCACTGACATACGGCTCTGGCTGCGAGACGAAATCGAACAGATCAGAGACGCCATTCTCCGTTTGCAATACGCTTTGCTCGACAAGGCCGAACGGGAGGCTGATACCATATTACCAGGCTTTACCCACCTGCAAACGGCACAACCGCTATCCTTCGGCCACCACATGATGGCCTGGTTCGAGATGCTGGAGCGCGACCGGGAGCGCCTGGCCGACTGTAACAGGCGACTCAATGTGATGCCTCTGGGTGCCGCTGCGCTGGCCGGCACCACCTACCCCATCGACCGTCACATGACCGCCGAACTGCTGGGCTTCTCGCGACCGGCGGAGAATTCCCTGGACGCTGTCTCGGACCGGGATTTCGCCATCGAATTCAGTGCCGCAGCGAGTATTTTGATGATGCATCTGTCGAGATTCTCCGAGGAACTGATCATCTGGTCCTCCGCACAATTTGGTTTTATCGAACTCTCCGACAGTTTTTGCACCGGCTCGTCGATCATGCCGCAGAAGAAGAACCCGGATGTCCCTGAGCTGATTCGGGGCAAGAGCGGCCGCATTTTCGGTCATCTGATCGCATTGCTGACCCTGATGAAGAGCCAGCCGCTGGCCTATAACAAGGACAATCAGGAAGACAAGGAACCCCTGTTCGACAGCGTGGACAATCTGAAGGGGTCATTGAAGGTTTTTGCCGATATGGTCCCCGCCATCAACTGCCGCAAGGAGGCCATGCGACAGGCAACCATGCGGGGATTCGCCACCGCCACCGACCTGGCCGACTACCTGGTGCGCAAGGGTATTCCCTTTCGCGACGCCCATGAGGTGGTAGGCAAAGCGGTTGCATTCGGTGTTGCCGAAGGGCGCGATCTCTCGCAGATGAAACTGGAGGAGTTGCAGCGTTTCTCCAGTGAAATCGAGGCGGATGTATTCGACATCCTCACCCTCGAAGGCTCACTCGCCGCGCGAGACCATATCGGAGGCACCGCCCCCAATCAGGTACGCCAAGCAATTGCCCGCGCCAGAGAAAATCTTGCAACCTGATATCGCGATGATCCGACTGCACCATGTCAGCCTGCTCGTCGCCGATACACGACGCTCGTTGGTTTTTTACCGGGATCTGTTGGGATTGGAGGTCGATCCGGCTCGTCCCGATCTGGGTTTCCCCGGGGCCTGGCTGAAGGTGGGTGACCTGCAGATCCACCTGCTGCAGCTGGAAAATCCCGATGCCCTTGCCGGACGCCCCGAACATGGCGGGCGGGACCGCCATACAGCCTTTGTGGTTGACGATTTCAAAGCCATGTGTGAAAAACTTGACCAGGCAGGCGTCGAATATACCTTGAGCCGCTCAGGTCGTGAGGCGCTGTTTTGCCGGGATCCGGATCAAAACACGATTGAATTGATCGCCGGGCAACGACACTCAACCGGTACTTAGGGCCTCAGCACAACTGTCCGTCTGAAACACAGCCGTATGCTGTCCGAGCACACCACCTACCATGGATACACGACGCTCATACCGGATAGAGCATGACTAAAATCACAAGCGCGGCATAGGTCAGGCCCGCTGTCGTCAATCCCGCGATGAGCATCTTTCCAGGATATGCCGCTCTGTCCCAATACCGGATACAGTAAACGACGCTGAAGAGCGGGATGAATAAAACACTCACTCCCCACCAGATACTCTGTCCGAAGGCGTAGACAATGGCGAACAGATTACCGACGAACAGCAATGCACCTGCCAGGCTCACCAAGAGTATGGCCAGCATCATCATGTATTCATGATGACTTAACCAGGTAAGCAATCCGTAAATTCCCAGCATCGCTACTCCGCCAGTGAGAGAGTTTCTGTTTAACGATCGAATAGAGCCTGTCATTGTCGCACATCTTGCACAGACGCAGGTCTCAATTATCACACTCCCGGTGCCGCAAGCAGAGTGATAACCTATGCACGGGGTGTATGCCCTCATCGGATTATCGAACTTGAACCCGTGACTGGGAACGCAATCATGGAACCGGCCACCTATCTGCAGCATAAGGTCAAAAACACACTGCAATCCCTGTTACTGATCATCAGTCTGGGAGGTCTATGCGCCTGGCTTGCCTGGTTTCTCGGTGGTTTTCCGATGGCCTTCGCAACAGCCTTGGTGATCCTGATTTCGTATCAGATCAATCCGGTTGCCAGCCCTGAGTGGGCAATGCGTCTCTTTCGCGCCCGTCGGCTCACACCCAATGAGGCCCCGGATCTCTACCGTCTCATGGCACAGCTGACCGGACGTGCCGGGATGGAACAGATTCCACAGCTCTATTATCTGCCGTCCGATGTCATGAATGCGTTTACGACTGGCAATCGCCACAACGCCGCCATCGCCATTTCGGATGGCTTGCTGCGCCGTATGGAATGGCGGGAGATGGCGGGTGTGCTGGCGCATGAGCTGATGCATGTGGTGAACCAGGATACACGACTGATGGCATTTGCCGATCTCACCAGCCGTGTCACCGGTTTTCTCTCCATTATCGGGCAGCTGTTGCTGCTGATCAATCTGCCGTTGATGCTGTTCGGCCAGACCACCCTGCCCTGGATCCCCATTCTGTTACTGCTGGTTGCCCCCACATTGAGCGCCCTGGCGCAACTCGCCCTGTCACGCAGCCGTGAATACGAGGCGGACCTGGGAGCGGCAAAGCTGACCGGAGATCCCCTGGGGCTGGCCTCCGCCCTGAACAAACTCGAACCCCCCCGGCACCGTCTGCTGGAGCGCCTGCTTCATCCCGGCCCGCGTATTCCTGACCCATCGCTCCTGCGTACCCACCCACCGACCGACCTTCGGGTAGCGCGATTGATGGCACTTACCCATCCGGGCAGCACAGCTTCAGATGAGGTTTTATCCGCCAGCGATATACGGACTCTGCTCGCTCACAACCCCTACCGCCCACGCTGGCACCGCAACGGCATGTGGTATTAAATGTCCGCACACTCATTTCAAAGATAGCTGACAATGCCTAAAGATAGCCTGGAGAATCTGAATAGCCGCTTAAAGGCCTTTGCCCAAACCCGTAACTGGGAGCAGTTCCACAATCCGAAGAATCTCACAATGGCGATGATCGCCGAGTGTGCGGAGCTGGTGGAGCATTTCCAATGGCTGACACCGGAACAGAGCATGAATCTGACTCAGGAAAAGCACGATGAAGTCACGCTGGAAATGGCGGATATCCTGATCTACCTGATCCGCTGTGCCGAACGTCTCGATATCGACCTGATCGAAGCCGTCGAACGTAAAATCGCCATAAACGAGGCACGTTATCCGGTGGAAAAGGTCTTCGGCGACGCACGGCGCGCCTCGGAATACGAAGATTAGGGCCGTCGGCATTACCAATCCACACAATCCCTTTCCCCAATCTTTACAGGGTGGAGTCTTTTCCGGACAGAGGCTATCTTTTTGAAAATCATTACGACGACTCAGTAATTGACCGGGGAATGAGATGAAGAAGTATCAATGTATAGTTTGCGGATATATCTATGATGAGGCAGAAGGCCTTCCCGAGGAGGGCATTGCTGCCGGCACCCGGTGGACGGATATCCCGGAGGAGTGGGAGTGTCCGGATTGCGGTGTCAGCAAGTCTGATTTCGAAATGGTGGAATTGGTCGCCTAGCCACAGTCCGGTCCATCATACTTATAGAGTACTGATACTGGGTTCAGGCCTTGCCGAATATACCCTGGCGCGGGAGGTCAGGGTGCACGACCAGGGGCTTCCATTGCATATGATCACCGCCGACGCAGGTGATTTCTACTCAAAACCGGCGCTCTCGACAGGCCTGCAAAACGCTAAGCAGGCCGAGGAACTCGTCAATGCCAGCGCACGGGTGATGGCCGAAATACTGCCCCTGACAAAAGCGCTTCCGCCTATCCCGGCAGCCAGGGCGTAGGCGGCACATTCCCTCCCCTGCACACCCCGCATGTGGTACTCCACCACCCTTTCACATGCCTGGTGACCGCCTCTATTCCACCAGGCAAGCACTGCTACACCATTTTTTGTTAATTTTAGCGCCTGGACTACATTCTTCGGCCCGCCTGCCGATAGAAATGGCTGAACATAATTATTAATCGTCCGCCGACGGACTGAGATTCAAGAAAGATTCGAGGAAATAGTTAATGGATATCGTGCCCTATCTCAAACTGATGGTGCAAAAAAACGGCTCAGATCTCTTTTTCAGCACTGGTGCCGCCCCCCATCTGAAAACCGAAGGTGAGACTCGTCCGATAGGGTCTTCCCCAATGCAAAGCGGGCAGGTCAGGAAACTCGCTTACGGCATCATGAACGATGATCAGATAAAGGAGTACGAAGCCACTTACGAGTGCAATCTGGCGATTTCCGTCAACAAACTTGGGCGCTTCCGCGTAAATGTCTATAAACAACGGGGTGATGCGGCGATGGTCATCCGCTATATCAAGGGTGTGATTCCCCCCGTAGAGAAGCTCAACCTACCGATTATTCTGAAGGACCTGATCATGGAGCCCCGCGGCCTGATCCTGGTCGTCGGCGCAACAGGCTCAGGCAAGTCGACCACCCTGGCCTCGATGATCGAGCACCGCAATCAGACCTCAACCGGGCATATATTGACCATTGAGGACCCTATCGAGTATCTCTACACTCACAAAAAGTCGGTGGTCGATCAGCGTGAGGTCGGACTCGACACGCTCTCATACGAAAACGCCCTGAAAAATGCCATGCGTGAGGCCCCTGATGTGATTCAGATCGGTGAGATCCGGGAAATGAGCACCATGCAGCACGCCATCGCCTATGCCGAAACCGGCCACCTTGCGCTCTCGACGCTGCACGCCAACAACTCAAATCAGGCACTCGATCGCATCGTCAACTTCTTTCCAGACAGCGCTCATCACCAGCTGTTCATGGATCTTTCGCTCAATCTTCGGGCGGTCATATCCCAACGCCTGGTAAAGGGCATCAACGGTCAACGCATCCCCGCGGTGGAGATCATGCTGTTATCAACCTATATCTCCGAGCTGATTCAGAAAGGGGATATTCACACCATAAAAGAGGTCATGGAACAAGGTACCGAACGCGGCATGCAGACCTTCGATCAATCCCTCTACAAGCTATACAAAGAGGGTAAGATCTCTATGGAAGAGGCACTCTCCCATGCGGATTCACGCAACAATTTGTCGCTGAAGATACGCCTCTCCGACACCGAGGGCGTGGAGGCCCCGGGCGGCCTGGGCGTGGCAGAGGATCATTTCTGATCCTTCCCTGCATAGAGCCAGCCTGAGAAAAGCCGGGTCAAGAGCGGCATCACAGCATAGGTCAGACAGACAACGACCAGTGCGGTCAGGACGATTGTCTGCAGCAACCTGGGCCAGGCTGACATCAACGGACCGAGCAGGCTGCTCAGCAGGGTCACCAGGCTGAACACACCCATCCACACCACCAGGGCCATTTTGTATTTGGGCGGATGTACATTTATCGCGCAGGCAGGCAGGGTGAACCAGGCTTCGAGCCCGGAAATGGTTTCAACTTGCCTGGGCTCGCTGACCTGTTCCGCAATGGCGCGCCACTCAGCACGTTCAGCGGAGCCCTCCCAACGCTCAAGATTGCTGCGACGATCGAACTTGAAGATGATGCGGTAATTTCCGCCCGGTTTTGAAGGACGAAAGATATTCGTGCCCATGTGTCCCTGGTGCTGCAAGGCAGCCTGGGTAATACCGGCAAGATAATCCTCGAACGCCTGCTCCTTGCCCGGCTTGGGTCGTCGCGTGACCAGCACGGTCACGGGTGGATCCACGCTTTTTTCCACCGGAGCCCCCCTAATCGAAAACCTGCCAACCCTGGCGTAGCGCATCTCTAACCACACTGGGCGCGCTATCCAGGAACTCGCTGCGATCGGCCATCCTGGCGAACCAGTCGCCAAGCAGTGGTGTCTGCGGCGGCGCCATGCCATATGCCATGGCAAGACCGAAACGACTTGCCAGAACATAATCGGGTATGCCGGCAGCGGGTACGAAATAGTCTGTCTCCGCCAAAGCCCTCTCCAACCTCGGCAGAGCCTGGTGCCAGGCTTCCATAGCACTGGCTATGACCCCCTGATCCCACTCTTTCGGTTCACGCTGCCGACGCTCGAATACCAGCTTGCGCACCGCTTCCCCCACCTGCGCATCGGCATAGCGGGCAAGTTCCCGCGCCAAGGCACGTTCTCTTGCCGAAGCAGGCAGCAGATTACCATATCTGTCATTGAGGTATTCAAGCATGACTGCAGACTCGGTGATGACGATTTCATCTATCATGAGCAGCGGCACGGTGTTTCCGGGTGATAATCGCTGCCACTTTTGCAGATGCTCAGGGTCGTCATATCGATAATGCTGATAGTCTACATTGCAACGTTGCAGCGCCATGCGTACACGCCAGCAGAAGGGGCATTCAGGTTTATCGTAGAGGCTGACCTCCCTGTTCATAGACAGGACAGTCTCCTCTCCCGCAGGTATTCCAGGACAAAATCGATGCGATCCTGCCCCCAGAATATCTCATCTTCACAAATGAATGTGGGCACCCCGATAGCCCCCTTCTCCTCAGCCTCATCCCAGTTCTGCATCAAAACCGCCTGTCGCGCAGGGTCCTGAGCAGCTTCCGCCAGCGCCTCCCTGTCCAGGCCGATTTCGCTGCCCGCATCGAGTAACACATCGAGCACTCCGATATCCTGACCCTCGGCCCACTCCTTGCGCATCACCTCGACTACATAAGGACGCAGCAATCCCTTCTCCTCCGCCAACAGTGATCCTGCACCTGCCAGGGTAGGATCGGTGGTTTTCGGCGGGGGATTGACGGGGATACCCAGACGTCGCGCGAAGCGCGCCATATCCTGGCGGGCAATGGGAAGCTTTTTGACCGCCACATCCGGTGGCGAACGCCCATCCCAGCCACCCAATGGGCGCCAGATGAGATTGGTACGGTACTCGTCGAATATCCGCCACATGGTTTTACTGGCCAGGTAGCAATAGGGACTGCGGAAGTTGAAATAGAGATAGATGTCGGCTGAATCGGGGTTCATGCTGCACGCTCTCAGTCAGCGGTAAAAAATGCCTGGCGTCGATGCGCCAGGCAAGACACGGTATCAACGACCGGAAGCTCGAAGGTTCTGTACGGTAAATTTATTGGCGGGATTCAATGCGGGATCGACTTGCCCCTTGAACTGACCCGTTGTGCAGTGCATGGCCTGCACATCAATCATGGTGAAGGAATCGTCGATCGCCACACCGGTTCCCTTGTTTTTAGGCAGGTGGTGATCCGGATGCGCCTGACCGATCTGCCAACTCTTCCACAGATCCCCCTTGCGGTCATAGGTCAGGGTACGGGGAATGGTGAAGGTCTGGGCATCGATATAATGCACGCGCTTGCTGATCGGATGGTTCGAATCCTTCGGCTTATTCTCCAACTCGTAGACCTTGCGCAACTGCCAGGTGATCTGAGGAAAGCAGTTGCCCTTGCCGCCCATCTCCACGAACTGGTAACCGTCCGACTCCTTATGCTCTTCGGAGAGTTTCAGATCGTTGTGATTGTAGAACGGCACCAGGATGTTCTTGGCGCCTTTGAAGGTCCACTCCATATCGTTGATGCGTCCGTTGTAGCCTTCGAAGTCCTCGATCATGACGTCGGAACCGAGAAAGGCATCGGTCACCTGACCTGAGGCCAGACGGCGGACACGGCGCTGGAAACCGAGATAGAGCCAGGCGCTGTCGCGCTTGAGATCGTTTTCGTAGCGGTGGATCAATAGCTGGGTATTCTTGACATCAAAGGGTTCCAACGCCTGTACGTAGATTGCACGAAACAGCTTTGACGGATTCGGGGAAATCTCGGGTAGCGGCTCCTGGTTGACCCGGTGCATATAGTTGAGAAAGTGAAAATTGAACTTGATCGTTCTCTCCAGCTTCCCGGAGTTCATATCCTTATACTTCCAGTAGAAGGGATAGATCGCCGCATTGTCACCCCAGTTGTAGCCATACTTGTAGTTCCAGGCCAGTTTCTCACCCGCCCGCGGATCATCCATCGACGGTTCCTCAGGGAAAGGCCGGCCGGCGATGAAACCTTCTATCTCACCCGATTTCTCGCCGAGCCTTACCTTGCCCAAACCATCTCTGGTCGCTTGAACATAGTTGGGATGCAGGTCGAACGAGGTAGTCTCCCCCACGGTGATTTTTGTCCAGCCCTGACTGATGAACTCATGCATTGCTGGATCGAGGACATCCTTGAATTTATCCACGTTCGACTGATCGATAACCAGGCCCACGCTCAATCCTTCTAAGCCGGGCACGCCGGTTTTATAGGGATAGAAACTCTTCTCCACATCTTCATTGGTTGCAGCCTGGACAGGCAGTGTGGCGGCGAGTATCACTCCAGCCGCCAGCATAGTGTTAAGCAAACGCATTGTTTGAATCTCCATTGAAAAACTTAGAAGCGATAACGCAAGGTGACCTGGAACTCATCCTCGGCCTGGGCCATACCGATAGGCCCGGAACGGAAGCGGCCGAGCGGTTCGAAACCCGCCAGGTTACGCAGTGCAAGGTCACCCGGAGCGCCTGCCCCGGTAAACGGTGGAAAGGGATTACAGGCCCGGCAATCATCGAACTCCTGGGCGCCATCACCCACCTTTACATTGGCGCCGACGGTAAGACGGAGATTGTCGCTGATCAGCCAATCGACAGAGGGCGCGATGACACTGGCATGGGCCTTGAAGTCATGCGCCATGATGACTTGCGGACTCACCCGGTCGTTCTTGTACCAGCCCTTTATCAGCAAGGTGCCTATATGGTTGATTTCCCAGTTGGGGATGCCCGCTTCGATACCGTTGATCGTATCCCGCTCGTGATCGACAAGGTATTCACCGAACAGCTGTGCGGAGAGCAGGAATGCGCGACGCTCGTTAAGAAAGGGGATGAAGGTGGGGCGGTCCCAACCGATGACATAGCGAAATACATCAGACTCGGAATAGAGTTCCGGACGCAGGGTATTGGCAAACTCTTCGCCCTGCGTATAAGCCGCCTCGACGCGGAAGACCGACTTGATATCATCCACGTAGAAGTCCAGGGAGCCACCGAGAAGGTTGACCCGCGGGAAGTGCATATCGAAGGCGATCAGATAATCATAGCCCTGGGACTCGATATCGGTGGTAAAGGGGTTGTCCGCAGTATCCACCACACCGCGCAGAGAGGGTAGTTGCGAACGATAGGTCAGGGCGTTCAGGGAGAATCCCAGACCCTGATAGTCACCCTCCAGCTTGACACCGAATTGGGAATTGCTGAGCGACCAATCCGGCAGATGCACATCCCGGATACCGATCACATGGGCCGGGAAATCAGTGGACAGGGCGCCGCCGGCAAAATTCGCCACCGAACACCCGTTGTCCCAGCAGTTCTTCATGGCGCGGAAGAAACTGCCCGCATCGAGAATCGCGTAGGGCGTACCGCCCTGACCGAGATTGCTGGGACGGAATTCGTCGAAGTTCCAGACAAACTGCAGGTTCAGATCATCGAACCGCTCGGTGGCGCCCATCCGGTACTCGCCGGTGGCCATCCACATGGGTATGCGGATATCCTCCAGCTCATCGTAGATGTTATGCCGTGAATAGTCGACGGGATTGATGACATCGAGCACACGAAACAGGTCGGTACGCCCCCAAACCACCTGCTGCCGACCAAGCCGGAAGTTCCAGGTGGCGCCACTCTCGGTCGGCATGGTGGCATCGATGTAGGCCTCACGCAGGAAATCGAGCCGATCGTTGAATTCGGGATACTTGAGATCACTCTCGTCGAAATCGAGATAGTCTTTGATACAGCCTCGTGAATCCACATCACATGGGCGTACCGGTACACCCATGCCGACCCCGCCCTCTGTATCGTGCAACGCACTGCCAAGATTATCCAAACCTTCGTTTGGATTCTCACCGGTATCGAAACCGAAGCCCAAAACGCCGGTCGAAACATCTGAGGCGCCCCAAGACGTGGTGCCTGCGCCACCAACCGATTCCAGCCCGATCTCCCCCCCGGCCTCACTGCCGAACTGATCGTCATTGAGGTCGTAGACCGCATCGTAGGTCGCGCGAAACGTGCCGACAAAACTGACATTGGAAAATGAGCCTTTGGCGCCGTAGTCTTTTGAGCCTTCGATCTGAACCGTATTGCGCATCTTGCTCAGGCCGACATGGCGGCGCGCATAGGTGGCGTTTTCGACAAATCCGTTGATCTGCAGCGTGCCATCCTCAGAGGTGTAGGCCGCCGCCTGGCCACTACCTAAACAAGCAGTGATAACGGCAGGCAACAGGGCTGCGACTATGACCGGATGCATCCTTCCCGGTTGTTGTTTATTACTATCTAGGAACATCCTAGCCTCCTCCGACAACGTAAGATATATGTGTGCAGAACTCACTATGCACCTGGCATGCCAACTTTCAAGATATTGAAATTACAAGAAATTTTTCGGGTGCCAGGCAGAAGGTTGTCGATATAGTAAAAATATCGATAATTTGTTTTATCATATGGTGATTGATTATTATATCGATAATAATTCGAAGCAAAAAATAGCCGGAGCTGCACCCCGGCCAATAAGGAGGAATCGGAAGAGTTTTCGGGTTCAGGTATAAGTTGAGATGTTGAGGGCTCAGCCAGCCTCATCACACCAGCTCACGCGATCGCCTTCTCCGCGTAGAGCACACCGTCTTCATCGTAGCGGGCACTGCCGATGAAGCTGGGACGGAATATCATCACCCAGGAGGGGACGATAAACATCGCCGCCAGGGCGTTGAGGATCAGCATCACCACCAGCAGCAGCGCCGCGTCCGCCTGAAAACGCAGGTCGGAGATAAACACCCACATGATCACCCCGCCGATCAGGCAGGCGGCGGTAAAGCCGATCGCCTTGCCGGTGGTGGCGATAGCGCGCAGCACCGCGTACTGCAGATCGCCGGAGGCCTTGGCCGTCTCTTCGCGAATCCGGTCCATGATGTAGATGGAGTAGTCGATACCGACCCCGATACCCACCGCGATGATCGGCACCGTATTGACATTGATGCCGATGGCCGCCAGCCCCATATAGGCGTAGGTGGAGACGGTACAGAACATCATCGCCAGGAACATGATGAATCCCGCATGCAGGGACATGTAGAACCAGGTGACAAAGACGAAGATCAAGGCCAGCACCAGGGGAATGATCAGCATATTGCTCTCATAGGCCGACTCGTTCATGGCGGCGGTCACACCCACCAGGCCGCCGGCGAGTTCGATATGCAGACCCTCCACCTGATTCACAGGCTCGTTGATCCACTCTTTGGCGCGATGGATCGCCCGGCGAATCGTTTTGGCCTGATGATCCTTGTAGAAGAAGACGATATTGGCCACCTGGTCATCGGTATCGACAAACTCCTTGAGCGCGCCGGGCACCGGACTGGAGGCCATATAGGCGAACATCAGACCGCCCACATAGGCCTCGGTATCGGGGATGATGGCCCAGCGGGGATCGTCGGAATGGAAGATCCGGTTGACCTGTTTCACCAGATCGGGGACCGCCTTGGCGCCACCCAATTCCGGGTCGAGCAGCATATGGTTCTGGAATGCCTCGATGGCCTGCAGCACATCCGGGCGCTTCATCCCGCCCTTCTTGTCGGTCCTCGCCACGATGTAGAGCTCTTCCGAACCGGGAAAGCGCTCGTTGATCACCTTGGACGAGACGTTATAGTCGTGATCCAGGTAGAGAATGGGCGAGCCGGGTTCCGACTCACCGATCTGCACCAGGCTGCTGAGCTGGGCACCCAGCAGCAGTATCACGCCGGCAGTGCCCAGCACGATCAAACCACCCTGTTTGTTGGCTACCAGCGCCGCTACTCTGCCGAACAGCGCATCCTCCGCTGCGGGCCTTTTGGCCGCCGGTTTCGGCTTCGGCAGCAGGGAAAGCATCAAAGGTACCGCGATCAGAACAGTGAAGACCACGCAGATCGCCCATAGGGAGGCGTAGATCCCCAGCTTCACATTGATCGGCACGGAACCCAAAGCAATCAGCAACAGGCCGATGGCATCCGACACGATACCCAGGCTGCCGGGACGAAAGAGGGAGTCGAAGGTCCGGTGGGCCGCCTCGCGTGAATCGTCCACCTCCTCCATCTCGCCATAGAATCGCTGCACCAATTGGATGGCATGGGACATGGCCCTGGCGGATATCAGGAATGGGATCACCAGGGTCAGCGGATCCAGGTTGTAGTCGAGCAAAGAAAGGATTCCGAGGCCCCAGATCGCCGAGATGGCGATACCGAACATGGGCAGCAAAATGCCATAGGCACGACGGAAATAGATGATCAGCAGGAAGAGCATGATCCCTACCGTGGTGGTGAAGATCAGAAACAGCTGATCCAGATAACTGTAGACCCAGCCCCAGAGCATGGGCTGGCCGGTGGCGTAGATCTCCACGCCGGCCGCCTTCTCCGCTTCCCGGATCTGCTGTAGCTGACTGAATATGTCACCGTAGTTCAACTGGCCCTCGTTGAACTGGGCCTTGATCAGAGCCGCCTTGAGATCGGGAGAGACCAGCAGACCGAAGACCCTGGGATTGCTCATCACATCATCGCGCAGTTTGTTGAGCTCCTCGCCCGTCCAGTTATCCTTTAGCGGATCGTAGTAGGGCTGGGAGTTGACGTCCCCTGTTTCGGTCAGCCATACCTTGCGTGAGGTACGGTGGGTCAGACTGGCCAGCAGATTGTGGTTGACTCCGCTGACGTTATCCACCGCCTGGGTAATACGATGGATGCGGGCCAGGGTATCCCGGCTGAAGATATCACCCTCGTCCACCACCAACGCCATCACCACATTGTTGGCACCGCCGAAGGTATCGCGGATGGAGTTGTGCAATTTGATGTATTCGTGCTCCTGGGGCAACAGGTCGGCAAAATCCGAGTACATCTGTACCTTGGGAACCTGAATGGCGAAAAAGAGGGTCAGCGCGGCGATAAAAGCAAGAAAGACCTTGGGATAACGGAACACCAGATTATCGATGTTTTTCAGCCAGTGGGAGAAGGCGTGCATGGTCATTGGATATCTCCCCCGGATGATGTCTCTATCGGACTGATAATCCCGCGCCCCCCCAATACCAGCAGCCGCTCTTCGCCCTGGGGTATGGCCGTGATGAGATAGGAGAAGAGGCGCGGGGCCTCGGGCACCTGCTCCCAGCCGTCGCCAATCAACTGAAGCAGGGTACCGTTATCGCCGGTGGCATAGAGCCGGTCACCCTGGGGAATCAGGTTGTAGATGGGGGCGCTGCTGACCGACTCTTGGCGATGCCAGGTTTCGCCCCGGTCTTCTGTATGCAGTATGGTGCCGCTGAGCCCGGCGACCCACCCCTCGTCCAGCGTGCGGAACCAGGCCGCCATGGGATAGAACTCGTTGGGGATATCATTGCCACGCTCCCAACTCTCCCCTCCGTCCTCGGTGAAGTAGAGCGATCCGAACTCACCGGCGACCACGGCATGGTCCTTGTCGAGCCATTGGATAGAGGTGAACTGCATATCCTCCTGTTGCGATATCTCCCGCCAGTTTCCCTGGCTCTCGTCACTGTGGATCAGGGTACTGAAACTGGCGGCAATCCAGAACCGTCCCCGTGGATCACAATTGATCGCCATCGGACTCTCCATGGTTTCCAGTTGCTGCGCCCGCCAGTCACTACCCTGGGTATCGGAAAGCCACACCTTACGCACCGTATCGATGGCTGCGAAACTGCCGTCTTCGCAACTGGCTACGGAGATCAGCGACGACTTCGTTGGCAATTGAGTACGCTGCCAGGTCTCACCCTTATCCAGGCTGGTGAGTACCGTACCGTAATCCCCCACCGCAATGATCCGGCGATGATTGGAAGCTGCCGCTTTCAATTGATCGAAACGGTAGATCGGCTTATCGATCTCCCGTTCAACCAGGGTCAGATCGAGGGGGGCCTCACAGGCGCTGATCAGGAGACCCAGTGCCAGCCATGCGAAAGCCCGCCATGGTCCGCCAGGCAGCAATCGGTGATCGTTGTTCATCTCTTCATCCTCTCCTCTCAATCCCCTCACACAAACCGCATACCCACGCTGCCCAACCCCTGATAGCGTACGTTGAGGCAATCCCCCTTCTCCATCGCCACCGCGGCGGTGATGCCGCCGGTGAGGATCAGGGTACCGGCGGGGATCTCCTCGCCTCGCTCGCCCAGCATGTTGGCCAGCAGTGCCACACTGGCGGCCGGGTGGCCCAGTACGGCGGCACCTGCACCCAGTTCGACCACCCGACCATTCTTCTCCATCACCACACCGAGGGTGCGCATATCCACATCCGCCGGATCGATCATCCGCCCCCCCAGCACAAAGCGGGAGGAGGAGGCGTTGTCGGCGATCACGCTGATCAGGTCGAAGCGGAAGTTTTCGTAGCGGGAGTCGATGACCTCCACCGCCGGGATGACGAAGTCGGTCGCCGCCAACACATTGCCGATATGGCAACCCGGCCCACGCAGGGGGGCTTTGGTGACGAAGGCGAGTTCCGCCTCCACCTTGGGGTGGATCAGCTGATCGGTTTCGATTTCACCACCATCGGGGCGGTCGAAGTAATCGGCGAGGAAACCGTAGATGGGTGTCTCCACCCCCATCTGCTTCATCTTGGCGCGGGAGGTGAGTCCTACCTTGAGACCGATAATCTTGTTGCCTCTCTCCTCCTTGCGCCGGCGGATCTCGAACTGGATGTCGTAGGCATCCTCGAAATTCATCTCCGGAAAGCGATCGGTGATCTTGGTGGCGTCTTTCACTTCCAGCTCGCTGGATTCGAGATATTCCGCCAGCTCTGCGACCTGTGCCTGCGTCAATGTACCCATCAGATCGCCCCCTGCGCCTTGGCCATCTCCATGGCCACATCCTCGATCATGTCCTCCTGACCGCCGATCATGCCGCGTTTGCCCAGCTCCACCAGTACGTCGCGGGAGGAGACGCCGTAGCGCTCCTGGGCTCGCTTGGCGAACAGCAGAAAGGAGGAGTAGACCCCGGCATAGCCAAGGGTCAGGGCATCCCGATCGACCCGGATTGGACGGTCCAGCATCGGTACGACCAGATCCTCCGCCACATCCATCAGCTTGAACAGATTGACGCCTGTCTCCACCCCCATGCGCTCGGCCACGGCGACAAAGACCTCCAGTGGGGTGTTACCTGCGCCAGCCCCCATCCCCGCAGCCGAACCGTCGATACGGGTGGCGCCCGCCTCCACCGCAGCAAGGGAGTTGATCACACCCAGGGAGAGATTATGGTGGCCATGAAAACCCAGCTCGGTCTCCGGCTGCAGTGCGTGGCGCACGGCACCCAGCCGATCGCTCACATCCTCCGGCAGCATGTAGCCGGCGGAGTCGGTGATATAGATGCAATTGGCGCCGTAGCCCTCCATCAGTTTGGCCTGTTCGACCAGCTTCCCGGGGCCGACCATGTGGGCCATCATGAGAAAACCCACGGTATCGAGCCCAAGTTCGCATGACTTCTTGATGTGCTGTTCAGAGACATCCGCCTCGGTGCAGTGGGTGGCCACGCGGATGGTGTCGACACCGCAGTCGGCAGCCATCTCCAGCTCCGGAACGGTACCGATACCCGGCAGCAGCAGGGCGGAGACCTTGGCGCTTTTCACATGAGGCCGCACCGCACGCAGGTATTCCTCGTCGGTGTGGGCCGGGAAGCCATAGTTGACCGAAGAGCCGGCCAGACCATCGCCGTGGGTGACCTCGATCATCGGTACACCGGCCTGGTCCAGGGCGGACGCAACGGCAACCATCTGATCCAGAGTGATCTGGTGGCGCTTGGCGTGCATACCGTCGCGCAGGCTCATGTCGTGGATAGTGATTTTCTTTCCATTCAGGTTCATCGTTCTTGTCCTCAGGCGGTTGCCTTTTCCGGTGCCAGTATCAGGCTGCCGTTGAGAAGCTCTTCCGCGAACATCTCCGCGGTACGCAGACCGGCGGCAGTCATGATGTCCAGGTTCCCGGCGTACTTGGGCAGATAGTCGCCCAGCCCCTCCACTTCCATGAACACGGAGACCCGGTTGCCGTCGAACACGGGACCGTTCTTCAGACGGTAGCCCGGCACATACTTCTGCACCTCGGCGATCATCGCCTCGATCGATTCGGTGATCGCCTGTTGATCCGGCTCCTCCTCTGTGATGCAGTGGACCGTATCGCGCATGATCAGAGGCGGTTCAGCCGGGTTGAGGATGATGATCGCCTTGCCCTTCTTGGCGCCGCCCACCTTCGCCACCGCACTTGCGGTGGTCTGGGTGAATTCGTCGATATTCTTGCGCGTTCCCGGGCCGGCGGATTTGGAGGAGACGGTGGCGACGATCTCGCCATAGGCCACCGGCTGCACTCGGCTGACGGCAGCCACCATGGGAATGGTCGCCTGACCGCCACAGGTGACCATATTGACGTTCAGCTCACGCTTGCCGACATGGTCCTTGAGATTGACCGGCGGCACGCAGAAGGGGCCGACGGCGGCAGGCGTCAGATCGATCATGATAGAGCCCTGCTGCTGCACCTTGCGGTTGTTCTCGCCGTGCACATAGGCGGAAGTGGCATCGAAACAGATCTGGACATCGTCCTCCCGCATATGGGGCACCAGGCCATCGACCCCTTCATGGGTGGTCTTCAGACCCAGCTTGCGAGCCCGTGCCAGGCCCTCGGAATCGGGATCGATACCAACCATCCAGACCGGATTGATCCAGTCACTGCGCAGTGCCTTGTAGAGCAGATCCGTGCCGATGTTGCCGGACCCGATCAGGGCTGCGTTGATTTTGTTCATTGCTCCTATCCTCGTCGAATTATCAGGGCTGTCGGTTTATTCGCCCTAGCTCATATGTTTGCCGGCCTGCCAGCCGCCTTGGGTCAGGTGGGCCTGCGCCGTCTCCATCGGCTCCGCCTCCAGCGGCGTGGCCAGGCTGTCGTTCCAGCGATTGAAGAAACCGAACAGGCCGATCACCGACAACATCTCCACCACCGCCTCCTCGCTCCAGTGCCGGCGCAGCGCATCGAACAGCTGATCGGTGACGTCGTTGGGCTGGGAAGCCGCCGCCAGGGCGAAATCGAGGGCGACCCGTTCGGCTTCCGAGTAGTGTTCGCTGTTGCGGTAGTTCCAGATATCCTCGAGTTTCTCTACCGGAATACCGTGACGCTTGGCGCTCACCGCCGTATGCGCCTTGCAGTACTGGCAGCCGGCGGCGCTGCTGGCCACGTGAGCCACCAGTCGCTTGAATCCGAGATCGACCTCCCCGTCCGGGTCGTAGACGGCTGCGCTGAACTGGATGAAGGCGTCCACCAGCTTCGGTTTGCGCTGCATGGTGAGCAGGCTGTTGGGCACGAAGCCCAGGGTCTTCTCGAAGAAGGCGAAGCGCTCCGCCAGCTCGGCGTGCCGGTCGATGGGTAAAGGACTGAGTCGGCTCATGGCGAAACCCCTCTGTTGATTCAGGTGAAGCGGACCGAGGCAGAGCCGATACCGCCGATCTCCACCCGCATGAAGTCCCCCGCCACCACCGGCTCCAGGGGAACCAGGGAGCCGGACAGGATTACCTCACCCGCCTTCAGGGAAATGCCGAAGCTGCCCAGAGTATTGGCCAGCCAGGCAACGCAGTTCACCGGTGATCCCAGTGCCGCGGCACCGGCGCCGGTGGAGAGCAGTTCACCGTTCTTCTCCACCACCATACCGGCGGTGGCCAGATCGACCTTGCGCGGATCGACCGCCTTGTCGCCCAGCACGAATAGCCCGCAGGAGGCGTTGTCCGCCACCGTATCCTGGATTTTGATCCGCCAGTCACGGATGCGGGAGTCGACGATCTCGAAGCAGGGAATCACCGCCTCGGTGGCGCGCAGCACGTCGGCGTTGCTGACCCCGGGACCGATCAGGTCGCGCTTCAGCATGAAAGCGATCTCGCCCTCGGCCCGCGGTTGGATCAGCGCTTTGCTGATCGGCATCTCGTCGCCATTGCCGTATACCATGCGGTCGGTGAGGTAGCCGAAATCGGGCTGATGCACATTGAGCATGTTCTGCACCGCCTTGGAGGTGACGCCGATCTTCTTGCCGATGATCGATTCTCCGTTTTCGACCCGCCGGTTCACCATGCGCAGTGAGACGTGGTAGGCGTCCTCGATGGTGATATCCGTTTCCCGTTCCGTCAACGGATCGATCATGCGGCGCTGGCTGAGGGCATCGAAGAGTTCGTCCCCCAGCTCGTGGATGCGTTTTTCGTTCAGCATCGATGACTCCTCAAAGCTTGATACAGACGTTCTTGAGCTCGGTGTAGAACTCCAGGGAGTGCACTCCGCCCTCGCGACCGATACCCGACTGCTTGGCGCCGCCGAAGGGGGTGCGCAGGTCACGCAGGAACCAGGAGTTGACCCAGGCGATGCCCGCATCTATCCGGGCCGCGACCCGATGGGCGCGGGCGCTGTTCTCGGTCCAGATCGCAGTGGCCAGGCCGTAATCGGTGTCGTTGGCCAGGGTGATCGCCTCCTCTTCGCTGTCGAAGGGGCGGATATGGCAGCAGGGACCGAAAATCTCTTCCCTGATACACGAAGCATCATCTTGCAGATCGGTCCAGATGGTGGGTTGCACCCAGGCGCCGCCAGCCAGAACCTCCGGCATGTCTGGGGTGCTTCCACCGGTGACGACAGTGGCGCCCTCCTCTTCCGCTTTGCGGTAGTAGGAGAGCACCTTGTCTCGATGTTGGTGACTGATCAGGGGGCCCATGTCGGTCTCGGGATCATCCCATTGCCCCAACTTCAGGTTCTCTGCGCCGGTCTTCAGCCGATCCACAAACTCATCGTAGATCGTACGTTCCACGTAGATCCTTTCCGTTCCGAGACAGACCTGACCGCAGTTGGCGAAGGCGGAACGCAGGGTGCCCTCGATCGCCTTGTCCATATCGCAGTCTGCGAAAACCAGTGCCGGATTCTTACCGCCGAGTTCGAAGGAGATATCGGTGATATCATCGGCGGCCGCCTTCATGATGGCCGCACCGGTGCCTGTTTCGCCGGTGAAAGTGATACCGTCGACCCCTTTATGGCGGGTGAGGAATTCACCTGCCGAGTTGGGACCAAAACCGTGTATCACGTTATACACCCCACTGGGGATTCCCACCTGGTTCATCACCTCACCCAACAGGGCTGTGGTGAAGGGGGTCTCTTCGGAGGGTTTAACCACCACAGTGTTGCCGCAGGCGAGCGCAGGACCGACCTTCCAGGTCATCAGCAGCAGAGGCAGATTCCATGGGCTGATCACTGCGATTACGCCTTTGGGCTTGCGCAGTGAATAGTTGAGCGCGCCCTGCCCGTCCGGCGTATCCAGCATGAAACTCTCTGTGGACACGTTCTTCACCACATCGGCAAAGATCTTGAAGTTGGCGGCACCACGGGGGATATCGATATGGCAGGCGAGCTTTTGCGGCTTGCCCGTATCGAGACACTCCGCCTCGAGGAACTCATCGAATCGGGCACTAATGCCATCGGCCAGTTTATGCAGCAAATTGGCCCGCTCTGCCATCGGCATGCGCCCCCACTCACCCTGCAGTGCCATCCGCGCCGCATTGACCGCCGCATCCACCTCCGGCGCCCCGGCCTCGTGCACGATACCGATCTTCTGCCCTGTCGCCGGGTTGATATTGTCGAACAGCTTGCCCGAAGCGGATCCGACAAATTCTCCATTGATGAAATGTTTGACCTCTTTCATTCTGTTCACCGTCATTAAACCAATTTCCTAAGATTTCCCGCTGTTCGCTTCGGCGGTTATGTTCGACTCAGCGGTAACACCCGATGCTGCAATCGCTGCCTCTGCGCGGGCATCATCCCCAGCCTCGAAGGCAACGGAAATTCCAATCACATCCGCCAGTTCTTTACTGGTCCGCATGCCTGTGCCGGCCTTTTGCATTGATGGTTATCTCAGGCTTGCTCAGTTCTGTTCTTCTGACTTACACCAGGTATTGTTACTGCGATCGAAATCACTCCAGCTTTTCATAAAATGCCGGGCATTATCCTGATGGTCGGTCTCTGTAAAGCCATCGATACTCAGCTGGTCTCTGCAGACACCCACTTCACCCAGGGTTATCTGTATGAAGCGAACCGTATGATCGTCACTTGCCACTGCCATGATCTCCTCCTGCCGGGACTTCTCCCGCCTTCGTTGATGTTGTGCCTTGCTTGTCTTTTTGACTGAGCGCTATGCTGCGCTCTCGGATCTCCCCTCTTTCGGTTTAGGTGCCAACCGAAGGGAGAGGTCACTCTTGGGTGTGACTCGACAGGAGAGCACGATACCCATAAGCTCATCCTCTGCCGACACGTGGGTACGGCTCATTTTGCGGGTCTCATACCTGCCCTGAGTGATCTGAATGCGGCAGATGCCGCAGCCACCGCCTTTGCAGCCGACCGGTATCGACCCGAGCCCCTGCGCCTGCATGGCGTGCAGCAGGCGCTGCTCGTCGCCACAGTGAAAACGCGTATCCTTGTCTTCCACATAGATTTCGTATTGCGTGGACATCGTCAGAGCCTCTTGAATACCGGACTGCGCTTACGGTTCTCTTCGTCTTTGGTGAGAAAGCGCTCGGTGAAGATGTCATTTTCAAACAGACGCCCCTGCATGAGGGCGCGTATTGCCGCTTCGATCATCACCGGAGGCCCGCACAGATAGGCGGTATTGCCGCTGAAGCTATTGCCGAAACGGCGTTGAGCCGCGTCGTGAACGAAACCGGTCTCGCCACTCCAGTCGTCACCCGATTCCATCTGTGATAGCACAGGGTAGTAGGTAAAGTTCCGATGCCGATCCGCCAGGGTGTTGAACAGCACGTCATCGTAGAGATCCCGTTTTGCCCTGACGCCATGAAAAAGTGTGATCTGCGTCGTGCAACCGGATTCCAGCAGGTCGAGAATCATCGACTTGGGACTCGAGAGTCCGGTACCGCCGGCGATGAAGAGCATCGGCTCGTTGCGCGACTTGCGCACGAAGAAACGGCCATAGGGTCCGGTAAAACAGAGCCTGTCGCCCACCTTCAGATCATTGTGAATAATCGGTGTTGCCTCACCGTCCGGCACCAGACGGATATGCAGCTCGATCAGCTTGCCGTCGGACGGCTTGCTTGCCAGCGAGAAGGCGCGCGGCACCTGGACGCCGGGAACCTGTAGATTGATGTATTGGCCCGCCTGAAAGTCGATACCCTCGCCTTCCAGCTGGAGCCAGATTCCCTTTACATCATGGGTAAGGTTTTCGAGTCTGACGATCTCAGCCTCAAAGTCTTTCACGGGGATGATTCTTGCATCGGGATCTTCGTCGATATCCGCCTCGATCACCGTATCCGAATCCAGGGTGGCGCAACAGGCCAAAACCTTTCCTTCGTCACGCTCCATATCCATCAGAGCGAAGCTTGAAGCGTCGCCCGCATCCACGTCTCCTTCAAGCACATCGACCTTGCAGCTGCCGCATAACCCGTGACAACAGGCATGAGGCATCCAAATACCGGCGCGCAGACAGGCATCGAGGATATTTTGACCCTCATCGACCTCTACCTCGTCGCCGGTTGGCTCGATGGTCAGTTGGTATGCCATATTCATTGCTCCAGAAAATCGATAAAAACAAGAATAGCGATATTATGTCGATTTGCAAGAATATTATCGATATTTTTGTAAATTTATTATGTTCAACTAAAATATTGACAAAAGTCAGTGTCATACATCCTGCATAGCAGGTAGGGTAAAGAGCAGATATCATTCAGGTCTTCAGATGGAAAAATACAGTTATGCCAAGAACTTACAACCAGCAGGCTGAACCGAACGGAGCCAAGACCCTGTCCGATCAGGCCTATCTGCAGCTCAGGTCAGATATCATTCATGGTGAATTACAGCCAGACGAGAAACTGCGCATTGAACACCTGCGCACTGCATACGGTGTCGGCGCAAGTCCCCTACGCGAGGCCTTGAGCCGACTCACAGCGGATGGCTTCGTTACTGCGGAAGGGCAGCGTGGTTTTCGCGTCGCCCCGATGTCCGAAGCGGATCTGGCAGACATAACACAACTGCGAATCCTGCTTGAGAAGCAGGCACTCTGCCAGAGCATTGAGCAGGGTGATGACGCCTGGGAATCTCGAATTGTTGCCGCCTTCTATCAGTTGGAAAAGGTTGAAGAATCGGAGGAGAGAGACCCTGCCGAATGGGAGATCCGCAATCACGATTTTCACGAAGCATTGATCGCCGGCTGCAGTTCAAAATGGCTGCGCCGCTTCTACGGCATTCTCTACGATCAACACAAACGCTACAGAAACATTGCCCTGAGCACCGAGATTCCCCGTGACCTGCACCAGGAACATAAAGAGCTGCGTAACGCGGCTTTGGCCAGGGACGGCAAACGCGCCTGTGATGCGATCGAGCAACACATCATGAGAACGGCTGAAATTACACTGAAAGTGCTGCGGGAAGAGGCACACAGAGAACAGGAGATTGCGTAAAAAATGTTTTCTGGCAGGCAAAGATGCTTGGTGCGCGAATCAATCTGTATTTGATGACGGCCTCTCCGCCTCCTTTGCCTGAATGAATGCCCCTAATTTCATATCCACTTTCTGTGTATGGCTGGCAATCCAGGTTTGCAGAAATTCCAGTACCGGTATGATCTGATCCCGATCGCCGGAATTGAATGTCTTTCTTACGGCGACTATTTTTGCCGAAAAATCACGATGTTCTTTGATATGCTTTGCCGCATCATCTGACCGTTCGCCAAAATAACCATACTCCTTCATCAATGACTCTTCTGTCTGAAAGTGGTAGATGGCATAGCTCAGCAGTTCTTTGGTAATCCTTTGAAAGGTCATGGGGCTGGTCGTCTCCGCGATACTGATGTAGGCGTCATTCACCATATTCAACAGATTCTGATGTTGGGTATCGATCACCTCAACCCCGGTAGACATCCAATCACTCCAGACAAAGGGCTCATATTTGTATTTCGTTTCAGACATTCATCTATCCTCTATATCATTACGATTCGTCTTATCCAATCATTTGATTCCATGCTCAAAGCAAGCCAGTGAGTGAAATCCTCTGATGACATCGCTTCAGAAAAAAGAAATCCCTGCATACGGCTGCAACCCAACGACAGCAGTGTGGCCATCTGTCGCTCCTCTTCGACCCCCTGTACGATCACCATGCGATTGAAGGCATTGGCCATATTCAACATGGTTTTGATTAATGCATATTGGTTCTCGTCGGCAAGCATTTTCTGGGTCAGGGTACGGTCCACTTTGATCGCTCTGACCGGAAGCCGTGAAATCTGTTGAATCGAGGTATCGCCGACGCCGAAGTCATCGAGCACACATTCGATGCCCATTTCGAGACAATCGCCGATAAACCTTTCAATCTGGGTGAAATGGGATGTGACGACCCGCTCGGAAATCTCCAGCTGCAAAAGTGAACGTTGATGCTGATCCAGTTTCTTTACACGATTTTGCAGCATTTTTAAAAACACCGGATCGAAGGTTTGCTCCGAAAAGATATTGATACCGATTGAGAATGTCGAACCCTTGCTGTGCATCTGCTCGATCAGCAATACCGCCTGCTCGATAACTTGCTCTGTGAGCGACAGCATCATTTCACTCTTATTGATCAACGGCAGAAATTCTGCCGGCTCAAGCAGGCCCAATATGGGATGATTCCAACGTATCAATGCCTCTGCGGCAATAACTCGACCTGCCCGACAATCAAGCACCGGTTGGTAGTAGACGATGAGTTGATCGCTATCCATGGCTTTGATGATTTCACCCAGCGTCTCCTCCTGCGCCCGGACCCGCCGTTCGAAATCCTTGTTGAATAACTTATAGCAGTTCTTACCCGACTCCTTTGCCATATACATCGCCTGGTCTGCATGCTGAATCAACTTATCAGGTTCAGAATTATCACTGGGAAACAGAGTGACACCGATGCTGGCGGTGACTGTCGACAGAGCATGTTCGGCCACAGTGTAGGGTTTTGTCGCCATCTCCAGAATACGCTTGAGAATGAGCTGGCTCTCCTGCTGATCCTTCAGATCGGCCAATAGAATCAGGAACTCGTCACCACCCAAACGGGCTACCGTATCTCCGTTGCGTACACATAAGACCAGTCGTTGAGCCGTTTCTCTCAACAGTTCATCACCCGCCTTATGTCCAAATCTATCGTTAACGGCCTTGAATCCATCCAGATCGAGATAACAAACCGCCATTAGTTCACCGGTGCGCCGCACTCTTGCAATCATCTGTCGCAGGCGATCAATAGCCAGCAGGCGGTTGGGCAGCCGCGTAAGATTGTCAAAATGGGCCAGCTGCTCCAGACGATGCTCATGACTCTTCTGCTCGGTGATATCAGACATGGTCGAGACTGCGCCTGTTATTCGACCTGTACCCCTATCGTAAAGCGCATGTATCGTCAGTCCGATCCATATGGTTTCCTGATCTTTTCTCTCAATCTCTATGGGAAGATGTTCAATCGCTTCCCCTCGATACAATAAGCGGGACAGTAGTGGTTCGATATTTTTCAACGGTGATGCCAGCGGGACTAAATCATCGATAGCCTTACCGATACTCGCCTCTCTGTCCCACAGTTCGATGGGCAGCTTCAGTAAAGAGAAAAAACCGGTATTGGCATATCGCAGTCTCGCGCGGTCATCCCAAAGCGCGACCGCCTCCTTGACCGTATCAAGTATCGTACTGAGCTGCTGGTGATTCTGTTCCAGCTGGTCTTCAATCCGCTTGTTTTCGACGATATCCCAGGCCAGCTCCGCAATTCGGCTCACCTTCTCCACATCGTGCCGGTTATAGTTATGCCGGGCACGATTGCCCACCCCCATGATGGCGACGATCTTGTCGCCCCTGAAAACCGGCACACAGAGTTCGCAAGTGACCTCGGCGTGGCCTTCAGGCAACCCGCGCCGATGAGGCAACGAAGCATAGTCGTTGTGGATAACCGGGTGCCTCTCTCTCACCGCATCGGCCCAGACACCCGCATCATCGATATCATAATGCAATCCCTCTCCCGCAGCTTGGCAAAAACTCTCGGTCGTCTCGCTTGACCAGGCTTGCAGCGAGAGGGTTTTCTGGTCATCCTCGAGAAAGTGGTAAAAGCCGATTTTGCTGTGTGTCTTTTCACAAGCAACATCCAGCGCAAAGACCAGCAGTTCGTTGACGGTATGCCCCTGCTCATATTCATGCAACTTCACCCTTGAATCCATCACCTCTTCATTGAATTTCCGTTCGGTGATATCGATAAAGGTAACAACAGCCCCCCGGATCTTCCCTTGTTTGATCAGTGGATAAGACCAGTATTCGGCCGGAAAGCTGGTACCGTCCTTGCGCCAGAAAACCTCGCTGTCCACATGAATCTGCTCACCCCTGTTGAAGGATTTGTAGATAGGGCACTGCTCGTTTGGATAATCTGAACCATCCGCATGCAAATGGTGTATCAGCTGATGTATCGGCTGATCAATCAGCTCCCGGTCACTGCCATAACCCAACTGCGCCAGAGCAGCCTGGTTTACACTGGAGCAGAGACCGTGTTCGTCAAGACTGAAAATACCCTCTGCCGTCGAGTTCATGATCAGGCGCTGATAGTCTTCGCTCGCTTGCAGCGCACTTTCAACCTGCTTGCGATCGGTTATATCGGAGATAAAGCCTTCAAGCAGGAGTGTGTCGTCTTTTGACTCAACCTGAGCCCCTCTTTCCCACATCCAGCGCTCTCTCTGCCAGCGATCGAATATCCTGTATTCGATTTCGAATGAAACACCCCCCTCGATTGCCGCCGTTATCTGCTTTGATACCATTCCTCTGTCTTCAGGATGAATCAAATCGGCATAGCTCGGCAGCTGATTATCAACCAGTTCCGAAGGTTTATAACCTGTGATTTCGGTAATGCCGTCACTGATAAAGATCATGCCCCAATACTGATCTCTTTTGCAGCGATAGGCCGCGCCCGGGAGATTATCCAGCAAGACCCGCATGGTACAACGCGAATCTCGCAGTGCGGTTTCGGTACGTTGTCGTCTTATGGCACTGGCCAACACGTCTGCTATTGCATGAAGTAACAGAATATCCTCTTGTTGCCAGGTTGAACTGATAGAAATGGTATCGAAACCTATATAGCCGATGAGTGTCTGGTCGATGCGGATTGGCATCACCAATAGCGACATTATCTCTAGTTTGACTAATAGTTGCCTGAAATCACCGCCCTCTTCCTGCAGATTATCGAGGGATCCGATAAAGAGCGGCTTGTCCTGCTTAAGTTGCTCCAGGAAATATTCGAAGCCTGATATGGGGAGATTTTGCATGTTCCCCTTTTCCGCCACCACGCCTTCGGCACACCACTCATGGGTATTTGACATGGTGGCATGATCCCAATCGAACTGAAAAAGATAGGCGCGATCGCTTGCGGAAAATCGACCGATCTCTTCCAACAGGCCAGCCAGTCTCTGATCAAGCTCATCAATGGTGGTATCCAGTAATATGGAGGCCTGCTTTGCAATCAGCTTTTCAAGTTCGAGGCGATGATTGAGCTTACGTTCGTTGTTTTTTCGTTGCGTGATATCTTCTGCGATACCGGCAACACGATAGAGTTTTCCGGACTCATCGTAAATGGCGAATGCCTTGGCATTCACCCAGCATATCTCACCGTTAGGGCGAATTACCCGGTATTCAGGAAAGCGCAGCTCTTCCCAGGGTTGCTGTAAATGCTCTGTAAGAAAACTCTCAACACGTTCAAGATCCTCACCCGGCAAAGCCTCGATCCAGCTGGTGGCCTTGTCATACAGGCTCTGGCAACTTCTGCCCCACATCAACTCATAGCCCGGACTGACGTAGTAAACCTCTTGCCAATCCGGGGACCCCAGCCAAAAGACCTCTCGAATGGCATGGGTCAACTGCCGAAAGTTCTCCTCGCTCTCCTTTAATCTTATCCTCTCCTTTCTCGCCTCGGTAATATCGCTGACCATGGCAAGGGCGCCGATAAACCTTCCATCGCGATCCTTAATGGGCCCTGCATTCATTCGGGCCCATATATCATGTCCTTTTTTGTGCCGAAACCTGAAATCATGTGATTCAGCGATACCTGTTTGTCTCCGTTGAAGATTATCCCTGGCTACCTTGATCGCCTCATCATCCATGTAGTCATAAAAAGACCTGCCCATCATCTCGTCGGTTTTATATCCGAGCATATCGGCCATGATCTGATTGACGAAGGTTGTATTACCCCCGCCGTCGATCTGCCAGATACCGTCATGACTGTTCTCGACGATAGTGCGGTACTGCTGCTCGCTCTTAATGATCGCGCGGTTAAGTTGCCGATATTTTCTCACTAATGGGAACAAGATGGAGACAAGCACCAACAAGGCACCCAGACCTAACAGGGTATAGATAAAATAGGTCCGATAGGGATTGTCGAAATCCGTGGTCTCGCTCAATGAGGAGGCCTCACCTACACCGGTATTGCCCGGCCGATCCACCAACATCAAGGCATTCTTGACGTCGACGACGTCCAGAATAACCTTGGGTGCTTCTGTAACTCGGGATGCGCCAAGACCGATTACATAGTCCATTACATTATCGGCAGGCGATGTCGGGAATCCGGGATGGTCAGCGTAGCGCAGATGAATCTGTTTTTCGCTTATCGGCATCGCTCCTGCCAAGAAACCGCAGAAAAGCAGCAGCATGATACCGACTAGGAGTTGACCTGGCGCTTTAATATTCATCACAGATTTACAACTACAAATAGGCAGGTCAATAATCATTGGATCCTTGTTGATATAAGACCCTGTTTATTAAATAAATAACTCCCCTCAGAAAAGACTTCATCTTATTTGATAGTAGATCAGCCAGAAAAAAAAAACAGGGCTGGTTCAGGAGATAAATTCGGCTCTTGATTTTGCAGTAGCGTGTAGACATGTCACAAATTGCACGTAACACATCCCATGGGAATTAAAATCGACTGCGCTGCGAATAGAAATCACTGCGGCCTCTTCCACATTTCCACCGGTCGCACGGTTCGGGTTGCTGAGTGCGATAGTGATGAATCGCCCGCATGTTGTAGAAGCGGATCACTCCGGTTGTTTCCCGTGGCAACCCGTATAAGAACGACAATAAAGCCCCAGGAGCGGGGCTTTATTGCGTCCAAATCGATAGTTATCAGGTTACTACAGTGAGGAAACGTTCATTGAGTTTCTGGTCGTGGTAGAAAATCGCACCGCCCAGCTCATCCGCTGTCCAGGTAATGGGTTCATGGTCAGGATACCAGTCATATGAGCCATGAAAGACTTCGTTGCGATTGCCTGAGGGGTCGAAGAAATAGATGGTTCTGCCACGGGTGATACCGTGCCGGGTGGGACCGATATCGATGGAGATCTTATGCTTGCCGATGATATCGGCGGCCCTTAATACCTCTTCCCAGGAACCGAGCAGGAATGAAGCATGATGGAGCTTGCCTTTGTCCTGATGACGGATTAGCGCCAGGTCGTGGGCCTTCATACCGCAAGTGAGGAAGGAGGCCAGTTGAAGCTCTCCATCCATCACTTTTTCCGACTCACTGAAACCCAATACCTCTTTGAACATTTTGATGCTGCCATCAAGATCATCGCCATACAGCAGACAGTGATCGAAACGTTGTACCTGCATACCTTTGAGGTTATCCGGCCAGGGCTCGGGATTAACCCGTCCCATATCGGTGCCTTTCACTTCCTTTTCCGCATACAGCTCGAACATGTGGCCGGTGGGGGAATCAAATCGAACACGTTCACCACAGTGCTTCAGCTCATTGGCAGGCACACGCTCGACACTGCAGCCGAACGCCTTGAGCTTGCCCTCAAGCTGATCCATTGTCTCCCTGCTATCGACCTTGAAGCCCATAAAATCCATCCCGGTCGTATCCGCTTCACGCAATACAACAGAGAACCAGTCCTGTTCATCCCATCCTTTCAAGTAGACACGGCCCTGATCGTCCCGGTCCGTTTCCAACAATCCCAGCCGGTCCTTGTAATGAACAAGAGCCTCTTCCAGATCCAGCACACGCAAAGAGATATGTCCTGGACGTAAAACGCCTTTAATCGCCATCACTCAATCCTCCTTTGGGCACCGTGGATCAACACGGTGATGATTTACCTATTAATGACCCGCTTTCAGCTGATACGGATCTTGATGTGTGTTATGAACAGGACCCCTTGTAACCATTCAGACCAGGGGTACGAAAACAGATAAGGGTTTTATGATCGACACCGTTCTCCGCAAGGCTCTTACCCATATCAGGCGTTGACGCTTCACCATTGATCTTCCACTCCACACGATCCCAGTCGATCAACCCGAAGTCGGGGTGCATGCCGTAGTATTGCGGTATCAGTTGCTCGGCCAGTGCGCCGAAAGGCATATCGGGAGGCAAAGGAAAAGCAGTTGCAGCGCAAAAACTGAGATGCTCCTCCCAATGCAGATATACCACCTGGTTACCATGAAAATTCTCTTTTCTGTCGCGAATCTCGACAGCATCCGCATATCCGGGTTTGAGGGCGACAACAGCCATGACTCTCTCCTCTTTTTTAAAAATCATCTGTCACCGACCTGACCGCCGAAAGATGGCATCAGGTGGTGTCTTACGTATGTTTAACCGGCCACCCGCTTCCGCGCCGACTGCCAGGCATCCCACTGCTTCTGGTCCGGCGAACCCGTGTAGTCCATGTTGTCTGTACCGTTTTCCATGTGGTACCACTTGAGGACGTCGCTTAGTTCAGCGCCTCCGCAGTTACCCTGAAAGATCTGATGTACCGGCAACCAGGCCTGGGAGAATTTTTCCGGCTCGTTGTCGAAGATGTCCTTACAGCCAGCGGAGCAGAAATGATAGCGTTCCCCTTCATAAACACTGCTGCGGAAGCCGATCCTGGTCGGATCTCCAGGCTCCGTGTAGCCCATGGGTATCTGGCAGGTCTGACAAAGCTGGGGCAGCGCATTGTTGTAGAAACGCTCACCCCTGGCCTCCATCTCCCGCCACATCTCGAAGCGTGGACGGTAGTACTTATCGAAAGTATTGGGATACTTCTCCGACAACCAGGCCATCTCCTCTTCACTGGGCAGCCAGGTGTGGAAACCCGCTGCCTGGGTGTACTGATAGAAGATTGCCCAGTTCTGGTGAGAGATATGCTCAGCCTCGTCAGTAGCGATATCGGCATACTTGGGCACGCGAAGACCGTAACGCGAGAGATCTTCGAACAGCGCGCCGCCCGCCTCGGTGAAGTAGATCTCCCAGGCCTCTTTCCAGGACATGATGCGTTTGGGCAGCATGTAATCCATCATCATCGCCACCAGACCCAGCATCTTGTGGCCACGCCAGAACCACTTGTCCACCCACTTCTGCACGATGGGCAGATTGTCCGGGTGCTGCTCCAACATGAACTTGATCACCTCGATCCCCAGGGTCATATGACGCGCCTCATCCGATTGGGCGGAGAAACCGAAGGTCACCGTGGCCAGATCGCCGTTATAGGCGGCACCCGACATGAATGGGACGAACAGCAGGTTGGTCAGCACATACTCGAAGGCGAATGAGATCGCCGTAAAGAACTCGAAGGGACCGGCGCTACAGGCGTCGTCAAAGAACGACTTGGGTACAGACAGATACCAGACACGATCATGCATGTGGGGGAATTCGGCGAAGCCGTCGAAATACTTGTTGTAGTGACTGATGGTGTGGATCTGCGTCTGTGCATGGCGCAGCTCATCCAGGGACTGCATCTGTGCAGCCACCCTCGGACCCACACCCCGAATATGCCGGCCCAGGTGCGCGAAGTGGCGATGAGCCTGGTACTCCAGCGGCGTGACACCGGTAAGAAACAGCTTGATGGCATTCACATAACGGGCATCGGAGATACCCAACTGACCGTTGTTCTGGGCAAACGAGTCGAGCACCGCATAGAGCTTGCGCTCCTTCTCGCCCTGGTATTTCCAGTAGGCATCCATGGTCAGACGAAAGGGATCCTCCCACTTCGACCAGTCGGTGATCTTGATCCCCTCGAAGGTATCGTAGGGAAAGACATCGTCCATCTTCTGGTAACTGGTCTCCCAGTCCAGGCCTCTAGTCATCAGCGCATAGCGCTGCTTAAGGTTCAGCTTTTTTTTGCGTTGGGGTGTCATAACTTGCTCCTCCGGTGTTACACGCCCCAGGAGAGGACCAGCTCTTCATCGTCCTCATCCAGGCTGCCGCCCATGGAGACGATGGTGAGGTGGATCTCCTGCGGGTCCCAGTCTCGGCCGATGCGCTCGGATACCGACTCGGCCTTCACCACCAACCGCTCCGGACAGTCGATCTTGACCGCGCCCGGCATGTAGTTGGCGCTGGCACTGGGGTTGTCATGCAGAATGGACTCGATCACGGGACGAGCCTCGTCATTGTTTTGCAGGGTGATGGATACGATTCCAGCCATCTAGGCCTCCTCCTATACGGTCAGGCCGAGCTTACCGGCTCGGACATCCAGTTTTTCACGCGCATCGGCGATTGCCGATTCAGCGCCATCGACCAGCACCATAGATGCCAACGGCGTCAGGGCCTCCGTCATGGTGTCTCGCCACGCTCTGTACCATTGGGACAGCAGGGCCTGATTCTCATCCGACTCCTTGCTTGCAACCTTCACGACCGCATCCACCCAGCGATTGTGCTCGGCACTCCAGTCGACCATGAACTCACACAGCATGGAGAGGGCCGCCGCACCGTGTTTCTGGCCTTGCGCGTCGAAGTGGTTGTAGACAAGGGGATAGACCAACCCATCCATGACCAGGAATTGAGCCAGTAGAGCCTCGAACCAGTCCTTGAGCACCAGGCTGTCCTCCACCGCCTTGCGCACGCCTTGCCAGGTGTCCGCCTCCATCCACTGCTTTTTCGCCTCATCAAGCAGCTCGCCGTCGCCGCTGCCGAGGACAATGCCGATGCGGGAGAGGATCTGTGCTATACCCATCCTGTCTCCTGCGGTAAAGATCGCCGCTGATGTGATAGCGGTGCCGTAACCGGCATCGCTGATAGCACAGGCGTTCATGTTTGCGCCCCACTCGTAGTGGCGCAGCGGGATCAGATAGCCAACGATCAGCTCCCGCCAGGCAGGATCGATATTGGCCAGCATGTCGCGCTTCTCCGCGAAGGCGAAATTGCGTTCCGTAGTCTGATGCATGTTGGCGCGGGCGATGGTATAGGTGCCATAGTAGAACTGTCGCGGATCCTTGAAGAGATACCAGTCCTGCATCCTGATTGCGGTACGCCCCTCATCGAAGGTCCAATATTCCGGACCCCATATGGGACGATAGTGGAAGTGCGTCGTAGCCTGAACATCGTACACTCCCTCTTCATAACGCGATGCCGGCACATCGGAACCCAAGCGGCGTGCAACATGGGCAAAGGTCTGTCGCCTCGGCTCCACATTCACAGTTTTTATATCGATACTCATCGTTAGAATGCTCCTCCAGAAAGCTATCGATTCAGATCCGGACGGGTTGGGTTTCGATAGAGGCCAGGACGGCTGCCGTTTCTGTCTACACTGCCAATCTCATCAGGACGTTGTATTAAGGTGGCTTGATGCTTCGCGCAGAAAGCCCTGAACTCGTCATAGGGGAGGATCAGTTCAACCGTCAGGTCTTCATCGTTGATGGAAAACTCGAACTCAACAAACCTGTGCAGCCGTTCACCGGTCACTCGGATATAGGCTTTGCCGATGTCCGGCACATAATCTCCCATCACTTCCTCCTCAAACCCGGCCGATCCGCACTTGATGCAAAATCCGCCTTCTTGCTGGTAAAAAAAAACAGGGCAGAATCTGTGCCAAAACACATAACACATTGAATTAAATATATATTTATAGATTTAATGCGACTATTTGAGGACAGGTGGTTTTACCATCAGATAAAAAAACATTCACCAATTTGATCATTTAACCAAATAAATAAGCGGTATCTTGATAAATGTTGCTTTTGCACAATGTCAGTGCAAAAACGAAACGCACATCTTTTATCGATTTGTTTTACGGCCGGTTTATTTTATGATTTGATAAAAATAACAACCCAAACTATAAGAATCATAAGAACTCAGACACGAGAAAGATAAGCAAGCCCGCCATTAAGGAGGATGGCTTAGCCACTACTGACACCGGTAAGCAGCTCGAGACCGGCTGGAGGAGATATGTCATCCCAAATCAGCATTGCCGGTCTGCCCTCGGAGGACCGAAATCTGCACCTGTCGTTCGATGCGGGCACGATCCTGCTCAACGATCAGCGCATGGTATTGATGCACACCCATGCCATGGGGGCGTTGCGCAAAGAGCTCATGGATACGTTGGGTATGGAGCGGGCCAGAGGCGTCCTCATCCGCATGGGATACGCATCCGGCGCCAAGGATGCAGAGCTTGCCCGCAAACTGTTACCTGAATCCACAGATGAAGAGCTGTTGATGATGGGGCCTCGCCTGCACACCCTGGAAGGTGTGGTGCACGTAAAACCCATTAAGGTCGATATAGACATCCGTCAGCGCCACTTCTATGGTGAATTTCTTTGGGAGAACTCCCATGAAGCCGAAGAGCATTTAAAGCTTTTCGGCATTCATCACGATCCTGTCTGCTGGACCCAGATCGGTTACGCCTCAGGGTATACCAGTGAGATTATGGGCCGTTTCATCGCCTATCGCGAGGTTGACTGCCGCGCCAAAGGCGATCGCCACTGCCGCATCATCGGCAGGCCCATCGAAGAGTGGGATAACGCTGAAGAGGAGCGTCGTTACTACCGTCCGGATCCGATGGCGGAGCAGCTGTTGGCGCTACAGGATGAGGTTAACCATCTGCGTGACTCGCTGCAGGAGGAGACAGGCATCGGCGACATGGTGGGCACATCTCAACCCTTCATACAAGCTTGCGATATGTTGCGCAAGGTGGCTGATAGTCATGTCACCGTGTTGCTGCTTGGTGAAACAGGCGTCGGCAAGGAGATGTTCGCCCGTGCACTCCACAGCATCAGCCCATTGGCAAAAAACCCATTCATTGCCATCAACTGCGCGACAATCCCGGATGAATTGATCGAATCGGAACTATTCGGCGTGGAGAAGGGCGCCTACACCGGCGCTCAGCAGTCGCGTCCCGGGCGGTTCGAACGTGCGCATGGAGGTACGCTTTTCCTCGACGAAGTGGGTGAACTCTCAATGAACGCACAGGCCAAGCTTCTGCGTGTACTGCAGGAAGGGGAGATAGAGCGGGTGGGTGATACTCGTACCCGAAAGGTCGATGTACGGGTCGTAGCCGCTACAAACGTGGATCTGCAGGAGGCGGTGTCTGACGGGCGATTCCGATCCGATCTCTACTATCGCTTAAATATCTATCCGGTTATTATCCCGCCGCTTCGTGATCGCAAGGACGATATCGAACTGCTGGTGACCCGCTTTCTTGAAAAGTACACCGCCCGGCATGGCAAGCGGGTCAGCGGTATCACTGAAAAGGCGCTAGAGGCGCTTAAGGACTACGACTGGCCGGGTAATATCCGGGAGCTGGAAAATATGATTGAACGGGGGGTTATCATTGTCACCCCGGGGGACGCAATCGATCTCAAAGACCTGTTTCCATGTCTCAGCATGAGTCCGGAAGTCCCGCTTTTCAACAACTCAAACGAAAAGGATGACGGTAACGTTGAATCGCTTGCCAGTCAGGTGATTGACCAATCGACCAGTCTCGAAGAGATGGAGACACTGTTGCTGGGGACGGCCGTAAAGAAGGCCAATGGCAATCTGAGCCAAGCGGCACGTATATTAGGCATCACCCGTCCGCAATTAGCCTATCGTTTGAAAAAGCGAGAGCAGGAATAGACGACTGACTCAACAGTGAGGGCCTTGAGTCCAAACAGCCCGGAAGCCGGGCAATAACAAATACTCATGCATTCTCCGCTATTCCTACAGGTCTTACAGGTGACGCTGCCGGTATTCGGCATAGCTCTGCTTGGCTATATCTATGGCCGCCTTTGCGGGTCCGATACCCTCTCGGTCAATCGTATCAATATGCGGTTGTTCGTGCCTGCCCTGTTGTTCTATGTCCTGTCAGAGAAGATCCCCGACACTCAGGAATGGAAGACCATAGCCTGGGGCGCACTCATGATCATCATCGTCTCCGGCATCGTTTCCTTACCCTTGACCCGTCTCCTCGGTATGCAGTCAAGGGTGTTGCTGCCATCCATGATGTTCAACAATGCCGGTAATCTTGGACTACCCCTGGCGGCGCTGGCTTTTGGTGATCAGCTGCTGCCCCTGGCGGTTGTAGCCTTTGTGGTTTCCATAAGTCTCCATTTCAGTCTCGGAATCTGGCTGGTCAGTGGTCGGGTTCACCCCACCGAGCTGCTACGCAACCCGGTTTTCCTGGCTACCCTGGCGGGTATTATGGCCTATGCCTTCGACTGGCATACACCGAGCATACTCATGCCTGGTCTGGTCATGCTTTCAGAGGTGGCGATACCCCTGATGCTGGTCTCGCTTGGGGTTCGCTTGATCCATATCGAACTACGTTACTGGCGGGCCGGGTTGTCAGGCGCCTTGCTTTGTCCGCTAAGCGGTCTGATGGGTGCATGGGTAGCCATCATCTGGTTGCAACCCAATGAACAGATGCGCGATATCTTGTTGCTGTTCAGCATTCTGCCCCCCGCAGTGATGAACTATCTGCTGGCTGAAAGTTACCATCAATCTCCACAGGAAGTCGCTGCGATGGTTGCATTCGGCAATCTGGCAAGCTTGATCGTGATTCCCATCGCCCTCGCCTTTATTTTATGAAGAGTCATCGCTCTACCGCCGGATGGCTGCTGCTGGCGGCTGTTGTCTGTACGGCAGTCAATACCCTCTGGCCTCAGCTTACCAATAGCTGGGCCGGCCTATTGACCTGGTCCGCGGGTTTTCTCCTTTGGTCTGGGCTACCTACTCATACCCGACGCCAGGTTGTCATCCTCATCAGCGTCGGTTCGATAGGACTTCTTTGGGGATTGACACAGCATCTGACACCCGACTGGGCGATGATGCTTTCCGGCAACGCCCAACTGCTGTCGATGTTGGCCGCTGTCAGCTTTCTTCGCCTGATCACCCGCCCTGACAATAACCCGGAGAGGGTAATGCCGCAGGGGAAGAGGGCGGTATGGTCAACCCTGTTTGGGGTTCATCTGTTTGGCGCCGTCATCAACCTCTCCTCGGTCTTCATCATGGGAGACCGCCTTCGGGGTAAAACGGGACTGGACCGTGAGCAGATCATTGTACTGACTCGCGGATTTTCCGCCGCCGCCTTCTGGTCCCCCTTTTTTGCGGCAATGGCAGCGGCCATGACCTACGCCCCAGGTGCCAGACTGGAACGCATCTGGCTGATGGGAATGCCGCTCGCGATTATCGCGCTTATGATCACCGGCTACGGCAGACGGCACCCCAGAAAGTTTGTCGGTTATCCCATGCATCCCTCGGCATTGGCGCTTCCCGCGATATTGGCACTGGCAATTTTGCTGATACATCAATTACGGCCTGAGTGGCATATTCTCGGCATCATCTGCCTGTTGAGCCCAACGCTGGCACTGTTAATCGTGAGCACCCGTCAACAACCGTTGCTGCAACTGCACCGACACATCACCCAGGACATACCCACAATGCACAATGAACTGTGCCTGTTCCTGGCCGCCAATGTCATGGCTGCCGGCCTGAACGCCCTTTTTCAGGGATTCGGCGGCTGGTTGCCATTCAGTCAATTCGGCGGCCTGGAGGCCAGCATGACACTGCTGTTTATGCTGATCACCTCGATCGTCGGCGTTCATCCGGTGATAAATATCGCAGCGCTCGGCACCCTCCTGGCACCGCTACAGCCCGACGGTACACTGCTGGCGATGACCTTCCTGTCCGCCTGGGCGGTCGGTGTCGCATGCAGTCCGTTTTCCGGCATCAATCTTTCGATGCAGGGTCGATACGACCAATACAGCCTGGCAAGCCTGAAGTGGCATGGTAACTACAGCCTAGTGATGTTTTTCTGTTCTCTTGCGGCACTCAATCTCTATGCCGCTCTCTGGTTGGAATAAACGGTTTTGCAACAGCGATGCGCAAACGGGGCCTGTAAACACTCATCCAATAGACCCTAGTATATGAGAGATTTATGTGGCACATTGTGCGCAATAACCATACCGTATGGAACAGATATGAAAGAAAAGTATATGGTTCTGCCCAGTGCGCGTTTTGATGAGATTCGGCTGGTAAAGGTCCCGAAGGATCTCGATACCAATGAGGCATACCGCTTCGCAACAGGCATTATTGCCCAGGCAGAAGAGACAAATCGTGACTATCGCTGGGATGATATTGCCGAGGCCCTTGAGGCGCGCGGATTCGAACCTATCGATGTGATGATCGGACCCGCCCTGGACTGAGACCGGGCGCGCCCATCACTGATTAATCAAGATCCTCATACTCATCCAGATCCATCTGCAGCAGAATCGCCTTCCGCAGCAGCTTCTGCTCGTTTCTCAGCGTCTTTTTCAGACTGCTGATCTCCTTTTCAAGGTCTTGTATCCGATAGACCAGTTCATCGGCATGGGCCAGGGTTTGCGGTGACGGCTGGGTAGCCGCCGCCTGATTGCCATTCACCCCCCCTCCGGCCGGATGCAGCGGGGAGACGGATGCAAGTTGCTGTGACTGCTCTTCCTCTTCTTTACCGGGAGGATCAAAGCTGACCTCTTGTTCCAGCTCCTGCATCACCGACAGTACTGCATCCTTTTCAAGCGTATGGAGCTCTTCCAGACAGCCGTACAGCATCATTCTGTCGCACATCGCATTGATCCGGCGCGGCACACCGCCAGTGAACTCGAAGATCATCGGAAAAACACCATCCGCGAAAGTGGGATCCTCCTTCCAGCCGACCAGTTGCAGTCGATGCAGGATATACTTTTCCGTCTCCTCTGCGCTCAACGGATCCAGATGGTAGGAGGCGATGATACGTTGTCTCACCTGTTCCATTCCCGGACTCTGCAGGGTGCGTTTGAACTCCTCCTGACCCAGGAGAAAGGTCTGTACCAAGGCCTTGTTGTTGACCTGGAAGTTGGAGAGCATGCGCAGTTCCTCGACCGATCGGGGCGGCAGGTTCTGCGCCTCATCCACCACCAGCAACATCTGCTTTCCCTCTGCATGCCGAGCGCGTGCTATGGCCTCCAGATTATGCAGCAGGGTAGCCTTGTTGAGCCCCTCATGAGCCAGACCAAAAGAGGCACAGACCATACGCAACATATCGTCCGGGTCGACCTGGGTGGTAACCAACTGGGCGGCCATGACATTCATATTGCTCAATTCATCGAACAAATTGCGTACCAGGGTGGTCTTGCCGGTGCCTATGCCCCCCGTGATGACGATAAATCCCTCTCCCTGCTCAAGACCGTAACGCAAATAGGCCATGGCACGATTATGTCCCTTACTGTTGAAGAAGAATTTATGGTCCGGCGTAAGCTGGAATGGTTTTCCGTCAAGCTTGTAAAAGTCATCGTACATGTGGATTAGCCTTCTCTGATTTCGGTGCTTCCTTGCTTGTGCGGGCAAACCGCCACACACTGACGAAACAATAACCACAAAATATTTGGTTATTTGAATGGCTCAAGGAATCAAGGACCGTACCTCGATTTAACATTATGCTATGAATCAGCGATTTTTCCTACCGTTCGCGATAATGGGTTTACCGAAATTAACCTGCGGGATTTACCTTAATACACCTTGACAGTGCACCGAGTAAAGCCTCCTGCACCTCGCCGAACAAGCTATTTGCGCCACCTTTGGACTAAAAAAAGGGCAGTCAGAGAACAGCGACTGATCGGTCGTCCGGCCAGCATACCCTCAAGCGGCTGCAGGTCATTGCATACCGGTAGTTGACCCAGCTCCATGGAGTCAACTATCTTGCCACTATGTGCATCGGGCTGACAGCGGGGCTATAGCGGCACACAAGCCAGGACACAGATATAACGACCAACATAAACACAGAGGAAAAATAGATGCTCAACCCTGGAGATAAAGCACCACCCTTTGAGTTACCGGACGCTGACATGCATATCATCAATTCCAATCATTTTCTCGGTAACCAGAACCTGGTGATCTATTTCTATCCGAAAGACGATACCACCGGTTGTACCATTGAGGCATTGGAACTCTCGGACCTGATGGATGAGTTTTCCGCGCTGGATACACAGGTGATAGGCATCAGTCGGGACAACTGCGTCAGCCATGCCGCATTCCGCGATAAACACGGTCTCACCATGCAGTTGCTTGCGGATACCGAGGGCGAAGTATGCAACGACTATGATGTTTGGCGGGAAAAGGAGAAAAACGGCGAGAAAAGAATGGGCATCCTACGCTCGACGTTTATCGTCGACAAAGCGGGTATCATAAGAGAGGCGCTGTATGACGTGAAACCGAAAGGTCATGCAACCCAGGTACTGGAGAAGGTGAAGAAGATCACTTGATTGGTCAGCAGCTGAACATGACGTATACGTGAAAATTCGCACTCAGATTCTGATACTGCTGTTTCTATTTGGTTTCGCACCTTTGACCGCGATGGTAATGACGAATCTGCCATTTGTCCTGGATCGCCTCGAATTTTTCTATCACAAGGCCTATTTGCAGAATCTGCGTGCGGATTTCCGCGATCTCGATGAACATCTTGCAAGCCGTCACGAGATGTTGCGTCTACTGGCGAAACTCCCTGAGCCTGGCCTCATCCTGGGGCAACGCGACTTGGAAGAGGGACAGGAGCAGATCGATCACGCACGGGTGCGCTACACCAAATGGATCAACCAGATCCTTCGCGACCATCTCGATATATTTCAGATCCTTTTTCTCGATCTTGAAGGCAACCCCCGCTTCTGGCTGGAGTTGAATGCCCGGACTCAACAGTGGGAACCGACTATCAAAAAACCGGACATGCCATCCAGAGATTTTTTTCAACACAATATCCTCCAGGAGTATGGGCGGGTCGCAGTCAGTAAGATCAGTCTTAACCCTAATGTGTCCCATTTGGACCCCAGGCGATTCATGACCCTGCGGATGATCAGTCCGATAATCGGGCCCGACCGTCAGGAGCGAGTGGTTCCATTGGGTGCCGTGGTGGTCAATATCGACGTAGGGGGCATGGCCAGCGCCTACCGCAACACGCTTTGGGTCACCAATGATGGCGCTTACCTGGATGAGCGTCTCAAGGGAAGCGCCGAGCAACGCGCATTTGAGGACTTCACCGGCCTGCAGGCAATCTTCGACAAGAACAGCCTGGCACTCTGGGAAGGCGGTCAGGGCAGACAGGTAATCTGGGTACCGCTCTTCAGCACCGAAGGTTCCGGTCCCTTATGGGTTGGTCGGCCAGTCGATCCCTCACCTCTGCATACGTTCCGCAATGTCCTGATCATTCGCGTCATGACTATCGTAGTCATTGCCTTGGTTATCCTGTTCATCGTTGCCCGATTTATCGCCATGCGTGCAGAACAGTTCGGTCAAAAGCTACGTGATGGTGTGGGACGGGTCCTGCGTGAGGATGAAGCGGTAGAGTTTAACTGGAAAGGATCGCAAGAGATAAAACAGCTGGGGCAGCAGCTGACAGAACTTGCCGAGCATCATTCAAAACAGGCCGGGGCGCAACGCCAGCACGCACGACAACTGGAAGAGTCCAATCGCTACAAATCCCAGTTCCTGGCCAATGTCAGCCATGAACTGCGAACCCCCCTCAACTCCATCCTGTTGTTGTCCAAGATGCTCAATGAGGCGCCCGAGAGTCTGTCCGCAGATCAGACGAGACAGCTGCAGGTCATTCATGAGGCCGGACGCGATCTGCGGGCCCTGATCGACAATATCCTCGATCTGTCGCGAATCGAGGCGGGTAAAGCCAGTATCAGCCTGCAGCTGATCCCCATCAAGCCTCTGGTTTCGGATCTTATCGAAATGGTGAAACCCCAGTTCGACGCCAAGGGCCTGCAGCTCTCCCTCGAATATGCACCTTCGTTGCCGGAGAGCATCCTGTCGGATCAGGACAAAGTTCGCCAGATTCTGAAGAATTTCCTCTCCAACGCGCTCAAATTTACCCATCAAGGCGGGGCTAAGGTAGGTGTTTTCATGCAGCCGGAAGTGGAACTATATCCCCTATGCTTTGCCGTTGAAGACAGCGGTGTCGGGATTCCCGCAAGTAAGCACGAGCTGATTTTCGAGGCGTTCAAGCAGGCGGATGGCTCCACCAGCCGGCGTTTCGGCGGTACAGGTCTGGGACTGAGTATCAGCCGTGAACTGGCTCATCTGCTGGGTGGCGAAATAAGCCTGGAAAGCGAAGAAGGATCCGGGGCCAGATTCACCCTGTGTCTGCCGCTGGAGCTCGATCACAGCGCGCTCTCTTCCCATCAGATCGAGTTGCAGGTGACGGAGGAGCCTCGGCTGATGCAGGAAAGTATCCCTACTCTGGCAATCACCTCAATGGCGGAACCAACGAAAACACCCTTTGCAGATCAGCGCATCCTGGTCGTGGATGGTGATCTGCAGAGCCTGCTTGCGCTTACACCGTTGCTGGAAGGCTGGGGCTTTGAGGTGACTGCTGCATGTGACGGCCAGGAGGCCCTTGATACCCTAAAAGATGATCCGGATTTCAACATTGTCTTGATAGACGGCATGATGCTGGAGCAGGATGGCTATGATACGATCAGGCATATACGCAGCAAGATGAAGCTCGATACACTCAAAGTGATCGTACTAAGCGCGAAGAATGCGGCGGAAGACCGCAGCCTGTGCCTGGATGCCGGAGCAGATGAAGTTTTAACCAAACCGGTCTCCCCTGAGAAACTGCAGGCGCTTTTTTAGTGTACATATAGAGACAGAATGAAGAGATACGCCGGTTTCAAACTCCTGATCGTGGATGACCACGCGCACAACCTGTTCACCTTGCGTACCCTGGTTGAGCGTTATATGGACGTGAAGATCCTGGAGGCCACATCGGGTCAACAGGCTCTCGACATCGCCGTCAGGGAACCCGGTATCGACCTTATCATTCTGGATGTACAGATGCCGGAGATGGACGGCTTTCAGACCGCATCGATGCTGAAAATCCGTAAAAAGACCAAAGACATCCCAATCATCTTCCTTACAGCCGCGTTCAAGACCGAAGAGTTCCAGCTCAAGGGTTATGAGGTAGGTGGTGTCGACTATCTGCTGAAACCCATCGATGACAACCAATTACTGAATAAGATCAGCACCTATTTCAGACTCATCGAAAAAGAACGGGAACTCAACAGAATCCTGGAACAAAAGGTGGCGGAAAGAACGGCAGAACTGGCCGCCGCCAAGCAACACCTTGAAAATATCATAACCTATATGGGTGAGGCGCTGCTGGTGCTCAATCCGGAGGGTGAGATCGAATCCGTCAACCCGGCCGCCTGTAAGATGCTTGACTACAGTGAGACCGATCTACTGCAGATGTCGATCGGCGATGTTTTCGAAGAGGAGGCAGAGGAACAGGCAGGCGCCTTCTTCGGCACCTGGCTGGAGGCATTGATACGAACCGGGGCCTTGAGCCGAATCGAGGCGAGTTTCATCGCCAAAGACGGTCGACGCGTACCAATTCTCTTCTCACGTACCGCGGTTAAAGACAGCAAGGGAAATATCAGCCATATTATATGTATCGCAAAGGATATGACAGGTTATATCCGCGACATGGATGCTGTGCAAAACGCATCCTAAGGAGCTTGAAACAATGAACGAGCCAATCGACCCACGCCTGACCGATGAAGAAGACACATCGCTTACCGCCAATGCCCTCAAGGCCATGGCCCACCCGTTGCGTTGGAAGATTCTCTGCTCACTGGGGGAGAATGAACTCTCGGTCGGCGAAATCGTTGAACGAACCGGTACCTCCCAGAGCAATATCTCTCAACATCTTGAGCAGTTGCGAAACAAAAACATCGTAGTATCGCGCAAAGAGGCTAACCGCATCTACTATCGCATTCGCAACCATCAGCTGCTGGAGCTTATCGGTATCATGCGGAATGTACTCTGCCCGGCCAATCTCGACGACCGTTACCCAAGATAGGCAAAGATGAACGACCGCATTATCGACCTGGAGAGTCGTATGGCTTTTCAGGAACAGGCCATACACACCCTCAGTGAAACCCTTATCCAGCAACAACGCACCATCGATTCCCTCAACAGAACCGTAGAGACACTACGTCAACGCCTGCAGGCGCTGGATCCATCACCGCTGCAACCTGGTGAGACTGAACCTTCTCCACCGCACTATTGATGGTATTTTGATGGAGGTCGATTCGATAAACAGCGCGATAACAGGGATGGCATTTTAAACTCTAACAGGTTTTATAAAACCCTGGCTGCCCATCTCTCAGCTGCTCAGCTTTCTGTTACTGGTCCTGCAGACATCATTCGTGCAAGCCGGGATGCAGTGGGCCAGTGCGGACTACCTCCACGATATCCCCGGCAAAAACAACCAAACCCATCAGCTCGATGGCGGCGGACAAACCACTACCTCCCTTATCAATCTATTGTCGGAAGCCAAGCGCCAGGTTCTGATAGAAAGCCCGTATCTGTTCAAGCCGGAAGGGGGCTTCGAATATTTTCCGAAATGTTGGATAGAGGTATCGAAATTGCCATCGTCACAAACTCCCTTGGATCCACAGATAATCTCCAGGCCCATTCGGGGTACCAAAAGCAGAAACAAAGACTGCTCGATCTCGGCATCAAGATCTACGAATACCGATCTAAACCAGCTATCTATCGGCGACTGATCGATCGCCATGAACAACCGGGCAGGGAGGCGCCGATATTTGCCTTGCATGCCAAGTCAATGGTCATCGACGACCGTATTACCTATATCGGAACCTTCAATTTAGACCCAAGATCAGTAAACCTGAACACGGAAGTAGGACTCATAATACGCGATGAGAGGATTGCGCAACAGGCAGCGCAGGCGATCCGTCAGGAGATGGCGACTGAAAATTGCCGGGAAGCAAATTTATCCGATGAGCAGCAAAATATCGGTTATTTGAATAGACTGAAAGAAAATCTCTGGGGTTTACTGCCTTTGGAACCCATACTTTGACCGATAGTAAATAAGCATTGGAAACCCGCTTGGCATCAATCAACGTTTCTCGAGAATCACGCTACCCACCGAGTAACCGGCACCAAAGGAGCTCAACACCCCCTTATCACCTGGCACTAAATCATCACTATATTGATGAAAAGCGATGACCGATCCCGCAGAGCTGGTATTGGCATAGCGGTCGAGAATAATCGGCAACTCCTGTGTATCAGGATCACGACCGAGCAGTTTCTTGGCTGCAAAAAGGTTCATCGTCAGATTGGCTTGATGCAGCCAGAGGCGCTTTAGATCCGCCGCCTCCAGTTGCATCTCTTGTAAATGTTCATGGATCACACGGCCGACCATAGGCAGCAACTCCTTGAACACCTTGCGGCCATTCTGCCTGAACAGCTTATCACTGTTGTCCCGGGCCTCAGGATGGCAATTATTCAAAAAGCCAAAATTGTTGCGAATATTGTTTGAGAACTCGGTCTTAAACTTGGTACCGAGTATGTGGAATGCCCTGTCTGACCGACACCCCGCTTCGGCTTCGACTACGACAGCGGTGGCAACATCTCCAAAAATAAAGTGACTGTCGCGATCTCGAAAATTCAGATGAGCCGAGGTGACCTCAGGATTGATTACCAGCGCACAACGGGCCGTACCCGAGCGTATTGCATCCGCAGCAGCCCCTATACCGAAGGTGGCTGATGAGCAGGCCACATTCATATCATAGCCATAACCTGAGCAATCCAAGTGGTGCTGGATCTCGATGGCGATGGCCGGGTAGGCACGCTGCAGATTGGAACAGGCCACGATCACTAGATCGACCTCCTGCGCTTCACGACTTGCATTCTCCAGCGCTTGCTTGGCAGCGGCCACACCAATTTCACTAAGCAGGCACAGCTCCTCATCCGCCCTTTCAGGGATATTCGGACGCATCAGCTGAGGATCGAGAATACCCTCTTTATCAACAACAAAACGGCTCTTGATACCTGAAGCCTTGACGATGAAGTCGCTGCTGGAGTATTCCAGCGAGGCCAACCTACCTGCGGCTATCTCATCACTATGCTGAGAGTTGTACAGATCAACATATTGGTTGAATGTCCGCACCAATTCTTCATTACTGATGCTGTAAGGCGGGGTGTAGAGTCCACTTCCACTTATAACGATATCAGTCACTCCTGCACCTCAATTCTATAGATGAAAACCACTTCTTGATTATTGCCACTGAAGTTCTTCCATTATCGATTCGATATTGATCCATAGGATTTAATCGCCGGCAAAGAGATCCACATCCAGCTTCGGCGGCATCTGGAGATAGTATCCCTGGGCAAGCAGATTAGCCATTACCACCGCAACATCCTCACGAGCGAGTTTTCTCTGCTCAGTCAATGTTATCTCCATGACCTGCACCGGTTTGCCGAAACGCTGCAGCAGGGCTTCGGGCACATAGGAGAAATCATCTTCCCTGGTGATGTACAGGTACATCTCATCCTTGCGGGGGCTGCGATAGATCCAGCAGGGCAGCTTGGACACAGTCATTACTCGGCTTCGATAACGGATGGTATCGATGTCTGATTCAAACGCCAGATATCCCGATTGTACTCCTGGATTGTCCGGTCAGTGGAGAAGCGGCCGCTCTTTGCGCTATTCACTATGCTCATACGGTTCCACTGCCTCTGGTCGAGATAGGCTTTTGCCGCCTTTTCCTGAGCGTCGATGTAACTACGGAAGTCAGCGGCCGTCATCCAGGGATCGTAGGGGTTGCGTATCGACTCGATAACAGGATCGAAAATACCGGGCTCGAACTGGTTGAAGTAGCCACTCTCCAGTAGTTGCATCACCCGTTTAAAATCACTGTCCTGATCGATAATTCGGTTGGGCATATAATGATGGCGCATTGCCTCCACTTCTTCGCTGGTAAGGCCAAAAAGAATGAAGTTGGATTCACCGACCTCCTGGAGGATCTCTATATTGGCGCCATCCAGTGTGCCGATGGTCACTGCACCGTTCATCATAAACTTCATATTGCCGGTGCCGGACGCCTCTTTGCCGGCGGTGGAAATCTGCTCCGACAGATCGCTACCCGGAGCGATCACCTCCATCGCCGTAACCCGGAAGTTGGGCAAAAAAGCGACCTTCAGAAGATCGCCTACCTGGTAATCATTGTTCACCACCTTGGCGACACTGTTGATAAGCTTGATGATAAGTTTGGCCATTTGATAACCGGGGGCCGCCTTACCACCGATCAGTACACAGCGTTTGGTCCAGTTTTTTGTATCACCGGCCTTGATGCGATTGTAGAGGTGGATGACATGGAGGATATTCAGTAACTGGCGTTTATACTCATGGATACGCTTCACCTGCACATCGAACATGGCATCACAATCGAAGCTCACGCTGCAATCGATCTTCACCAAATCAGCCAAACGCTGCTTGTTCTCCCGCTTCACCTGCTGCCACTTGCGTTGGAATGAGGCGTTCTCAGCATGGGTTTCCAACTGCTCGAGAGCCCGCAGATCCGAAATCCAACCGTTGCCCACTGTCTCATCGAGCAATCGACGCAGACCCGGGTTGCATGCAGCAAGCCAACGCCTCGGGGTGACGCCGTTGGTTTTATTGTTGAAGCGCTGTGGCCAGAAGTCGTAGAAGTCATGGAACAGCCCCTGCTTCAACAGCTTGGTATGCAGCGCGGCGACACCATTGACAGAGAAACTGCCGACGATGGCCAGATAGGCCATACGCACCATCGGTGTCTGGCCCTCTTCGATGATCGACATCCGCCGTAAGCGGTCGGTATCGCCCGGCCAGCGCTGGGCCACCTCACTGAGAAAGCGGGCATTGATTTCGTAGATGATCTCCAGCAGCCTGGGCAGCAGACACTCGAACAACTTAACCGGCCAGCGCTCAAGCGCCTCGGGCAGAAGCGTATGGTTGGTATAGGCCATGGTGCTGCCGGTAATCTTCCAGGCCTGATCCCAGAACAGGCCTTGCTCGTCCATCAGCTGACGCATCAATTCAGCGACAGAGACGCTGGGATGGGTGTCGTTGAGCTGAAAACAGTTCTTATCGGCGAAATCATCGAAGCTGCTGTGGTTCTCCTTCCACTCGCGGATGACATCCTTGATGCTCGCTGACGCCAGGAAGTACTGCTGACGCAGCCGCAACTCCTTGCCATTTTCACTGGCGTCGTTGGGATAGAGCACCATGGTGATGTGCTCTGCATCGTTCTTCGCCTCAACCGCCTCGGTATAACTGCCGGCATTGAACTCTTCCAGATTGAATTCATCCGTTGCCGCCGCTTTCCACAAGCGCAGGGTATTGACGGTATCGTTGCGATAACCGGGCACCGGCAGGTCATAGGGCACCGCCAGTACATCCTGGGTATCGACCCAGCGTACGGAACCGTTGATATGCTCGGTATGGCCGCAAAATTTTATGCGTTGCGTATACTCGGGACGCTCAAGCTCCCAGGGGTTGCCGTCCCGCAGCCAGTGATCGGGATCCTCAATCTGATAACCGTTGGCAATATGCTGACGGAACATGCCATATTCATAACGCAGCCCATACCCCCGCACTGGCAGTTCAAGCGTTGCGCAGCTATCGAGAAAACAGGCGGCAAGACGCCCCAGACCGCCATTTCCGAGTCCGGCATCGGGTTCACTCTCGCGAATATCATCCAGATTGATACCCAAGTCGATGAAGGCCTGGTTGACCTCTTCACTGACATCCAGATTGAGAATTGCGTTGCTTAGGGTACGCCCCATGAGAAACTCCAGCGAGAGATAGAAGGTACGCTTGCAGTCTTCGTTCTCATAGGTGAAACGGGTGCGTTTCCGACGCTCGATCAATCGGTCACGGACCGCAAACGCCAGGGCTTTATAGGGATAGTGACTGGATGTGCAGTGATCGTCTCGTCCCAGTGTGTGGGCAAAGTAGCGGCGAAAATCGAATGAGATGGCCTCTGCATCCATGCCCAGCGGGGGCAAAGGAGCCAGTGGGTTGCAGGTCTGTTTTTTCGACTCGGCAGCGGAGGTCTCTCTGTTCGGCATAGTGCTCTCCACGAAATTTCGCATCCCGGTGTGTGCGATTCACACCGGGTTTCAGCTAGGGCCTGTTAACACTCATCCAATCGGCCCTTGACATTACCAGCGCGGCAGATCGGTGGTACCCATTAGATATTCATCCACAGCTCTTGCAGCCTGGCGTCCCTCCCGGATCGCCCACACCACCAGGGATTGACCGCGACGCATATCACCAGCAACGAACACGCCGTCGATGGAGGTCTTATAGGCGTTTGCACCATCCGTATCAGCCTTGATGTTGCCACGACCGTCCAGCTCCACACCCAACTCTTCGATCATGCCTTCATGAACCGGATGGACAAAACCCATTGCCAGGGTCACCAGATCAGCCTTAAGCTCGAACTCGGAATCGGCGACTTCACTCATTTTCCAGCTGCCGTTCTCATCCTTTTCCCATTCAACCTTGACGCATCGCACGCCTGCAAGATTGCCTTCGCCGTCATCGAGGAACGACTTGGTGGCAACCTGCCACATACGCTCACACCCCTCTTCCTGGGAGCTTGAGGTACGCATCTTATTTGGCCAATCCGGCCAAGTGGTGCCCTTGTTCTCCTTTTCAGGGGGTTGCGGCAGAATCTCCAGCTGGGTGACCGAAGCCGCGCCATGCCGATTGGAGGTGCCGATACAGTCAGACCCGGTATCACCACCACCGATGACGACAACATGCTTGCCTTCTGCGGAGATGAAGTTATCCACCTTATCGCCCTGAACACGATGGCTATTACTGCGCAGGAAGTCCATCGCAAAATGAACGCCATTCAATTCACGCCCGGGCATCGGCAGGTCACGGGGCTTCTCGGAGCCGCCGGTCAACAGGATCGCATCAAACTCATCCAGCAATCGCTTACTGGGAATATCGACACCCACATGGATGCTTGTCTTGAACTCGACTCCTTCTGTTCGCATCTGGGCCATACGGCGATCAATCACCTTTTTATCGAGCTTGAAGTCAGGGATGCCATAGCGTAACAGCCCGCCGATCCGGTTCTGTTTTTCAAACAGCACAACTGCGTGTCCCGCCCTGGCGAGCTGCTGCGCAGCGGCCATCCCAGCCGGTCCGGACCCGACAACCGCAATACGCTTGCCGCTTTTGTGATCGGCGATCTGGGGCTTGACCCATCCCTCGCTCCAGGCCTTCTCGATAATGCTGTACTCAATGGTCTTTATGGTGACCGGTTCATCTTCAAGGTTCAGCGTACAGGCAGCTTCACAAGGTGCAGGACAGATGCGTCCGGTGAATTCAGGAAAGTTATTGGTGCTGTGCAGAACATCGATCGCTGCACGCCAGTCGCCACGGTAGACCAGGTCGTTCCAGTCGGGAATGATATTGTTTACCGGGCATCCGTTATGACAAAAGGGAATGCCGCAGTCCATGCAACGCGCTCCCTGCTGGCTGACGCTCTCCTCGCTCAGCGGTATCACGAACTCATTGTAGTGGATGATGCGATCCGCTACGGGCGCATAGGTCCTGTCCTGCCGAACAATCTCTTTAAAACCTGTTGGTTTACCCATCTCTAATGACTCCCCTGACTGGCGGTTGCATCGGCGTGTTGTGCCTGCATCTCTTTCAATGCACGTCGATACTCTACCGGCATGACCTTAACAAACTTCGGCAGCATGCTATCCCAGCTATTGAGAATTCGCCTGGCAACCTCCGAATTGGTGTAGTGCAGATGGCGTTCTATCAGCTGCTTCAGGCGCAACGCATCGTAGCGCGTCATATCGCGGCTGAGATCCACCAGACCGTGGCTCTCCAGGTCTCCACCCTGGTGATCCAGGGCTTCGAGGGCGTCATCCTCCTCCTCGATCGGCTCCAGTTCCACCTGCGCCATATTGCAGCGCTCACTGAAATCGCCTGTTTCATCCAGCACATAGGCAATACCGCCGGACATACCCGCGGCAAAGTTACGGCCGGTAGAACCGAGACAAACCACCACACCGCCGGTCATATATTCACAACCGTGATCACCAACCCCTTCTATGACCGCCGTGACACCCGAGTTGCGCACACAGAAGCGCTCCCCGGCGACACCTCGGAAATAACATTCACCGCTGATGCCGCCATAGAGCACGGTATTACCGACGATGATATTCTCTTCCGCCTTGCCGATACCGGCATTTTCCGGCGGATAGATTACCAGGCGTCCACCCGAGAGGCCCTTGCCCACGTAATCATTGCCTTCTCCGGCCAGCTCAATGGTGACACCCTTGGCCGCCCAGGCACCGAAGGATTGTCCAGCGGTACCGCTGGCCTTGATATAGATCGTGTCATCCGGCAATCCTTTATGACCGTACCTTTCCGCCACCCTGCCGGACAACATGGTGCCGAAGGTTCGGTTGTAATTATGGATATCGATATCAATCTTTACAGCCTCGCCTTTTTCCAGGGCAGGTTGAGCGCGTTTGATCAGCTCAAGGTCCATGGCCTTGTCGAGTCCATGATCCTGCGTTTCGCAGTTGAACAGAGCAACATCCGGTCCCGCTTGCGGTTTGGCCAGCAAACGACTGTAGTCGAGTCCCTTCGCTTTCCAATGATTGATCGCCTTACGCATGTCGAGGCGGTCGCTCTGACCAACCATCTCATTCCAGGTCCTGAAACCGAGTTCCGCCATCAACCTGCGCGCCTCTTCGGCAACGAAGAAGAAGTAGTTGATGACATGCTCAGGCTTGCCGGTGAAACGCTTACGTAACTCCGGATCCTGGGTGGCAATACCCACCGGACAGGTATTGAGATGACACTTCCGCATCATCAGACAACCCTCGGCAATCAAGGGCGCAGTGGCGAAACCGATCTCATCAGCCCCGAGCATGGCTGCGACAACCACATCCCGGCCGGTCCGCATACCCCCGTCAGCCTGAACCGAAATACGCCCACGCAGCCTGTTCAAAACCAGGGTCTGGTGGGTCTCAGCCAAGCCGATCTCCCAGGGCGAACCGGCATGCTTGATCGAGGTCAGCGGGCTGGCGCCGGTGCCGCCGTCATAACCCGAAATCGTCACATGGTCCGCATGGGCCTTGGAGACACCCGCGGCAACGGTTCCGACGCCCACCTCCGAGACCAGCTTGACAGAGATACGCGCGTTGGGATTGACGTTTTTCAGATCATGAATCAGCTGTGCCAAATCCTCGATGGAATAGATATCGTGGTGGGGCGGCGGTGAAATCAGACCCACCCCTGGCGTGGAGTGACGCACCCGGGCAATCTGCTGATTGACCTTGTGACCTGGAAGCTGCCCTCCTTCACCAGGCTTGGCTCCCTGTGCCATCTTGATCTGGATATCATCCGAGTTGACAAGATACTCGGTGGTCACACCGAATCGGCCGGATGCAACCTGCTTGATGGCCGATCGTTCGGGATTCCTGCTGCCGTCCTCAAGAGGATTGAAACGCTCCGGTTCCTCACCACCCTCGCCGGTATTGGATTTACCGCCGATAGCATTCATCGCCTTGGCCAGGGTCGAGTGGGCCTCGTAGGAGATCGAGCCGAAGGACATGGCGCCGGTGGCGAATCGTTTGACGATCTCGCTTGCAGGCTCCACTTCGTCCAGAGGCAGGGGCTGTTCCAGCCGCTTGAACTCGAATAGGCCACGAAGCGTCAATAGAATCTCGTTCTGGCTATTGATCGCATCGGCAAATGACTGATAGGTGTCCCAATCATTACTGCGTACCGCATGCTGCATCTTTGCGATGGTGTCCGGTGTCCAGTTGTGATCTTCGCCCCGCAATCGGTAGGCATAGTCGCCGCCCACATCGAGGTGCTTCTTGTATATCAACTGATCGCCATAGGCCTTATCGTGCCATTTTACCGCCTCAGAGGCGATCTCATTCAGGTCGGCACCCTCAATCGTCGTTGTAGTACCGGTAAAATAGGCATCGATGAAATTGCTGGAAAGACCCACCGCATCAAAGATCTGCGCGCCGCAATAGGATTGATAGGTTGAAATGCCCATCTTGGACATGACCTTTTTCAGACCCTTGCCCACCGCTTTGATATAGCGTCTCTGGACTTCGGCAAACGCCAGCGGCTCGCTCAAGGAGGGCAAAAGCGCCTGAATGGTATCGAAGGCCAGGTAAGGATTGACTGCCTCTGCGCCATAACCCGCCAGGGTGGCGAAGTGGTGTACTTCCAGGGCTGAACCGGTTTCGATCACCAGACCCGATTCTGTCCGCAGACCTTTGCGTATCAGGTGATGATGCACAGCCGAAGTGGCTAGCAGTGCCGGTATGGCGATATTGTCCGCATCCACCCGACGATCAGACAGAATCAGGATATTGTAACCCTCTCGCACGTTCTGCTCTGCCATCTCACAGAGCCTGGTAAGTGCTGGCTTCATCCCCTCGACACCGCTCATTGATGGATAGACGATATCCAGGGTTTTGGTTCTGAAAGCACCGCCGGTGTTGTCTTCGATATGGCGTATGCGCTCCAGATCCTCATTGGTCAGCACCGGCTGTGAGACCTCCAATCGCATGTGATCGCCGGCATCCGCCATATTCAACAGATTCGGCCTGGGCCCGATCAGACTGACCAGTGACATCACCAGCTCTTCCCGGATCGGATCAATGGGCGGATTGGTCACCTGGGCAAAGTTCTGCTTGAAATAGGTCGACAGGTGTTTTGCCCGCAGGGAAAGCACAGAGGGTGGATTATCCGCCCCCATGGAACCTGTCGCCTCCTGTCCCGTCAACACCATCGGTGTCAGGAGGAATTTTATATCCTCCTGGCTATAGCCAAAGGCCTGCTGCGCATCGAGCAGGTCCTCGTCATCGGGCGCCATCGGAGCCACATCCGAAGGCAGTGAATCGAGATGGATCTGGGTTTGATCCAACCAATCCTGATAGGGTTTGGCGGTGGCGAGCTCGGCTTTGATCTCTCCATCGTCGATAATGCGTCCCTGTTCCAGATCGATGAGGAACATCTTACCCGGCTGCAGGCGCCATTTTTTAACGATTTTCTCTTCCGGAATGTCCAGCACACCCATCTCGGAGGCCATTACCACCAGATCATCGTCAGTAATCAGGTAACGGGCGGGGCGCAGACCGTTGCGATCCAGGGTTGCGCCAATCTGACGGCCATCGGTAAACGCCACGGCTGCCGGGCCATCCCAGGGTTCCATCAGCGCCGCATGGAATTCATAGAAGGCACGCCGCTGATTATCCATCAATTTGTTGCCGCCCCAGGCTTCAGGGATCAGCATCATCATGGCATGGGCCAGTGAATAGCCACCAGCAACCAGTAACTCCAGCGCATTGTCGAAACATGCCGAATCGGATTGACCTTCCGGGATCAATGGCCAGATCTTCTCCAGATCCTCTCCCAGGACCTCTGAGGCCATGGAATTCTTACGCGCCCGCATCCAGTTGACATTGCCGCGCAGGGTATTGATCTCCCCATTGTGCGCAATCATGCGAAATGGGTGGGCCAGATCCCAGGTCGGGAAGGTGTTGGTGGAAAATCGCTGATGCACCAGGGCCAGGGCCGACTGGATGCGATCATCCTGCAGATCGAGATAGTATTCACCGACCTGATTTGCCAGAAGCATCCCCTTGTAGACCAGGGTTCTGGATGAGAATGAAGTGAAGTAGAAGCTACTACCTCCCTCCATTTCAGCCTGCCTGATTCGATTCTCGATCTGTTTGCGGATCACAAACAACTTACGCTCGAAGACATCCTGATCTTTGCAATTATCGCCACGGGCAACAAAAACCTGTCGCACCCCGGGCTCAGTGGGAATAACGCTTTCGCCCAAGCCACTGTTTTTGACCGGCACATCACGCCAGCCGATCAGTCGTTGCCCTTCGTTTGCGATGAAGGACTCGATCGTCTCTTCACACTCGTCACGGCTTGCTGAATTTTGCGGTAAGAAAACCATGCCAATGGCATAGTCACCTTCCGGCGGTAATTCGAAATCAACCACACCACGGAAGAAGGCATCGGGAATCTGCAGCAGTATACCTGCCCCATCGCCGGCTTTAGGATCGGCCCCGACAGCGCCGCGGTGGGTAAGGCGATCAAGTATCTCCAGGCCCTGGCGTACCGTATCGTGGCTTTTCACGCCTTTGATATTGGCAACAAATCCAACACCGCAGGCGTCATGTTCATTGGCGGGATCATAGAGTCCCTGTTTCGGTGGTAAAGCACCTTGGCTCATTACGCAAACCTCATTTAAAACGCCCCAGTTTGGCTGACACCGCACCGAGGGTTATGCAATAACCTGATCAAGGGGTACACAGCAACCCGTCAGGTCGCTGGCTTACATCAAGTGGCCTCGACCGGTCATAGGCCCTGAAGGAGTGTGGAGCAATCGCGGTCAAAGCACTCGAAGACACAGAACATCGTAGGATACTTGAGAATCTCCTCTCAAGCTAGTTCTGAATCGGATCACGCCCATTAAAGGATCGATCCAGGCGTATCACAATCATCCTAAACCACCAAGACCGCCAAACTTGCAAATAAATGCTTTAATATCAATTGATTGTAATTATACTAAATTGGCCGGACTTAATAACAGCGGTGTTCGAGACAAAGCAAAAAAAGCTTAACTGGCTAAAAATACGAACCTAAATCATACAGTCATTGGGCCATCGACTGTTTCAGTGATGCAAAGCTACGCGCCCATACACCTGTTTTCTGAACCCTTGGCGGTAGAGCAGAAACAGCTTTTTGCGCACTCTCACGATCAGGAAACTCGCCCCATAATAGTGCATACAAGGGCTTCCCATTTCGGGTCATCTGAAGAGTATGGGTCTTACCAGTAAGACTGTTTGTATCGATATAGCGTTTCAATGATGTCAGGTTTTCAACCGCTATCAACTGTAACGTATAGTTATCCGGAGAACGCGACATAACCCATACTGTGGCAGCATCCACGTCCGCCTTTTCCGCCGGCCCCGAAGGCTCCATCTCCTCAACCGCTGCTATAGGGGGTTCCACTGATGTTTTGGACTCAACTCCGTTATCTGTAGTCCGTCCCTCTGCGACTGGCTGGGAGTTGATTTCATCAACAGGCTGACTATCGGCCGCCTCAGGTTGTTGTTGCATGTCACTACTTTCAATCGTATCAACTACAGTGGGTTGATCCGATTTTGCCAACTGCACTGATTCAACTTCTATTTCTGCAGGCACTTCCTTCATTCCCTGCACTGCAGCGAGCTCATCCCTGTTTTCGCTTGCGGTACTCTCCTGCGGTACAGGAACAACGGATGGCGATGTACTGTTTTCCACCACTGAGTCGGTTACAACATCCAGCTTGGCGGTCGTTACCGATTCCTCAATTGATTCAATCTTCTTTTCGGGGGCTTGAGACCCCACATCCAGGTTTTGTGCGGCTACGCTTTCCGCCATCGGCGCGGGGGCCGCTTCTGTTTGAGTCACCTCAGGCATCTGTGCCTCCGACTGAGGCAGTGCCGCAGGAGCGGGCAGCGGTTCGATCCTATTCTCAACCTGTCTGGCAGGGGGCGACTCGGATTCAGGCTTGACAAAAGAAGAGATCAGCCAAATGAACAGCAGTACAACAACCAACAGCGGCAGGCCACCGATAAGTAACTGCTTTTTATAACCGCTTAAATAGAAACCCTTTCTCTCTTCATTGCCACTCTCACCCACCGCATTGAGGATTGCGGAGGCCAGCAGGCCGGGATTACCCTTTGTCTCCCTGTATATTCGGTTCAATTTAACCTCATCCAAGGCCAGATTCTCCGAGAGACCTTCATTTTTAAGAAGAAAGTGCATATAGGCCGCCGCCTCCTGGCGCGTCATCAGCGGCAGGTCGATGACCTGGATCGCCTGGGGCGACATAACCTGTAATTGAGGGGTCGAAAGGAGCAGGTCGATCTGTTCGTCAGCAAACAACACAATACTGACCAGACGTACCCCGTCCAGTTGTCTTTCGAAAAGACGCAGCAATGTAATCAGGCTCGTTGGCGGCAACATATGCGCGTCATCCACGAGCAGTACGGGAATCCGCCCCCGCTTCCGCAATATTCCAAACCTGTCCACGAGTCGTTGCAGTAATTCGCCGGCGATATCCGGCAATCCGCTACATCGCGCGATGGTTGCCAACAGGCGTTCTGGCTGCATGGTGGGGTCGGCGTCAAAATGGCACACTGACCAGTTATCCGGCGCCAACTGCTGGAGTCTCGTGGCAAGTAGCGTCTTACCGATACCGGATGGCCCTCTGACCAGCGGAACCAACTCACTGTTCTCTATCAAATGACGCACCAGATCAAGGCGTACGCTCACTTCCGTTGTGGAAAAATAGTCATTGGCGTCAGACATGCCAGAAATCCCCCTTGAAGAGGCTATCAACTACCGTATTGAGACAAGGTTTCATTCAGATTATGCATCTTAAAATCATCCGTTACCAAAGAGCTGCCGATCTCTTTCAAGAGCACCAGTCGCAGACGACCATCCAACACTTTTTTATCGACTGCCATCAATTCAAGAAACCGATCAACCGAAAGCTCAACGGGTGGCACTATCGGAAGTTTAGCCCTTTCTATCAATCGGTAAATTCGATCGCAGGATTGCTCCGATATCCACCCCTCTCGCCTCGACAGGTCCGCCGCCATACACATACCTGTAGCGACAGCTTCGCCGTGCAGCCACTCACCATAGCCCATACCTGTCTCTATGGCATGGCCGAATGTGTGTCCTAAATTGAGTAAAGCACGTTGTCCCGCTTCTTTCTCATCGGCCTCAACAACATCCGCTTTGCACCTGCAGGATCTTTCAATGGCATAGGCAAGAGACCCCGGATCACGGGCAAGCAAAGCATCCATGTTCTCCTCAAGCCAGCTAAAAAATTCGGCATCGACGATCAAACCGTATTTGATCACCTCAGCCAGACCTGATGAGAGTTGTCTGTCATCCAGCGTATTCAGGGTTGAAGTATCCGCCAGCACCAGCTGCGGTTGGTAGAACGCACCGATCATGTTCTTGCCGAGGAGATGGTTGACGCCTGTTTTGCCCCCGACGGATGAATCGACCTGTGATAGCAGCGTGGTGGGAACCTGAATAAAATCCACGCCCCGCTGATAAGTCGCAGCAGCGAAACCGGTCATATCGCCAATCACGCCACCGCCGAGGGCAACCAAGGTGGATTTTCTCGTAAAACGCCCTTTTAAAAGAGCGGTATAAATCCGGTTAAGGATCTCAAGTGTTTTGAACTCCTCTCCATCAGGCAGTATGCAGGTCTTTATTTCGTAGTCTGACAGGGCTTCTGTTGTCTTATCCAGGTAGATCGGGGCAATAGTTTCATTGGTAACGACCATAACCTGGCTGCCCGAGATATATTTCCTGAAATAGCTTGCATCGGCATAGATCCCCTCACCGATAAAAATCGGATAGCTTCTTTCGCCAAGATCCACATCCAATTTAGATTCGCATTTACTCAATTCATTCATCCTGTCTTTGACTTCAATGTTTCATTTTTTCAATCAGTTTGCGGATATCCTGAACGACCGATTGCGTATTTCGTCCTTCGGTACTGACGATAATGTCGGCTGTCTCTCTGTAGAGCGGGTCCCGCACTGCCATCAGCTCGTTTAGCCTGCCGTTAGGATCGGGAGTACTCAGCAACGGCCTGTTTTTATCTCTGTGTGTACGCTCGTATTGCTGACGGACCGAGCAGTGCAAATAGACTACAAAACCACGAGCCGAGAGCAGCTTGCGATTCTGTTCTCGCATGATAACACCGCCACCCGTAGCCAACACGATCCCCTCTCGCGCAGTCAATTCATCGATCACGGCACTCTCCCGTTGACGAAATCCGCTCTCCCCCTCAAATTCAAAAATCGTTGGGATATCGACACCGGTTCTGCGCTGAATCTCATGGTCGGAATCGACAAAATCCTTATGTAAAAACTCTGCAAGCTGCCTGCCCACAGTGGTTTTTCCCGCTCCCATTGGACCGACTAGAAAGAGATTTTGTATACGCATAGTTTACCCGACGCAGACTGCAACGCTAATTGACCGCCTTAAAACACATTTTCTCATGTTCAGTAGAGCTGCATTACACTCTTCTCTTTTACCTCATCAAACACAACCCAACAACGTGCATGCATTCAAGTCTTCCAGGCGATGGGACATATCGAATATATAGCGAGTATCTCAAACAGTTACAATTACTCCAAACAAAAAAGGCGCACCGCTTGGTGCGCCTTGATGATTGAGCTCGAAAGACGACAATCAGCGAACTGTCAATGTCTCCTTGAGGATCTTCGGTGTAACGAATATCAACAGCTCATTGCTGTTATCCAATTTTTCATTCCGCCTGAAAAGGACGCCTGCATAAGGAATATCCCCAAAGAACGGAACCTTCTCCGAATTATTCGTTTTATTTCTTTCAAAAACACCGCCCAGCACGACAGTTTCACCATTATCCACCAATACAGTCGTCTCAATCTCCCTCGTATCGATCGGAGGAACACCTAAAACAGCCCTGGAAAAATCCGGATTGTCTTTATTAATGACCAGATCCATTCTAACTCTGTCATCCGGTGTGATATGGGGAGTTACATCAAGTTTAAGCAAAGCCTCTTTAAACGCTATCTTTGTTGCACCGCTGGATGTCGCTTCCTGATAAGGGATTTCAACACCTTGTTTTATAGTGGCTTGAGTTTGATCCGACGTTATTACACGTGGACTTGACACCAACTCACCCCGCCCCTCAGTCTGCATGGCGGTCAGCTCAAGCTGAAGCAGATAGGTACCTACTTTACCCACCAGAAAATTCAATCCACCTGATGGTGCGGTAACAGGTAAATTGACCATCAATCCCTCTTGATTCTCCCCGTCACTGTTAATTTCTATTCCAGGAGCAATACCAAAAGTATTATCGATGTGCCCGGGCAATGCACCTGCCGTAAGGGTAAAATTATCACCAAACGATCCATCAAAATTGGCGCCGAACCTTACACCCAGGTCCTTTGCAAAATCGTTGTTGGCAATCACTATTCTCGATTCAATAAGTACCTGTCTGACAGGAATATCGAGTCGCAGCAACAGGCGCCTGATATCTTCGAGTTTGGCTACTGTATCCTGAACAAGCAAAGTATTCGTGCGAACGTCAACAGTAACATTACCACGCTCTGACAACAGACGATTTTCCTCAGCTTTAAGCAGCGCTGCAAGATCCTCAGCCTTGGCATAATTGACCTGAATAAAATCGGAACGCAACGGCGCCAACTCCTCGATTTTCTGTTGCGATTCGAGCTCCAGCTGCTCCCGTGCCGCCACCTCTTCCGTCGGCGCCACCATGATCACATTGTCAATTTGACGCTTGGTCAGGCCTTTCGACTTCAAGATAATATCGAGCGCCTGATCCCATGGTACGTTTTTCAGGCGCAAGGTTATTCGACCTCCGACTGTGTCGCTGGTTACAAGATTCAAACCGGTAAAGTCTGCAAGCAACTGCAATACTGCGCGTACTTCTATATCCTGGAAATTGAGTGAGAGCCGCTCACCCGTAAATATCAGGCGCTCTTTTTGCAGGGCCTCTTTTTCCTGACGCGTCAGCGATCTTAGTTCAACGGTAAACACCTCGTTTGTCTGATATGCCAGGTAATCATACTCACCGGTGGGCGAGATCTCGATCCTTACGTTTTCCCCGACCGGCTTGGTCTCTACCTTGGTAATCGGTGTGGCGAAATCCATAACGTCCAGGGATTGCACCAGGGAGGCGTCGATTTCGGTCTTGAAGGCCTCGACAACGATTTTGCCGCCCTCTTCCCGAACATCCACCGGTGTTGAGGGATTGGCCAAGGTGACCATCACTCGCCCTTCACCCCCTTCACCCCGTCGAAAATCGATATTGGTGATACTGTAACCGTCAGTACGAATCTCCGATGCAGCAGTGCCGGACGACATGACAGATGAGGGAGCTTTTGAGACCGTACCCGAACCGATCCCCTTGTTGCTCACATCGAGAGTGATCAGGACATCCGAACCCTGCACCTTTGTGTTATATCCCACCAGTGAAGTGAGATTGATTACAACCCTGGTCCGGTTACCCGCCTGTAATGCGGTAATGCTGTGGGCAGGCCCTACACCGATAACCTTGGTTTTATATCCCAGGTCGTTGCTGACACCGGTAAAATCGAGCGAGATTCGTGCCGGATTTTCAGTCGTGAAACTGACCGGATCATCCACTGGCGCGGACAGACCCAATGAAATTTGAACCCTGTCACCGGGCAGCGCTGAGAACTCTATGGATTTCAGAGAGGCCTCAGCATAAGCAATCAGCGGAGCGCACCATAGGGTCAATAGCAATATTGCGGCATTGAACCTCATGTTCCCGGCTGCTCTCATTTCTGAATGACTTTTCCAATTGTGTCTGAGTGCCATTGGCAAACCCCTCATCTCGAATTCCTCTTGACTATTCCGCCAACGCTAGCGAAGCCTGACGCTCAATATACCCACCAGAACCATCCTGCACTATCTCAGTCAATTCGATTCTGTCTTCAGAAATCAGCAGGATACGACCATGATTTTGGCCCATATAGTTGCCGCTTTTAACCTTGTGTACAGTCCCTTCCTTGGTCTTCACCAATCCCCATGTGGACCCGACTTGCGCCAGTGTTCCGACCATCCGAATAGAGTCCAACGGATAGCTCTCAAGCTCCTCTTTACGCCGATTGAAATCAGGCCTGACCCCACTCCCTGCAACGCTTGCCGTTTCAGACTGCTCACTGTAAACATCAAGAAACGGATTTCGGCGCCCCGTATCTGAGTAGATGAAGGTCTCTATCTGCTTGATCTCGGGTAGCGGCTCTATACGTTCCGGCGGTTTCGATTTTTGTTCTGCAACAAAACCACTTAACTCATCAAGATTAGGATTTGCGCACCCGGACAGGGCGGCGACAGCCACAAGGGAAACCAGTGCCAGGATTCTGTCGTTGAGGCTATGCATACTCATTGACCTTCTTCCTCTTCATCGAGGTAGCGATATGTTTTTGCTGTCGCCTCTAGCAGCAGATCGGCGTTCGCATCCTCTTTGGATGTTCTGTTTATCTTGATATCGTGAATCGTCACGATTCGCGGTAAAGCAGCCAATCCACTGATAAAGTGGCCAAATTCATGGTATTGCCCCGTCACCTTGAGCTGTATCGGCAGTTCTGCGTAGAACTCTCTCGGTACCTCATCCAGCGGCTTGAAAAGCTCGAATTCAAGCCCGGACGCCAGCCCGGTCTGAGACACATCAACCAACAACTCGGCCACTTCCGTCTTGTCGGGCAACTGCCTCAACATGGTACCGAAAGACTGTTTCATCTCTTCCAGCTGTTTTCGGTAGGAATCGAGGCTGGCTGCCTTTCTCTGTTTTTTGGCAAAATCCGCTCGTAGCTTCTGCTCTTTTTTCTGTACACCTTCCAAACTTGCAATATCATCCTCAATGATCAGATAGTATCCGGCAGCCATTACTAACACAGCCACCAATATGACCACGACGAATTTAATCGGTGTTGGCCAAATCCCGACATTATGGAAATCGAGTTCATTCAGATCGTCGATAATGCTCATTCTTCCGCCTCCGCATTCTGGGAGGTTTGTTTCACCATCAGCTTAAACTGGCTGTAACCGGTGCCTGTCTTCTCTTTACTTTCGATGAACACCAAAGCGGGTTTTTCCAGCCATTCTGAGTCATCGATATTACGCATCATGGACGAGACGCGCGCATTCGACTGCGCCTGCCCGGTAAATGTGACGCTACTCCCCTTCTGTTGGATTTCATCGAGAAAAACACCATCAGGAAGTGAGGTTACTACCTCATCGAAGAGATGCACTATTTGCGGTCTGCTACTCTGCAGCTCCTGGATGATATTCATCCTGGCCAGAAGATTTTGCTTGGTTTTGTCGAGATCCTGTATTTCACGGATCTCTTTCTCTACAGCAGCGATCTCTTTCTGCAAATAAGTGTTGCGGGTATTCTGGGCATCGATCTGGCTCTGGATGAGCTGATGCACGCCGAATACGATAAAGGCGGCTACCAGTGCCCCCGCCAGCACCATCAAGCCGAATTCCTTCTGGCGCTCTTTGCGCTCCGCTTCACGCCACGGGAGTAGATTTATGCGCGCCATCAGTCGAAACTCCTCAATGCCAGACCACAGGCAATCATCAATGCCGGTGCATCAGCACTCAACGCCTGCGGCTTCACTCTGGACGAAACCGACATATTGGCAAACGGATTCGCTACCGATGCCGGGGTCCCCAACTTCTCCTCAATCAGATCGTCGACGCCGGGTATGGATGAGCTGCCCCCAGCCAGGATGATGTGATCAACGCTGTTGTAAGAACTTGAGGAGAAAAAGAACTGCAACGACCGGCTGACCTGTTGCGCCATGGCCTCTTTGAACGGATCCAGTACCTCTGGCACGTAGTTATCCGGCAGGCCACCCTGCCGTTTAGCCATGCCGGCCTCTTCGATGGAAAGGCCGTAGCGTCGCTGGATCTCCTCTGTCAGTTGCCTGCCACCGAAATTCTGTTCCCGGGTATAGATAATCTTATTGTTGTGCAAGACATTCAGGGTGGTTGTAGTGGCGCCGATGTCTGCGATGGCGATCGTCTGATCCTCACCATGCTCAGGCAGTTGGTCCATCAATTGGGAGCAGGCATTTTCCATGGCATAGGCCTCGACATCCACAATCGAGGCGGAGAGTCCGGCCAGCTCCAGCGCGGCGACACGATCGTCGACATTTTCGCTGCGGGATGCGGCCAGCAGTACATCGACCAATTCTGCATTTTTCTCTGAAGGGCCGATGACCTCAAAATCGAGGTTAACCTCTTCCAGGGGATAGGGGATGTATTGATCGGCTTCAAGCTGAATCTGGCTTTCCAGCTCCTGGTCGGAAAGGTCCGCCGGCATCGAGATGACCTTGGTAATGACAGCAGAACCGGATACCGCTACTGCTGCATGTTTGGCTCTGGAGCCGGATCGCCGAACCGCTGCGCGGATCGCCTCACCAACAGCATCGACTTCCGCGATATTCTTTTCCACGACAGCGTTACCTGACAAGGGCTCGACCCCATAGGCTTCTACCCGGTAGCTCGCGCCGTTACGCCCAGTAGCTCGGGACAACTCCAGCAACTTAATAGCTGTAGAGCTTATATCTATGCCTATCAAAGGCGGTTTTTTTCTTCCGAATAGTGACATGCGGTTACCTAAACAATCCTTATGCCGCAGAACTTAACTAGGATTCTCTTTAAATAGAGTAAGTAACTATATAGCAGCAAATGATTTTTTTGTGAAGACATTTTTTCACAAAAGAGCTAATAATGCTCACATTTTATTTGCTAGACTATCGACCTTCATACGGACCATTCTGGTCTGCCCTGATAAACTAATTCTGTGAACCAGCGCATGAAGTCGTTTTACAGACTCTTAAGATACCTCGTTTACTTCTTATTCGGCCTGTCATTGATAGGTGCCGTTACCCTTTTTGGCGCCTATCTTTACCTTGAACCCAAGCTGCCATCCATTGAAACGCTCAAAGATGTCCGCCTACAGGTCCCCCTACGAATCTACAGTAACGACCACCTACTCATTGCTGAGTTTGGCGAGAAACGTCGAGAACCACTCGATTTCGATCAAATCCCGCCGATCATGATCAACGCCTTCCTCGCGGCCGAGGACGACCGCTTTTTCCAGCATCCCGGCGTAGACTACCAAGGCATTCTCCGTGCCGCCATACAGCTTCTGCTCACGGGTGAGCGAAGACAGGGCGGAAGCACCATCACCATGCAAGTCGCCAGGAACTTCTTCCTCAGCAGCAAAAAAACCTACACCCGGAAACTCAACGAGATATTTCTCGCACTGAAGATAGAACGGATGCTCTCCAAAGAGGAGATACTCAAACTCTACCTTAACAAGATCTATCTCGGCCACCGTTCATACGGCGTCGGCGCAGCTGCCTTAGTCTATTACGGCCGGCCTGTAGAAAAACTTGAGCTTTCTGAAATCGCCATGATCGCAGGGCTCCCCAAAGCCCCATCCCGCTACAATCCCATTTCCGACCCGGCACGGGCATTGGTGCGCCGAAATTACGTTCTGGGCCGCATGCGGGAGCTCAACTATATCAGTCAATTCGAGTATGACACAGCAAAAGCCGCGCCGATAACCGCCAAGCTCCATACCACCCCGAGCGAAGTTGAGGCCCCTTACGTTGCTGAAATGGCCCGAGCGGAGGCAGTCAGCCGCTTCGGCCAGGATGCTTACACCAGCGGTTATAGTATCACCACAACTGTCGACAGCCACCTGCAATCTGCGGCCAATCACGCCCTTCGGCAAGCTATCCAATCCTATGACAAGCGCCACGGTTATCGCGGAATTGCCGGTCATTACGATATCGCCGACATCGAGGAAGATATCGAACTGATCGCCCTGCTTGAGGAGCTGCCGGAAGTGGCAAGCATGAAGAAGGCCATCGTTACGGCCATTGGCGAGCAGAACGCAGAGGTCCTTACCGCTCAGGGCGAGCGATTAACACTCGAATGGCCTGGGCTTTCCTGGGCAAGTGCCTATGTCGATCACGACAGCAAAAAGAAGGCGCCCAAGCAAACCCATGAGGTCCTTTCGGTCGGCGACCTGATCTACCTCTATCATGAGACCCCAGAAGAGGGTGATCCCTATTGGCGCTTGGCACAGATTCCAGCCGCAGCAGGCGCACTTATCTCCGTCTCCCCACACAATGGCTCGATAATGGCTTTAGTCGGAGGCTATGATTTTTATCTCAGCAAATTCAATCGTGTGACTCAGGCCAAGCGTCAACCTGGATCAGGTTTCAAGCCCTTCATCTATTCCGCCGCCCTGGAAGCGGACTTTACACCTGCCACCCTGATCAACGATGCCCCGGTGGTTTTCGAAGATGACGGCCTAGAGTCCGTATGGCGTCCGGAAAACTATAGCGGTAAATTTTTTGGTCCCACACGACTCCGTTACGCTTTGACACACTCACGCAACCTGGTTTCCATACGACTGTTGCGCAAGATAGGGATAAAGCATGCCATCACCTACGCCACCCGCTTCGGTTTCGATAAAAATGATCTGCCTCACGATCTCTCACTGGCATTAGGCAGCGGCTCTGTCACACCGCTCGCCATGGCTGGCGGCTATAGTGTACTGGCGAATGGTGGTTTTTATGTACCTCCACACGTCATCGACTCGATCCGCGACGATCAGGGAAATGTCCTCTATCAGGCAAACCCGACCCAGGTGTGCGATGAGTCGATGCGGCAACTGGCCGAGAAAGCTTCACAACACACCGAGGAAGCAACACCACTGGAAACAAAGAATGCAGATGGAGAGACGGCAAGCGTGATACCACGCTGCGCCAAACGCGCCATAACCGAACAAAACCAATACCTGATGCATTCGATGCTGCGCGATGTAATTCAACAAGGCACAGCCCGCAAGGCCCGCTCCCTTGGCAGAATGGATATTGCGGGAAAGACCGGCACTACCAACGATCAGCGTGATGCCTGGTTCAATGGCTTCAACCACTACCTGGTCACTACCACATGGCTCGGCTTCGATAATGTAGAACCACTGGGCCGCGGAGAAGTAGGGGGCCGGGCAGCACTTCCCGCCTGGATAGACTACATGCGAGTGGCACTAAACGGTATCAAAGAGGTCATACCGGAAATGCCGCCAAAAATGGTCACCATGCGGATTGATGTCGACACCGGCCAACCTGTGGGCGCCGGCAATGCGAACGCGATTTTCGAGGTATTCGAAATAGACAATGCCCCAAAATTGCCGGATACGGGCCGTACCGGGCAAAACGAAAGGAGCGTCTCACCTTCAAACATAACCCCTATTGAAGATCCATTTTAACCGGAAATGCGGACGGGAAAACGTGAGTTACAGCGGCTAATTGCATATGAGGCGGCACGCATTCTGACAGAGCTGCGCTCTGACAACGTCACTTATGCCTGCCAAAAGGCGGCGGCAAAGTATGGCATCACCAAACGCCAGCTTATGCCTACCCGCGAAGAGGTGGAGAGCGCCCTCAGGGAACAGCAGCGTCTGGTCCGTGGAAAAAAGCAGACGGATACCCTACGCGCACTTCGCCTCAGCGCACTCAACGCCATGCAGGCATTGATACAATTTAAGCCCAGGCTAGTGGGAGCTGTTTTTGATGGCACGGCCGACAGCAACAGCAGTGTCAAGCTGCACTTATATGCCGACACCCCGGAAGATCTGCTCTTCACTTTGAGTGATCTGCATATACCCTGGCAGGAAAAGCAGCACCGGTTGCAGTTCAGTGACGGCAGAAAGGAATCTGTACCCTGCTTTATCTTCAATGCAGATGGCGTCGGTTTCGAGCTTGTCGTACTGCCGGCACAAAATCCACGCAATCACCCATTGGATCCTCTGGACAATCAGCCCATTCAGGGCGCCAGCATAAGACAGCTGCAGCAACTGGTCGATACTCCCGGTTAAACCACACTTCTCCGGGTCTTAAGTATGTACCATTGACATCATCGATCGCTTAGCGGTACGTAATCACGCCTGGCGTAACCCTTGTAGATCTGACGCGGACGCCCGATCTTCTGCCTCGGGTCGTCCATCATCTCCAGCCAATGCGCCACCCAACCGACTGTGCGGGCTATGGCGAACATCACGGTGAACATATTGTTGGGTATGCCCAGCGCCCGATAGATAATACCGGAGTAGAAATCCACATTGGGATAGAGCTTGCGTTCGATGAAATACTCATCATTCAACGCGATCTCTTCCAGGCGCTGAGCCAGCTCGAACATCGGATTGTTCGCATCCGCCAGTTTTTCCAATACCTCATGGCAAACCTCACGAATTATGCCGGCACGCGGATCATACTTCTTGTAGACCCTATGCCCAAATCCCATCAGACGGAATCCATCGTCCTTATCCTTGGCCTTGGCGATATATTTATCGATTTGCGAAACATCCCCTATCTCGCTCAGCATATCCAGAACCGCCTCATTGGCGCCACCATGAGCTGGGCCCCACAGTGATGCGATACCCGCAGCGATACAGGCGAAGGGATTTGCCAATGAACTGCCGGCAAGCCTTACCGTGGAGGTACTGGCATTCTGCTCGTGATCCGCATGCAAGATAAAAAGCAGATTCAGCGCCTTTTCCGCAACCGGATCCACTTCATACTCTTCACAGGGGGTAGCGAACATCATGTGAAGCAGGTTGGCGCAATAGGAGAGTTCATTGCGTGGGTACATGAAAGGCTCTCCCACATTGTGCTTGTAACTGGCAGCCGCAATGGTCGGCATTTTGGCGATCAGCCTGTGAGCCGCAACCCGGCGTAACTCTGGATCATTGATATCCAGGGAATCGTGATAAAAAGCGGAGAGTGAGCCAACCACACCGACCATGATTGCCATGGGGTGCGCATTGTAGTGGAAGCCATCGAAGAAGTGGGTCAGGGTCTCGTTCAACATAGTATGGCGGTTAATCAGTTGATTGAAATCCCGCAGCTGACTTTCATTCGGCAACTCGCCGTTCAATAGCAGATAAGCGGTCTCCAGAAAATCACCGTTAGCGGCCAATTGCTCAATGGGGTAGCCACGATATTCCAGAATACCCACCTCACCCTGAATAAACGTGATCTTGCTTTTGCAACTCGCCGTGGACATAAATCCGGGATCATAGGTGAAGACCCCGGCCTCTTTGTAGAGCGCCGAAACGTCGATTGCCGGGGGACCCTGGATCGATTCACGAACAGGTAGCTTTACCGACACCCCGGTTTCGTCATTCGTCAAGGTATAGGTCTTTTGATTATCCGCCATGTTGTGCTCCGTGAGTTACTTCAAGGCTTGCGTAGGATCGGTCCATTGCATTAACAACCGACAATACCCTACAACGCATGTGGTATAAATTAACAGTCAAACAAATATAACTAATTTTTATAAGTGACAAAATTATAGCCCGAGGCCAACGGGGTTCATCAACCAGATTATGTAAATGATGATTATTGCTTTTTAAAAAACTCAATCCACAACCGGTCATCCTGACCATATATGGCCGTAATACCATGGGGGAAGATTATGCAGGTTTACCGCGCAGCCTCAAGAAAGGGTAGTGCCTGCCCCTGAACTGGCCGCAACTGATCATACCAGGTGACATTTTCGTCATATTGAGCAAAAAAGGGCCGCTGCACAAGATCGTGATCCCTCGCCTGAATAAAGCGTAAAACAAACACCTTCTCTCCATTGATCTCAGTGACGCCCTGAATCTCTACCTTACCGGGGTCGGCACTCATACTGGGTCCACGGGCTGTGCGTCCCAATCCGGAAACCTGCTTCATCGCATCACGATAGATCTGCCATGCCCTGTAGAGGGGGACTTCGAAATAGCGGCGAGCGCCGGTGTCCCGTTCCACAAACATATAGTAAGGGTTAACTCCCAATTTAACCTGTTCATTCCATAGCTTCGCCCAATCGTCTGAATTGTCGTTGATGTGGGCTAACAATGGGCCCTGACTGCGGATTTCCGCCCCAGTCGCCCGTACCCTGCGAATTGCGGCCCGGGCAACGTCAGTATCCATTTCGCGCCAGTGATTGTAATGGGCCATGATTGCGACATGTTTGCCCGCCAATACCAAATGATGAAGCAATTCAATCAACTCGTCGGCATCGTCATCAAAAATGAAGCGATGAGGCCAGAATGTCAACGCCTTGGTTCCGATACGAATCGTCTGGATATGACTGAACTCGGGGTGGAGCAGCGGCTCCAGGTAGGCCTTTAACTGCTTGCTTTTCATCACCATCGGATCACCACCGGTCACCAGGAGGTCCGTCACCTCCGGATGGTGTCGCAGATAGCTGTAGAGCTTTTCCGCCTCGGTCGTTGCAATACGTAGGGACTTGTCGCCGATGAATTGCGCCCATCTGAAGCAGAAAGTGCAGTAGCTGTGGCACGTTTGTCCCTGACTGGGGAAAAACAGCACGGTCTCCTTATACTTGTGCTGCAGGCCGTTAATGGGCTCACCATATTCGTCCCGCGGAAGATTATTCTCCAGCTGCCCCGCCGGGTGGGGGTTGAGCTCAGCACGGATCTCATTGGCCACCACCTGCAGCTCCTTCTTTTCCAATCCGGAGCCGATCGCCATCGCCATACGGTTGAAATGCGCATCCGACAACATGCCACGCTGGGGAAAGGTCAGCTGAAACATCGGATCTTCGGGCGCCCGTTCCCAATCGATCAGCTCACGCAACACATACTCGTTGACCCTAAACGGCAATACGGAAGAGACAACCTTCATCTCGTAACGCAAATCAGCGGGGAGGCGCTCCAGCTGAACGATACGGTCCAGGTCGCGGGCCGTATAGACAGTGAAGCGCTGTGGTGCATACTCAAAATCTACTGCACGCAACAATGATCTGGTTGATTGGGAATTAAGCAGCATAGTCGTCTCCTCAAGAGATCAATAATACGATCCAAGACCCCTCATATGGTTGGAAAATGCAGCCCATAACCACCGGCAGTCGATAGTGACTCGATTTATTTATCAGACACCTCACAAACAACCAGAGAATCGGGCATAGGGAGGCGTACCCTAACAAACAATGGCTATTGCATCAAAAAAAGCTTAAGGAGGTATTATGCACGAAGACAGAATATGGCTACTTTTACTAGCAATTATCAAATTTTATAAGCATTTATCGCCTTATTATGGTTACATTTGAAAATGTAATGATTCTCGAAATCAAGATTGCCGAATAACGATTTTGCTCCACAAACCCACCTGTCCTCATTGCGTCAACTGACTTCCAAGCCGTATGCCAACTGGATTTTTTGTGCAAAGCACTATAAAAAACCGACTTCTCCATTCATAATACGATTTATATGCCCATAAACCTAACAAGAGGGCAGTAAAAGTAAAAAAACACCAAAGGCACCATCATGAACCTACACGAATACCAAGCAAAATCGCTCTTTGCCAGTTACGACATTCCTGTACCGCAAGGCCAGTCCGTCTCAAGCCCTAACGACGCCCGAACCGCAGCACAGGGACTTGGCTGCGACATCTGGGTCGTAAAGGCTCAAGCCCATACCGGTGGTCGCGGCAAAGCGGGCGGAGTGAAGTTGGCGCGCTCTCTGGATGAGGTGGAAGAGGCTGCCCGTGAGATTCTGGGAATGACCTTGGTCACCAAGCAGACGGGGCCGCAGGGACTGCCTGTGAATTCGATATTGGTGGAGGAGGGGAGTGACATTGCCAGGGAACTCTACCTAGGCGCCCTGCTGGACCGGTCTCGTTCACGCATCACTTTCATGGCCTCGGCCGCCGGCGGCATGAATATCGAGGAGGTTGCCGCGGAAACTCCGGAGAAGATCCTTACAACGACGGTCAATCCCTCAACCGGAATGCTACCCTTCCAATGCCGCAAGCTCGCATTCGGCCTCGGCCTGGCAGGCGGCCAGATAAAACAGTTTTCGAAAATAATGATGGCGCTTTATCAGCTCTATCTGGACAAGGATGTCAGCCTGATCGAAATAAATCCGCTGATAGTCACTTCATCCGGTGATCTTGTCGCCCTGGACGCGAAGATCAATCTGGACAGCAATGCCCTGTACCGCCACCAGGAGCTGGCGGCATTGCGCGATATCACACAGGAGGATGAAAAAGAGGCCGCCGCCGCTATACATGATCTGAACTACATTACCCTGGACGGCAATATCGGCTGCATGGTGAATGGCGCCGGCCTCGCGATGGCGACCATGGATATGGTAAAGCTGCATGGCGGCGAACCCGCCAACTTCCTCGACGTCGGAGGAGGCACAACCGCGGAAAGGGTAACAGAGGCGTTCAAGCTGATCCTATCCGACGTCAAGGTCAAAACGGTACTGGTCAATATCTTCGGCGGCATCGTCCGCTGCGACCTGATCGCGGAAGGTATTATAACTGCCGCTCGTACCATTGGCGTCACGGCACCTGTGGTAGTACGGCTGGAAGGCACCAATGCCCAGCAAGGACTCGAAATGCTGGAAGCCAGCGGCCTCGATTTTCTCACTGCCAATGACTTTACCGAAGCCGCGAAAAAAGCCGTATCCGCAGCAGCCTGATCAATCAGCAAGGAATAAACTAAAGCAATGAGTATTCTCGTCGACAAGAACACCCGTGTTATCTGCCAGGGCTTCACCGGCAAGCAGGGCACCTTCCACTCTGAACAGGCTATTGCCTATGGCACCCAGCTGGTGGGCGGCGTAACGCCCGGCAAGGGGGGACAGACACACCTTGACAGACCGGTCTTTGACACTGTGCATGACGCGGCCGTCACCACCGGCGCTGATGCCACGATGATCTATGTACCGCCTCCTTTCGCTGCCGACGCTATCATTGAAGCTGCGGATGCTGGGATTCGGGTAATAGCCTGCATCACCGAAGGCATACCTATTCTCGACATGCTGAAGGTAAAGGAGGCCCTAAAATCCTATGACGCACGTCTCATCGGTCCAAACTGCCCCGGCATCATTACTCCAGGTGCCTGCAAAATAGGCATCATGCCGGGTTCGATCCACCAGCCGGGCAGAGTCGGTGTCATGTCACGTTCCGGCACACTCACTTACGAAGCCGTACATCAGACAACGCTCGCCGGACTCGGTCAAAGCACCTGTGTCGGCCTTGGCGGAGACCCGATAAACGGGACAAGTTTCATCGATTGCCTGAGGCTGTTCCAAGAGGACGGGAAGACTGAAGGCATCATTATGGTCGGCGAGATCGGCGGCTCTGCCGAGGAAGAGGCGGCAGAGTATATTAAAAGCCATATCGATAAACCCGTTGTCGCCTATATTGCCGGCGTTACCGCACCGCCGGGAAAGCGAATGGGTCATGCTGGAGCAATCATCAGTGGCGGCAAGGGCACTGCGGAAGCCAAGTTCCAGGCCTTGGAAAATGCCGGTGCCCGGGTGGTAAGATCACCCGCAGAAATGGGAAGCCGTATGGCAGAATTGCTAACTTGAGTACGGCTCAGCGTGCAGACCATGAAGTTGCATCCTGATAGCTGCTCAGCCACCACAAACACACCGCCTATAGCAGCACCGAGCCAAGTTGTGGCTATGTGCTGCTTATAGAACTCGACAGGATTGATAAGAAATGAAGTCAGTAAAGAGTCCTTATCTCGTTCCTTTTAAAGGCCAACTGAAACCGAGCGCCCTGACGACCGAACCTCCGGGAGACACACCAGGCAAAAAGGGCTGCAAGAAAGCCCTGGGAAAGGAGATCGACCGACTGGACGAACTCCAGCGCAGACTCTACGCAGAGGATCGCCGTTCACTTCTGATTCTCTTCCAGGCCATGGATGCTGCCGGCAAAGACAGCACCATCCGCGCCGTAATGACAGGCGTCGACCCCAGTGGCTGCCAGGTATTTTCATTTAAACAGCCTTCCAAAGAGGAGTTGGACCACGATTTTTTATGGCGAACCACACAGGCACTTCCCGAGCGCGGGCGCATCGGCATATTCAACCGCAGCTATTATGAGGAAACCCTGGTGGTCAGAGTGCATCCCGAGTACCTGGAAGCACAGCGAATCGACATTCCGGATGGACTCGATCAATTATGGCGGCAACGATTTGAATCCATACGCCAATATGAGAGGCACTTGTCGGAGAACGGCACCGTGATCCTGAAATTCTGGCTCAATGTCAGCAAGGGAGAACAACGCAATCGATTTCTTTCCCGACTGGACGAAGCGCGAAAAAACTGGAAGTTCTCAATCAAAGATGTGGAGGAGCGTCAGCATTGGGACAGCTATATGCATGCTTATCATCAGACCCTGAAGGCAACTTCCAGGCCTTGGGCGCCCTGGTATGCCATACCAGCTGACGACAAGCCCTATATGCGTTGGCAGGTTGCGCGCATTATCCGCAAAACGCTGGAGGGGATGGAGCCGCGCTATCCCCAGGCCGACCAGGATGAAGCCAAACGTTTCGCCGAAATGCGTCAGGTACTGAACAACGAATCATAATGACGAAATGATGGGGATTATGCATCACTGAGCCGTTTTAGGCCTTTTCCCATTCTCCATAACATAAGATGAAATCTCATCCTTTGGCGTCTATGCTGAAGGGTAAAGAGTATTGTCCCGGCTTCACGATTGAGGATTGGGCCCTAGCATTTTGCTGACCCGGTATTCGAACCATGCGCCTCCGGAATATCACGACAATCTGCCTGACCCTCTTTATCCTTGGCAACAGCCAAGCGGAGATGGAGCCCGCACAGCGCAGCAATCGCCAGATGGCGGTTACTGTCTGCAACGATTATCGGGAAACCAACCGCCTACCCTGTTTTGTTTCGCGCAAAGAGTGCCCCGGGGGGTTCGAGGTTATTCAACGCTTCGCCCACAGCACCGGCCCAAGCTTTTCAGCCTGCCGCGACAATCGGCATGAACGCCCCAGACACGACAGGTCATCAAGCAGACTGTTCACCACAAAAAACCAACAATTGCTGGATCAATTTAAACGACTCATCGGTGAGATAGAAAGACATCAGACCGGCGCACCTGCACACCTGCCGCAGGCCTCACAGGATAAGCTGGCGGTATTCTTCTCAGGCATCGACCTCAGCACCATCCGATTGGCGCACAGCAAAGCCCTCATAAACGGCTGCTTCACCGATTGTCGAGTGATTTATTGCGCCAGCAAGGATCAAGTCGATATCTGGACCAACCCTCATGCCCCGGTTTTGACGATCAGACTACTGCACCAGCTTGCCCATGCAGAACGCTGTGAGATTCAAGGTGGACAAAACCGGTTTGTCCAGGCCTGGTTACGCCACTTACCCGAAGATGTGCTAACAGCACTGGAGCGTGGCGAGCCCATCGACACGGAAAAAATCCACTTTGCGATTTATATGGAAACTCATGCGAACAACAGGGCTGAAAGCATCTGCCGCAGGGTACGGTGTGTAAAGGATTGATCCGGTCAGTGCTCACTTCGCATATATCACATCCAATGCCTTCGACAAGGCCTCCCAGGATTGTTTATCGGCCATTGCATCGTACTGCAGCGGCAAATCGAATTTCTTACCAAAATTATCGGCCTCCGGGTTGGTAAATGAGTGCTTGGCGCCAGGAAAGTTTGTAAAGCTGTACTTCACTTCGGCCCGATCCATCTCCGCCATGAAGGCCTCTATATGCTCCGGTTTTACAAAGGGGTCGTCCGCGCCGTTGAAGACCAGAACCTCGGCCTTTACCGCTCCTTTCGCCGCTGGCGTTGATGTCGGCAGACTGCCATGAAAACTGGCCACCAGATCGAGATCATGGCCGCGCCTTGCCATCTCCAAAACCATGCCGCCACCAAAACAGTATCCGATCGCGGAAATCTCATTCCGGGCTACCGTTTTATGGTTCTGTAACAATTCTGTCGCTGCCTGGAAGCGGGAACCGGCCGTCTCCATGTTCTTTTTCACCTCACCGGCAAACCGTCCCGCATCCTTGGGGTGGTCCGCCTGTTTGCCCTCGCCATACATATCCACCGCCAGGGCCGTATACCCCATCGCAGCCAACTGCTCGGCACGGCTACGAGCATAAGCATTGTGGCCCCACCATTCATGTACTACCAGAATACCGGGGCGCTTTTTCCCGATCGCGTCATCATAGGCAAGATAGCCGTTCATCCGGGTATCACCGTGACGGTACACAACCTCCTCCCCGACAATCGCGCTCAGGGCTGTAAAAGGAATACAGCACAGCAACCCTGCCATTGCAAACCTGTTCATCTGTTCTCTCCTCCTCATAAAAAACAACACATTCGGATGCTTACACAGACTACACATAGCACAAATCTGTGGCTAACATCACCATAATGCGAGTTCTTATATTACTTTTCCTGCTGTTATTGAACAGCCAGACGATCATCGCCATCGAACACTCCGTGACCGACAGTCACGGGAATGAAATCTCTATCGACATCAATCAGGCGACAGGAGATATGGTTATGATCTGGCTGCTCGATCATGACGAACCTCGCCCTCTCTTCGATAGTCTGCTGCAGCAGCTGACAGATTCCGGAATTGAGACATGGCGCGTGGATCTGCTGGAATCCTATTATCTGCCCCGCTCGAGCGAGAACGTCCGTACCCTCGATGGAGAGGGTGTTGCCGCAGTCATCCAAGCCGCCCATAGCAAGACCACAAAAAAGATTTTGCTCGCCAGCTACGATCGCATGCCCCTGCCTCTGTTACGGGGCGTCAACCGTTGGCAAACCGCCCACAAAGCATCACGCCTGTTGGGCGCAATACTCTTCTATCCTAACCTGTTCGGCGCTGCCCCAATGGCTGGAGAGGCGCCGGAACTGGACCCAATACTTAACGTCACCAATGTTCCGTTGGTAATCTACCAACCAGAACTTGGCAGTCAGCGCTGGCGATTGAAGCAAATGGTCACTGCCCTTTGGCAAGCAGGTTCACCCACCTATGTTTACCTGGTGCCAAAAGCAAGGGATTGGTTCATCATGGGCGAAGGCGAACCTGACGAGCAGGAAGCAAAGATAGTTGCCAGAATACCCATGCAACTGCCCAGCCTGGCCAGACTGCTGGATAGCCACCCAAAATCCGCGACACAGACACCACTGCAACCGACACGGATACCCACCGGCAACCTGTACACCCTGACGACCGTAGATCAATATAAGCCTGCACCCCCCTTGCGACTGGCGGACAGCCACGATAATTACCTCGATATCGAAGGATTAGACAACAGGGTTATCCTGGTCAATTTCTGGGCGACCTGGTGTCCACCCTGTGTCGAGGAGATACCTTCGTTGAACAGACTTCAGGCCCACTACAAATATCAGGATGTCAGCATAGTGTCGGTCGATTTTCGCGAGTCGACTGAGGAGATTGAAGCGTTTCTCGAGGAGAGGCCCGTCGACTTCCCGGTCCTGATGGACCAGGATGGGCTGACATCCCTGGCCTGGCGGGTATTCAGCTTTCCCAGCTCATTCATCATCGACAGGCAGGGGCGGGTACGTTACACCGCAAACAGGGCCCTCAACTGGGACAGTGATGAGGTGATCGAAGCCATCGATGGATTACTCGCGGAGCCTTGAGTGATTATAGGAAAAAAGCGTGACAGGTATCCGGGAATAAATCAGAAATTTATTATATACTGATTGACTCACGTGGAATCCGGAAGAGACCTATGGCTAGTCAAACCAGTAAAAAGAAGGCTGCACCCGCCAAAACCAAGCGCGCCTCCAGTGCCGCAACCAGCCGAAAGAAGCCGCCCACCAAAAAGCAGTCTGCGGCAACCCGTAAAAAACAGGCGGCTGAATCTGTAAAAAATTCCAAGGACCAGATTGTCGAACCGACCAAGCAGTCACCCGAGACTCGTGTCCTGCCTGGCCTGCTGCAAGGCTTGCAATCGGTATTCGATAAGATCCATAAAGATAGTCGTGAGCGTGAAGATCACCAGGAAAAGATCATTGAGGAGTTCAGCGAACGGCTGACCCAGGCCTTCGAGCAGAGCCATTCAGAGACGGAAGAGAAGGAGAAACTGCTGCTGGAAAGACTTGAAGCCATAGAGAAGGAGCAGACGTACAGGATTCAGCGAATCAAGCTCTTTTCCTTGCCGGGTACCTTGATCGCAATCGCCGCCCTGATCTATCTCTTCTACGTGGTTCACATCATGGAACGCTCCATGACCAGCATGTCCGCCGATATGAACCAGATAAGGCACCATATTGCATCGATCGGCAACGATACCCACGCCATGTCAGGAGGTGTTACTGAAATGAATCAGCAAATGGCGCAGACAAACAAGAACATGAAAGCCATTACCACTCAGGTGCAGGGGATGAACGGCAATATGAATCACCTCACGCGAAATGTGGGTGTAATGACGAATGACGTGGGCGCCATGTCACATACGGTTAGTCCGGTCATGAATGGGATGCGGAAATTCATGCCGTTTTTTTGACCTCGTTCATGTCGGAATAAACAATGCCACCCGGTCTTGGGCCGGCCCTGCTAGATGCTGAAATCATCAGCCGCAATAAACCTTCCATGACGCGCTAAAAGATTGCGGTAAGATACACCAGGCTGGAGTGGCCCATAACAGTCTCTGGAGAAGGATTCATTCACGCTCCAGCCAATGAATGGATGAGGGATGCCTCACCCGTATCCGCTGGTTGCCGTTTCGATGATAGATCCATCCACGCACCTCGAGGGGTGTGTAGAGGAGAGATTCCGGATCATCGATCCCAAACCGCTCCCAATCATCCCAGGTTATTCGTAAAGCCAATCCACCATCAAGATTCAGCCAAACACCACTGCGACTCTGGCCTACGCGCTTGATATATCCGTTGAGAATATGAAAACCGGTCTCATTGCCATTCAGTTTCGATGCATCACCGATGGGGAGGCGCCAAACGCCTTTCTCACCCTTGCGAGCCTCTTTTTCCGCATGTTTGTAGCACTCATGGTTTCTCAGGTTAGGCGGGACAACGACCAGATATCCGGCCCCTTGCCTTAACATCTGACGATTGATGCTATCGCCGCGATGATCGTACAGGTGAGCCAGCAGACGGCCATACTTGTCCCGTCGTTCGGCATCCATGCAGATTCTGACGGAACCGCCGCTCCGCTTTACCAATATTTCAAGCAGGTGTTTGGCCTCTTCAGCATTCGGCTCAGCGGCTGTTCCCTGTCCAAGTTCCGGTGTATTCACGCCTATCAATCGAACCCTTCGTCCATCCTCAAGACGCAAGGTATCACCATCATAGATGGAAGAGACTTCGAGCAGGCCGGCGCTACAGGGTGAGCAGCTTACTGCATGAGAATAGGAGGGGATGATAAGTGCGGACAGGAAAAAGGCCCCGCAAAGCGGAGCCCATCTGAAAATATCGATCAGGATCGCCATGCAACTACATAGCGGCACTGTTGTGGATCAGCGGCTGTACTTCCTGCGGAATTTGTCCACACGCCCAGCGGTGTCGACGATCTTTTGCTTACCTGTATAGAACGGATGACAGGATGAGCATACCTCTACGTGGAGCTCCTCCTGACCTAGCGTGGAACGCGTCAGGATCTCATTACCACAGCTACATACGACTTTAATCTCCTCGTAACGAGGATGAATATCCGGCTTCATGACTGACTCTCTTTTGAGAAGGACATCGTTGACAATCTGCCCTCTCCGGGGCAGGGAAGAGCGGAATGATATGCCAAGTCGTTCGCCAAGGCAAGTCTCGTTACTGGCGCGATGGCTTGACCGGAAAATCGAGTATTCTACACCCCCTCTTGGTTACATCGGTACTGAGTTTGACATCTCCCTGTAAGTAGCCCAACAAGCCCTTTGGACCGATCATGTGATCCCACATCATATTGGAGATCTTTACACAAGCGCTGAGAGGGGACCGGTTTCTGCGCTCCTGATCTATCCGCCATTGCAGCTGTCGCATCCGTTTCTGCCTCTCTACCGGCAGCGTGGAGATAAAATCATCGATGGCTGCCTGGCGCATGTTCTCGAAACGCATCGGATCCCTCTCAGCCAATTGGAGGAGGTGATCGAAATCCAAGTTTCGGTTACTTAGCTGCGTCATCAGTCAATCCTGATTCTTCACTTATATAGGAAAAGCTATCACAGCAACTCCACTATGTCCCCGACGGAAATTCCTGAAATAGTATGATATTGCAACTAATTAAGTGGGTTTTTCCAATAAATACATAGGCATACTGAAATTCCCATATATATGGCAATATTTTGACTATACACTGTCAATCCAGCAGGCTCTCACCGCGATCGACGCTACACGCCTCTACAATTCGATCCAGCCTAACAGACTCAATCGACCCATCTTTCTGCTTCAACACTAAAAATTCAGCCCTGTCCCGAGTCACAACATCGATCGGCAACACCCTCGCCCGATGCTTCACACCCGCCTCATCATGCCAGCTGAGATCCAACATCAACTTTCTCATGACAGCATACTGATAAGTCTCGTGGTGGGCGCATGCCACAGGTTCATAGTTCTCGTTCATACATCTATCCCCATTGCCGCATTTGCTATTGATCCCAAAGCCACCTTAGAATCACTGCGTTGATGTGGCCTTTGACCGCGAATTTCTGGAAATCACTATAAGGGCTTGGAAGTATGTCGAACATAAAGAAAGAGATCGAGAGCCTTCGAGCAAAGATTGCACGCCTGGAAAATGAGCAAAAAAGGCCGAAACAGTCAAGAAGGCACTTGCCAGCGCCAATACCCAGATCGATAAGATACTGAAAGATACGATATAAATTTCGCGGCCTATATACGACACAACTATAAGAGGGTCAGCCGCATAATTCAGAAGATCGCAGGCAAATCCGACAAAACCAAAACGAAGCGTTCAACGCGGAAGAGAGCCGCGCGCAGGGGTCAACGAAACCAAAAAACGGCTGCGACCATAAAGATACCGGCCGGGAAATACGGCAACTTACCAAGCAATCCCGACCGGGTTTTCGAAGTCAAGGAAAAGGGACCAAGACCAAAATTGCTTAAAGGCTATGCAGAAGAGGTAGGATTGGAAGCCTTTATGAATCAGTGCCGGATCGACTGATGACCGGCCCGCGGCCGAATTGAAGAGACTTTTATACGATCGATCGAGACCCTGGTACCGAATGGATCAGTGTGGACAGGTATTAGGCTGCATTGAGCGGACCTGAGCCGGCCATCTGCAAAGGCATCGGACGCACAACCCCGAATCCCTGGGCATAATCCACCCCGATATCGATCAGTTGCTCCAGGGTCTGATCATCCTCCACGTATTCGGCGATGGTCTGCAGCCCCATCAGGTGACCGATTTCATTGATCGACTCCACCATCGCCTTGTCAACCGGGTCATTCACCATGTTTGAAACAAAACTGCCGTCGATCTTCAGGTAATCAACGGGCAGGCGTTTAAGGTAGGAGAAAGATGACATACCGGTGCCGAAATCATCCAGTGCAAAACGAAATCCCCGGCGCTTCAACAGACTGATAAACCGAGCCGCCTGATCAAGCCGGCTGACAACCGCGGTTTCTGTAATTTCAAACGAGATCTTCTCCGCAGGCAGGCTGAACTTACGCAACTGCTCCAAGATATGTTCGTGCAAACTGCCGTCGCCCAGGGACTGGCCGGAAAGGTTGATGGCACAGAGTCCCAGCTCATCCAAACGCTGGGGATTTTCCGACAGCCACCTGAAGGCATGACTGATTACCCAGCGGTCAAGGCTTCCCATAATATTGTAACGCTCCGCGGCAGGGATAAACGCACCCGGCATGATCTGTTTACCACGCTCATCCTGCATACGCAGCAGCACCTCAATATGCTCATCACCGATTGCCGTACTGCGCAGGGACATAATCGGCTGTTGCAACAAAGAGAATCGCTGTTGATCCATGGCGCTTTCGATTCTGCCCACCCAACGCATCTCTCCCTGCTGCCGCTTGATCTCCTCATCGTAGGGCTGAAAGACATGAATCCTGTTTCTTCCCATATCCTTGGCCACATAACAGGCGGCATCGGCCGAACTGAGTGCACTGTGGGGACTTTCCGTATTAGGTCCTATCGCAACGATACCGATGCTCACTCCGGTAGAGAAGGTTCTACCTTCCCATGTGAAACGAAAATCCTTGACCACGCTGCAGATCTTGGTCGCGAGGCGTTGCGCCCGATCAAGCTGGCAATTCTCCATCAATAAACCAAACTCATCCCCGCCCAAGCGGGCCAACACATCATCGCTTCCGATGGTGCGCTGCAGCCGGTGAGAGAGCTGGCGTAACATCATATCTCCCGCCACATGGCCGCATGTATCATTCACCAGTTTGAACTGATCCAGATCCATATACAGCAATACATGCTGCATTCCATGATCCCTGCAGTTGGCGAATGCCTGTCGCAAACTTTGATCGAAGGCATGGCGATTCAACAGATGGGTCAAGGAGTCATGGGTTGCAAGAAAACGCATTTCCCGCATCATCGAACGGGTGGAAGTTACATCCCTGAACACCGTCACCGAACCTTTGAACCGACCCTCCTCCTTAATCGGGTAAGTTGAATACTCAACCGGAAAAAGCGTCTCGTTTTTTCTTAAGAATGATTCATCTTTGACCCGAACCGATTCGCCTCGCTGCAGTACTGCGCTATTGAAGGACTTCCCGGCTTCGTCGAACATTCGAACCCGTTTATGAATCTGTTGATTCAGTAATTCATCCTGGGGATAACCCAGCATCTCCGCCGCCGCCTTATTTATGAAGGTGCAGCCATCCCGCTCATCTATTCCGAATATGCCTTCCCCTGTTGACTCCAGTATCAGCGACATCTTTTTATTTACTGCTTCGAGCTGGCCGGAGGATTTCTCGAGGGACTTATGCGCCACCTTATGCGCTTGGGTACGCTCATAATTCTCTATCGCAAAGGCCAGATCCTTCACCATTTCATCCAACAGATCATGGATCGTGAGGGTAAAGTAGTGGCGCTCCTGTGCGTAGACAGTAAGCGTCGCAACCACCTGTTGGTTAGTAACGATGGGAAATACCGCCGCCGAACGGCTGCCGCTGAGCTGCGCTAAACGATGCCAGGGGGTTTTCCCCGGGTCGGCATCGATTTCATCGATTACCGACGGACACTTTCCATACGCTGAGATAGCCAGCGGACTGTCTGCCTGAGGATTGGTCAGGTCTAGTTCGAATGTGCAGGCCTTAAGACTTTCCAGATTGATCCCGGCACTGGCAATAGGCATGATATTTTTACCAATTTCATTGACCTCGCCAATCCATGCGGCATTAAAACCGCCAAATGTCACGGCAATGTCGCATACACGCTCAAAAAGCACCTGCGGCGATCGATTGCGCAGAATCGTCTTACTGGTTTGTGAAAGCGTCGCATAGAGTGCTTTCTGTCTATTCACCAGCTCTTCGCGTTTTGCAATCTCTTCAGCCATGGATTTGAAGGCTTGAGAGACATGCGATAATTGGTCATGCTCCGGCAGGTTGGCTGCCGCCAGATAGTTGCCTCGGGCAAGCTCCATCGCAACCTGCTTGAGATGTGATATGGGAAATAGCAAATTCTTGTTCAATAACCATGAAAACAGGAACAAGCCAAGCAAAAAACCCAGTGCGTAGAAGGTGGAGCGTTGTTTTACGATAGCCATCAGCTGCTTGTCGGCATGGCTTTCTATCTGCGGACCGGACCCCACGCCAGCGGAAGGGGCTTCACCGGCATCGGATTGCCGTTGTGGGAGATTGAGTTGTAGCTCGGCAGGTGAGACTGCCACCGATTCCGCAACGGGATTTCCGCCAACACTGATCGGGCGATAATTCAGATACACGTCCACTGTGAATAGGCATAGAAATAGTACCGCCATAGTGGCAGCAACTTTGCCATTCAGTTGCATATCATCGTCGTGGCGCTGAAAGCGCCGGATCCCCCAAATACTCAAGTTGGACTGGAATCTAAAGACCACTAATCCCCTTCTTCGACTTAGCGATCAGATCGGACATTGGGTCCGATGCGCTCCCTGCGTATCAGCTCGCGTATCCAGATTAGACGAGGGGTCGCTGAAACTCCTTAGTCGAATCAGTTCTTATTTTTATGATGTCCGCTTAAATTAATACCTTACGCCCGGTATGTAAAGAAATATTTAAGTAGCGTCGGTAACTTCAAAAATCGGGATCAGCTCATTTAGGAACCTGAATCCCAAAGGTGTGGGGCAGAGCCGCCCGTGAACGGGGTGGAGCAGCCCTTTTTTGATCGCAGTTTCCAATGACTCCCGTATGAAATCGAGAGCCAGGCCCGTGGTTGCGCTGAACAGCTCCTCCTCCACGCCATCGTTCAAACGAAGCGCATTCATCATGAATTCGACCGTCAGGTCTTGCGGTCGCAATGCCCGCTCGCCCAGAAGGAACGGCTGTGCTCCTGCCCCGGCGGCAAGATAATCATTGGGATGGCGTCTTTTCCAGCGCCGCATGATGATGCCGTCCCGGGTAGTGATTTTACTGTGCGCCCCCGCACCAATACCGATATAGTCACCGAAGCGCCAATAGTTGAGATTGTGTCTGCAGCGCTCCCCCGGACGAGAGAATGCCGAAATCTCATACTGTTCGAATCCCGCCTCCAGCAACATCTCATGCCCCTGCTGTTGCATCCGCCAAAGACTATCCTCTTCCGGCAGTTGGGGGGGTGATTGGTGGAAAGGCGTATTGGGCTCCAGCGTCAACTGATAGTATGAGAGATGTCCCGGAGCCAATCCGATGGCTGCCGTCAGATCCGCCTGAGCCATCTCCGGAGTCTGCGACGGCAGGCCGAACATCAGATCAAGGTTGATTCGCTCGAATCCGCATCGCACCGCTCTCTCCACAGCCGCAAAGGCCTCATCCGAACCATGGATACGTCCGAGGGCCTGCAACGATTCAGGATTCAGGCTCTGTACCCCAAGAGAGAGACGATTGACACCCGCTTCCCGGTAACCAGGCAGACGTTCGGACTCCAACGCGCCGGGATTGGCTTCCAGGGTTATCTCCACATCTTCAGCCAAAGTAATGCACCCTGCCACACCTGACAACAACCGCCTGATACTTTCTGTTGAAAACAGGCTCGGCGTGCCGCCCCCTATGAAGATACTCTGCACAGGTCGCTCTGAAACCGACACCTGTTCCGTACACAGATCCTGTAGCAGGGCATCCACATAGGCCATCTCCTCCAGTACCCCTTTTTGTGGATGTGAGTTGAAATCACAATAGGGGCACTTCCGAGCGCACCAGGGTATATGGACATAGAGAGAGAGCGGAGGCAGTTTCAACATACCACTGACAGGGAGCGCCGAAGAATCCAATGACATGCTCCAGACCACACCATTGCGACAGGCCTGCCAGCAAGTCCCCGGCGGCAGGATCTGCCGCCGGATTTAAGATTGATGTGTGGGTCAGGTTGCGATAGCCGCACTATGCCTTGTCGCGTGCCTGCAGGTAGGCGAAATCGGAAATGGACCCCCATTCACGCGAGCCTTTGAGGAAATTCATGTAGGAGTCATACACCTTCTTGGCAAAGGCATCCTTGGCAGCCAGCTCCTCCACTACCTCATTTGAATATTTGCGCAGCGTATCCAGAACGTCACCGGGATAGACGCGAATATCCACCTTATGCTTCTCGACCAGCGTCTTCAAGGCTGCCGGATTACGTGCCGTATACTCCGCCAGCATCTCCTGGTTGGCTATCTTACAGGCATTGATTACGATCGACTGCAGATCTTTGGGTAGTGCATCATAGGCCTTTTGATTGATGATTGCCTCAAGGGTCGTGCCTGGCTCGTGAAAGCCGGGGTAGTAATAATATTTGGCCGCTTTAAACAGGCCAAAGGCCAAATCGTTATAAGGGTTGACCCACTCGGTAGCATCGATCGCACCCGATTGCAGCGAGGTAAACAGCTCCCCCCCAGGCAGATTGACCGGTGTCCCACCGGCACGCTTGAGCACTTCACCACCGAGTCCGGGTATACGCATCTTGAGGCCTTTCAGATCTCCGACGCTGTTGATCTCTTTGTTGAACCAGCCGCCCATCTGCATACCTGTATTGCCGCCGGGCGCAGGAATCAGGCCGAACGGTTTATACAGCTCCTGCCACAACTCCAGGCCTCCGCCAAAGTAGAGCCAGCCATTCATCTCCTGAGCCGTCATACCAAATGGCACAGTGGAAAAGAACTGGGCCGTCTCGCTTTTCCCTTTCCAGTAGTAGGCGGCGCCATGCCCAATCTCAGCGGTACCTCTCGAAACCGCATCGAACACCTCAAAGGCCGGCACCAGCTCTTTGGCGCCGTATACCTTGACATGCATGCGACCGCCACTCATTTCATTGATCACCTCAGCCAGCTTGTTGGCGCCGGTGCCCAGCCCTGGAAAGTTTTTCGGCCAGGTGGTGACCATCTTCCATTTGATCTGCGGTTTCGCCTCAGCGACCCGGAGACCTGCCATACCGGCGCCTACGGCCAGGGTTCCGCTACCTGCACGCTTAATGAATTCACGACGTTTCATACCTCTCTCCTGTTCCATTTATGTTATTTATCGAACATCAAAAATGAACAACCATACCCCGGCTGATCCGGATATCGCATGATTCAATGCCACCACGGATGACGTCCGTTGTTCCTTTTCAGACCTCGCAGACTAAACCGGTGGCGCTGTGACCGGCCCCGGCAATGCCGGAAATTGTCGAGGCAGTCCTCATTTATAGACAAATACAAAGGGGTAGTTTAGCCCTTCTACCGAACAAGACAGATCTCAACAGGGAGAAAGATTGGCATAGGCCACTACCAGCCACTTACTTCCCACCTCCTCGAAATTGACCTGTACCCGGGCACTGCGACCCTGACCTTCCGCATTCAATACCACACCCTCGCCAAATTTGGTGTGGCGCACCCGCTGTCCCAGACTGAATCCACTCAGCTCGCCTACCTCCAGGTGGGGTGGACTGCCATATACCGGTTGGCTGATGGCGGCGCCGGCACGTACCTCCGACATCAATTCCGACGGCATTTCCCGAATAAAGCGTGAGGGGAGGGGATAGCTGTCACTGCCGTGCAAGCGCCGACTCTCTGCATGACAAAGGTAGAGTTGACGCATCGCGCGGGTTACCCCCACATAACAGAGTCGCCGCTCCTCCTCCAGGCGTGACGGATCATCCGCCGACATGCTGTGAGGAAACAGTCCCTCCTCCATACCCACCAGGAAAACCAGCGGAAACTCGAGGCCTTTCGCCGCGTGTAGGGTCATCAGCTGTACACAGGGTTCGGAGGGATTCCCCTGGGCCTCGCCCGCCTCCAATGCGGCGTGGGAGAGAAAGGTGGACAGCTCATCCATTTCATCGGCATCATCTGCCTCGTAGCCAAATTGGCGGGTAGCGTTAACCAGCTCCTCCAGGTTCTCCTTGCGGTCAATACCCTTGCCATCGCGGCTCTTGTCGAAATGACTTGGCAGTCCACTGGCCTGCAGTACCTGCTCAACCGTTTCCGGCAGTGAAAGGTTCGCACAACTCACCCGAAGCTCTTCGGTCAGGTCGAGGAAACCCTGTAATGCAGTTGCCGCCCGCTTTGCCATGACGCCCCCCTGCAACAGCTCCGAGGCGGCCTGCCATAGGGGACAGTCAAAATCCCTGGCATGGGCACGTACGGCATCCATAGTCTTGGGTCCGATTCCCCTCGGCGGCATATTCACCGCCCGCTCGAACGCTCCGTCATCCTGTGGGTTATTGATCAATCTCAGATAGGCAAGGGCATCCTTGATCTCCGCCCGCTCGAAAAAGCGTAAACCGCCATAGACGCGATAGGAAACGGCCGCCTGCAACAGCGCCTCTTCGAACAGACGGGACTGGGCGGTGGTGCGATAGAGTATGGCAGCCTCCGATTGGCTGTTGCCCTCATCGATAAAGCGTCGGATCCTCTCTACGACAAATCGCGCCTCGTCGATCTCATTGAAGGCGGCATAGAGTTTGATCGGTTCTCCTTCACCATCCCGTGTCCATAATTGCTTACCCAGGCGCGAAGGATTGTTGTTAATCAGGGCATTGGCGGCATTCAGGATATTGCCGGTGGAACGGTAGTTCTGCTCCAGACGTACCAACTTGACTGTTTCGTAGTGGGACTGAAAGCTCTGGATATTCTCAACCCTGGCACCGCGCCAGCCGTAGATCGACTGGTCATCGTCACCCACTACAAAGAGGTTGTTTCGTGGTCCCGCAAGCATTCTGAGCCAGGCGTACTGGATCGAATTGGTATCCTGAAACTCATCCACCAGTACATGCTGAAAGCGCTGTTGATAGTGCTGCAGGATATCCGGTCTCTCCAGCCACAGCTCATGGGCGCGCATCAGCAGCTCCGCGAAATCGACCTGCCCACCCCGTTCACAGGCATCCTGATATTCGCCGTAGAGACGGATCATCTGCTGTTGATAGGGATCGCCGCCATCATCCAGGTGCCGGGGCCGTAACCCCTCATCCTTGCGGCCATTGATGAACCACTGGACCTGTCTCGGTGGCCACCGGGCCTCATCCAGATCCAGATTCTTCAGCAGGCGCTTGATTAGGCGAAACTGGTCGTCGGAATCGAGGATCTGAAAACTCTGCGGCAGTCCCGCTTCCTTCCAGTGCGCCCGCAACAGGCGATGCGCCAAGCCGTGAAAGGTACCGGCCCACATGCCACCCAATGGCTGACCGAGCAGCTCTTCGATACGATAGCGCATCTCCTTCGCGGCCTTGTTGGTAAAGGTGACCGCCAGGATCGACCAGGTCGATACGGCCTCAGCCGCCAACAGCCAGGCAATCCGATGCACCAACACCCGGGTCTTTCCGCTGCCGGCCCCGGCCAGCACCAACAGATTGCTTACAGGTGCGGTTACCGCCTCGCGTTGCGCATCGTTCAGGGGATCGAGTATGGGTGAAACATCCATGGTGACTAGTTTACTCACCCGGTGGCGGCAAAAGCCACCGTTAAGGGGCGAATTTCAACCAATTTATATAGAATTGAGCCGGAGCAGGGTATTCTCTCGCCCCTGAGTAATGACACAAGAGGTAGTAGATGCAGATACTGGCAGGCGATATAGGCGGCACCAACACACGACTCGCACTCTATCAGTCAAATTCCGAGTCACCTTTAAACCTGCTTCTGCAAGAGACCTATCCCAGCCGGTCCTACGACTCCATCGAGGCCGTACTGCATCGCTTTCTGACACACATATCCACCGGGGAGGTCGATCGCGCCTGCTTTGGCATTGCCGGGCCGGTGATCGACCAGGTCTGTGAAACGACCAATCTGCCCTGGCGTGTATCCGCAAACCGGATCAACGACCGATTCAACTTCAAACAGACCCGACTGATCAATGACCTGGAAGCCAATGCCTGGGGTATAGAGACACTCGAAGAGCATGATTTCTTCACCCTCAGTCATGGAGCTGACAAGGCTACTGGCAATCGTTCCATCATCGCTGCCGGCACAGGCCTTGGTGAAGCGGGTCTTTATTGGAGCGGAGAGAGATACCACCCCTTTCCCTCGGAAGGCGGGCATAGTGATTTCAGTCCAGCCACGCCGTTGGAATTTGGGCTGTACCAAGTCTTGCAGAAGAGATACGGGCATGTCAGCTGGGAACGTCTGGTCTCCGGGCCGGGCCTGGAGAACATCTACGACTTTCTGCTCGACCAGCAGGATATGCCAACGCCCTCATGGCTGTATGAGCAAATGGAGAAAATAGGCAAAGCCCCCGCCATCTCCGATGCAGCACTCGACTCGACAGACCCGCTGTGCCGAAAATCACTGCAACTATTCACCCGGCTCTATGCCCGGGAAGCGGGCAACCATGCCTTGAAAATCATGGCTACAGGCGGTGTCTACCTGGGTGGAGGAATCGCACCTCGGATCCTGCCCATGCTACGGGAAAACATTTTCATGGAAGCCTTCCTCGACAAAGGACCCATGCGAAAGATCATGCAGTCAATGCCCGTGAAGGTCATTCTAAATGATAAAACCGCCCTCTATGGAGCAGCAAACTATGCCACCAGGATACAGGCGAGACCCAAGCTGTGAGATCATCCTGTTGAGTGGCAAAAATAGTGGAACAGGAGGATCGACGGGAATGGATTCCCCCCCTGTCTAAGGGGGGTATCAAATGAAATCAGGCCATTTAGGCTATGAGGAACCCTGTCAACTGCATTGATCGGATCCCAGGTTACTCAAAGGGCTTGGGCGCCGGAGTCATGTCGGTGGAGGGAGGCAGTTTCGGCATTAAGAAGGCAGGCTGATCACCTGTCAGAGTCTTAAGAAAGGCAACGATCTGGGCATTCTCATTGTCGGTGAATTTCTTGCCCAATTGCAGGCGCCCCATGACATCTACCGCCTCGGTCAGAGTTTTGGCCTCGCCATCGTGGAAGTAGGGATAGGTCATCTCCACGTTGCGCAGGGTCGGCACCTTGAACTTGAAGCGGTCCGCATCCTTGCCGGTAACGGCGCTCAATCCTTCTGCCGGACTCTTGGCCTTGTAGGGTTCCACGACACCCATCTTTTGGAATGAGTTGCCGCCAACGGCCTCACCGTTGTGACAGCTGACACAGCCACTCTCTTTAAACAGCGTATAACCAGCCATTTCATCCTGAGAGATGGCCTGCTTGTCGCCCAACAGCCACTGATCGAAACGGGAGTTCGGTGTTACCAGGGTTTTCTCGAACTCCGCAATGGCTTGTGTGACTTCGTCGATCGTGATCTTGTCGCTACCAAAAACCTGTTTGAACTCCATGACATATTCAGGGATCGAGGTCAGTACGTCGATCGCCAAAGTATGGGTAAATGCCATCTCACCGGGATTGGCGATAGGCCCGCCCGCCTGTGCCTTGAGATCGGCCGCCCGGCCATCCCAAAATTGGGCCACATTCAGGCTGGAATTGAGCACTGTCGGTGCATTGATGGGACCCTGCTGCCAATTGTGTCCAATCGATGTCTTAAGATTATCCGTGCCGCCCATGCTGAGGTTGTGGCAGGAGTTGCAAGAGATAAATCCTGATTTAGAGAGACGGGGATCGAAATAGAGCTTTTTACCCAGTTCTACCTGACCCAAATTGATATTCTGCACCGGCTTGATTGGCTGAATCGGTTCATCGATAGCCAAAATCGAGGTCGAAAATCCAAGCATAATTGAAAACATAGCGGTTTGTTTGCGTATCATAGCTTTTACCCAATAGTTGAAATAGTTATATGGCCATCCTCTGCCCTGAAAAGCCTTTCCCACGTTATTCACCGGACCTGACTCTCCATCGATAGGATAATTATTCTGGTTTTTTTAAGTCTTATAGGCACTTGGAGACATAGGCTTCCTGCACCACACCAAAAACCCTATCCAAAGGCGGGTTTATATTAGATTTAGAATAATTCTAAAACAATGATGCAGATCAACAATATTGCCGGACCAGTCCGCAGTCTCAACTCTGATGGATACGTTTTGCTTCGGGGCGCGAATAGAGAAGCTTGCTTGTTCAAAGAACGGCCAGCAACGCCGCGTGGCGCTTTTTCAGAAGCAATAGAGCCGGTGGGATTAGTGTAAACAGGCCTTAGGAGCTGTTTCTTACCCGTATGACAAGATCGACAATCTCCATGGCGGTGCCCGCCGGCAGATCACTGTCGACGAAGTGGGGCGCCAGGCGCTCCTTGATGTCGATCAGATCGCCTGTGTCCACATTATAGAAATGGTGATGATGGCTGGTATTGGAGTCGTAGAAGGTACGGCTCGAATCGATAAAGACCTCACGCACCAATCCCTTCCTGACAAACAACCCAAGGGTATTGTAGACGGTGGCCTTGGAAACCCTGGCGCCTGTGTTTTTCACCGCTTCAAACAACTGCTCTGCGGTAACATGCTGATGACGAGCGAACAGCGTATCGGCGATAAGACGGCGTTGCCTCGTCAAATTGATGTTGTGGTCATCGAGAAGTTTGTCGATATGTACTCGGTCCACCATTGGGCTGTTGCTTTTTGAGTTCATCGCCAAAGTATAAATACACACCCCACAAATTGCCAAGCCCTTGAACAAAAAAAAGAATAGGCCGAGAAGAGCGTTCTGTTATCAGCAGGCTAGATTTGACCTGCGTGCATCAAGGGCTTACTCCTTATGCTGGCTGGCGGACAAACTTGATCTCAACCCCTGATTTCGATCCTCAATTATTAGGCATTGTCTATCAATGTCATTGAAAAGACCGCTCGATTCCAATCAATTTTAACTCTATTCTAGTCATCAGCGAAGGGCCGCGCGGCTCGACGTAATTATCCACAATAAACCATCATTTCGGAGAACCAGATATGGAACTCAAAGGTAGTCAAACTGAGCAAAACCTGAAAGACGCTTTCGCCGGAGAATCCCAAGCCAACCGCCGTTATCTCTACTTTGCCGCCAAGGCGGACGTCGAAGGATATAACGATGTTGCCGCTCTTTTCCGCTCTACTGCAGAGGGTGAAACCGGCCACGCACACGGTCATCTGGAATATCTCGAGCAGTGTGGAGACCCCGCCACCGGAATGCCCATCGGCCCGACCGGCGATAACCTCAAGGCAGCGGTTGCCGGTGAAACCCATGAATATACCGATATGTATCCCGGCATGGCCAAGACCGCCCGTGATGAGGGTTTCGACGAGGTGGCCGACTGGTTCGAGACCCTGGCAAAGGCGGAGCGTTCCCACGCAAACCGTTACCAGAAGGCATTGGACGAAATGGACTGATATCCAACCATCATCCTGAGCCCATGGTTCGGGATGACCCATGGGCGGCCTCATGGCCGCCCATTGTCACAATCAGGAGCAGACTAATGGCAGCAGCACCCAGCAACCGGAGAGAAGGCAATCTGGAGGCCCCAACACGGCATCCGATCGATTGGAAAAATCCCGACTATTACGACGAAGAGAAGCTCATGACAGAGCTGGAGAGGGTGTTCGATCTATGCCATGGCTGTAGACGCTGCGTCAGTCTCTGCCACAGTTTCCCGACCCTGTTCGACCTGGTGGATGAATCGGAAACCATGGAGATCGACGGTGTCGATAAAAAAGATTATTGGCAGGTGGTCGATCACTGCTATCTCTGCGACCTCTGCTACATGACCAAGTGTCCCTACGTACCGCCTCATGATTGGAACATCGACTTTCCCCATCTGATGTTGCGGGGCAAGGCCGTCAAATATAAGAAGGGCGAAGTCAAACTGCGCGACCGGATCCTCACCAGTACCGACAATCTTGGCAAACTGGCGGGCATTCCGGTGGTTGCCGGCATCGTCAATCGTTTTAACAAAGCAAAGAACTTCCGTGAGATCCTCGATCAAGCGATTGGTGTACATCCCGAAGCTAAATTACCCGAATTTCATGCCAACCCGCTTCGAAAACGGCTGTCTGAAAAAATCGGCAGCGCCGCTGAGGGAACACCTGCCGGGACCACCAAAGGCAAGATCGCCCTGTTCAGCACATGCTACGGCAACCACAACGAGCCCCATGTCGGCGAGGATCTGGTTGCCGTCTTCGAACACAATGGCATACCGGTCACCATTGCTGAAAAAGAGCAGTGTTGCGGTATGCCGAAACTGGAACTGGGCAATCTCGACGCCGTGGAAACCGCTAAAGAAGCGAATATCCCGATACTGGCCAAACTGGTCGACGCCGGTTGGGACATCGTTGCGCCAGTCCCCTCCTGCGCATTGATGTTCAAACAGGAGCTGCCGCTGTTATTCCCGGATGATCCCGAGGTAAAAAAGGTCGCAGGGGCGATATTCGATATCTTCGAATATCTGATGATTCGTCACAAGCACGGCTTTCTGAAGACCGACTTCAAACAGGGGCTTGGCAGGGTCGCCTATCATGCCGCCTGCCATCAACGGGTGCAGAATATCGGTGCCAAGACCAAGGAGCTGCTCAGCCTGATCCCCGAGACAGAGGTCACCGCCATCGAACGCTGCTCGGGCCATGACGGCACCTATGCCGTCAAAAGCGAGTTCCATCAGCATGCCATGAAAATCGGCAAACCCGTGGTCAACCGAGTCAAACAGACCGAGGCCGACCACTACGGCAGCGACTGCCCGATGGCCGGCCGCCATATCGAAAACGGCTTGCGCGACGGCACTGCTTCGGAGCATCCCATCACCCTGTTGCGAACCGCATACGGCATTTAATCAATCTAAGGAGTCAAACATGTCAAACGAAGGCTATCATGAACCCCTGGAACAACTCAGTGACGAAACCCGTGACATGCATAGGGCAATTGTCTCCTTGATGGAGGAGCTGGAAGCTGTCGACTGGTATAACCAACGCGTGGACGCCTGCAGCGACGAGAGCCTGAGAACCATCCTTGCCCATAACAGAGATGAAGAGAAAGAGCATGCCGCCATGGTGCTGGAGTGGATCAGACGGCAAGACCCCTGTTTCGACAAAGAGCTGAAAGACTACCTCTTCACTGACAAGACCATTGCCCACGAATAGAGAAAATGAAGCCAATTAGTGCCTGCTAACAATAATCTAGTCGGTAGCCATGACACCTTATGCCGCCCGACAAGATCCAACGGCATAACCGGTCAAAACCCGGCGGCATGGAGATGAAGGCCGGTTTTAAAATGAGAGATTACACAGGAGAGATTAATGACCCATCTTTCACACAGCGACCTCTACAGCCTCGAGGAGTATGCCCGAATTCGTCAGCAATTCAGGGCCAAGGTGATAGACCATAAGAAGAGTCGCCGCCTTCCCATCGGTCCGCACGCCGCGCTCTATTTCGAGGATGAACTGACCATGCAGTACCAGATTCAGGAGATGCTGCGGATCGAACGGATATTCGAACAACAGGGCATTCAGGATGAACTCGACGTCTACAATCCGCTGATACCGGACGGGATGAACTGGAAGGCGACATTTATGATGGAGTATCACGATGTGGATGAGCGCAAGAAGGCACTGGCCAGGCTGATCGGCATCGAGGAAGCCATCTGGGTACAGGTCGCCGGCTTCGACAAGGTTAGACCTATCGCCAACGAGGACCTGGAACGCAGCACCGAGGAAAAAACCTCAGCCGTCCATTTTCTCCGTTTTGAACTGACCCAGCCGATGATTGATGCCTTGAAAGGTGGAGCAACCCTATCGGCGGGTATTGATCATCCAAACTATGACTATTCGGTGGACGACCTTGAGTCCAGCGTCCGTGAATCATTGATAAAAGATCTTCACTGACGCAATTGGGATGTGATCAGCGTCTGAAAACCAGGTGTCTGGGTGCCGCTCAACACCCCGGCATCGTGGTCACACTCTCTCCGCATCGTTAAAAATCGTTAAATACTATTGCCGAAGGGCCCTCAATCCCTCTCGGCCGAAGAGCGACGAAACACTGTCATCACCAGTGGATTCCTCAATCAGCTGCTGTGCTGATCGGGCTGAATCCCGCATTGTTCCAAGACCGGCACCCCCTCCTTTTCATGCACTACTCCAGCACATCAGTTAAAGTTACAGACATAACAGGTTGACGAAGCGGCCTTTCACTTTAATAATCGAACCTATCCAACATGTATGTATACACGCTGGACAGCCACATATACCAAGAAAGGAACATTGTCATGATGATCGATCACACCTCCCGACTATGGCGCTCACATACACTACCCGGTTTCAGTGCTCTTTTTTTCGCCGCACTCATAGGCTGCAGTTCCACGCCTGAACCGGTTGCGGAGATGGCGGCCGCCAAAACATCCATGGTGGCCGCTGAAAACGAAGAGACGACGAGGCATGCCCCTGTGGCTATCGATCGCGCCAAACAGAAACTGAAGCGTGCCGAAACCGCGATTGCCAAGGAGGAGTATGAGGAGGCGAAAAGGCTTGCTGAAGAAGCCCAGGCCGATGCGGAGTTGGCGCAGGCCATCGCCTCGAAGGCCGAAGCGGAAAAGGCCGTCAAAGAATTGGAAAACAGCATTCAGGTGTTGCGTGAAGAGATCATGCGGGCCAGGAGCAGGTAAACCATAAGCAAACCCAATGATTAGGGGAGATCTACAATGTCTCGAACAATGATCAACTGGATCACCGCCACATCCCTGGCGCTACTCGTCACCGCCTGCGGCACCTTGCAGAAGAACCAGGCACTGCTTGATGCCGAACAGACCTACGCAGAAGCCAAACAAGAGGAGCAACTGCTGCGTTACGCGCCCACCGAACTGGAACGGGCCAGCCAGGCGATTAGCCGCGCCGCAGAAGCCGAAACCGAAGAGGATATGACCTCGCTGGCCTATGTCGGAAAGACCCGCGTCGAAATCGCCAAATCGGTCGCCGCGCGCAAGGCCGCTTCCGCAAGACTTACCGAGCTGGGTGAAATCAAAGACAAGGAGAGGCTACGGGCAAGAGAGATCGAGGTTCAACTCGAACAACAGGCAAAGACAGAAGCGCTGCGAGAGAAAGAAGCCGCTCTGATGGAGCGGGAAAACGCGCTTGCAAAAGCGGAGGCGTTGCGGCAGGAACTTGCTGATCTGCAGGCGATGAAGACCGAACGCGGCATTGTCCTGACTCTTGGCGATGTACTTTTTTCCACCGGCAAGACCGATCTGCTGCCCGGGGCTATGACGACGATCGATAAGCTCGCCTCCTTCCTTGCCGAGTATCCGGACAAGACCCTGCTCGTCGAGGGACACACCGACAATGTGGGGAGCGATACCTTCAACCAGGATCTCTCTGAACGACGCGCGATATCAGTCAAAAACGCCTTGATGCAGGCAGGTGTCGATGGATCGCGTATTGACACGATCGGGCTCGGCGAAACGCAGCCCATCACCGACAATAGCACCAGCGCCGGGCGATTGAAGAATCGGCGGGTGGAGATCGTCATTCGGGACTGACAACACCACTGGCGTGACTTAACCGGGCAATCCTGCCGGCCGGTTAACAAGTTCAGGTTTGGCTATGGGTAGGGTGCGGCTCAGCCGCACCCTTTTTTGTCTGAAACTGCCACAAACATCATCTCACCACTCGTAGAATAGATTATCAAGGGCGATTCGTTTTGGACTGTCTGCCGATCCAAGCCAAGAAAAGAAATGAGGCAAAACTGTATATAACAGCCAACATCGGACCCATCCAAAGCGAACCATGCTGCTCGATGCCATGCATCGGTGATGGTCTGATATAGATAGTTTTGCTCCCGGCTGGGTGTGAGGATAGATCGACAACCTTTCCAAACTGCTCTGATTCGACGAGTACTCTTCCCATCTCACGTCCCGCTCCGAATTCGACTTCAATTGCCAATCCGTGGGTCGGCACCGTGATTCTAAGAACACCATCGCTGATGGTCCCATTGTAAAACCCATCCTTGTCAATAATCCAATTGTGGTTTGATACGACACCATCAATGCGATTACCCATCCAATTGGGGGTGGATGCTCGACGAATGTTTTTAACCGTAACAAGCTTAGCATCAATAGGCGTCACACTGACTTGGCGTTTAATGGCAGGCAGCATCTCTGCAGCAGCCACCAAACCGACTGCAATTCCAATCAATGCAAATAAAGCCAGTTTCATACGATAGGAAAATGGATAGCCTTGTCGATCATTGTTTTTTGAAACAATCGAGATTACGGCAATCACAGAACCAATATATATCGAAAAACCAGACCAATAGAAGTATCGATATTCGGCAGATACAGTCACCAATAGATAACTCAATAGATTGATCAGCCCCGAGCACATGACTGCAATGGCAAACAATTCATGCTTATCAATTACGCCCCGGAAGCACGTCAACAGACCCAGTCCGAGTATTGCCGCTATGGCAAACACGATTGGCCTGCCCAGACGATCATTTAATGACGAGGTCACATAATATTTAACCAACTTGGTCGTGATATCTGGTGGTTCCGTCTTCACTTCCCAATCGAACAATTTGTTCTTGCCAGGCTTGTAAAACATCGAACGGGAATTGGGGTCATGCAGGCTTTTATGAAAGGTCGCGGACATGATGGTAAAAAACCCAGCTGGATTCCGCAGGATCTCTTTGATCCACTTGTGGGTCAACTTACCAGTGCCCCAAATCTTTTGGCGCCTCAGTTCCTCATGTATAAATCCACACTTGCCCCAAAAAGCTGCGGTGTCCCACTGTACCGGCGTATAACACGCCTCGACAATTTTCTGGGATTGCTCATCACTCCACTTGCCTGGAAAAAGATTATTGCCTTCAACAAAGGAGAGGCCAAGCAGGTGAAACGTCTTGATACTGTCTCCCGGTTGCAAAGTCTCCGCTTGCGTCAGCTTCAGCAGCGCACCATTCAGCACAGGCATCATCAATAACAGGAACAAGCCAAGCAGAATATTTCTGCGCCAACCCAGGCCGTGATTAACATAAAGCAAGAGGGGTAGAATGGCGAAAACCGCGTTTAACCGCGTCATAAACGCTGCAGTCAGGAGAAGATTGGATATCACCTGAAATACAATGATCTTACGCTTCGATACACCATCCTGGTGTGCCATATAACCAAACACACTGGCGGACAACAACCATCCCGCCAACAGTACATCCTTGTGTACATTACCTAACAGATTGAACGCCCCGGGCAAAAAGGGGATGGCGAGAAAAAGCAGTGACCAGGCACCAATGCGTCGGCTAAAAAGATAGGTCAATATGGCAAAGCTTCCCCATACCAACACATTTACCAATATTACAAAGCCAAACGGCCCGGGTATTATGCTATCTAGCGCCGCCCATACCAATGTTGAGAATGGCGACTGCCAATCATTAAACTTGCCGGTAATGATTTGAGTAAGCTGATTGACGGAATCAGGATTCAGGTATCCAGGGTAACTTGCGTTGAGAACAAACAGCGCGGCGACAAGAGCAATGACAAAACCTGCTGAATTGATAACTGTAATATATCGTTTTTCACTTATCGAATTCTTGAAATTTCGCATACATTACTTACTTGGGATAAGTAAATACAAAGTGCTTGGCAAGCAAAAAGTTTACCGTCATACCTGACAGGGAACCGAATGCGACCGCAAGTGGCAACCAGACCGGCGTAAGATCCAATGCATTCACTATCGCCGAATAGCTTAAGAGATTTACCGCTCCACCACCTATCGATGTGGTGAAATAGCGGGAAAACTCATGCCACAGCGGCGCATCCCCTGAAGTTGAAAAGGTATGCTTTCTATTAATGAGCCAGGTTGTCACGACAGCGGTACTGAACGAAACGAGACGGCCAATATGCGGTCCCATAACCAGGTTGCACAGTAAAAGAACAGCGACATCGACAAGATAGCCGATGGTCCCGGCAACCGCGAACATACCGAACTGTTTCATGGCCTAGTCTTCATTCATGCCCATGCTGGAAACAGGCGGCATGGACAGGTAATGCAGCTGCTTTATCTCACGCCTGCCCACGGTGACCGTCTCCAGGATGAGTCCGGTAATAAAACCTATTGCTCCCGTAATAACCAAGCCGGTGCTCAGAATCGCTGTCGGAAACCTCGGTACCATCCCGGTTTCCAGATAGGTGGCCATAATCGGCACTGCCAGGATAATCGCAGACACGATAAAACCTAGCGCAATCAAACCGTAAAAGCGTAACGGACGCTCTATGGCGAATAATTTGATAATGGTTTTTAGAATACGAAATCCATCGGTATAGGTTCGCAGCTTGCTTTCCGACTCTTCCGGCCTGGCGCCATAGGGTGTACTCACTTCACCGCATGGCATACGCAACTCGAGCGCATGAATGGCAAGCTCAGTCTCTATTTCGAAGCCCTGGGACATGGCGGGGAAGGATTTGACGAAACGGCGTGAAAATACCCGATACCCCGACAGCATATCGGTGAAACCGCTGCCGAATATACTGGTAGTAGTGCTGGTCAGCAATCGGTTACCTGATTTGTGGCCTCTTCTGTACGCTTCATTGGACTGTTGATTGCGAACGCCGACGACCATGTCCAGGTTATCGCATAACAGTTTCCGTATCATCGTTGACGCACTCGCAGCATGGTATGTGGCATCACCATCCGCCATGATGTAAATATCGGCGTCAACATCAGCGAACATGCGTCTTACCACATTGCCCTTGCCGGGCAGGTTGACCTGCCGAACGATTGCGCCCGCTTTTCGCGCCTTATCCGCCGTCCCATCGGTCGAACCGTTGTCGAAGACATAGATTGCTGCGCCTGGCAGGGCGTCACGGAAATCGGTTATGACCCTCCCGATTGCGGCCTCCTCATTGAAGCAGGGCAGGATCACCGCCAGCCGGTAACCTGCCGGGCGCTCAATGAGTTCATATTTGTCTTGATAGCAGGGCGCGAGTGTAGATGAAAATGAATCCCTTGCAGGTGATTCCTTATACCTTGGTTCCATGATGATGATATAAAAGGTTAGTTATCCATGCGCAAAGATACCTTAAAAAAGAGACAAATGCAGCAAATTGCAGGTATTCCCTCCCTATGCGGGCGCCCCATGCCGACGTTCCGCTCCTCCATTCCGCTACACAGCAAACCGGCCCGGCCCGTAAAGCGTCTCTGACCGCCATAGCTACGCGGATTCGGTACCAAGAGAATGATAGCCGACGTGGCGGCAGACAAGTCTAGCATAAGTTTTTTTAAAGGATACTTAAGGACGGCGAGGAGCCAGTCACCTGCTATTTTAGCAAAACCATCCTACAAGCTTAAACACTGAGTCAATAGGGACCGGTGTAACTCAGCCATCTTCCTGTCCACCACATGAAAAATCGGTCTGCAGATTAAAGGCGATGCAGGCTGTAGGGAGTGGCTAAATTCATCATCATCCCGATAAACAACCCTACTCAATTCCCGCTCAGTGTACCGACAGGCGTCCTGGAGTTTGTCGGTGGTAAATGGACTCTGTCCCATCAATCCTGATCTCATCCACCTCCAGAACAGGTTGATACAGAAAGATACATTAAGTGAATAGATAGATACACGCCTAAATAATTCAATACAGATTCCAATATTCAGATTGGGGCATACAATGAAATTTCAAGAAATCCTATTTCTCATGATCGCTCTCTTTGCAATCAACAACAATCTAGCATCAGCCGATTACGGCAAACTAAAAGGCTCAATAAATCACCGCATAATCGGCGGTAATCCTGCACAGTCTGATGCATACCCGTGGATGACTGCGTTGATAAGTAAAACTGACAATGAACAGTTTTGCGGTGGCAGCCTAATTGCGGAGCGCTGGGTACTGACAGCTGCGCATTGTGTTGAATCCGAGTCCGCCGGTAATATTCAGGCCTATATCGGGGGAACCAGCCTGACCGACCGCAGCAATGGTGAGGTACATGATATCAGTTATATCCATACACATTCTGAATTTGGTGATGATCACGATATTGCACTGCTGCAACTTGCAACGCCTTCAACTAAACGGCCGATCAACACAGCGTCGATTCAATTTGATGACGGGCTTGCTGATGGTACGAATCTGCTTGTTACCGGCTGGGGACTTACAACCAAAGATGAAGATGCATCCGGATCGCTTAATCTGCTACAGGTGGATGTCCCATTAAGAAACCATGAGCAATGCAAAACCAATTACCTCAGCACTGATGAAATCACGATTACGGACAATATGATTTGTGCCGGCAGTACCGATGGTACTCGGGATTCATGTAATGGTGACAGTGGGGGACCACTCATGGTTCGCGATAGTGACAACAATCTACAGTTGTTGGGTATTGTCAGTTTCGGCAGCAACCAGGGCTGTGCCAGCGCCACTCACCCAGGTGTGTATACCAGAGTGTCCAGATACCAGGCATGGTTGGACGGCAAGATGAATGGCATCACTGTATCACCATCCACATTAGCACTGGGCTATACTGGTGTGGGATTGGAGACAACGAAAACAGTCACTCTGGTAAACAACAGTCGTGTTTCACAGGTCATTCAGAGTGCTGTCATCACAGGTGATGCTGAATTCACCATCGCAACGGATGAATGTCAACAAAATCTATTGGAACCCAGTGCGAAATGCTCTGTTGATGTGCGTTTTATAAGTATGCTAGAGGGTAGTAAGGAAGCGACTTTATCATTCTCCACAACCAATGCCATAACCCCTGTAGTTACAGTGCACACCTCTGCAGAATCTCTACCAACCGTTGACTTGGGCATGGCTCTGGATAATAGTGATCTAACCTGGTTCAGTGGTGGTGACTCCCCCTGGAGAATTGACGCAAGCGACAGTCATGGCTACATCAACGGCAATGCTGCAATAAGCGGGGCGATTCTTGATAATCAGATATCCGTGTTGCATAGCCAGGTAACAGGCCCCGGCACTCTATCCTTTCGCTGGAGATCGTCAACAGAAGCATCTGCGGACCCTGTCGTGTTCCATATTGACGATGAATTTATCGCGCTCATCGACGGAGAGACCGATTGGACTGATATCAGCGAAAACATCCCCGAGGGAACTCATAATTTGACATGGGTATATGTAAGAGACCATAGCAATGGCGCTGGCGCTAATGCAGGCTACCTTGATCAATTACGATTTATTACTACCGGCAATAATAATATCCAAAACTACAGGGGCGGTGGCGGCGGTGCCGACATCTATTTATTGATCCCCTTGATGATACTGTTGCTCGCCAGTTCGCATAGAGTATTTCTAAGGTATAAAAAACGACCCGGAAGCAAGCTGTGATGGATGCCGGATGCTTGCCCGCCGGCATTGAGAATTATCAGGCGAGCCGGTTATTGCCGTCATTGTCACTGCCTGTACTCAGCACATGCAAGTACCGCTTGGTCAGCTGAGTCGTTCGGTGATTTCCAAGCCGTATTCAGGCAGTGCGATGAACAACTTTACTCTAACGATCAATGATGTATTTAGGTTGAAAAAGATGGGGGATATCCATTGAACAAGCAACGCGTGGTAACCGTTCTCAGTATCATCATGATAACAACCGGTGGCTGCCTCGCCACTACCAAGGCTGAAAAACCTCATGTAGAACCTCTACATGGCACTAGATTAAACGGCTCTTCACTCAGATTTGCGGTCACCAGTAATGGCTGCACTCAATTAGAACATTTCGATATTGTAATGCAGCATGGCGATATACCGCAATTGACTGTTGTAAGGAAAAAACAAGATAATTGTCGACGGAAACGTCGGGCACTCGAGTTTGAGTATCCACTCTCCATGGCCGGTATTGACGCCACAACAGCATTCACGATAGGTAACCCTTTTATTGCTTTTCGAAAACAGACATTCAAATAGTAGTTCGAAACAAATATCAGTAACAAATAAGTACCACTCAATAAAACTATGCAAAAACATAGTGACAATGGCGCCATACTGCTGGTTGATGACGACGTTCCCTTCACCAGACTTGTCGGCAAATATCTAAATGATGCCGGATATGACGTAGCAATAAGACACAATGGCCTGCAGGCCATCGAATTTACAAAAACTTATACGCCCCAACTTATCATTTTGGATCTTATGATGCCGGATACTGATGGTCTGACGGCGTGTAAAGAGATACGCAAATGGTATACCGGCCCGATTCTCATATTAACCGCGCTCAATGAAGACGTGGATGAAATCGTCGGTTTGGAAGTTGGTGCGGATGACTATATCGGCAAGCCGCTTAAACCAAGAGTACTGTTGGCCAGGATAAGGGCCTTAATACGCCGTAATAAGGATTATCTACAGTCCGAAGATGCCGTTAATGTCGGGAATATGTCTATTTACAGGAAAAGCCGTACCGCATATATCGATGATTCACTGCTCGATATCACTGATGCTGAATTCGATCTCTTAGTCTATCTTGCACAAAGAGCCGGAACAATCGTAACACGTGATGACATATACAATGATATATTACATTTCAAGTACGATGGCCTGGATAGAACGCTCGACATCAGAATTTCCCGCCTGCGTAAAAAAATATCAGGGTACGAAAATTGCCGGATCATAATTAAAACTGTCCGATCGAAGGGTTACTTATTCGTGGATAATGCATGAAATCACTCTATTTTCGCTGTATAGCCATCATTATTCCGATATTGATCTTTTGGTTTATCCTGACATCCCTGCTGCATAGCTATATCGAATTTGATCCTATGCAGCACCCACCAAATGTTGATTTTAAGATCGTTCGCGAAAAACTAAAGCAGCACATCAGTCAGAACACAGAGATCGACTACGAGGGAATCCGCGACATAGCCAAAGACTTCGAAATGTCCATAAGCGTTTTGGATAAAAACGAACATATCATAAACATTCCAGAACTCACTGAAATCGAGCGTAAAGGATACTTGGAGTTCTTAGATGAGAATAACAAATATAGTCAGTTAATCCAGTTGAGGGAACCTGACTTAATACTCGAGCTTTCAGAGAAAGGCTCTCTGTTGCAGAACTCGGAATTGCTGGGCTTTATATCGATGATACTGCTTGTTTCACTCTCCGCCACGGGTTTGTATATTGCGATTAACCCGTTTGAAGTCCAACTCACAAATGTTCTCAATAATCTTTCGCTGCTAAACAGTGACGGTAAGGCGTCAAGACTCAACAACACACAATCCGGCACTCCCGGCGAGATTGCCCGTGAGCTCGACATACTGACTGACAATCTGAGCAAACTGGTTGAGAACCGGACAAGCCTTTTAGTGGCGCACCAGGATTTACTGCATGGTGTTGCTCACGAATTCAGGTCACCCATGGCCAGGTTGAACTTTGCCGTTGAAATGTTGAATACGGCAAAAACCGACGTGGACGCAGAATCATTGTATGAGGATATCTGTACGGCTCTAGAAGAAATGGATCAACTGGTCAAAGAAGTATTGCAATATTCCCGGTTACAACATGGTGATAAAATCAGGGAATACAATAGATTCAATGTTATTGAACTGGTCCGCTCAGTCATTGCGAAGCAGAAAAGCATTACGCCTCGAATCACTATCAAATATGAGGGAGAGGATATCGAAATTCAGGCAATTGAGTACTTGATAGAAAGAGCGATAATCAACCTACTCCGAAATGCATGCCATTTTGCACAACGTGACGTGCTGATCTCATGGCAACGACAAGATAATGACATCCTGATTAAGGTGGCCGATGACGGAATCGGTATCCCACCTGGTAAAAGAGAACTGATTTTTGAACCATTTACCCGACTGGACCCCAGCCGGTCACGTGAATCTGGCGGTATCGGATTAGGCCTTTCCATTACTAAAAGTATTTGCACAAATCATCACGGAACCATAACTGCCGGAGAAAGCCCTCTTGGCGGGGCTGAGTTTTGTATTCGCATTCCCACAACCTATAAAGTGCCTGGAAACATTTAAAAACCATCTACAAAACGATGTTGATCTTGTTGAAGCAATAACGGTTTTAAACTTCTGAGCAATCATTTTATATATGGATGCGACTACTCTACCGTCACCGATTTTGCCAGATTCCGCGGCTGATCCACATCGGTCCCCTTCAATATGGCAACATGATAGGAAAGCAACTGCAACGGAACTGTATAGACGATCGGCGCCGTGGAAGGATAGATGTCGGATAGGGTCAGGTTCTGGTATCGGTCCAGGCCGATCTTCACCTTCTGATCGCTGAACAGGAACAGTTCACCGCCACGGGCTCGCACCTCCTGCAGGTTTGATATGACCTTCTCCAACAGCGGATCGTCCGGGAGTGCGCATATCACCGGCATCTCGGCGTCAACCAGTGCCAGCGGACCGTGTTTGAGTTCACCGGCGGGGTAGGCCTCGGCATGGATGTAGGAGATCTCCTTCAGTTTCAACGCACCCTCCATGGCGATCGGGTAGAAGCTGCCTCTGCCGAGAAACAGGGCGTGGTTCTTTTCCGCAAAGGCATTCGCCATCTCTTTGATGGCGTCGTTCAGCTCCAGGATCACTTCAACCTGGCGCGGCAGTGCATGCAGTTCCTCTACCAGCTCACGCTCTCTCTCGGTACTCATGCCACGGCGCTTTGCCAAGGCAAGGACCAGCAGTCTCAGGGCTACCAGCTGGGTGGTGAAGGCCTTGGTGGATGCCACACCGATCTCAGGGCCTGCCCGGGTCATCAGGGCCACATTGGATTCCCGCACCAGCGAGCTCTCGGGTACGTTACAGATGGTCAGGCTTCCCAGATAGCCCTGAGTCTCGGCGCCACGCAACGCGGCCAGGGTATCCGCGGTCTCGCCCGATTGGGAGATCGTGACAAACAGGGTGTTATCGGGCACCACCACCTGCCGATAGCGAAACTCGCTCGCCACCTCGACGCTACAGTGAAACCCGACCTCTTCCAGCCAATAGCGTGCAACCAGACCTGCGTGGTAACTGGTGCCGCAGGCGATGATGTGTACGTTTTGGGTCTTGTCCAGGAGCTGTTTCGCTTCGAAACCGAATGAATCTTCGAGCAGCTTGCCCTTATGAATCCGTCCCTCCAGGGTCTCTGCAATCACTGCCGGCTGTTCGAAGATCTCTTTCAGCATATAGTGCCGGTAGGGTCCCTTTTCCGCGCTCGACGCGGAAACCCGGGAGGTGCGGACCTCGCGTTCTACCTGACGGCCCTGCTCATCGAAAATCTTCACCTCATCCCTCGAGACATGAGCCAGGTCGCCCTCGTCCAGGAAGATAAAACGTTGTGTTACCGGCAACAGGGCAAACACATCCGAAGCGATAAAGTTCTCTCCCACGCCAAGCCCGATGACCAATGGACTGCCGGCCCTGATGACCACCATCTGATCGGGATCATCCGGACTGACAACAGCCAGTGCATAGGCGCCTACCAGTTTACTGCTCGCCTTTCGTATGGCTTTGATGAAATCGGGTTCCGATGCCAGCACATCCGCCAGCAGATGGGCGATGACCTCCGTATCGGTCTCAGAGGTGAAAGTAAAACCCTTGGCGCTCAAGTCCTGGCGCAGATCGGCATAGTTTTCGATGATACCGTTGTGTACGATCGCCACCCGCTCGCCGCTCATATGAGGGTGTGCGTTGCGCTCCGCCGGCATACCGTGGGTAGCCCAACGGGTATGGGCGATACCCAGACTGCTTGAAAGTGCTGTCCCGTCGATCAGGTCCTTGAGCGCGGCGACCTTGCCTACCGAACGAATCCGCTGAATGTGCTGGCGCTCATCCAATACCGCAACACCCGCCGAATCATAACCCCGATACTCAAGGCGTTTCAGACCCTCCATCAGGATGGGAACAACATCCCGTTGTGCGATTCCACCGACGATGCCACACATGCTCTAACTCCCCCTGGATGTTACGCTTTCGGCTTCTTGACCGGTCTCTGCCAGCCATCGATGCTGATCTGTTTTACACGTGTCAGGGTCAGCTTTTCCGATGGTGCGTCTTTGCTGATGGTTGAACCGGCGCCGATGGTCGCACCCTCACCGACTGCCACCGGTGCGATCAACTGGGTGTCCGAACCGATGAAGGCGCGATCACCGATGACCGTTCGATGCTTGTTGGCGCCATCGTAATTACAGGTGATGGTGCCGGCGCCGATATTTACCTGTTTACCGACCTCGCTGTCACCGACGTAGCTGAGATGGTTTATTTTACTTCCATCTGCCACCTGGCTCTTCTTTATCTCGACGAAATTACCGATATGGACATGATCGGCCAGACGGCTCTCCGGCCGAATCCGGGCAAAGGGACCAATACGGCACTCGCTGCCGATCTCGGCGGCTTCCAATACACTGTTGGCAAAGATCTCTGTCCCCTCGCCGATTGAACAGTCTTTCAGCACCACATTCGGGCCGACCCTGACCTCGTCCGCAAGGCTGACGTTACCCTCGATGATGACATTGCAATCGAGGAAAACATCTTGTCCGGTGGTTAGGCGACCACGAATGTCGATGCGCGAGGGATCCGCCAGGGTGACGCCGTTGTGCATCAAGCACTCGGCCAGCTGACGTTGATGGTAACGTTCGAGATAGGCCAGTTGTTTGCGGTCATTTACCCCCATGACCTCCTCTTCACTGTCCGGATGGACCGCCTGGATATTTACCCCGTCCTCTACCGCCATGGCGATGATATCGGTCAGATAGTACTCTTTTTGCGCATTGTTGTTATCGAGTCGCGCAAGCCACATCTCGAGCCTCTCCCGTTTTACCGCCAGGATCCCCGTATTGATCTCGGTAATCTCCTGCTCGCGTTGACTGGCGTCCTTCTGTTCGACGATGCGGATGATCCGGTCCATACCATCACGCAAGATCCGCCCATATCCAGTGGGATCGGGTAGATCGACCGTCAACAGCGCCAAGTCGCTCATTCTCAAGCAACTCAACAGACCGGTCAGTGTCGACCCGCTGATCAAGGGTACATCACCGTACAGAATCAGCACCTGGTCGACTTTTCGCAGAGAAGGCAGCGCCTGCATCACGGCATGACCGGTGCCGAGGCGCTCGGTCTGTTCCACCCATGACAGATCCGGGGCGGAGAGCTGAGTAGGCACCAACTCACCCCCGTGACCATAGACAATTGTGATCTCATCAGGATTGACCGAGCGCGCCGTATCGATCACATGACCAAGCAGCGCTTTCCCGGCCAACTGGTGCAGAACCTTGGGAAGCCTGGAACGCATTCGCGTACCTTCACCCGCAGCCAAAATCAGTGCCCCCAGATCCATCAATTCACCTCAATGCTGTAACCAAACCCGAGGATAGCTTAATACCATTCGGCAGTACCAGCTTCCAGGCAAAAAAACCACACGCCAGATCAGCGTAGGCTTTAAACGCTTGCGGGGAGATGAAAGTATGGAGGTGTCAATTCAGTGTATGGGATTGGCCCGGCAAGCCCACTGACATGGCATCTTCCCTGGTCGCGTCCCTAACCTCGAGAATCTTGACCTTGACCACCAGTGTCTTGCCTGCGAGAGGGTGGTTGCCGTCAACCGTCAACTTACCATCCTCGATCTTGGTGACGTAAAAACTTTTCACCTCGCCGGCCTCATTCTGCATCTGTACTTCTGCCCCCAGCTGTCGAAATTGTGGGGGCACATTATCGATATCGTCGGTGAAAGTCAGGTCCGGATCATACTCACCGAAGGCATCACTGGAGGCGATGGTAAGAGTGACCTCTTCACCCTGGCACTTACCGGCCACCGCGCGGTCCATACCGCCAATCAGTTCGGTTTCGCCGCCATGGATATAGCTGACCGGAAGATCGCTCTGCTCCAGGGTATTGCCATCCGGATCGGCAATGGAGTAGGTGAGGGAGACGAATTTTCCGTTCTGGATGATTTCTTTGGGCATAGCGGTATGGCGTGGGGCCTGGCGAGTCAGGCCCTGTTATTATGATGGGATAATCAGGCGCCCTTACCCTTGCGGATACGCTCGATGGCTCGCAACTGTGCCGCTGCCTCCACCAGTTCAGCCTGTGCCTTGGCGTATTCGAACTCGGAGGTTCGGTTCGCCATCGCATCTTCGGCACGGCGCTTGGCCTCCTGGGCGGCCGCCTCGTCCAGGTCTGTGGCGCGAATCGCCGTATCGGCGAGTACGGTAACCACATGGGGCTGAACCTCGAGAATCCCGCCGGAGACATAAAAGTGCTGCATCTCCTGATTATTCCCGGTTTCGACCCGAATCTCACCTGGTTTCAGTTGAGTCACCAGCGGCGTGTGGCGGGGAGCGATTCCCACCTCACCCATTACCGCAGGGGCGTATACCATCTCAGCAAGACCGCTGAAGATCTCGCCCTCGGCGCTGACGATGTCCACATGGATTGTCATGGCCATCTATTCTACTCCCAGCCGATCAGGCCTTGCCACCGCGTTCGACGGCTTCGTCGATACCGCCGACCATATAGAAGGCCTGCTCCGGCAGATGATCGTATTCGCCTTCGACGATCGCCTTGAAGCTGGCGATGGTGTCTTTCAGCGAGACATACTTGCCGGGGGTGCCGGTGAAGACCTCGGCCACGAAAAAGGGCTGAGACAGGAAGCGCTGGATCTTACGTGCGCGCTGCACCACCAGTTTGTCCTCTTCGGAGAGCTCATCCATACCGAGAATGGCGATGATGTCCTTCAGCTCCTTGTAGCGCTGCAGGGTGCCCTGCACGGCCCGGGCCACGCTGTAGTGCTCCTGGCCCACCACATTGGGATCGAGAATACGGGAGGTGGAATCGAGAGGATCCACCGCCGGATAGATACCCAGCTCGGCGATCTGACGGGAGAGCACCAGCGTCGCATCCAGATGCGCGAAGGTGGTCGCGGGCGATGGATCGGTCAGATCGTCCGCCGGTACGTAGACCGCCTGGAAGGAGGTGATGGAGCCGGTCTTGGTGGAGGTGATACGCTCCTGCAACGCACCCATCTCCTCGGCCAGGGTCGGCTGGTAACCCACCGCGGAGGGCATACGGCCCAGCAGCGCGGACACCTCGGTACCGGCCAGAGTGTAACGATAGATGTTGTCCACGAACATCAGTACGTCACGGCCTTCGTCACGGAAATTCTCGGCAATGGTCAGACCGGTCAGGGCCACACGAAGACGGTTGCCCGGGGGCTCGTTCATCTGACCGTAGACCAGGGCCACCTTGTCGAGTACCCCGCCTTCCTGCATCTCGTGGTAGAAGTCGTTGCCCTCACGGGTACGCTCACCCACTCCGGCGAATACGGAGAAACCGGAGTGTTCCACCGCGATGTTACGGATCAACTCCATCAGGGTAACGGTCTTGCCTACGCCGGCACCGCCGAACAGCCCTATCTTACCGCCCTTGACGATGGGCATGATCAGGTCGATAACCTTGATGCCGGTTTCGAGGATCTCGGTGGTGGCCGCCTGATCTTCCAGCTTCGGCGGCAGACGGTGGATCGGCATCAGCTTGTCGGCCTTGACCTCGCCGGCCTCGTCCACCGGATTGCCGAGTACATCCATGATACGGCCCAGAGTACCCTGACCGACCGGGATACTGATCGGGGCGCCGGTGGACTCCACGGTGACACCGCGTTTCAGTCCATCGGTCGATCCCATGGCGATGGTTCTCACCACCCCGTCGCCCAGCTGCTGCTGGACTTCCAGTGTGAGGCCCTCCTCTTCGATCTTGAGTGCCTCGTAGACCTTCGGCATCTCACCGCGTGCGAACTGTACGTCCACCACGGCGCCGATGATTTCAACCACTTTGCCCGAACTCATTTCTGGTTCCTCTTGCCGCTCCAGGCGACTCTCAAAATAATAAAAACTAATTCTTTTTCCCGACTGTCATCAGACAGCCGCCGCACCACCGACGATCTCCGAGATCTCCTGGGTGATCGCGGCCTGGCGCGCCTTGTTGTAGATCAGCTGCAGCTCGTCGATCAGCTCACCCGCATTGTCCGAGGCCGCCTTCATCGCCACCATTCGTGCAGACTGCTCACTGGCACCGTTTTCCACCACGGACTGGTAAACCAGGGACTCCACATAACGGCTCAGCAGATTGTCGAGCACATCTTTCGAATCCGGCTCGTAGATATAGTCCCAGTGGTGCTTCAACTCATCCTCCATGGTGGAGGCTATGGGCACCAGCTGTTCGACTGTAGGACTCTGGGTCATGGTGTTGACGAAGTGGTTGTAGGCGATGTAGATACGATCGATCTTGCCCTCGGCATAGGCATCCAGCATCACCTTGACCGTGCCGATCAGATCTTCGATATGGGGCGTGTCACCCAGGTGGGTCGCCTGACTGACCACATTACCGCCGAAACGGCCGAAAAATCCCAGCGCCTTGTTGCCGATAGTACAGAAATCGACCTCTGTACCGCTGTCTCTATGGACCCTCATATCCTTGACCAGCTTGCGAAACAGATTATTGTTCAAACCACCGCAAAGCCCTCGATCGGAGGAAACGATGATATACCCAATCCGTTTCACTTCACGCTCGATCATGAAGGTGTGCTTATATTCGGGATGCGCGTGAAACAGATGTCCGATGACGTTGCGCATCTTCTCCGCATAGGGCCGCGTGGCCGCCATCCGGTTCTGCGCCTTACGCATCTTCGAGGCCGCCACCATCTCCATCGCCTTGGTGATCTTGCTCGTATTCTTGATACTGGCAATCTGTGTGCGTATCTCTTTTGCGCCTGCCATAACTCTGAACCTTATCTCGTGTTACGTACTCGGCTTACCAGGTATGGTTGGCCTTGAAGTCCTTTAACGCATCGTGCAGCGCCTGCTCGATCTCGGTATTGTAGTCACCGGTCTCGTTCATCTTGTCCATCAGCGCCTTCTGGCTGCTCTTCATGTAGCCCTGTAGCGAGGCTTCGAAGTCGACCACTTTACTGGCATCGACATCGTCCAGATAACCTTCATTGGCGGCAAACAGTGAGACGGCCATGCCGGCAATGGAGAGCGGTGAATACTGGGCCTGCTTCATCAGCTCGGTGACACGCTCACCGCGCTCCAGCTGTTTGCGGGTCGCCTCGTCCAGATCGGAAGCGAACTGGGAGAAGGCCGCCAGCTCACGATACTGGGCCAGGGCCAGACGCACACCGCCGCCCAGCTTCTTGATGATCTTGGTCTGTGCGGCGCCACCCACACGGGAAACCGACAGGCCGGCGTTGATCGCCGGGCGGATACCGGCGTTGAACAGATCCGCCTCGAGGAAGATCTGGCCGTCGGTGATCGAGATAACGTTGGTGGGCACGAAGGCCGAGACGTCACCCGCCTGGGTCTCGATGATCGGCAGGGCGGTCAGCGATCCGGTCTGGCCTTTCACCTTGCCGTCGGTCATCTTCTCCACATAGTCGGCGTTGACGCGAGCGGCGCGCTCGAGCAGACGGGAGTGGAGGTAGAAGACGTCACCCGGATAGGCCTCGCGGCCCGGCGGACGGCGCAGCAGCAGGGAGACCTGACGATAGGCCCAGGCCTGCTTGGTCAGATCGTCGTAGATGATCAGTGCATCCTGGCCGATATCCCGGAAGTATTCGCCCATGGTGCAGCCGGAGTAGGGGGCCAGGAACTGCATGGCCGCTGAATCCGCCGCGGGCGCCGCCACGATAATGGTGTGCTCCATGGCGCCGTGCTCTTCGAGCTTTCGCACCACCTGCGCGATGGTAGAGTTCTTCTGGCCGACGGCGACGTAGATACATTTGATGCCGGTGCCTTTCTGATTGATGATGGTGTCGATGGCCACCGCCGACTTACCGGTCTGGCGGTCGCCGATGATCAGCTCGCGCTGGCCGCGACCGATCGGCACCATGGCGTCGATCGCCTTGAGGCCGGTCTGCACCGGCTGGTCGACCGACTTACGCTCGATAACGCCCGGCGCGACCTTCTCGATCGGTGAGGTCTCCGTAGCGGCGATGTCGCCTTTACCGTCCAGGGGATTGCCCAGCGAGTCGACCACGCGGCCCAGCAGGGCCTCGCCCACCGGCACCTCGAGTACGCGACCGGTACATTGTACGGCGTCGCCTTCACTCAAGTGCTTGTAGTCACCCAATACCACGGCACCGACTGAGTCGCGCTCCAGGTTGAGTGCCAGACCGAAGGTGTTACCCGGGAACTCCAGCATCTCGTAGGACATGGCGTCCTCGAGACCGTGAATTCGGGCAATGCCGTCGGTCAGACTGATGATCGTACCCTCGTTTCGGGCCTCGGTCTTGAGATCGAATTTTTCGATCTTGCTTTTGATCAGGTCACTGATCTCGGATGGATTGAGTTGCATGATGGCTTCTCGCTTAGATTCCCAATTCGTTCGCCAGTTGCTGCAGTTGTCCACGGACGGAGCCGTCGATAACCATGTCGCCCGCACGGATGTGAATACCGCCGATCAGATCGGGGTCTTTTTCACTGGTGATGGTGACGTTGCGTCCCAACTTGGCCTTTAAGGCTTCGGCAATGAGTTTTTCCTGCGCCGCATCGAGGGCGAAGGCGGAGGTGACGTGCACTTTGCTGACACGCTCTCTGTCCGCTTTCAGCTCTTCAAAGAGTGCGTCGATCTCCGGCAGCACGTTGAGGCGGCCGTTCTCGACCAACACCTTGATCAGATTGCCGCCCTCTTGGTCGACCTTATCGCCCGCGATCTCCAGCAGCAGTGACACCAGGGCGTCCTGCTCGACCAGCGGATTACCGACGATCGGGGCCATCTCCTGGCTCTCTACCACAGTGGTGAGAAAGCTCAGCATGTCGGACCAGACGTCGAGCTTGCCGCTCTCTTCCGCGCGCGCAAACACCGCTTCGGCGTAGGGGCGGGCAATAGTGGTTGCTTCACCTGCCATGATTCCGCCTTAAATCTCTTGTGCCAGCTCGTTGACGATATCTTTGTGCGCCGCTGCGTTGATCTCCTTTCTAAGGATCTTCTCAGCACCGGCCACGGCCAGTTCGCCGATCTTTTCCCGCAGATGCTCGCGAGCGCGGTTTGACTCCTGCTCGATCTCTGCCTGCGCGGCGGTCAGGATACGCTCGCCTTCTGTGCGCGCGGTATCCTTTGACTCATCGACAATTTCAGCTGCCCGTTTCTGCGCCTGAGCCACGATCTCAGCTGCCTGCGATTTGGCTTCGTGCAGAACATCCTTGGCCCGCTCTTTCGCAAGCTCCTGTTCGTGCTGCCCGCGCTCGGCGGCGGCCAGGCCGTCGGCTATCTCTTTTTTGCGGGTCTCCAGCGCACCCATGATCGGGGTCCAGACATACTTCATCGTGAACCACACGAACACCGCAAAAGCGAGCAGCTGACCTATAAGCGTCAGATTGATGTTCATCCCGGAATTACCTCTCGTTGGACGAGATGATAGAGAGTTCGCTCAGTGGCCCGGATCAGGCGACAGCGAACAGTACGTACATGGCCAGACCCACGGCGATCATGGGCACGGCGTCGACCAGACCCATGACGATGAAGAACTGGGTACGCAGCATAGGAATGAGTTCAGGCTGACGTGCGGCGCCTTCGAGAAAGCGGCCACCCAGTACGCCGATGCCTACCGCAGCACCCAGGGCGCCCAGGCCCATCATGATCGCGCCGGCAATGTACAGCAGTGCTTGTTCCATTATTGGTCTCCCGTTTAATGAACTAGATAGTTAAAGGTTAAATCAGTGTTCGTGATGCGCCATATCCAGATAGACGATGGTCAGGGTCATGAAGATGAACGCCTGCAACGTGATGATCAGGATATGGAAAATCGCCCAGCCGAGCTGGAGTACGCCACCGAACAAGCCGAGTATCAGCCCGGCATTGTACATGATGGCTATCAGTATAAAGATCATTTCACCCGCGTACATGTTACCGAACAGACGCAGGGCGAGAGAGATGGGTTTCGCGATCAGGCTGACGAATTCAAGCACGAAGTTGATCGGAATAAAGAGGATATTGACCAGGGTGTTGCTGGACGAGAAGGGCTGCAGGGTCAGCTCACCGGCGAAACCGCCGACACCCTTGATCTTGATACTGTAGAAGAGAACCAGAATGAAAACCCCAATGGCCATGCCGAAGGTGGCATTGGGATCGGTCGAAGGCACAACTTTCATGTAGTGGATGCCCAGCAGCTTGGCGAGTTCCGGGATCACGTCCACCGGCACCAGATCCATCAGGTTCTGCAGAAATATCCAGACAAAGATGGTCAGCGCCAGAGGCGCCACCAGGGCGTTGCGGGCGGAAAAGGAGCCACGCACGCTGTCATCGATGAAATCGACCAGCCATTCAACGAAATTCTGCAGACCGTTGGGAACCCCGACAGTGGCCTGCTTGGCAGCCTTGCTGAAGAAATAGAGAAACAGGATGCCGAGGCCGATGGACCAGAACATGGTATCCACGTGGATCGCCCAGAAGCCCATCTCCTTGGCTTCAGCCGCGGAATGCGCCATACCCCAGCTACCATCCGGGTGTTTGCCGAAGGTCAGGTTGGTCAAATGGTGTTTGATATATCCACTGGAGGTGAGCGTGTCGCCAGCCATACTTAAACCTATGAATGCTGTCTATCTTCAATAACCAATACAATCAGCGGAACCGCTACCTGCACGAACAGATAACTGCCCAATAATGCACCAATACTCAGTGGAGTGATGGTGACAATTGTCAATCCGAACATCAATCCCGTGATGATCAACTTCTGGATTTCGGCGCCAAACATGCGGCCGGCTATTTTTTGCGGATCCTGTGCACGATAGTGCGTAAAGGATCTGTGGGCAAAATAGCCATTCGCCACTGCAGCAATCAGACCACCGATAAATCCTGACAATGCAAAGGTCTTACCGAATGCTAGAAGCATCAAACCGACCACTACCGCCGCTCCAAGTTGGAGCGCTACAATAGTGCGGATCTGGCTGTTTCCGGTAAGCTGCATTCCGGTTTCCCGGTACCCTGTATATGAGCCTAACCAGCAAGGAGGGAGGAGTATAAGGGGTCTTTGATATAAGGTCAAAGGATAGATGCATAAATTTTTTCATAAAACATCATTTTTCGGCGATAACCAACCGTACCAACCCGGAATATGGGTCGGTCGGAGATTGTCAGGCCGTATGGCCCTTTTCCATATTGGATCGGCCCTCGACCGTTTCAGCGATATCTGCGGTTGGGAGAGGCACCCGGACCACCCCTGGGTCCCGGGGGGGTTTCCCAATTGATCCCAGGTCCGCCCTTCGGTCCCGGTGGATCGTTATTCCTGTCATAGCGGTAGTGGCGATAGGGCCGCATGTAATACCACCCGGACCCCGGGCTCAAGATCGACCACATCGAATAACATGACATGGCCAAATGGAATTTCAATCAAATGAAACCTTTCTGGTACCGCTTGAATACACATAAAATCAATGAAAACATGTACGAATTTCACCCCTATACTTTAGGCAATACAAAACCAGTGCGATTGGGGCAAGACCATGGAAACGACTTTATCACGAGTAATAAAGTACGGCTCGAGAGGAGATGACGTCATTAGGGTTCAGCAATATCTCAACAAGGCCGTATCCGCTAAACCCGAACTGGTCACAGACGGTATCTTCGGCGCAAAGTCAGCTGCCAGAACCCAGCAGTTTCAACGCGACAATCAACTTGTTGCCGACGGTATCGTCGGGCCGAACACATGGGCACAGCTGATCGCATTAGTGAAGAATCTGTTGGGTGTTCCACCCGTTGATAAGGCCAAGCATGCGGAAATGCGAAAAAGGGTTTTGTCGGAAGCGGGTAAACTTGTCGGAAAGGTGGATTTCTCTCAGCTCATAGGCGGTAGACCGAAAGGTATCGATATTGTTAAGACCATTTTCAAAGAGGCCGCAAACGTCACCCTGCAGGATGCCAACTTTAAGGATCCCCACAGCAAGGTCTGGAGTCCACAGCCATTCGTCGGCGGAAAGAAAAAAAGCTGGTGCGGTATTTTCTGTGTCTACTGCTATCGAAAGGCCGGGCTAAAGACCATCAGGTGGGATATCGCTGTCGGCGCGCCCAGAGGAAATATAGGACTGAATTCATGGAATCCCCAGTTTGTACAAAACATTAAACTGGCGGACATCGGCGCCGTTGCCACACGCCAGCACCATTTTCTCATAGAGAAGGTCGATTCTGGCAATCCGTTCAAGCCCCGCCTCAATACCATTGATGGCAATCTGCTTGCTGGAAAGATCCAGCGCCGCACCGGTTTTCATCAAGTCGGCAAGGATAATTTCAACTACTACTCCCTGAAGTAGGGTTGCTGCCAAGTTGTTGCGCCTGCCGGTGTTCAGGGTCACCCTAGCCCGTCTACACGGTGGGTGTTGTACAGTAAATTAATATATTTGTGCTTATTCGCGTTCATTTGCGGCTTTCCGATACAACTCACAATCATCAAGTCACCGGTTCAGTGGCTGTGTATTGTGGGTAATTTCGTTGCTTCACTTTATATGATCGAGGATCCCTTCGAGTTCATCGAGACTGTTATAGCCGATGACCAGCTTGCCTTTACCCTTGCTCCCCTGTTGCAGATCGACTTTGGCCCCCAGCTTCTCCGACAGGTCAGTGACCAGGCGACGGATGTCGGGATCCATCACCTGAGCGGCACGGGCGGGTTTCGGCTGCTCCTCCTGATTCTGTAAGCGGCGCACCAGGCGCTCCGTTTCACGTACTGAGAGCCCCTTGGCCACCACCTGGTTTGCCGCCCGGGTCTGGTCTTCTCCTTTCAGTCCAAGCAGGCATCGGGCATGGCCCATCTCCAGGCGCCTGCTCTCAACCATTGCCTTGACCTCTTCGTTGAGTTCCAACAGGCGCAAAAGGTTGGTCACGGTTGTACGTGACTTGCCGACGGCCTTCGCCACCTCCTGGTGGGTCAGTCCGAACTCCAGCAGCAGGCGGCTTAAGGCATTCGCCTCTTCCAGGGGATTGAGATCCTCCCGTTGGATATTTTCGATCAAACCCATCGCCATGGCGGCCTCTTCGGTAACCTCCTTGATCACCACCGGGATCTCATCCAGGCCCGCCTGCTGGGCTGCGCGCCAGCGCCGCTCACCGGCAATCAGTTCGTAGCGCTCATTCTCCACCGGACGTACCACGACCGGCTGGATCACCCCCTGGGCGGCGATGGAGTCGGCCAGTTCGCGCAGGCTGTCGGCATCGAACTCCCGTCTCGGTTGATAGCGACCGCGCTGGATCAGATCCACCGGCAGTCGATGCAGATTATCGTGTTTGGCTGATGTCGCCTGTTTACTCTCGGCCTCGGCCTGCACACCCCCCAGCAGGGCATCGAGACCGCGACCCAATCCTCTTTTCTTTGTCGCCATATCTCTATCCGTCAGGCGGTTTGGGTTTGCACATCGCGCATGCGATGCCGTCTAAGCAACTCACTGGCCAGGGCCAGATATGCAGTGGCGCCGCGTGAGCTCTTGTCATACAGCAACACCGGTATGCCATGGCTAGGCGCCTCGGCAACACGTACGTTGCGCGGGATGATTGTGTTGAACACAGCATCCTTAAAATGGGAAAGCAACTGTCCGGAGACATCGATCGCCAGATTGTTTCGTGGATCATGCATGGTGCGCAGAAAACCTTCTATCTGCAGATCCTGATTGAGATGGGTCTGTATCTGTTCCACCGTATTCATCAGCGCAGTCAGACCTTCCAGGGCATAGTATTCGGTCTGAATCGGAATCAGTACACCATCCGCCGCCACCAGGGCGTTGAGGGTCAGCATATTCAAGGATGGCGGACAATCGATCAGAATGTAGTCATAACCCGCCTTTGCCGGCGCCAGCGCCAGGTCAAGGCGCTTCTCCCGCATTGAGCTGTTCATCAGGCCGACTTCGGCTGCCGTCAGATCCGCATTGGCCGGCAGCACATCGAAGTTTGCGTCGGGCGCCCGCTGCACCGCTTCACGCAGGGTCGAATCCCCCAGCAGCAGTTCACAACAGGAGTTCTCCAGGCTATGTTTGTCGATACCACTGCCCATACTGGCATTGCCCTGTGGATCCATATCCACCAGCAACACCCGTTTCTTCATGGCAGCGAGGGAGGCCGCCAGATTGACGGTGGTCGTGGTCTTACCGACGCCGCCCTTTTGATTGGCGATTGAGATGATGTAACCCATGGCGTATTTCGGTTCCGCGATAACAGGAACTGCCTATCATAACGGTAGTGCCGTTGAAGGTGGTACCCTTTCTGTCACTTTGCATGAAATCCGGCGACCTGGCCGATCCGCACCAGGCAGCGTTCACCCGCCTCGAAGGGAACCCTCAGCGGGATGACATCAGTCATCACATGGGCCGGCAGTTGCGCAATCTCTTGCTCTGGAATGCTCCCTTTCATGGCCAGGATTTCTACTCCCGGCTGGTGCAGGCCGGCACTCAGTGCGAACATATTCGGCAAGGCTGTAAAGGCCCTGGCAATCAGGGTCTTAAAGGGTCTGTCGGCTTGATATCGCTCCACCCTGGCATGTACCGGTTGGACATTCACCAATCCCAATTCCAGCTTGGCTTGTCGCACAAAACGGATCTTTTTGCTGTTACTGTCAAGCAGCACGAAGTCTGAATCGGGCCGCATGATCGCCAGGGGTATCCCCGGTACTCCGGCACCGGTACCCATGTCGAGGCAGGGCCCGGTTTTCAGGTGAGGCAAGAGTGCCAAACTGTCCAACAGGTGTCGTCCGACCATCTCAAGGGGCTCACGAACCGCCGTCAGATTATAGGCGCTGTTCCATTTCACCAGCAGTGCCAGAAATTCCATCATCAGGGCTTGTTGCCGCGTATCGAGATCCAGCCCCATCTCGGTGGCACCCGCCACGAGTCGTTGCCGGCAGGCAGCACGATCATACATCTCATCAACCATCAGGCAGACCGCTTTTTCAGATGAATCAGCAACAGGGAGATAGCGGCAGGCGTGACACCGGGAATACGCCCTGCCTGCCCGAGGCTTTGGGGCCGATGCCGCTGCAGTTTCTCCATCACCTCGGAAGAGAGTCCGCGTACCGTTGCATAATCGAGTCCATCGGGCAGTAAAACCGCCTCATTGGTGCGCTGTTTCTCTATCTCGCCCCGCTGGCGATCGATATATCCGGCATATTTTGCCTGCACCTCGAGCTGTTCGATGACTTGCGGGTCCGTTTCGCCCGGGCCCAGTTTGGTCAACCCCATCAGTTGCCGATAGGCCACATTCGGTCTGGCGAGCAAATTGACGGCACTGGCCTCTTTGGATAGCGCACCCCCCAAGACGGCTTCCGCCTGAGCCGGTTCGACATCGCCGGGGGTAAGCCAGATCCCTTTCAGGCGCTGTTGCTCACGTTCGATAGCATCACGTTTGCGGCAGAATGCCTCCCAACGACGATCGTCGACCAGGCCGAGATGGCGGCCGGTTTCGGTCAGGCGCAGGTCGGCATTATCCTCTCGCAACAACAGCCGGTATTCGGCCCGACTGGTAAACATGCGATACGGCTCCAGGGTACCCTGAGTGATCAGGTCGTCCACCATCACCCCGAGATAGGCCTCATCCCTTCGCGGTGTCCACGGCGGCTGTTCCCGGCAGTAGAGCACCGCATTGACTCCGGCCAGCAGCCCCTGAGCGGCCGCCTCTTCATATCCGGTGGTGCCATTGATCTGGCCGGCAAAGAAGAGGCCTTGCAGATATTTTGTCTGCAGTGTCGCCTGCAGGTCGCGGGGGTCGAAGAAATCATACTCGATGGCATAACCTGGCCGCGTCACATGCGCCTTCCCGAACCCCTTCATGGAACGAACCAGGCGGTACTGGATATCGAACGGAAGACTGGTGGAGATACCGTTGGGATAGACTTCATGGGTATCCAGCCCCTCGGGTTCAATGAAGATCTGGTGCGATTCCTTATCCGCGAAACGTACGATCTTGTCCTCGATAGAGGGGCAGTAGCGAGGCCCGACACCCTCGATGACACCGGTATACATGGGTGAGCGGGAGAGGCCGCCACGGATGATTTCATGGGTTTCCCGATTGGTGTGGGTGATATGGCAGCTGACCTGCCGGGGGTGTTGCTCGGGCGACCCAAGAAATGAAAATACGGGTGTGGGCATGTCGCCCGGCTGAGCCTGCAGCTGTGAATAGTCGATGCTGCGGCCATCGATTCGAGGCGGGGTGCCGGTCTTCAGGCGATCGGCACGAAAGGGGAGTTCTCGCAGTCGTTGGGAAAGTGTATTGGCGGGAGGATCGCCTGCCCGACCGCCTTCATAGTTGGACATCCCGATATGGATTCGACCACCGAGAAAGGTACCCACGGTCAGGACCACTGCATCGGCGCGAAACTTCAACCCCATCTGGGTGATGACACCGGTCACCCGTTCCTGCTCAACCAGAAGATCATCCACCGCCTGCTGAAAGATCTCCAGGTTGGCTTGATTCTCCAGGGCATACCGAACAGCCGCCTTGTAGCGCACCCGATCCGCCTGGGCACGGGTGGCGCGCACTGCCGCGCCTTTGCGAGAATTGAGGATGCGAAACTGAATCCCGCCGAGATCCGCCGCATGGGCCATAATTCCACCCAAGGCATCCACTTCCTTGACCAGATGGCCCTTGCCGATACCGCCAATGGCGGGATTACAGCTCATCTGACCCAGGGTCTCGATGTTGTGACTGAGCAGCAGAGTCCGGGCACCCATTCGTGCTGCAGCCAGTGCCGCCTCGGTACCGGCATGCCCGCCGCCTACTACAATCACTTCATAACTGTTGGTATAAAGCATGGGTCTCTATATTCGGTGCTGGAGTAAAAACTTCTTTAATCGCGAATCGGCTATTTTAACCGATTCGACAGACACCACGGAAATCTATGAGTTCTGAACTAAAAAAGATAATCGACGCCACCGGGAGGATCCTGCTGGGCAAGCAGGAGGTAATTAAACTCTCCATTGCCTGTCTGCTGGCGCGGGGACACCTTTTGATCGAGGATCTGCCCGGTGTCGGCAAGACCACCCTGGCCCATACCTTGGCGCACATGCTGGGACTCCACTATCAACGCATCCAGTTTACCAGTGACCTCCTGCCCTCGGATATCATCGGTGTGTCGATTTATGAGCGAAGCGAACAGCGTTTTCAATTCCATCACGGACCGGTATTCGCCCAGCTGGTCCTGGCCGATGAGATCAACCGCGCCACACCCAAGGCGCAAAGTGCCTTATTGGAGGCCATGGAGGAGCGGCAGGTCACCACTGATGGCGTCACCCACGGCCTGCCTGAACCGTTTTTTGTCATCGCCACGCAAAACCCGGCCCATCAAGTGGGTACCTTCCCCCTGCCGGAATCCCAGCTTGACCGTTTTCTGATGCGCATCCACATAGGTTATCCCGAAAGAGAGGCGGAGAGAGAGCTGCTAGGCGGCGAAAACCGACGGCAAATACTCAATAAGATGCCTGCAGTGCTAGACAATCAGAGACTGACAGCATATCAGCAACGGGTTTCACAGATTCATGTGGCGGACGCCCTGATCGACTACTGCCAGGACATTCTTTCATTTAGCCGCACGTCGCCGGACTACCGCCACGGTCTCTCCCCACGAGCCGGTTTGGCGATCTTGCAGGGCGCACGGGCATGGGCAATGATCGAAGGCCGCAACATGGTTTTACCGGAAGATCTGCAGGCCATTCTGCCCGCCACCATTGGCCATCGACTTCAACCGGCGGGCGATAGCGCCGAGCCTCAGGGTGACAGCCTGGTGATGAACTTAATCAGTTCCGTACCGATCCCTTGAGATGACAACGATAACGACGGGACAGTGGCTGAAGAGCTTTCGCCGACGCGGGCGGCCGGAGTCCCGCGGCAGGGTCCGCATAGTAGCGCGCAGCATCTATATCCTGCCGACCCGCCAGGGAATGCTATTGGCCCTGTTACTGATGTTGATGCTGGCCGGTTCTATCAACTATGGCAGTAATCTGGGTCACTTGATGACCTTTCTGCTCGGCGGTATCTGGCTGACATGCATACTGCATACCTGGCGTAATCTACTCGGCCTGATGATCCAGCCCGGTGAGGCTGCATCGGTCTTTGCCGGCCAAACCGCCGATTTCGCCCTCCGGGTAATGAATGACGGTACTACCGATCGTTATGGGATTGCCATCAAATCCAGAAACCTGCTCGGCGGTAGTGTCGATGTCAAAGCCGGCTCGCATGGCGAGCTGCATTTGCCGATCAAGACAGAACGGCGCGGTCTTCTGCCAATACCTGAAATCATCATACAGACCACCTATCCACTCGGTCTCTTTCGAGCCTGGAGTTATGCTCAGCTTGAGCAAAGCTGTCTTGTCTTTCCCAAACCGGCCAAACAGGGTGAACCACCAACTACGGCGATCTACAGTCACAGCGACAGTGGTGACAGAGGCGTCGGTGCTGACGATTTCATAGGATTGCGCAGCTACCGGGTAGGGGATTCGCCACGTCAAATCGACTGGAAGGCTCAGGCCAGGGAGCGAGGGCTGCTGAGCAAACAGTTTGGTGGTGACAGGAGTGAACAGGTCAGTCTCGATTGGGAACTGTTGAAAGCGTTCGAAACAGAACATCGTCTCAGCCTGCTCTGTCGATTCGTTTTGCAGGCTGAGGAACAGGAGCAATCTTACAGTCTGCAGATGCCTGGTGAAAAGATTCCTACCGGCTCGGGACCCTTACATCAACAACGTTGTCTCTCACTGCTTGCCCGCTACGGCACTGACAATGAAACAGCCGGTTGACTACACGGTAACGCCAGCTTTCATGTCGAAGCTCACTCTGATCATGGGCTTGGCGTTATTGCCGCACGTCAGCAACATTCCGTTAAACATTTCACTCCATCTATCTCTATTATTCATATGGCGCATGGCCAGTCTCTATTCAAGCAGACTGCAACCCGGACGCTGGTTGCTTATGGCGGTTACTCTCGTCTCAATCGCTATCGTCTATTCACAATACCAGACCTTGCTGGGTCGAGATGCGGGTGTCGCGCTATTGGGAATGATGTTGATACTGAAGGTAATGGAGATAAAAAAGCGCAGGGATATCTATATTTCAGTATTTATCTCCTACTTTGTCATCATTACACAATTCCTCTACAGCCAATCATTACTTCTGACACTCTATCTCATCATCATCGTTACCTGTCTTACTGCACTGTTACTGGAGATAAACCGGGTAACGCCTGTGCATAATTTTCTGCAGCCCATCTTAAAGACGATACAGATGACCTCCCAGGCTTTACCCATTGCAATCATTCTGTTCATTTTTTTTCCACGCATCACACAACCACTGTGGAGCTTTGGTTCAGAATCATCTGCCAGGACGGGTCTCAGCGATCGAGTCACACCGGGATCAGTCAGTGATCTAATCGAATCATCGGAGGTGGCTTTCAGGGCGGAATTCAAACAAACACCACCGCCAGCTCAGCAGCGCTATTGGCGCGGCTTGGTACTGTGGGATACCGATGGATATAGCTGGTACACAGACAAGGAACAGCCGATAACCGATATCAATCTGCAATTGACCATGTTAAGTCAACCGATCAAGTATGAAATTTTCCTGGAACCACATGATGAAAACTGGTTGATCGCACTAGATGTTCCGCTCGAAGCGCCAGCACGAAGCAGACTGACCGATGACTTTCGATTAGTACACAATGAAAGTGTGACTAAACCAATAAACTATAGCCTTCACTCCTTAACCAAGTACGGCATGTCGAACCTGACGCCGATGCTGCGTCAAAGGGCATTGAAGCTCGGTATCACGGTAACGGACCAGCAACGTAAGCTGGTAGCACGATGGAAGAGAGAATCAAACGACGACAGCGAGATCGTTGAGCAGGCAATACGCTTTTTCAACACCAATCCGTTCGTATACACGCTCTCTCCACCGACATACCTGAGCAATCCCGTTGATGAGTTTCTATTTGAAGGCAGGGCTGGCTTTTGCGAACACTATGCCACCAGCTTCAACCAACTGATGCGTATTGCGGGCATACCATCACGTCTTGTACTGGGCTATCAAGGCGGTGAGTACAATGAGTTGGGTGACTACTTCATTATTCGCCAATATCACGCCCATGCCTGGTCAGAGGTATGGCTGGAAGGACGGGGTTGGGTAAGAATCGATCCAACCGCGGCAGTGGCCCCGGAACGGATCGAGTATCCCTTGAGACTGGCTTTCGATGAAGAGGGCGCGCCGGCCATGTTCGAGCTGGATGGCAGTGGATTGGCCGCATCGATGATCCGTCATTTCACTCACGCACTCGATAGCGCCAATATCCGATGGCGTCGATGGATTATCGGATACAGTCGGGAACACCAGTTTACCCTGATGCGCAATTTCGGTTTCGATACCTATACGACAATTCAATGGAGCCTGATTACTGTGGGATTGGTGGCGATAATCTTGTTTATTGTCGTTTTCAACATCATGCGACAGGGCAGGTTACGGCTCACCCCAACACAACAACTCTATCAACGTTTTTGCAACAGGCTGTCAAACCTTGGCATCACCCGCAGAGCGTATGAGGGTCCGATGGATTATGCAAAGCGGGCTGCTCGTAACCGTCCGGATCTGGCAGACCGGATCATGACGATCATCGATCTCTACATCAGACTGCGCTATGGCTCTCACACGAGGGACTATAAACAACAGCGTACTTTTGCGCGACAGGTTCGTCAGTTTCGCCCGCGACGAAGATAACCTAACTCAACCATGCAAAAAAGCATACAGCCTGTCTTTCAACAATACCCGGCGCTTCTTCATCTCCTCCATATGAAAATCCGAAACAGGATTGTGCAACTCCTCAAGATTACGGATATGCGCATCCAACCAGTCATACTCATCCATCAGGTTGTGGAAGACATCGTTACTGGCGCGTAATTCGGCAATCTTATCGGCGTATTCCGGAAATTCATGTAACAGATCATGGGGTTCACCCAACATAATTCCGCCTCCTCGTTCATTAGTTAACCTATTGCACCACAGTTAGCCCCGACTTTACCATGGCTGCAATGTGCTTGATCAAAAAAATCTTTATTGATACAGCTTCTATTACCCACTGCCTGAAGTCAGACCCTATTTTCCGATACAGAAGCTACTGAAGATGCGCCCTAATAGATCATCAGCCGTGAATTCACCGGTAATTTCTGATAAAGACTGTTGAGCCAGGCGCAGATCTTCAGCCAATAATTCACCCGCCTGGTCTCGTCGCAGGCTCAACTCCCCTTGATGGAGATGCTCGATGGCGCGTTCCAGGGCGTCCAGATGACGGCGTCTGGCGATAAAATCTCCCTCACCCAGATGCCGGTAACCCACGCACTGTTTAAGGTGGGTAGTCAGCAGATCGATACCGTCGCCACGGGTGGCCGACAAGGCAACCTCAACTTCTGACTCATCCTCAAATATGCCGGGAGTGTTGCCGGCAATATCGATTTTATTGCGGATCAGGGTAACCGGGACACCCTTTGGCAATTGATCTCTATCGATGGCAAGGTGATGCGGATCAGTAGAATCATCAAATACCCAAAGTACCCGATCAGCCTGCTCGATCTCCTTTTTTGCGCGACGAATCCCTTCTGCTTCAACCGGGTCATGACTTTCCCGCAGACCTGCGGTATCGATAATATGCAGCGGCATTCCATCGATGGTAATACGTTCACGCAACAGATCCCTGGTGGTGCCGGGTATTTCAGTAACGATAGCTGCCTCGGCGCCGGCCAGGGCATTCAACAGGCTCGATTTACCTGCATTCGGTCTGCCCGCGATTACCAGGGTCAATCCATCTCTCAGCAATCTGCCGCTATGTGCGCTTTGACGAGTCGATTCGATCTCATCGAGGATTGAATGTAAGCGCTCACTGACGTTACTGCAGGTGAGAAAGTCGATCTCCTCCTCCGGGAAGTCGATGGCTGACTCCACATAGAGACGCAATTCGATCAATGACTCCACCAGCCGGTCTATCTTGTTTGAGAATGCGCCTTGCAAGGTACGCGTGGCCGATCGAGCCGCAGCCTGGCTCTCCGCATCGATCAGGTCTGCTATCGCTTCTGCCTGCACCAGATCGAGCTTGCCGTTTAGGAAGGCCCGTTCGCTGAACTCACCCGGTCGTGCGAGACGCGCGCCCAACTGAAGTGTGCGTTGGAGGAGCAGATCCATAACAACCGGACCGCCGTGCCCCTGCAATTCAAGCACATCCTCACCGGTGAATGAGTGGGGCTTGGGGAAAAACATGGCCAGACCACTATCGATCACCGAGCGATCCTGATCGAGAAACGGCATAAAGCACGCCTGCCTGGATGATGGTATTGTATCCAACAGCGCGTCGGCGATATCTCTGCATGCGGGGCCACTGATGCGGACGATGCCCACACTACCTCGCCCCTGGGGGGTCGCTACAGCCGTGATGGTATCAACCGGCTGCATGGCGTCAACAAACCCTGATCAGTTCGCCGCTTGTTCGATCTTGCGCGTGATATACCACTGTTGAGCAATAGATATCAGATTGTTGACCACCCAATAGAGCACCAGCCCGGCAGGGAAGAAGGCAAAGAATATGGTGAACACAAATGGCAGTGTCATCATGATCTTCGCCTGCATCGGATCAGGTGGCGCAGGATTGAGTTTCTGTTGCACGAACATGGAGACACCCATGATCAATGGCAATATGAAATAGGGATCCTTTTCCGACAGACTTTCAATCCACAGAACCCATGGCGCCTGTCGCAACTCCACGCTCTCCAGCAACACCCAGTAGAGGGCGATGAAAACAGGTATTTGAACCAATATGGGCAGACAGCCGCCAAGTGGGTTTATCTTCTCCTTTTTATAGAGCTCCATCATTGCGGCCTGAATGCGTTGCTTGTCATCGCCATAGCGATCCTTGATCGCCTGTATCCTGGGCGTGAACTTACGCATATTCGCCATCGACTTGTAGCTGGTTTCCGACAGCTTGAAAAAAGCCGCCTTTATCAAAAGGGTGAGGATGATAATCGACCAACCCCAGTTGCCGACCCAGTTGTGGATAGTCTTCAAAAGCCAGAAGATCGGTTTCGCAATCACGGTGAGCCAGCCGTAATCGACTGTCAATTCAAGTCCTTCCGCAATAACCTCCAACTGATCCTGCAGCTTCGGGCCAACATAGAATCTGCGGGTCAGGGTGGTGCTTTCACCTGCCGGCACGGTTACTGTGGGAGAGTAACTACCGATCAAATATTTTCCACCAGAGAGCGCATTGGTGTAGTAATGCTCGACCTGATCCTTGGGCGGTATCCAAGCACTCAGAAAATAGTGCTGAATCATCGCCAGCCAGCCCTGATCCGATTCGACATTCAGCTTCTTCTTCGCCATATCGTCGAAATCCACCTTTTCGTACTTGTCCTGAGGGTTGTAGAAGACCCCGCCCGTGTAGGTGTAGGTGGTAAAACCGTTGCCGTCACTACTCGGTTCCATTCGCTGCAACTGGCTGTAATCCCTGGCTGCCCATCCCGCGGCGGATTGGTTATCTATATGATAACGAACATCGGCTAGGTAACTGCCGGGGCGGAATATGAACTCTTTGGTGACCAGAATGCCATCACTATGCTTCCAGACCAATGGCACTACCAGTTCATCGCTGCCATCGACCATTTTGTAGTGCCCTTGTTTTACCTGGTATATCGCTTCGTGGTCGGGCGCCTTACCTTTTTCGCTGCCGATCAGGCCGGATTGGGCGATGAAGATGTCGGGTTCCCGAGGACTCAGAAGCTCGACTTTTACTTCAGGTTGCTCAAGGGATATGGGGTAATCGAGCAGCAGCGCCTTCTGCACCGTTCCACCCCGGGTGGATATCTCCAGCTTTAGCAGATCCGTTTCGACGGTTACGATTTTCTCCTGGGTGGATCCGGCGGAGCCATCCGCGTTCTCCGGCCCGGCGGCGGCAGGCAATTCAGCCGTTACCTCTACTGTCGGTACAGCAGCGGCATCGGCCGAAGCGTCAGCGCTTGCCGGAGTAGATGCGCTCTGTGGTTTCGGCTGGCTTTGCGGGCCATAGTCCTGCTGCCAGGCTTGATAGAGCAACAAACCAACGAAGGCGAGAACAAAGAATAGGATCAGTCGTATATTATCCATGTAACTGCTTTTTTCGGGGTTCGGGTACCGGATCTACACCGCCTTCATGCCAAGGATGACAGCGGGAGATTCGTTTGATAGTGAGCCAGAGACCCTGCAGGGTACCGTGCTTTTCCAAGGCCTCCAACGCATAGGTGGAACAACTGGGATAAAAACGGCAATGCTGTCCCACAAACGGGCTCAGGATCGTTCGGTAGAGCTTGATCAGATAGATCACGATGCGGCGCATTTTTCCACCATCTTTCGCCAATGTTGTTCAAGGGAATTCAAACATTGCCTATTCTCGGCATTTACAGCGCCATGTCTAGCCACAACCACCAGATCGAGTCCGGTGAGCAACACCTGGTTTAGTCTGAAACTTTCCCGAATCAGACGCTTGATGCGGTTTCTATGCACGGCACAGGGACTGCTTTTTTTTGAAACCGCCAAACCGAGTCGTGCGCTGTCAAGCTGGTTGGATCTGGCCAGCACCAGAAACAAGCTATCGGAAGAGCGTTCCCCATCAGTAAAAACCCGACGGTAGTTGCCGGGCTTGACAAGTCTGCAACGACGGGGAAAAGTCCCTTCGGATGTTGGCAAGGAGCGTATATATGTCAGAGTGCCAGGCGTGTACGTCCCTTGGCCCGACGAGCCTTCAGCACCTTGCGGCCGTTACGTGTCGCCATACGCGCACGGAAACCGTGGGTACGCGCCTTCTTCAGATTACTGGGTTGAAAGGTTCTTTTCATAGCTGCTTACCGGTAGATCCGCCAATAAATTGAAAAATAATTTATGGTCGAAAAAAAGACGCGTAGCCTAGTCCTAAACACCAGTCTCTGTCAATAGACAACCGCTAAAAAAAGTGGGCGCCTACTCCCATTCAGCTATAGATAACTGCTCCGACCGCAGGTAGACTTGACAGTTCGAAAGGGTATGGCCAGAGGGCCTCACAGAGCCGGTTAGCTGGTTATAGGAATCGATCTCAACTCATCCAACGCTGCTGGAGAGAGAACTTGAACCTTTGGCAACGATGTACAGAACATCTTGAGCAGGTATTATCACCTCAACAGTACAACACCTGGATACGCCCGCTGCAAATCGTTGAAGATCAAAACCATCTGAAACTTCTCGCACCCAACCGCTTCGTACTGGATTGGGTACGCAACCACTACCTGGATACAATTCAGGATCATCTGAATAGTTTGTGTGATGGCAATCCGCCTTCCGTTAAAGTGGAGATCGGCAGCAAACGTCGACCTGCACAGAAACAGAACAATCAGGTTAACTCCAACAAGCTTACCGCATCCGAGGAGAAAACCCCTTCGATCGACAGCAACCTCAATCAAAGCTTCGTATTCGATACATTTGTCGAAGGAAAATCGAACCAGATCGCCCGTGCTGCCTCCATGCAGATCGGTGAAAATCCCGGAAAGGCCTATAACCCACTCTTTATCTATGGGGGTGTGGGCCTGGGAAAGACCCATCTCATGCATGCGGTGGGCAATATGATGCTGAAGAAAAATCCGCAGGCACGTGTAGTCTATCTTCATTCGGAAAGATTCGTCGCCGAGATGGTAAAGGCGTTACAGCACAACACCATTGAACAATTTAAGAAGCACTATCGCTCAGTCAATGCCCTGTTGATCGACGATATACAATTTTTCGCCGGCAAGGAGCGCTCTCAGGAAGAGTTTTTTCACACATTCAACGCACTGTTCGAATCCCAGCAACAGATCATCCTCTCCAGCGATCGCTTCCCGAAAGAGGTCAGCGGCCTGGAAGAGAGGCTCAAGTCGAGATTCGGTTGGGGCTTGACCGTCGCCATCGAACCCCCTGATCTGGAGACACGGGTCGCCATCCTGCAAAGCAAAGCGCTTCAATTGAATGTCGAACTGCCAAACGAAGTCGCTTTTTTCATGGGCAAGCGGATCCGCTCCAATATCCGGGAGTTGGAAGGGGCACTGCGCAGAGTCATTGCCAACGCCACCTTTACAGGGCGTGAAATCAATCTCGACTTTGCCAAGAATGCCCTGCGCGACATGCTCGCAGCTCATGACAAACAGATCACGATTGAGAACATTCAAAAGACTGTAGCGGAGTATTTTCAAATCCGCACATCTGATCTAATCTCATCAAAACGCAGCAGATCGATAGCCCGGCCCAGACAGATCGCCATGACGCTTGCCAAAGAGCTGACAAATCACAGTCTTCCGGAGATCGGTAATGCCTTTGGAGGAAGAGACCATACAACAGTCATTCACGCTAATCGCAAGGTCAAGGAATTGCGTGAGAGCGATCCCCGAATTTCTGAAGACTATTCCAATCTGTTGAGAACCCTCAGCAGTTAATGTGGATAAAATGTTGAGAAAATCAGGTAATATTGAAATGCCGGACTATCCACAAACCATCAACAGATAATAGGCAAGAAAAGAACAAGGTAAATCACAACAGAAAATGAAAAAACACTATATAAAACAATCATTTAAAAACTTACCCCCATACTGAAACAGGGCTTAATAACAATAATAGTTCTACTTTCTTAAAAAGAATTAATTAAATGCTGAGTGGATAAACATGAAGATAAAGACAGATAGGGAAAACCTTCTCGAACCAATGCAGAAGATTGCCGGTGTCGTAGAAAGACGCCAAACACTACCTATACTTGCCAATATTCTTGTCAATGCCGGAAACGGTATGATCCAACTCACAGCCACTGACCTCGAAGTAGAATTGAAAACAGAGGCTCAAGTTGAATGTGAGGGAGAGGCAGATTTCACACTGCCTGCCCGAAAGCTTCTGGACATCTGCAAAGCACTCCCAGAATCGGCACCGATTACACTTGATGTCAGTGAAGACAAGGTTCGACTACAGTCAGGCAGAAGCCGTTTTTCACTTAGCCTGCTTCCAGCAAGAGACTATCCGGTCATAGAGCCAACACCCAGTAACAACATAATGACCATCAAAGAGGCAACACTCAATAGACTGATTGAAAAGACGCAATTTGCCATGGCTCAACAAGACGTACGTTATTACCTCAACGGCATGTTGATCGAGATAAACAAGGGCGACTTAAGGACCGTCGCAACGGATGGGCACCGACTGGCTATGAGCCAGGCAATGAACGCTGCTCCTGAAGAGATCAACCAGCAGATCATTCTACCGAGAAAGGCGGTGTTGGAATTAGGCCGTTTACTGACAAACAATGATAATGACATCAAAATAGAGTTGAGCAACAGCTATATTCGCGTATTACTTAATAATGCTGTTTTTACATCAAAACTGATCGACGGCAGATTTCCTGAATATCAACGGGTAATGCCTACTGGATCAGACAAAGAAGTCGAGGCAGACAAGAACAGTCTCCGACAATCACTTACCCGTGCATCGATTCTGTCTAATGAAAAATATCGCGGTATACGATTTGAATTAAAAGAAAACCTGTTACAGCTTCAGGCCCACAATCCGGAGCAAGAAGAATCGGAAGAGGAACTCGAGGTGCAATACAGTGGTGATGAATTGAAAATTGGATTCAATGTTGGATACTTGTTGGATGCAATTAATGCGATAGGAGAGGAGGCAATAATTATAGAACTAAAGGATACAAACAGCAGTGCCCTGATCTATGGTAAGAAAAACGAAGAAAGCAGATACGTTGTAATGCCTATGAGAATCTAGAAATAATTCTGGATAGAAAGGTTTAACACAACAAATTGCACATAGAAACAATAAAGATCGAGAATCTGCGCAATATAGCCAACGCGGAACTATCCCCACATAAACAAATTAATATCATAGTCGGGTGCAACGGAGCTGGGAAGACAACCCTATTAGAGTCAATCTATCTACTTGCCAGAGCACGCTCTTTCAGACAACTAAAAACAGGACGATTGATTAAAGAGGGCGAGGAGCAGCTCAATCTATTTACGTCTATAAAGACGGCAACAAATAACCGACATCACATAGGCTTACGAAAAACAGTCAGCGAAACTGTGATACGAAAAGATGGCGCCAATCTAAAAAAACGCTCAGATATTGCTAAATCAATACCACTTACAATCATAACACCCAATATACAACGCATTATTGAGGATGAACCCAAAAACAGGAGAAGACTCTTAAACTGGGGGATGTTCCACGTGGAACATGAATATGCATTTCTTGCCAATAGATATAAAAAAACACTGACCCAGAGAAACAAGGCACTACGAGGATCGAGAGAACAGATAAAGGTTTGGGACAGGCAACTGATCCAGTTAGGTAATGAGATAGATAGGAGAATGTCTGAGTATACGAAAATCTGGAATACAACACTCAATGCCCTAATAGAAGCAAGAGGTTTAATTAAACCTATCTCACTGACTGTAAAAAAGGGATGGAAAGAGGAATTCTCATTCGCTGAGGCTTTAGATAGAAACTGTAAAATGGATAAAGAACGCGGTTTTACCAGTTGTGGGCCTCATAGATCTGATCTGAAAATATTGCAGGATGGAAAACCGATAAAAAACATCTTTTCAAGAGGCGAGGCAAAAATAGCAGCAGCCATCATGCTGCTGTCTCAGACGAAAATATTAGAAGATAGAACAGGGGAAAGTCCGGTACTATTGGTCGATGATCTGCATTCTGAACTGGATAAAGAAAGATACGCAAATTTACTTCAGCTGATTGAGGACATGAAAGTACAGAGTTTTGTGACGACACTCGATTCAGCTAGGTCAAAAAATCTACTTACTGCAGATGCTTGTCAATTGTTCCACGTGGAACATGGCGATATCTCTTTTCTATATTGACCAAGCCTTCTCAAATGTAGAAATGGTTCGTAAGGATTGAGAAATTATAGGTATAATAGCGCGTTTCATCCCGTTTCCTGGGTTACTGATCTATTCATGGAATTTTTATGAGTTACGATTCATCGAATATCAAGGTTTTGAAAGGTTTGGATGCTGTACGCAAGCGTCCCGGCATGTATATAGGTGATACCGATGATGGTACAGGTCTTCATCACATGGTATTCGAGGTTGTCGATAACTCAATAGATGAGGCGCTTGCCGGTTACTGCAATGAAATCAAAGTCACTATCCACTCTGATCAAAGTGTGACTGTGAGCGATAATGGTCGCGGCATACCCGTTGACGAGCACCCCGAAGAGAAGAAATCCGCCGCAGAAGTCATCATGACTGTCCTCCACGCCGGTGGCAAATTCGATGATAACTCTTACAAGGTATCAGGTGGACTCCATGGTGTTGGTGTCTCTGTGGTTAATGCATTATCCGAAGAGCTTAAACTGAAGATCCGTCGTCAAGGGAAGATCTGGCGACAGATCTACAAACACGGCGTTCCTCAGTCCGACCTGGAAGTGATCGGCGAGACAGAGAGGACTGGTACCAGCGTTACCTTCATGCCGAGCAGTAAGACATTCAGCAATATTGAATTTCATTACGATATCCTTGCAAAGCGCCTCAGGGAACTCTCTTTTCTCAACTCCGGAATCAAGATAATTCTGAAAGAAGAGGCTTCCGGAAGAGAGGATATCTTTAAATACGTGGGCGGAATTCTCGCATTTGTTGAGCACCTCAATAGAAACAAATCACCGTTGCATGAGAAAGTCTTCAGTTTCTGTGATGAACGCAACGATGTAACGGTCGAGGTCGCAATGCAGTGGAATGAGTCATATCAGGAGAATATCTTCTGCTATACCAACAATATTCCACAACGGGATGGTGGTACCCATCTGGCCGGTTTTCGTGCAGCACTGACTCGTACCCTCAATCAATATATTGAGCAAACAGGATTGTCAAAGAAACAGAAGGTCAACACTTCAGGTGATGATGCCAGAGAAGGACTGACTGCCGTGCTGTCCGTGAAAGTGCCGGATCCCAAATTTTCATCTCAGACCAAGGACAAGCTCGTCTCTTCTGAGGTGAAGGGTATTGTTGAGACACTCCTCGCTGATAATCTTAACGATTTTCTTCTTGAGAACCCCGCCGAAGCCAAGAATATCGCGGGTAAGATGTTGGAGGCTGCCCGCGCCAGGGAGGCCGCGAGGAAGGCCAGGGAGATGACGCGGCGCAAAGGTGCCCTGGACATAGCCGGTCTGCCAGGTAAATTGGCAGATTGCCAGGAGAAAGATCCCGCACTCTCCGAACTCTACCTGGTTGAGGGTGATTCAGCCGGGGGTTCCGCCAAACAGGGCAGGGACCGACGATATCAAGCTATATTGCCCTTGAAGGGAAAGATCCTGAATGTTGAGAAGGCCCGTTTCGACAAGATGCTCTCATCAGCAGAAGTGGGTACCCTGATCACCGCACTGGGATGTGGTATTGGCCGAGAGGAGTTCAACCCCGATAAGCTGCGTTACCATCGGGTCATTATCATGACGGATGCCGACGTGGACGGCGCCCATATTCGCACTCTGTTATTGACCTTTTTCTATCGACAGATGCCGGAGCTGATAGACAGGGGACATATCTATATTGCTCAGCCGCCGCTCTACAAAGTGAAAAAGGGTAAGCAGGAGCAGTATCTGAAAGATGATCAGGATTTGAACAACTATTTTCTGCAGAGTGCCCTCGACAACGCTTCATTAGTGGTTACCAGTGGTGCACCTCCTTTGACAGGCGAGAGTCTTGAAACCCTGTCACGTGCCTTTCTCGCGGTGATGGCCAGTATTCAGCGTCTCTCGCTCAGATATGACGGTGCCTTGCTTGAAAAACTGATCTATATGCCGAAAATGGATGAGGCAATGATCGAAAGCGATAGTGAAATATCTATTTGGATCAATGAGTTAGAGTCTAGGCTCAATACAGACTTGGGTATTTCGGAATCTTGTACATTGAATCGGGTTGATGAAACGGATGCTGATGAAGCAGGTATATTACTGACCCGAAAAGTACATGGAATCGGTAATGAACATCTAATCCCGTTCGATTTTTTCAGCAGTGTCGAATACCGTAAGATAATCGAATTGGGCAGTCAGTTGAATGGGCTGCTAAGTGATGACGCCGTGGTCAAACGGGGTGAGAAGGAACGACCGATTTCAAGTTTTAAGCAAGCCCTGGATTGGTTGATGGAAGATGCTAAACGGGGACAGCATGTTCAGCGTTACAAGGGTCTCGGCGAAATGAATCCTGACCAGTTGTGGGAGACTACGATGAATGCAGACAGCCGACGTCTGTTGAAGGTCAGTATTGAAGATGCAGTGGCAGCCGATCAGATCTTTTCGACCCTCATGGGCGATCAGGTCGAGCCTCGACGTGACTTTATCGAGACACATGCATTGACCGTCGAAAATCTTGATGTTTGATAGTTTTTAAAAGTCCGCAAATGAACGCAAATAAAGAAAGATAAGGGCATATTGCGCGTGTAATGTGCTGCTTGCAGCAACACGTAAATCTTATTATCGCTTCTATTAAACAAGTCCTAAAAAGATCTAGCTTGGATAAAGCGCTTAAATATCAAAACTTAAATTTGCGTTTATTAGCGTTCATTTGCGGACTCAGCATACCCATCAGCATCGGCTCTGAGGCAGATGCTCAACCGTAGACTCTATCCATTCCTCAGCCGCTTGATTGATCTTCGCGGCGCTAAGACCCTTTGTCTGGATGAGAGGCCCTATGCGGACATCGATGGTACCCGGGTATTTTCTGATATCGCGCCGGCGCCAGAATACCCCTGCGTTATGTGCGACCGGCAATACTGGATAAGCCGAATTTTCCGCCAATAACGCACCGCCGATTCCATAGCGTTTGCGTGTACCTGGGGCAACCCTAGTACCTTCGGGAAAGACGAATACGTTTTTTCCCGATTCGAGTCGTTCTGTACCTTGTTCGATGATCTGTTCGACGGCTTTACGCCCCGATTTTCGATCGATGGCGATGGGTTTGAAGTAGTACATTACCCAGCCCATAAAGGGTACGAAAAGTAGTTCACGCTTCAATACCCATGACTTCGGACCTGGTATAAGACTGATAAGTGCAATCGTTTCCCAGGCTGATTGGTGTTTAGCGAAGATTATGCAGCTCTCTTCGGGGATATTCTCTTCACCCTGCAATCTGTAGTTTAAACCGCAGATATGTTCCAGTCCCCAAAGATTGATCCGACTCCAGGCATGGTCGAACCAATGGATGCCGTTCTTCGGAAGCGCCCAACCAATCAGTGTACCGATGGTTGCAATTGTAATGGTGCTGATCAACAGCAGGACAAAATAGAGAATGGATTTGAAAAGAATCATTGGTTAGTTCTTTGTTGTTCGATCAAATGCTCGGCTACGCTGAAGAGATCCTTAAATACAGGTACTTGAGGATAGGTTGCTCTAATTTTTTCGACCGTTTTCTCGCCGTTGCCAGTGCGAACCAGGATCGGGCCTGCCTTGATACTGATCGCAGCTTGAATATCCCTCAATGAGTCGCCAACCACCGGTACATCCTTGAGTGATTGTTGGGTGCGGAGGCCTATCTCCTCATAGAGGCCCGTTTTGGGTTTTCGGCAGTGGCAGTGATCATCCGGTCCATGGGGACAAAACAGTATGGCTTCAATATTTCCACCCACCGCTTGCACGGCATCAAACAGTTTTTGATGAATGGCATTTAGTGTCTCGATGTCGAACAGGCCACGGGCAAGACCGGACTGATTTGTGGCTACAAATACACGATAACCAGCCCGGCTGAGTTTGGCGATGGCCTGCAGGCTGTTGTCGATGGGTATCCATTCTTCGGGACTTTTTATATATGCGTCCGAATCCTGATTGATTACACCATCCCTATCTAATATGACAAGTTTCACGGAAGTAAGTACTTACTTATTGCCCATATCACGAAATTCTGAGACCCGTATACGACCGTTGATCATACGGGATTCGCGTCTGCTGAGTTTTTCCATTTTGTCCCAGAATGCCTGATTTAGATCGAAATCCTCGGCGATGGCAGTCCCCATGACCAGTATTAGAAGGTCCGCCACCTCTTCCGCCAATGCCTGTTTACTCTTGCCCTTGGTGACACAACTGGAGATCTCACCCAGCTCCTCAGCCATCAAGGCGACACGATAGGTCAGCTCTTCCCCGCCTGTCTCGTGAAAACGGTGTTTTTCGTGGAATGCCTTCACCTCCGTGAGCATTTCCTGGTATGAGTCCCGGTTCATTTGTGCCCTTCCTGAGTTTGCAGTCTGGAGATGTCGGCCACGCTGAGGAACAGCCCTTCCAGTTGTTTCAATAGAGTCAGGCGATTGTTTCGTACAGTCGTGTCATCGGTCATGACCATGACCTGATCGAAAAAACGGTCTACCGGTTCCTTGAGGCCCGCCAGTATTTTGAGTCCCTGCGTGTATTCGCCTCGCTCAAACAGGGGTCGGGCCTGGGGTGTCAGTTCATCAAGTATGTTTGCGAGAGTGCGTTCGGCGTCATCCTGGAAGAGTGTAGGATCGGCGCGTTGCGCAAGTTTTTCATCGTTCTTTTTCAGGATGTTGCGAATGCGTTTGTTCGCTGCGGAGAGGCTTTCCGCTTCAGGTAATTTGCTGAATTCGTTCATGGCTTTGATGCGTCGGTCGAAATCCGCCAGATTGCCGGGTTCAACTTCGGCTACTGCATGAAACAGATCGATACTCAAGCCGTCATCGATGTAGATGCCTCTGAGTCTGTCCATCATGAACCTATAGACTTCATTCTCTACAGCTGTTTCAGTCAGTTTGTCCGACATGGATTGTGAAACTGTATTGAGCAGATCTCGCAGATCTAGCGTAAGTGAGTGTTCACGTATGATGCGCAGCGCACCCAGCGCGGTGCGTCTCAATGCGAATGGATCCTTATCACCGGTCGGCTTTAAACCTATCCCGAAAATACCGATGAGCGTATCGAGTTTTTCGGCCAGAGAGATAGCGATGCCGGTTTTTGTCTGTGGCAGTTGGTCACCGGAGAAGCGCGGCATATAGAACTCATCCAAGGCTTGTGCCAGTTCCGGGTCCTCGCCGTCACGCAATGCCTGGTAGCGTCCCATGACACCTTGCATGGTTGGAAATTCGCCAACCATATGAGTCATGAGATCACATCGGCTCAACAGTCCGGCTCGTTGTGCGAGATCGGGATTACCCTGTATATGGCTTGAGATCTGTTTTGCAAGATCAGCTACACGCTCTGACTTTTCATACATGGATCCAAGCTTGTTCTGAAAGACCACCTTTTTTAGGGATTGCAGATGATCCTCGAGTCTGATCTTGCCATCCTGCTGCCAGAAAAACATCGCGTCCGCCAGCCTTGGGCGAATCACGCGCTCATTTCCTTCTCGGATGATTTTCGGATTCGGGCTTTCGATATTGGCAATGGTGACAAACTGATTCATCAGTTCGCCATCACTATTGAATAGGGGGAAATATTTCTGATTGTCTTTCATGGTGGCGACCAGGGCTTCCTGGGGCACCTCGAGAAACCGCTCTTCAAAACTGGCGGATATCGCCACCGGCCACTCATTAAGTGCGGTCACCTCGTCGAGCAGGTCCGGATCGAAGTCGGCCGTAGCGTCGACTTCGGTTGCGCTTTTCTCAACCAAGTCATGTATCTTCTCTCTTCTTTCCTCAAAGCTGGTAATTACATATCCAAGGTCTTGCAGTACCGAACTGTAGTCTTCCGGATTGTAGATGGTGATTGCTTCCGGGTGATGAAAACGATGACCATAGGTCAGGCGGTCGGCCTTTGCATCAAGTATTTCGCAGGGTACGACCTGTTCACCATGAATAAATGTCAACCAGTGTACCGGCCGCACGAATTGCGCCTCGGAATCACCCCAGCGCATGCGCTTGGGTATGGGAAGCTTATTCAGCGCCTGAGTTGCGATCTCCGGCAGAAGGTCGACGGCCGGTTTTCCAGTCTCATGAATACGATAGCTCAGCCACTCCCCCTTGTCGGTTTCCAGGCGTTGTAACTGATCTACCGTGGTTTTGCAGGAACGGGCAAAGCCTTCCGCAGCCTTGGTCGGATTACCGGCTTCGTCGAAAGCGGCCTTGATCGCCGGGCCACGTCGGTCGATTTCACGATCGGGTTGACGTACGGCGCAGTCTCGGATCAGCAATGCCAATCGACGAGGAGTGGCATAACTCTCGATCTCTGCGTGACCGAGATTGGCCTGTTCGAGTCCGAGAGTAAAATTCTCTGTGAGTGAGGCAGACAACTGCTTCAGTGCTTTCGGAGGCAACTCTTCGGTGCCGAGTTCGAACAGCAGGTGGGCCTGATCAACCATTGGCCGCCTCCTTTGTTGACTTCAACATAGGAAAGCCGAGTCGTTCGCGGGCGTCATAATAGGCTTGTGCCACATCCCGGGCCAGGCCGCGTACTCTTAAAATGTAGCGCTGGCGCTCGGTGACTGAGATGGCATGACGGGCATCCAGCAGATTGAAGGTGTGGGAAGCCTTGAGAACCTGCTCGTAGGCCGGTAGCGGCAGCCCCAGCTCGATCAGCTTTTTGGACTCCTTCTCACACTGGTCGAAATGACCGAACAGGAAATTCACATCGGCGTGCTCGAAATTGTAAGCGGACTGCTCCACTTCGTTCTGATGGAATACATCACCGTAGGTAACTATACCCTGAGGGCTTTCGGTCCATACCAGGTCGAATAGGCTCTCCACCCCCTGAAGGTACATGGCAATACGCTCCAGCCCGTAAGTGATCTCTCCGGTCACGGGACGACAATCCAACCCGCCTACCTGTTGGAAATAGGTAAACTGGGTTACCTCCATACCATTCAGCCAGACCTCCCAACCCAGGCCCCAGGCGCCGAGTGTGGGAGATTCCCAGTTGTCTTCCACAAAACGGATGTCGTTGCTATTGAGATCGAGCCCGAGCATCTCGAGGGAACCGAGATAGAGTTGCTGGATATCCTTGGGTGATGGTTTAAGTACTACCTGATATTGATAATAGTGCTGCAAGCGGTTTGGATTTTCGCCATAGCGACCGTCGGTGGGTCGACGGGAGGGTTGCACATAAGCGGCATACCAGGGTTCAGGGCCGATTGAACGCAGAAAGGTAGCGGTGTGGAATGTGCCGGCACCCATCTCCATGTCGTAGGGTTGCAGGATGACGCAGCCTTTATCTGCCCAATAGTTTTGCAAAGCGATTAGCAGATCCTGAAAGGTCCTGATTTCACTTCGATTCGATTCTGTCACTTGATTCACATCGAAACCCCGATTGATGCGGTAGAAAATCGCGTAAGTATAGCGATGCTCTCAGTCAATGGCTAACCCCAGCATTGTCACGGCGTCGAATCGCAGCTGGGCTGCAGAAAGGTCTGCAGGCGCAGGGTTGTGGATGGTGTCGGCGGTTCGGGTGGTGCGCACCGGCCCTGGAATGGTATTGGCCTCAGAGTGGGGCGCTGCACAGATTGAAGGCCGGTGAGGAAGATTTGATCTACATGGCTAGCACTCCCTTCATTATTTCCATCACTGTGCCGCCGCCCGCCTGTTGTAGGTATTCGAGTACGATCGGTGTGAACTGACCGATCATATCCGGTGACAGCCCCAGTTGACTGAACGATGTGGTCAGACCTGCCAGATTGCCCAATCCACTCTCTCCTCCCAACATCGATGCCACGGCGCCGGGTCCGCTTGTGGAGTCGCTCAATGAGGGTGCGGCGGTGATTAAACTGTCTATATCGGGCACCACGGCGGCGATCTGGGAGAAATCCTCGTTGGTCAGCCGATTTTTTGCCAGTTTGAATAAGGCGCCGGCGCCTCCGGCAGCCTGTTCGGTGGTAATACCCAATTGGCTGGTCAGGCTATCCAGCAGGCTATTGGCGGATACAGCAGTGGAGGAGAGAAAAAGCAGACACGCGAGGGCCAGGTTACGAACGACATCCATGGTGCACTCCGATTAAAGTCAATGTTTTTCGATGTTTACGAATCGATTCAAGTGTTAGAATGGAACCATTATATCCTTATACCCTGTATCGCTTTTTATACTCTTTTGTAAACTATTGTGATGCCATTAATCCCGCGTATAGCGAGCATAGTTGAGGTATAATTCCGCACTTTTCAGAACAGCGCATATCGATGAGCGAACAACGAAAAGCGGTTGCATTGATTTCCGGAGGGTTGGACTCTCTATTGGCTGCACGCGTGATCCAGGAACAGGGCATCCACGTGGAGGGCATAAACTTCTTCACCGGTTTCTGCGTCGAAGGCCATACGCATGCCATACGCAAGCGGGATCAGAAGAAGGAAAAAAGGAACAATGCCCTTTGGGTTGCAGAGCAACTGGGTATGAAACTGCACATCGTCGATATCATCGAGGAGTACAAACAGGTACTGCTCAATCCCAAGCATGGATACGGGGCCAATCTGAACCCCTGTCTCGACTGCAAGGTTTTCATGGTGCACAAGGCCTATGAATGGATTAAGACCAAGGGTTTCGATTTCATCATCACGGGAGAGGTGATTGGCCAACGACCGATGTCGCAACGTAAGGAGACAATGCCTATCGTCTCTGAAGAATCAGGCGCTCATGACCTGTTGTTAAGGCCGCTATGCGCCAGGAATCTTCCCATGACGCTGCCTGAGAGAGAAGGCTGGGTCGATCGAAACCGGCTTTATGGTTTTTCCGGACGAAGCCGTAAGCCCCAAATGGCGTTGGCGGCGCAATTCGGTATTGAGGACTATGCTCAGCCTGCCGGCGGCTGCTGTTTTCTTACCGATGAACAGTACGCAGTGAAACTGAAGGATCTTTGGAACGCCCGCGGGAGTAAACAGTATGAGTTGGATGACATCATGCTGCTGAAGGTAGGCAGACATCTGCGGCCATCGAGCCGTTTCAAGGTGATCATCGCCCGTGAAGAGGGCGAGACCAATTTCCTTAAAGGCTATCGGAAGCATTATCCACATATCAATACAGTGAGTCATGGCGGTCCGCTGGCCTTGATCGATGGCGAAATCAATGAGCGGGATATCGAGTTGATTGGGCGTGTAGTGGCCCGTTACAGCCAGGGTCGAGACACGGCGGAGGTTGAACTGCGCTTTACCGACCTATCGGGCGACAGCCGTTCATTGAAGGTAGTGCCGATGCCGGCCCACGAGGTCCCTCAGGAGTGGCTGATTTGAGCCGCAGGATAATCGACTGCCGCGGTCTGCTATGCCCGATGCCGGTGATCAAGGTGCAAGATGCCGTAGAAGGCCTTGCTGCCGGTGCCCAGGTCGAGGCAGTTTGTACCGATCCGGGCGTGCTGAAGGATATCCCGGCGTGGTCGCGCATCAATGGCCATCGTGTCATAGAGGCAAACAGCCTTGACGGGGAGTACATTGTGATAGTGGAAGTTGTACAGGACGGCGAATCATGAGTCGGGAAGAACGCTATGACGTCAGTCGCCGGGTTGCCGTAGCAGGTGCATTGACCAATACAATATTGGCTATCGTCAAATTATTATTCGGTTGGTTGGGTCATTCCCAATCCCTATTGGCGGATGGCGTGCATTCGCTTTCCGATTTGCTGACGGATGCCCTGGTGCTGTTTACCGCACGGCATGCAAAAGAGGCCCCCGATGAGGAGCATCCCTACGGTCACGGCCGATTCGAGACCATCGGCACCCTGGTGCTGGGCGGTTTTCTGATCGCGGTTGGTGTCGGGATTGTCTGGGATGCCGCAGATCGGTTATTTACACCGGAACAGCTGTTACAGCCGGAAACCTTTACCCTCTATGTTGCCGCCTTTTCCATTCTTGCCAATGAGGGGCTCTTTTTCTACACCCGCTACTTCGCCAACCGGATCAATTCAAACCTGCTGCGGGCCAATGCCTGGCACCACCGAACCGACTCCGTCTCTTCGGTCGTGGTGTTTGTAGGTATTGGCGGCACCATGATGGGCCTTCCCTATCTGGATGCCATCGCTGCAGTACTTGTCGGATTGATGATAATCAAAATCGGTTGGGATCTGGGCTGGACGGCATCCCAGGAGTTGGCGGATGCGGGTCTCGAAGAGGAATCTTTGTCGCAGATTCGCGAAGTGATCGGCGATATTTCAGGGGTCAAGAGTGTACATATGCTACGGACCCGGAAGCTGGGCGGTCATGCCATGGCCGATGTTCATGTCCAGGTCGATCCCTGGGTAAGTGTCTCCGAGGGGCATCGAATAGCCGAGGTGGTCCAGTACGGACTGATCGACCGGGTGGATGTATTGGAAGATGTCACCGTCCATATCGATCCGGAGGATGATGAGGCTGGGCCCTCCTGTGCCCACCTGCCGCTTAGATCTGAGGCAGAGGCCACACTCGACCGGTTCTGCAGTGGCGTTTCCTGTTATGACCAGAAAGCGCGGGTTGTACTTCACTATCTTTCAGGACGCATTGATATCGAGCTTTACTTGCCATTACACTGCTTTGTCTCTACTCAGCAAGCAGAGCAGTTACATAGCGATTATCAGGCGGCTGTCAAGGGATCGGAGATATTCAGGGATGTTCACATCTGGTTCGGCTAGCACCGTTATGGTGCGTGAAATAACTGGCATGCGCTATTATGGTGCGCACCCTCTTGCCTCAATTGTCAGCATCATCTGTCTTATCTGCTGTCAGCTTGAAGCCTATTCCGGTGGAAAAGGCGGTAGATTCAGATTAACTCTCTAATTTTTATTGCGTTTCAAGACTTATTTTTGGTGATGGAACTGCTTGGGATCGACATTGTAAGACCTTTTTATTCGAGTGGCATGAAATCTGCTTTCCTGCGTTACCCAAAGCGTCCGGTATCCTTGGCCGGCTGCACAAAGCTACGAATGGCTGATTATGCTCAGCATTTAATAACTGAAAATCCTGGAGATTAAGATGGCCGTAAAAGCCCTGAAGATGATCAAAGACAATGACGTGAAATTCGTCGACCTGCGTTTCACCGACACTCGCGGCAAGGAGCAGCACGTAACGCTGCCTACCGATCAGATCGATGAGGACTTTTTCACCGACGGCAAGATGTTCGACGGCTCATCCATCGCCGGTTGGAAAGGCATCAACGAATCGGACATGATCCTGATGCCCGAAGATGATAGTTCGGTCATCGATCCCTTCGCCGACGAAAACACCCTGATCATCCGCTGCGATATCCTGGAACCCTCCACCATGCAGGGTTACGAGCGTGATCCCCGCTCTCTGGCCAAGCGTGCCGAGGCCTATCTCGCCTCCACCGGGATCGCCGACACGGCCTTCTTCGGCCCTGAGCCCGAGTTCTTTGTCCTCGATGATGTGCGCTGGAGTATCGACATGAGTGGCTCCATGGTCAAAATCGACTCCGAAGAGGCTGATTGGAATTCCGAGCGTGTGTACGAAGACGGTAACATCGGTCACCGCCCCGGTGTGAAGGGCGGCTACTTCCCGGTCCCCCCGGTCGACTCACTGCATGACCTGCGTGGCGCCATGTGCCTTGCCATGGAGGAGATGGGCGTACCTGTAGAGGTACACCACCACGAGGTGGCTACCGCCGGACAGTGCGAGATCGGCACCAAGTTCAGCACACTGGTTGAACGTGCAGACTGGGTGCAGATCCAGAAGTACTGTACCTGGAATGTGGCTCATGCCTACGGTAAGACCGCCACCTTTATGCCCAAGCCGCTGGTGGGTGACAACGGTTCCGGTATGCACGTGCATCAATCCCTGGCCAAGGGTGGCGAGAATATCTTTGCCGGCGATCAGTATGGCGGTCTCTCAGAAACCGCTCTCTACTATATCGGCGGTATCATCAAGCACGCCCGTGCCCTGAACGCCTTCACCAATGCTTCCACCAACTCCTACAAGCGCCTGGTACCCGGCTTCGAGGCCCCGGTCATGCTGGCCTACTCCGCCCGTAACCGATCCGCCTCGATCCGTATTCCATGGGTCTCCAGCCCCAAGGCCCGCCGCGTGGAGGTACGATTCCCCGATCCGACCGCCAACCCCTACCTGGCCTTCGCCGCCATGCTGATGGCCGGCATCGACGGCATTCAGAACAAGATCCATCCCGGCGATGCCATGGATAAGGATCTGTATGACCTGCCGGCTGAGGAGGCCGCCAGTATCCCGACCGTCTGTCACAGCTTCGACCAGGCACTTGAGGCGCTGGATGCGGATCGAGGCTTCCTCACGGCGGGCGGTGTATTCACCGATGACCTGATCGACGGATATATCGATCTGAAAATGGAAGAGGTCACTACCATGCGTATGACTACGCATCCTGTTGAGTTCGATATGTACTTCAGCCTGTAAAGTGTCTCGATTTGTTTTGATGTGCGGCAAGAGCGCCCCTATGGGGGCGCTTTTTTTGTGGTTATGCGAACGCAGTCGCTTGTCTAGTTGGGTATGACTGGTCTATCCTTTGTGCATGCGTGCTGCTGTACTGTTAATGATTCTGTTGATGGCGTTGCCTCTGTTCGCCCGGGATGTCTATAAATACATCTCCGAAGACGGCGAGGTGATCTATTCCGAACGCTATCATCCTGATGCGGAACGCATTAAGGTCACCGACAGCAAGAAGTCAGCCGTGCTGCCGCCCGATGAACAGGGTGATGAAGCCCGTGCGGCGGCAGGTGAATATGCCACCTTTTCAATCGTCCAGCCGAATGATGATGAAACCATTCGCAATGAGGATGGTTCGGTTCCGGTAGGTATCACCCTCTCACCCGATCTTGCCGAGGGCCATGTGATTCACCTCTATGTGGATGGCACCAAACTCGACTCGGATATCAAGCAGACTCAACTGATCCTTCAGCAGTTGAGTCGTGGCACCCACTCTTTACAGGCAAAGATCGTCACCAGTGAAGGGGAGTCCCTCAAAGAGTCCAATAGCATCACCTTTCACCTGCGCCAGCCGGCGGTTAATTAATACCATCTCGTTCAATTATTGTTATTTGCCTGCTTATCGGCTGGGTTGATTGGATTAGTGTTTACAGGCCATGGGTCCTCCAGACATCCGTGAAACCCTCAAATCACATACGGGAGCAAGCCTGCCCGCCAGCTGCGCACTATAATGGTGCATAAGTTGGATTTGGTAATTCTTGTTGTACTGAGTTGCAGTCGCGCCCGATGGCCTACCAGCATGCGAAATTGTGACCGGATAGTCAGACTGTGATCCTAACCGGAATTTCTGTCTCCTAAAATCGATTATTTAACATGTCAAGCGGACAGTCGCTATCGATGGGAAAAGATTATGCTTAGACTCGGAAGTGTTGGCCCGCAAATTGCTCGAATTAGGCCATGAATTCTGATCAGGCAATCACAGGCATGGAGAAACGGGTACTCGATAATCTGAGTACCGCCATTCTGCTGTTTGATAGGGAGTTCAGACTGCAATATATCAACTCTTCAGCTGAGATGATGTTTGGTGTCAGTGCCCGTAAGGTGATCGGCATTCCCGCCGGTGAGCTGGTCAGCTGCTCCGGAAACGTGGTTCACGAAAACCTTGAAAGGTCATTGCAGACCGGCCAGCCATTCACTGAGCGGGAACACCAGATAATTGTTCATGAAGACAAAGAGATCATGGTCGATTGCACTGTGATACCTATAAGGCTGGATCAGAATGTCAATGAATTTCTGGTCGAGATTCAGCAGGTCGACAGGCAGCTGAGAATTTCCCGGGAGGAACAGTTACTGGCGCGTAACCTGGCCAGTCGGGCATTGGTGAGAGGCCTTGCCCATGAGATCAAGAACCCCCTGGGCGGGCTCAGGGGTGCAGCACAGCTGCTGGAGAGAGAGCTTCCCGATGCCGCCCTGGCGGAATATACCCAGATAATCATAGAAGAGGCCGACCGGCTGCAGAATCTGGTGGACAGGATGTTGGGGCCGAACAAGATTCCCGTGATGAAGTGGGTCAACATTCATCAGGTGCTTGAACGGGTCTGCAGTCTGGTGCGGGTAGAGACCGGTCCGGGGCTGGAGATCATCAAAGACTACGATCCAAGCATTCCCGATTTGAAGGGGGATATGGATCAATTGATCCAGGCATTCCTCAATATATTGAGAAATGGCGTTCGAGCTGCCGGGCCCAGGGGGACCATGGGGATAAGCAGCAGAATCCTTCGCCAATTCACAATCGGCAATATACGTCATCGCCTTGTGGTGTCGATCGAGATCTCGGATAACGGACCGGGTATACCGGCTGAGCTTCAGGAGCGAGTCTTTTTTCCATTGGTATCGGGTAGCGATGGCATGGGTTTAGGTCTCTCAATCTCCCAAACCCTGATCAACAGGCATCAGGGTTTGATCGAGTTCACCAGTAAGCCGGGACATACGGTTTTCAGAGTATTACTTCCACTGGAGCAGGTAGATGGATAGATCATGCCGGGTATGGGTCATCGATGATGATCGCTCGATTCGCTGGGTGCTGCAGAAGACCCTGGAAAAAGCGGATTTGGATGTCACCTGTTTCGAGAGTGCGGACCGGGTGTTGAACTATCTGGATAAGGAAACGCCGGATGTTGTGGTCTCGGATATCCGCATGCCGGGAATGGATGGATTGGAACTGCTGGAGTTGCTTCGTACGCGTTATCCGGATATGCCGGTGATCATCATGACCGCCCATTCTGATCTCGAGAGTGCTGTATCCGCCTACCATGGCGGCGCTTTCGAGTATCTGCCCAAACCCTTTGATGTGGATGAGGCCGTACAACAGATCAGACGGGCATGCCGCCAGCAAATATGGGAGGATGAGAAGCCAACTCAGGACGATCTGGATCAGGAGAAGGTGATTATCGGTGAAGCACCGGCGATGCAGGAAGTATTCCGTGCCATCGGACGCCTGGCGAGATCAAACATTACCGTATTGATCAATGGTGAGTCCGGTACCGGAAAGGAGCTGGTGGCCCATGCCTTGCACCGTCACAGCACTCGTTCAACCGGACCGTTCATCGCATTGAACATGGCCGCAATACCGAAGGATCTGATGGAATCGGAGTTGTTCGGTCATGAGCGCGGGGCCTTTACCGGCGCCCAGACGCGCCGTACGGGACGTTTCGAGCAGGCGGATTGCGGTACCCTGTTCCTGGATGAGATCGGGGATATGCCGGCGGAATTGCAGACGCGATTGCTTAGGGTGTTAGCCGATGGTGAGTTCTATCGGGTCGGTGGTCACGAGCCGGTCAAGGTGGATGTACGTATCATTGCCGCCACCCATCAGCACCTGGAAGGGTTGGTAAAACTGGGCGCCTTCAGGGAAGACCTGTTCCACCGCTTGAATGTCATACGTATACATATTCCCTCATTGCGTCAACGGCGGGAGGATATTCCCTTGTTGATGAAACATTTTCTCAAAAGCGCCGCAGAAGAGCTTGCGGTTGAGACAAAATTACTGTTGCCGGAGACGGAAGCCTACCTGAGCCGGTTGGAGTGGCCCGGCAATGTTCGCCAACTGGAAAATACGGCTCGCTGGTTGACGGTAATGGCCTCCGGGCAAGAGATACATATTGATGATCTGCCGAGCGAATTGAAAGATAGCAATGACACGCAATCCGCCTATCCTGAGGACTGGCGACAGCAATTGCGCGATTGGGCGAGAAAAAGGCTTCAGGAAGGCGGTGAAGGCATACTCAATGAGGCAGAACCGGATTTCGAATCGGCAATGATTGAAATAGCCCTGGAGCACACCGCCGGTAGACGGCAGGATGCGGCCCGCTTGCTTGGCTGGGGGCGCAATACCTTGACTCGAAAAATCAAGGAGCTTGGCTTGGAGGGGTCTTGAGTCGTAAATGTATCAGCGTCGGTACGCCTTCCTTACTATTAGCCCGTTATCAATATGTTTGCTTGGCGTGAGTATGACGTTATGATTTAAACCCGATTCAGGCGGCGATTGATTCAAATCGATGGCTGCCGATCGGATGAGTGTTAACAGGCCCTAGGTAAACAGTTATGGATTCCAGTTCAGTCGACCTGCCTGGCAGTGAAGTCGAATCAATCGTATTTGAAGACGGTGCCCTTACGATACGTTTTTCACGCGCCATTATCATCAAAACCATGAGTGGTTCAGATGAACGAACCCGATGGTGGCAGGCGGGTGCCTTGGTGTATGAAGGTGCGGAGCTCGAATCAGATATACCTGTGTGTCCCTGTACCTGTGAAGGTGGTGACGTGGGCGAGAACGTCTACACCTACCGGGATATGATCCCGATTCCTCTCAACAGTCAGGGCCGGGCCCGCTGTGATCTGAAGTTCGATAAGAGTGATGAGCGGCTGCAGGCCTGGGCCGATGGCGTCAGATTGGTGATGGATGATCGACCGCACTATATCGAACATATACGTAATTCGGATTGATATTCGAATATACACTTCGAAACTCAATAAGATTGCCAGGTAAAGGGTGACTGCTTCAATAATCAACACGCTAATCGTATATTGTCTTGATTATACGGTCTGCATATCTGTATAGGATGGACATGGAGCAGGTATTGATTTATTCCGATAGCTTGACCTGGGGTATTATACCCAATACAAGAGAGCGGCTTCCTTTCGACAGGCGTTGGCCAGGTATATTTGAGAATACACTTCTAACGGCAGGTAAAAAGATTCGTATCGTGGAGAACTGCCTTAACGGACGTCGTACGGCTTGGCCTGATCCATTCAAACCAGGGAGAAACGGAGCTGAAGGATTGTCCCAAGTGATTGAGATGCACTCCCCCCTGAAGTTGGTGGTTTTAATGCTCGGCACCAACGATTTCCAATGTACACATGACAATAGTGCATGGTTGTCCTCACAGGGTATGTCTAAGCTGATCAACATCATCAGGCAGTCTCCCATTGAGCCGGGGATGCCCGTACCGGAAATCCTGATTGTCGCACCACCCAGCATTACTCAGCCTAAAGGCCCGATAGCAGAAAAATTCAGGGATGCAGAGAAGCGATTCAGGGGTTTGGGCGATGAACTTGCCAAAGTTGCAACTGAATCATCAACGCACTTTTTCAATGCGGGCAAGGTGACACAAAGCAGTAAAGTCGATGGGATTCATCTTGATGAACCTGATCACAAGATCCTTGGTAAGGCATTGGCTGAATTTGTTTTGGAAAATAGGCTTGTTTAGCAGTTGTAGCGGTAACTATTCCAGGTATGTCCATGAATACTCAAAGGGGTATTTATGGATTTTGTAGCCGGTATTGAAGAAGCTGATTCTGTTTGACTATTGAGATCGTTGCGGCGATTTGGCCGTGTTGGTGAGGCTTCACACAATCTTTTGCCATGCAAATTACGTTAATCAGACACGGTAGGCCTGAATATCATCTGAGCGGCAGTGTCAGAGCCGATGAGTTGCTATCGATCGCCGAACGATATGACGCATCAGGTATCATGGACACCCCACCCACAACGACAATCGATGCTATAGCAGGGCATGATATTGTCGTTTGCAGCCACCTTAAGCGCTCCCTGGAGTCGGTTAGTGCGCTTGGTATCAGTGATATACATCTCTCGGATCCGCTGTTTGCTGAAACCATGATTCCACACTTTGACGGCGGGTCGATAGCACTGCCCGTTGGGATCTGGATTGGTCTTTTGAGGCTGTTATGGTTATTGGGTTTCGCCGCGAACGGAGAAGCGCTGTCAAAAGCACGATATCGGGCAGAACAGGCGGCAGAGAAGCTGATGGAGCTGGCAACGGGCGAAAATCATGTAGTCCTGGTTGGTCACGGTCTTTTCAACTATTTAATTGCAGGCGCTTTGTTGAAAAAGGGTTGGTGCGGGCCTAGAAAACCCGGAACAGATTATTGGGAGTTCGGCTGCTATCAACCAGACGCCAAGCGATGGGCGGCGCGGGTTGTTTCAGGTAATTTATAACGGGTTGTACAAGCCAGCACCAGCTCGATCGAGCGCTCCAGAGAGATCTTGTGTCCGATGGATATGTAGAGAGGTTTCACACCGGTGCGTGTACGTAAAACGGCACCTATCGTCTCATCCTTGTCAATCAGCGGAACCCATCCCCCTTTCTCCACAGGGACAGCGGCATGGCTTCCGATCAAACGGGTTTTGGCGACACCCACGCAGGGTATGTCGGTATACACCCCGAGATGGCATGCGAGCCCGAAGCGTCTTGGATGCGCCATACCCTGTCCATCGCAGAGAAAAATATCGGGAGGTTGCTGGAGTTTGGACAGCGCTTGAAGAATGGCGGGTACTTCCCGGAAAGAGAGCAGGCCTGGAATATAGGGGAAAGAGGTGGGTAGCCTGGCGATCGACTGTTCCAGGGGCTGCAGTCGGGGATAACTCAAGACCACAATTGCAGCACGTGTGATGCTGCCATGGGCCTCGAATCCCACATCCACACCGGCGATGCGCTGCAGTTCAGCGTAACAGTTTCGGTCGACGACCTTCCGCCTCAAGCTATTCTGCAGGGTAACCGCTTCACTTGGTGAGAGGTTCCAACTATGGGACAACATCTCGGATTTCGCCATTGGTTTATAGAGTAGTTTTACAATAGTCGGCTGATTTTTCTTGAAATATACTACGATCCAGTTAAGCTTTTCCGAGTTCTGTCGATAATTGCCTCATATTGGCCATTGTATTCATCACCAGCCGATCTTTTGGACACATGAAATTTAGATGTAGCAAAGATTATGTCAGTTGAGTTATTTAATAATGGTAGCCACATCTGTGTGGCATTCAGAGATCTGGTATCGGGTGAAGCCGTCCAGGCGAATCAGTTTCTGATCTATGATCATCAACACGCGGCTTTGATCGATCCAGGCGGTGAATTGACCTATTCCCGCCTGTTCATGGCCATCAGTGACTACATGAATGTCAAGAGACTGGACTATGTCATCGCGTCGCATCAGGATCCGGATATCGTTGCATCGGTGAATAAATGGCTGGTGGGCACCGACTGTAAGGTGGTGGTTCCCGCATTGTGGGAACGTTTCATACCCCATTTTACCCGCCCCGGCCGATTACAGGATCGGGTTGTGCCGATTCCCGATGAGGGGATCAATCTGGAACTGGGCAATATACGCTTGATGGCCTTGCCTGCGCATTTTCTCCATGCGGAGGGTAATTTTCAGTTTTATGATCCGGTCAGCCGCATCCTCTTTTCGGGTGATCTCGGCGCCAATCTTCCCCCGGGTGATCTGAATGCCCCGGTGAAGAAGTTATCGGAGATAATGCCTTATATGGAAGGCTTCCACAGGCGCTATATGAACTCGAACAAAGTGTGCAACCTGTGGGCGAACATGGCTCGTCAACTCGATATCGACATGATAGTGCCGCAACACGGGCGGGCGTTTCTGGGTAAAAAGGTTGTCAATGAGTTCATCAATTGGATCGATGGCCTTGAGTGCGGTGTCGACCTGATGACGCAAAACAACTATCGCTTGCCCTAGTCCCTCGCTGATTGTCGGTCCGAGGCAAGTTCGCCGACCCAGAATCCCAGGTTCTTCTCGATAAACTCTTCCACGGGCATGTAGTGCGAGCCGTCGCAGGAGAAGGTGAGGCCCAACATGCCATTCATGATATTGATTGAGGCGCTGCGCAGATAGATGGTTTCGTCGGCAAAGCGCAGAGCCTTGAACTCACTGAATACCTCGCGTATCTGCTGTGGCGATACTTTGGCCCTTTCCGGATAGCGGTGGAGAGGATAGGCCAGTACGATATCCGGGTCTACGATCTCGTCAACGCCATGCACCTGGTAGGTATATGGATCGTTAAGCACCCAGAATGAGCAACGGCCGCTGGAGTAGTGGATCTTACAGTGGAAAATCCCATGTTGCGTCATCAGGTCATAGATGGTCGCATGAACCGAATCGATATTTTCATCCAGCCGGCTCTGGATCCTCTGCTGCATAAACAGGGTGCCGCGCACCGCGGGATCGCCTTTGAACTGCTGCCAATGTTGTGGTTCCTTGATAAGGTCTTCATCGGCAACCAGTTTGTCGAGGGAGAAATCGGCTGCAATGAAACCCAGCAGCGCCTCATCCCTCCTGACGGCCTGAAGCGCGGTGACACACTCCCTGTCAGAGAATTGGCTGTGGTAGACCGAAGAGAGCATGATGCCTTTGAACGGCAGATTGTTTTTCAGGTAAGGGCGTTTGGAGAGGTCCCTCCCGCGCCAGCTTTTGTCCGCCTGGCCGGGTAGAATCAATGATGATATCTCTTGTCCCTCCAGGTCCCAGGCATAGAGAAATTCACAGTTGGTGATCTGATCGATGTGTTCGAGCAGTACCCGGTCCAGGACGTCGATATCATCCCAGACGGGAATGCAACGTCTGGCCAGCAGCGATAACGGCTCAGCCACGGTCGAGGCAAGGGCGTCTTTCTTGGCAAGGATGATCTGTTTTACGGGGGTCATAGATTTCTCGTTACAGCATTGCTTTTACGGAGATAGTATCCCATACACGGATCATGGCTAAAATGGTGAGTCGGCGATTCTGCGTATTCAACATCGAGTGTCTACGGGCGCTGTTTTGCGTGTACAATCGGCTGCTGTTTATAGCGAAACCGTTTCGAAGGATATCTCTGTGGCTAGATTGAAAAATGACCGATTTTTGCGGGCGCTCTGCCGTGAACCGGTGGATGTGACCCCGGTCTGGATGATGCGCCAGGCCGGTCGGTATCTACCTGAGTACCGGGCCACCCGCAGCAAGGCGGGTAGTTTCATGGATCTGTGCCGTAACCCGGATCTGGCCTGTGAAGTCACCATTCAACCATTGGACCGTTACCCGTTGGATGCGGCCATTCTCTTTTCCGATATTCTTACCGTACCTGACGCGATGGGACTTGGCCTCTATTTCACTGAAGGCGAAGGCCCCCATTTCGAGCGGCCGGTACGGGATGAAGCTGCTATCGAAGGATTGGCAGTGCCGGATATGGAGGATGACCTGGGCTATGTCATGGATGCCGTCCGTACCATTCGCCGCGAATTGCAGGGGAGGGTGCCGCTGATCGGGTTCAGTGGCAGCCCGTGGACCCTGGCGACCTATATGGTAGAGGGTGGCGGCACCAAGAATTTCTCTAAGGTAAAAGGGATGATGTTTGACCGTCCGGATTTGATGCACCGACTGTTGAGTAAAATCGCCGATGCAGTCGCTGCCTATCTGAATGCGCAGATTGATGCCGGCGCACAGGCTGTAATGATATTCGATACCTGGGGTGGTGTGCTGACGCCGCAGCACTATGAGGCCTTCTCGCTTGCCTACATGCGGCAGATACTGCAGGTATTAAAGCGTGAGGCGGAGGGTCGTAAGGTGCCCGCTATCCTGTTTACCAAGGGCGGTGGATTATGGCTGGAACAGATGGCTGACAGCGGATGTGATGCATTGGGTATCGACTGGACCTTGAGCCTCGCCGATGCAAGACGTCGTGTAGGCGACAGGGTTGCCCTGCAGGGTAATCTTGATCCCTGTACCTTATATGCATCACCGCAACGGATCAGGGAAGCGGTGGCTCAAGTGTTGGCCAGTTTCGGCATGGGTAGCGGCCATGTGTTCAATCTTGGCCATGGTATTCATCCCGAGATCGACCCTGAACGTGCGGGCGTGTTTGTAGAGGCGGTGCATGATCTGAGTCGCGTCTATCATGCTGAAGAGTAATCCGTGAGGGAAAGACGATGAAAGTAGCACTGCTGGGGCTTGGCTTGATGGGTCTTCCGATTGCCCACAGACTGGTTCATTGTGGCCATGATGTGATTGCCTGGAACCGCTCGAAAGAGCGATTGAAGATCGCGAAAGAGGAGGGATTGAGCGTGGAATCATCACTCACTGCAGCAGTGACTGCCGGTGAGGTATTGATTCTGACCCTCAGTGATGCCAAAGCGATCAAAGATGTGCTGTTCGATAGCTCGGTGAAGCCGTTGATAAAGGGTAAGTCGATACTGCAGATGGGCACCATCTCTCCCGATGAGAGTCGTGACATCGGCGCAAGTGTGGAGGCGGCGGGCGGAGACTATCTCGAGGCGCCCGTATTGGGGAGTATTCCGGAAGCAAAATCCGGCGAACTGATTGTCATGGCGGCAGGTTCAGAGAGCGCATACCACCAGACCCTGCTGATGCTGCGGGGGCTTGGAAAGGAGGTTGAGCACCTTGGGCCTGTAGGTAAGGGCGCTGCAGTGAAATTGGCAATGAACCAATTGATCGCCTCGCTAACCGTAGGATTCTCACAGAGTCTTGGCCTGATCCGCGCAGAGGGTGTGGAGGTGGAACAGTTCATGGGGTTATTGCGCCAGAGCGCCCTCTATGCGCCCACATTCGACAAGAAACTGAAGAAATTCATGGAGCACGACTACAGCAATCCTAATTTTCCCTTGAAGCACCTGATCAAGGATATCGCACTGTTTCAGCAGGTGACAGAGGCATCGGGTATGAACAGTGAGATTGCAAATGCCACGCTGAAGGTTCTTATAAACGGTCAGGATGCTGGTTACGGGGATGAAGACTACTCATCCCTCTATGAAGCGATCAATCCGGGATTCGATGCAGAAACAGACATCGGTTGTTAACAGACGATTCTGCACCTACAGCCTGTTTCCATGACCAATGTCGGAGATACACTCGGCGACTGAGATAGCTCAATCACCGGGCGATGCCGCTTATCCGATTAGCACCGATACAATAATACCGAGCAGAATGAGGCCGATCGCGCCGATCATGGCCTTTTCACTGCCTAACATAGTTGTAGCCTCCTTTAACAAACATCTTAAATAAAGAGTCGTGTTGTCGTGCCTCGAAACCAGTCCCTTGGATCTGGTTTCATGTCTACATTTGGAATGAAAAAACTGAACTTCAATATTTGCAATCAAATACCATAATTAATACAAGGGTTAAGCCTTATGATATCTATATCGATGATTTGTTGAGGAATATGGATCACTTGCAGACCAACAACCGGTCGATCCCCATGGCTTATCTGACAGTGTGTTGATCGAAATCAAAGGTCTGTACAGGTCAATCGAGTAGCATGCCACGGTTTCCGACAGCCGCTACAAGAGTCCATCGTGAGTCCATATCATTTGCCCGTAGTTGATACTGCTGAGTTACCAAGTGTGGCCCTGACATCCATGAACGAAGTCCACATGGAGGAGGTCGGCCTGATCAACCGGCTGGGTGAGATGGTGTTGCAAGCCATTGATGGCGCTCTCGACCGTGAACAGATCAGCTATCTGCTGGCTGAGTGGGTGGAACATACTCGTGCCCATTTCGAGGGTGAAAACAGATTGATGGAAAGCTATGCCTTTCCACCCTACCCTGTACATAAGGCGGAGCATGCTGAGGTGCTGACACGAATCGAGTCAGTGCAGGATCAGTGGTTGAGGGAGCAGGGATTACAGCAGCTTGCCGACTATATCTTTGTTGAATGGCGGGCCTGGTTTGACCAGCATGTGAAGAGCATGGACATGGTTACCGCACAGTTTCTCAGCCAGGTTATGTAACACCTATCGATTGATTTGCAGAGGCCAGGGCGGTAGAGGCTACTCCACCGCCCTTTTTCATTTAGCCAAGCAGTACTGTGGCGACAATTCCGAGTGCCAAAACGGCTATTGCTCCAACGATTGCCTTTTCACTACCTAACATGGTGATGTCCTCCAAGTTTGACACTGACCATAAAAGTTCACGCAACTCGATGAAAACGCTGTGCAGCATTAACGCTGCGCACAGTAGGGTAATTGCTCTTGGCGCAGAAACAACTGATTAATATCAATAAATTAGCTATTAACAGGCGCTTCACGAGTAAAATCTGGACTGTTTCTCCTTTCCGATGGTGAACGCTGCGTAGGTCAGGAATATGCCCATTGACTGCCTTTTCATGGTAAAACTCCCTATCTAGACCTCTTCTTTGACAGAGTTGAATATGAGTTTGCTGTTTAGTGAGCGCCCTGGAAGGCATGAACGCCATCTGCTGCGAAAACATGATAATCCCCTCTTCCCTGAGGCGGCCCGCCAGCTGACACAAGCGCAATTGAGGGAGGCCCAGCGCCGCGATCATGAGGAGCTGGTGGCCTATATCGGAGATCTACGCGGTCTGGTCGGAGAGGCTGTGGCGCTAGGTCCGCATGAACAGAGCGATCTCATTTTGGGATTGAAGGAACGGCTCGATCAGGCCTATGAAACGGCATGTCGCCTGGCTGATGATCAGACACCCAACAAAGAGGCGATACAAAAACTGGTGGAAGTGATCATGCGGTCGGTGTGGAAAGAATCAGGGAATGACACCCTTGCGCATCAAGAGTTGGAACAAGAAGAGATTGCTCGCCGGGCACACTATGAGTTGCTTGAAAGCCCCCTGGTGGCGGACCTTCTGGATCCCGAGTCACCGATTGCCCAGGATGAGCTGCTGCCTGCCCTGTTGAGTGCCGATCAGGCCGAGTTCGAGGCCGCAGTCACCCTGTTTGATCCGGCCCAGCTGGAGGCGCTGCTCACCCAGGCGGAAACTCAACCCATTCCCGATGCGAGCGGAGAGATTTTCGAACAGGGGATTGCGCGGTTGGAACAGATAAAAACAAGGGTCAAATCACTTCAGGTCGAATAAGTTCGCAGATGCTGGCCCATGCCGTGTCGGTTAGAGAGTAAGCTGACAGACAATCGACTAAAAGCTGAGAAGAGACGTATGCGGTAGGTGGAATAGTGGAACGGGAGAGTAGCGGTTATTTTGTGGTGATTTGCGCCTATTCGTGGCCTGTTCGATTAGGGTTTTTACCGGTCCGATCTTCAGATTGATTTACACAGGCCCTAGAATCTGTCGGCAAAATTCTGCGTCCAGTAGATGATATAGGTAGATGAGGAGTTTTCAGCAACCGCGGTACCCACCTCGCTAAAACCGGGATTCATGATATTGGCGCAATGACCGGGACTGTCAAGCAAAGCGGACACGGCGCTCTCCTCATCAGGGTAACCGGCCGCGATATTCTCGCCATATGTGCGCCAGATATAGCCTGTGGCTGTAATGCGGTCTCCCGGATCTGATTCATCAAGACCGGTATGGCTGAAAAAGTTGTTGTCGGCCATCGATGTGGAGTGGCCTTGAGCGGCCTGTTCGAGGCTGCAGTGCCAGGCGAGCGACGGCGCCGCCGGATAGTTGGTCGTGCCGCAGGATCTTGCTACGGCCCTGGCGTTGTTGATCAGGCTCAGCATCACCTTATCGCTTGTGCTCATACAGAGATCGATGGTGCTTTGTGGGGTCTCTCCCAGGTTGTATTGTGATCCCGTAGTGAAGTTCCAACTGACACTTGCCACAGGATTGCCAGCCAGGTCCTGCAGGTTACCGGCAAGGGTGACGGTGTATGTTGTTGCTGCAGTAAGTGCAGCATCTGGGGTCAGCGATAGGCGGTTGTTTTGATCGTCGAAGCTGACGCTTGCCGAAACAGGGGAGGAATCGACACTTAGCTGCAGGCTTTGACTGTTGATCAGGGATTCCAGCAGCGGCTCGTCAAAATCTAAACTGATACTGGTAGTGACAGAGACATCCGTGGCGTTTTGTTGTGGTACTCTTGCCACGATGGTGGGTGGCGTGCTGTCCACCATCGGTGTTACGGTGATGGATATCGCCGCACTGTCAGAGAGCTCGCCATCGTTTACCTGCAGCTGGAAACTGTAGCTGGTTGACTGTTCGACGCTTGGGGCTATGAAGCTGAGGGTTGGATTTGCCACGTTTACCAAGCCGATCGATGATCCCTGGGTCTGACTCCAGATAAAATTCAGGGTGTCTCCATCAGGATCGCTTGAGCCGGAACCGTCCAGAATCACGGTCTCACCCGACGTGACCTGTTGTGAGGCAGTCACGCGAGCGGTGGGCCTTTGGTTTGTCTGGACCGGATCAGATGGTGCTGTCTCTTCTGCCGCAGGCGGAGTTTCATCACCGGCAGCCGGAGTATCCTGCTCTACCTGGTCTTGAGCGTCGTTCTGATCAGTACTGTTGGTGCTCGAAGTATCGCTGCTCGAGCCGCCGCCGCAGGCACTCAGCGTAATTCCCAGTGCTATGACTGTCGCCACCAGAGTTTTATTCTTGATCAACAACATATTCCTAATCTGCATTTCTGTTTGTTGCGCGAACAGACAATATCTGCCGAATCGCTTCTTTTTTAATCGGCGCACGGTTTGAAAACTACAGTAGTGAAATGTTATGACCAATGGTTGAGTTCACAAATATGCAAGCCGCTTCACAAACAGGTTCGGCTGAGACCGGAATGTTCGATGGTAAGATCAGCTGCAGGGCATCCTATCGTTTGCGATACGGCTAACCAGTATTTCGCAGTCCAGCTGAAATGGCGTTGATTGAGCGCAGTAACGGACGCAACCACATCTCCTCCTCTTCCTCCTGGAGATCGGTGTGGCGATAGTGTCTGAGGAGACCCAGCTGTATGTGGTTGAGGGGGTCGAGGTAGGAGTCGCGACGACTGAGCGATTTTTGCAGCACTGGCATGTCATCCAGCAGATTATCTATTCGGGCTATCTTAAGAATCTGCTTCCTGGTCCGTTGGTATTCGAGTTCGATTTCGCTGAAGATCCGATCCCGTGTTGAGTTGTCACCGCAGAGGTTGGCGTACTCCCAGGCGATGGTCATGTCGGTTTTGAACAGCGCCATCTGTGCATTGCTCAGTAGTGCGTGAAAAAAGGGCCAGTGCCTATACATGGCCTGCAGGGTTTTCATGCGGCCAGGCTTTTGCCTGCGCCATTGCTCAAGCGCAAAGCCGATGCCATACCAACCGGGAATGTTCTGCCTTGCTTGTCCCCAACCGAATACCCATGCAATAGCCCTGACCGATGATTTGGAACGATTGCCCTTGTTACGATGCGAGGGGCGTGAGCCGATATTCATCATTCCGATCTCGTTAACCGGTGTGGCCTCATAGAAGTAGTCGAGAAAGCCGTCGGTGCCTTCGGTCAATTGTCGAAAATGGTGTTCGCTGATGGTTGCGATCTCTTCCAGGGCTTCGAGGTATTGCGGTTTCTCCTCCCTGATATCGGCTACTTCACCAAGACTGGCTTTGAAAAGCCCGGTGATGCCCATGGTCAGTTCGAAGATGGCAGTTTCGAAATTGCTGTATTTATTTGAAAGCACCTCGCCCTGCTCGGTAAATTTTATCTCCCCTTTAACCGTATTGCCGGGCTGGGCAAGAATGGATTGATGGGTGGGGCCGCCGCCACGGCCTACCGTGCCACCGCGACCGTGAAAGAGTCTGCACTGAATACCTTGTTTTTCCGCAAGCGTAATAATACGCTTCTGGGTTTGATAAAGATTCCAGGCTGAGGCCATGATCCCACCATCCTTGGCGGAGTCCGAGTAGCCGAGCATGACTTCCTGTCGATCATTATTGGCGTTGAGCAGTTGCCGATAACAAGTGTTGGAAAACAGTTCGTTGAGGATCGATTCGCTGTTCTTCAGGTCGTTTATGGTTTCGAACAGGGGTGAAATCTCAAGCTGACAAAACCAGGCGCCGTTCTGCAGACCGATAAGACCCGAGAGACTGCCAAGGAACGCGACCTCCATGATGTCACTGGCATGGTGGGTCATGGAAATTACGTACTGTCCAATCGCGAGGGGACTGATGTCGCGTTTACTGTCTGCAATAAGGTCAAACACCTCAAGTATGTCACGGGTCTCTTGGGTGAGTTTATCCACCTGCAGCGGTTGTGTCGTACCCTCGGTAATCACGCTGTCGAGCAATTGCATGCGCTGCCGACTGTTCAGTTTGTGATACGCGGTCGCATCGCCGGTAATACGGAGAATCTCCGCCACGGCATCCGTGTGCAGGATCGACTCTTGTCTGATATCGAGGCGTGCCAGGTAGAAGCCGAAGGTTTCGGCAAGATGGATCAGGTCCTGCAGCTCACCCTCTGCGGCATCTTCATCGCCATGGCTGAGCAATGAATGGGATATCAGCTTGAGATCACGTTGGAAGGCTGTCTCGGTGGTGTAGGCTTCCGGATTCGAATCTTGTATTGGCGTTGTCGTCGCCTCGAAGGTTTGCAGTGACTGTTTCAGTCTTTCGCGAACAATGAACAATTTACGCCGGTAGGGTTCATCCTCGAAGCGTCTGGGATTGTCTTTGAAGAAGGCTTGATAGCGTTGGTTGTCGGATTTGAGGCTCTCCTTGAAAGACCAGTTGGGCGTACAGAATCTGTCGGAGAAGGTCAGTTCCGCAATCAGCTTGTCGACACGACGAATATACTCACCCAGTATGGTTTGCTGTTGCAGTTTCAGTGCAAGGCGGGTGACTTCCGCCGTGACGAAGGGGTTGCCGTCACGGTCTCCGCCGATCCAGGAACCGAATCGAATAAAGGATGGTAACTGGATACCGTGATACTCTTGATGGTCGGCATAGACCCGGTCGATACCGTTCTGAAGGCGGCGAAAAACCTGGGGAATAGCCTCAAACAGGCTGTTTTGGAAGTAGTAAAGCCCAAGACGTATCTCATTCCGAACCTCGGGTCGCACCGCCCTCACCTCTTCGGTTTTCCATAAAGTCTGGATTTGCGTCTTGAGCGATTTAATCGCCGCTTGCCGTTGGTTTAGGCCGCGTTTCGGCGCATCCAGCACCTCGCTTGTGAGGAATATACGCCGTAACAGTTTCATGACGACCAGGCGTTTCGATTCTGTCGGGTGGGCGGTAAAAACCGGAATATAGGCTGCATCATCGAGAATGTTTTGCAATTGCTGCGGTGCAATCCCCTGCTTGCGGAAGCCACGCAATGTGTGATCGAATGATCCCTCCCAAAGCTCGCTTCCCCTGCCTGCTATACGTCGGCGTTGACGATGCAGAAACGCCTCTTCTGCGATGTTTACCAACATGAAATAGATACTGAAGGCGCGTACTACGGCACTGAGCATCTCCGGTTGTAAGGATTCGATCAGTCGGGTGAGGCGGTTATAGAGTGCACGATCAGGCTTTGTATGCAGTTTCAGGTAGCCTTTACGCAATCGTTCAACGACTGTGTAAGTCTCCTTGCCCACCTGTTCGCGCAGGACTTCACCCAGCAGCACGCCGAGCAAGTGAACGCGCTGGCGCAGTGCCTTATCATGCTTGATGCAGGCTTTCGCGAAGGTATCGGTCATTAAACTCACCTATAGAATGCTTATTATTGTATTGAGTATGAGTAAACAGTAGCAGAAGTAAGGCGCACATAATTGCGCTGGAACCACTCAAATAATATTGAAACGACCCCTTATTTCCCGCTGGCGGGATGGTGTCCGGCTAGACCAATACTAGCTCAATGCCATCCTGCATCAGTTGATCGATGAAACGCTGTTGCCACGCCTCGCCATGCAGCTGACGGATGGTTTCAAGCACCAGATAATCAGGCCTCAAGGCGGTCTCGTCGGTGTAGCGACTGAGTCCCTGCAGGCAGGCAGGGCAGCTTGTCAATAGCTTAATCTGCGGTGCGGCAGCCGGGACATTATTAAGCAGCCTGTCTACGCCATTGTGGAGTTCTTCCGATTTCCTGAAGCGTAACTGATTGGCGATGTCGGGGCGGCTGGTTCCCAATGTACCTGCTTCACCGCAGCAGCGGTCGCTCAGCAGTACGGGTTTTCCCAACAGGTTGCTGGCGACCTGTTGGGGTGTGTAGTGTTTGATCGGGGTGTGACAGGGATCGTGGTAAAGATACTCGGTCTGCTGATTATCCGCTAACGAGATTTCTCGCTCCATCATGTATTCGTGAATATCGAGTAGGCGACAGCCGGGAAAGATCTTCTCGAACTGATATTTCAGCAGTTGGTCCATACAGGTGCCGCAGGAGACCAGCACGGTCTTGATATCCATGTAGTTCAGGGTGTTGGCAATGCGGTGGAAGAGGACCCGGTTCTCGGTGGTGATACGATGTCCACGTTCGTGGAGGCCGGCTGCGGTTTGCGGATAGCCGCAACAGAGATAGCTGGGTGGCAGGACCGTCTCCGCCCCCAGTTCACAAAGCATGGCAAGGGTAGCCAAACCGATTTCACTGAACAGGCGTTCAGAACCGCAACCGGGGAAATAGAAAATCGCGTCGCTCTCTTCATTGATCTTTCTCGGGTTGCGCAGGATCGGCACGGAGTCTGTGGTTTCCAGCTTCAGGGCATCCCGCAGGGTCAGTTTGGGCGGTTCGACCCGTATCGGTTTTTGCACCATCTCCACCACCATTGCCTGGGGCTTTGGTGTTCCTGTGGTGGCTTTGGGTGGTTGGTTTTTGGGCTTGCGCATACCGGCCTTGCCAGCCAGGATGTAGCCGAGATTGAGTCCTTTGAAGCCCCACTCCGCCAATCCCTTGCGCAGCCAGCGGATGGCGGCGGGGTGAGTGATGTTGAGGAAGGTCAATGCGGCGGCCGTACCGAGGCTTCTGCGCTTTTTACCCCGGTCGACGAGGATTTTTCGCATCCTCGTCGTCACCTCACCGAAATCGATATTTACCGGGCAGGGGTTTTCGCATTTGTGACAGACCGTGCAGTGGTCTGCGACATCGTTCATCTCAGCGAAGTGTTGCATGGAGATACCGCGACGGGTCTGCTCTTCGTAGAGAAAGGCCTCCACGATCAGACCGGTGGCGAGGATCTTGTTACGGGGTGAATAGAGCAGATTGGCGCGGGGTATGTGAGTCATACAGACCGGCTTGCACTTGCCGCAGCGCAAACAGTGCTTAATCTCGTCGTTGAGCGTGCCCAATTCACTCTCTTCGAGGATGATGGCCTCCTGTTCCAGCAGGCGCAGCGAGGGCGTATAGGCCATCTCCAGATCGGCGCCCTCGATCAACTTGCCGCGATTGAACCGGCCCTGGGGGTCGACCTCATGTTTGTATTCAGCGAAAGCGGTGAGTTTATCCGCTTCCAGGTATTGAAGTTTGGTGAGGCCGATGCCATGCTCTCCCGAAATCGCCCCACCGAGAGAAATCGCCAGATCCATTATGCGGTCAACAATGCGGTCTGCCTGCTGCAGCATGGCATAGTTGTCTGAGTGGACAGGTATGTTGGTATGCACATTGCCATCGCCGGCATGCATGTGCAGGGCGACGAACAGGCGGGAATCTCGCAGACGGGAGTGGATATCACGCATCGCCCGGCGGATTCGGCGTACCTCCTGCCCGGAGAATATCTCATCCAGGCGGGTGGCGATTTCGTTGCGGTAAGAGACGACCAGGTCGCGCCTGAGCAGCAGGTCTAGCAATCGGTCACCGGGTTGGACAGTGCGCTGAACAGCCTCGTCGAAGAGTGCGTCATGGGCGTCGGCGGGGGCGTCGAGCTGAGTGAGCAGCGAGTGCCAGCGTTGGCGGGCCTGTGTCACAGCCTCCCGCGCCAGATCGAGCTTTGCCTGTCGGATGGAGCGGTTTTCGTCACTCGTCTCAAAATCGTCATCCGGTTTGCGCATTGAGTGGTCACCGGCGAGATAGGCAATAACCTCCTCGGCGATTCGAATCTTGTTCTTGATCGACTCCTCGATGTTGATCCGTTCGATACCGCGGCTGTAGTCAGCCAGCTTGTCGAGTGGAATGACCACATCCTCGTTGATCTTGAAGGCGTTGGTATGGGCTGAAATCGCTGCCGTGCGGGCGCGGTCGAGCCAGAAATTGCGGCGCGCCTCCGGACTGCTGGCGACAAAGGCCTCCCCTTCCCGGGCTTCTGTCATGCGCATGACCTCTGCGGCCGCGTGCTCCAGCCTCTCTTCATTGTCACTGGCAATATCGGCCAACAGCACCATTTTCGGATGCTCATGGCGGGGTGCCTTGGTGGAGTATTTGACTGCTTTCAAGTAGCGTTCATCCAGATGTTCCAGGCCGACCAGTTGAACCTCATCGTGCCTGTCGAGATAGCGTTTGATCTCGATGATGGCAGGGACTGCCTTACCGATGTCGCTGCCGAAAAACTCCATGCACAGGGTGCGTACCTGTTGCGGCATCCGGTGCAGGATAAAACGTGCCGAGGTGATCAGGCCGTCGCAGCCCTCTTTCTGGACACCGGGAAGCCCGGCTAGGAATTTATCGGTGACATCTTTACCGAGACCCGCCTTGCGGAAGGCGCTTCCCGGCATGCTGAGGATCTTTGGTTCGGCTTCCGGGGTATTGTTGCCGCTTTGATAGCGGGTAAGCCGGAACCGTACATCCTCCTGTTCGTGGATCTTGCCAAGATTATGGTTGAGGCGTTCGATCTCGAGCCACTCGCCACTGGGCATCACCATGCGCCAGCTGGCGAGATTATCGAGGGTAGTACCCCAGAGCACCGCCTTTTTTCCACCTGCGTTCATGGCGATATTACCGCCGATGGTCGAGGCATCCTGGGAAGTGGGATCGACCGCGAAGGCGAGACCGTTTGCCTCCGCCATCTCGGATACACGGCGTGTAACCACACCGGCGCCGACACGGATGGTCGGGATCTTGTCATCGACACCGGGCAATGCGCGATACTCGATCATTTCGATGAAATCGAGTTTTTCGGTATTGATAACGGCGCTATGGGGATCGAGAGGTACGGCGCTGCCGGTGTACCCCGTACCTCCGCCACGGGGGATCAGCGTCAATCCGGAGTCGATGCATGCCTTGACGATGGGGGCGATCTCCTGCTCGGAGTCGGGGGTGATCACAACGAAGGGTATCTCCACCCGCCAGTCGGTTGCGTCCGTGGCATGGCAGACACGGGCGAATCCGCTGAAATCCACGTTGTCTGGCCGGGTCAAACCGATGAGATTGGTCTTGCTGCGGCGGCGCAACGCTATCAGTTCGTCAAAACGCCGGTCGAAACTGTTCACGGCTTCCCGTGCCGCTCGCAACAGGGTCAAGGCCTTCTGATTGCCGTTGGCACGGTTTTCGAATTGATCAAGGCGATGTTTCAGCGCCCCGATCAGGGCCTCTCGACGTGATTCATTGTCGAGCAGGTCATCCTGGAGGTAGGGATTGCGGCTGATAACCCACATATCGCCAAGTACTTCGAACAGCATCCTTGCAGAGCGTCCGGTGCGGCGAGTTCCCCGTAGCTCCTCGATCAGTTCCCACATGGGTTTGCTAAGGAACCGGATGACGATCTCCCGGTCAGAGAAAGACGTATAGTTGTAAGGAATCTCACGTATTCGTGGCGATGGCTGCATATCGGTCTAGGGTCAGGAGGCGTGTGGCGAGGTAACAATCAGATCGACTATTGTAGCCTAAAAAAGAATGGCCCTTCAGTTTACAATTATAGAATTTATCAATACATCATCATGCCGATTCATGGGGGATTTTCGATGAAGTGGAAAAACAAAAGTTTCACCGGGAGTATGCTTTCCTTGACCCTGACGTCATCGTTGATATGCGCATCACCGATAGCCTGGGCCGATGATATAGAGAGGGCGGTGGAATACCGCCAGGGCGTGATGAATGTCTTCGGCTGGAATATGAAGGCGATGTCCAACATGATGAAAGGCAAGATTCCGTACGACCAAAAGGTGTTTGCCCATCATGCAAAAGACCTGGCAAGTGCCTCCGGGCTGAATCTGTTGGCAGGCTTTCCCGAGGACTCAGAATCTGAGGAGAGTGATGCGCTGCCGGAAATCTGGATGGAATTCGATGACTTCGAAGCCAAGTACCAGAAACTGGCGGAGGCGGCCAGGAGTTTGAGTGAAACTGCGGTCAATGGTGATAAGGCGTCCCTTGGCAAGGCCTTGGAGACGATAGGCAAAGCCTGCAAGGCCTGCCACAAGAAGTACAAAAACTGAATCAGGGAAAATCGGGGCCTGTGTCGCTCTCCGTCAGGATGCGGTCGATACTGCAGGCGATATTGAATTGATCGCTTTCGGCGGAATCGCTGCGAATTACCTTTGCATCCGCCAGCAGGGGGGGTGTGATGGAATGACCCGGTATGATGGCAATGGTTATCTTGGTACCGGGTGCCATCTCCCTGTCGGAGCTCATCAGCAGGCCTGAATTGCTGAGATTCTTTACCTTGCCGGTGGAGACCTGACTCTCGTCTTCGATACGGTATCGGACCTCGCCATCCACCGCCATCCGATAAAAGTCGCGCTTTTCGATAAAGTCATTCATATCTAATGTCTCCCCTCGGCATTTTCAGATATGGAACCCCTGGATCTCTAATCTATCAATTTAGAGTCCAGTATGTAGCGATAACAAGCACAAACCAGTCGTTTTCTTCCTGGATTTACACAGTCTTGCGAAGGATACTGTGGCCGTCTCGAGAGACTGTAGGCCAATCGCGGGGGAAATGACAGCAGTAACTTGTCGGTTGTTGCTGAAGTTATCTCTTGTGAGCAATCACGGGAAGACCCTATGATAGCCATGACCGAACTCAATGATTCATGAATGAAGCGAAAGATTGTTGTCTAACTGAGTACGGGCCTCTTAACGTACAGGTCAAACGCGGGCAGTGGTTGCTCAAAATCATGGTGCCTGCAGTGTGTGTAGTCCACACTCAGGCATGAGACAGGTTATCAACCGCGAAGTCGAGGATTAGCATGGATATACGAATAACAGTTCTGGCATCGTTGATAGCGGCCTTGCCGGGCCTGCTGCAAGCGGGAGATGTCTACCGGTCTGTGGATGCCGAGGGTAATGTGACCTATACCGATACACCGCAGAAGACAGACAGTAAGGTGGAGAAGATCGAAATACAGCCGGGTCCCTCCGAGGCATCGAGACTCGATACAGAGGAGCGCAATGCAGCCATCCGCAAGGCAATGGAAGAGGCCAGGGCAAAACGTCTGGAGAAGAAGGCTTCTCGAGAAGAGCGGTTATCCAAGGCGCGCGAGGAGCTGGAAGATGCTGAAGCCGATCTGAAACGGACCAAGGAGTTTGGTGATGATGATCGACAGTATTTGAGCGGTGGAAGAAGCCGCATCAAACCCGAGTATTTCGACCGCATCAAAGAGGCGGAGGATAAAGTCGAGGCCGCACGAAAAAATTTCAAGGAAATCCGCGGCTACTGATGCAGACCTATCTGGTAGGCGGGGCCGTCAGAGACAGGCTCATGGGCAGGCCGGTCAAGGAGCGTGATTTTGTCGTTGTAGGTGCTGATCCCGATACCATGTTGGCCTGGGGATTTCAGCAGGTCGGCAGCCATTTTCCGGTTTTTCTCCATCCCGAAACACATGAGGAGTATGCGCTTGCCCGCGGTCGACGATCAGCGGATGGCGTCAAAGGCGACTTTGCCGACGATGGTCCGGTTACCCTTGAGCAGGACCTTGCCCGGCGTGACCTCACCATCAATGCCATTGCAGAGGATGAGCAGGGACGGCTGATCGATCCTTTCGGTGGCTGTGAGGATCTGCAAAGGCGCCTGCTTCGTCATATCTCCGATGCCTTTGTCGATGATCCCATCCGCATTCTGCGCGTCGCCCGTTTCATGGCGCGCTATGCCGATTTCGGCTTTACCGTGGCGCCTGAGACTGAGGCCCTGATGGTTGAAATGGTGATGGACGGGAGACTTGACAAGCTGGTTCCGGAGCGGGTTTGGCAAGAGCTGTCTGGGGCGCTTGGCGAGTCGCGGCCCAGATCCTTTTTCGAGGCCTTGCGGGGGGTGGGTGCGTTGCAACGGGTGTTCCCGGAAATCGATGCGCTGTGGGGAGTTCCCCAGCCGAAGCATTGGCATCCGGAGGTGGATTGCGGTGAACATACCATGTTGGCGCTACAGGTCGCCGTTGACTTGAGTGATGACCCTGAAGTCAGGTTCGCCACGCTTACCCACGATTTGGGTAAGGCCACCACCCCAGAGCGGATATTGCCAAGTCACTATGGCCATGAGGCTCGTGGCGTAAAGGCGATTCAACGGATCTGCAGTCGTATTAAGGCGCCGACCCGTTTTCGCGAACTGGCCTGCCGTTGCGCCACATTCCATGGATATCTGCACCGATTATATGATTTAAAGCCGAAAACGGTTCTGGAACTGCTTGCTGGATTGGATGCCTTTCGCCAACCGCAGCGCTTACAACAATACATCCTGGTGTGTCAGGCAGATTACCAGGGACGACTGGGTTTTCGGCAACGTCCCTACCCTCAAGCGCATGATCTGATGCGCATCTACCAGGCTGCTTCAGAGGTGTCATCGGCAACCCTTGATCCTACCCTGATGGGCAGGCTGTTGGGCGATGCGATTCGTCGAGAGAGGATTAAGCGTATAAGTGACGTAATGAACTCGCTCGAAGCAGCCGTCGATTGAGGATGGCAGCTCAATCAACCAGGCGTTCGAAAATCCTGAATCCGGCGACATAGGTGCCAACCGCCGAACCCAGGGTACTGAAAAGAAAAATCAACAGGGTTCGGGAGACCCGGTTTTTCCACCAACCGCGAAATGATGTGGTGTCGTTGCGCAGACGCGCGAAATCGGCAACTGTCGGTTTGCGTAGAAACAGCTCAGCGGCGGCGGCCACCATGCCGGCGCCAATCGTCGGATTCAGTGAGGTCAGGGGTGCCGCGAAGAAAGCGGCGAAGACGGTCAACGGATGGGCGGCGGCGAGTAAAGCGCCCAGGGCGGACAAGCCGCCGTTTATCAGGACCCAGTCGACCACCAGTTGCCAACCCAATGAAGGGCTGCGTTGAAAGCCGATAATAAAACCGCTCAATATCAATACCACGATAATCCATGGAATCAGTTTCGGCCAGCGACTGGGTTTGGGTTCCTGTTCGAGCCGCCTGATCTGCTCATCAGGAGCGGCGGCAGGATGTTGCAGGTAGTTGGCGATACCGTTCATATGACCGGCGCCCACAACAACCAACAGATCTTCATGTCCTTTGCTTGCGACCTCCTGCATTAATCTGGCGGCCATATATCGGTCGCGTTCGTCGATCAGCGGTAGGTAGAGGTCTTGGCGGTCTTCGGCGAATTCGGCGAAGGTTGTCTCGAGAATATCTCCCTCTTTCAGATGCTCGATCTCCTCTTCAGAGACCTCCTCCTTGGATAGAATGGTGCCGAGGATGCCGGTGAAGAGGGCAAACCGCTTCCACCATGAAAGATTACCCGCCACCCGCTTGAGTGTGGTGCTGATCTCCCTGTCGATCAGCAGCAGGTCGCGATGGGATTCCCGGGCAAGGCGGATAGCTTCTCTCTGCTCCTCTCCGGGGGAGATGTTGAACTGGTCAGCCAGCCTTTGCTGATAGGCGCCGAGGGCTAGATTCGCCATCACCATCATCACCCTTTTCTCCCTGACGACCTTCAGCAGATCCATCTTTGCCAGGTCGTCCGGATTGATCAGCGCATTGTAACGGCTTGGACACAGCTCTACCGCCACCGCATCGTAGTCGCCGGTCTCAAGAAGTTGTTTGACCTTTTCCGCGCTTGAGCGCGATACGTGGGCCGTGCCCAAAAGGGTTATCTTGCTATCGCCAAGAATCACTTCCCGTTGTGGTTCCCGATCTGTCTGGGGCATGGTGCTATGTCATTAAGTTACAAAAGCCCGTCATTCTAACAGCCTCTTCATTGGAGAGGGTGGATAATTCGCTTGAATTTTGTATGGCGTTTGCCTGATTTCCAATTTTCAGGTAGCGTAGGCAATTGACTTGGAGTGGTGGATTGAGCGTGATGAACAATAATATTGTCTGGCATGAAGCGACGGTCACACGTGAACGGCGTGAAAAGATGAACAGGCACCGGGCCAAGTTGCTGTGGTTTACGGGACTCTCAGGATCCGGCAAGTCAACACTGGCCCATGCGCTGGAGGAGGAGCTGCATCAAAGGGAGTGTCGCACCTATGTCCTTGACGGTGACAACATTCGTCACGGCTTGTGCCGCGATCTTGGATTCAGTACCGAGGACAGGAGTGAAAACATCCGTCGAATCGGGGAGATGGCAAAGCTGTTCGTGGATGCCGGTGTGATCGCCCTTACAGCCTTTATCTCGCCCATTCGTGAAGACAGGGAGAGAGCCAGAGGGTTGTTTCCACACGGGGACTTCATCGAGGTTTACGTAAGCTGTACGCTGGAGGTGTGTGAATCGAGGGATGTAAAAGGTCTCTATAAAAAGGCGCGATCGGGCGAGATTCCGAACTTCACCGGTATATCCGCGCCCTATGATGTGCCGGATAAACCTGAGATAACCATAGAGACTCAGGATCGGACAGTAAAGGAGTGCGTTCATGAGTTGATAGAGGCGCTGGAACAGCGAGGGGTGATACCTACCAAGGTGGTATAGCGGCCGATTGCCTTGATCGTTTCGCCTTCAGGAGGAAAAACCGTCGTCACTAAATTATTGATCATCATGTCTTTGATAAGCCTGCTCGCGGCATGCCAGACCCTGGGGGAGCGTAAACGCGCGCAAACGCTGCAAGACACATTACGCAGCTACGAGGCAACCGTACGCTGGAGTTCGGGACAACATGTGTCGACGTTTCAAGATCCGGAACATGCTGCTGCGACGGACAGAACCCCTGGGCGTGCGAATATCAGGGTAACCGGCTATGAGGTGATCCAGGGGCCAACCATGCTGGGCGATAAGCGCGCCGTTCAGACCGCGGTTATTCAATTTGTGCTTCAGGAGAGCCAGGTCGTAAAGGAGATCGCAGATCAGCAGGAGTGGCGCTACGATGAAGCGCAGGAAAAGTGGTATTTGAACAGCCGACTTCCTGAATTTAAGTAGCACTCCCCAAGCGCCTGATATTACTATCAAGCAGTGAACGAGCAGCCACTCCAAATATCGCCCACATCCCGTTTTCTGCTGTCCATGGCTGCATTCGTGGTGGTTGTGGCGGGTATGAAGGCGGCCGATACATTACTCATCCCTTTTCTGCTGTCCCTATTTATCGCCGTTATTTCTGCGCCACCGCTGTTCTATCTGAAGGGGAAAGGCGTGCCCGGCGGTCTGGCGATGATACTGGTCGTCGGTATGATCATAGTGACAGGCGTGCTGATGGCCTGGCTGGTCGGCGGTTCGTTGGATGACTTCACCAACAATCTGCCCAAGTACCAGGAGAGTTTAAAGCTGCAAAGCACCAACTTTGTTATCTGGCTCTCCACTCTGGGTGTGGAACTCAATGTTCAGACCATCACGACCTATTTCAATCCGGCGAAGGCAATGGCCATGGCTGGCAAGTTGATGGGCGGCCTCGGCAATGTACTGACCCAGGCCTTTCTGATCCTGATTACCGTGATCTTTATGCTGCTGGAGGCGAATGCATTCCAGGCAAAATTGAAAAATCACGCGGAAAGCCCCGAACGATCACTGGCCAGGGTGGAGGCGATCACGTCCAGTATCAAGCAATATATGGTGATCAAGACCTCGACCAGCATGTTGACCGGTATTTTGATCGGGTTCTGGTTGTGGATATTGGATATCGATTATCCGGTGCTCTGGGGAGTACTGGCGTTTCTGTTCAACTATGTACCCAATATCGGCTCCATCATCGCCGCGGTGCCGGCGGTACTGCTGGCACTGATTCAGTTCGGAGCACAGGCGAGTCTATGGACGGCTGTGGGATACCTGGTGGTGAACAGCCTGGTGGGGAATGTCATTGAACCGCGATTCATGGGAAAAGGTCTGGGGTTGTCGCCGCTGATCGTCTTTATTTCCCTGGTCTTCTGGGGATGGATACTGGGGCCGGTGGGTATGTTTCTCTCGGTGCCTTTGACCATGACCATGAAGATCGTACTCGACAGCAATCACGATACCCGTGGATTGGCTGCCATGCTCGGATAAGGTCTCAGGCCGTCAACATCTGTTTGGCGCGGGCAATCTTTTCTTCCGCCTTGTCCAGGATCTTCAGGCTGAGTTTTGGTGTCAACTCACCCAGGTCGAGCCGCTTTACGGCAGGGACCTGATCAAGGGTCGGCAGGTGCTTCATCTCATCACTGCCGATATAGGTATGCAGTTGGGAAACGATGACCAGGTCAGCATAATCCCCCTCCCCTTCATGCTCACGGAACCAGTTTTCCGCCTCTTCCGTAACCAGTATCAGGTCGTCGATGAAGCCCCAATTTCGCAGTATCTCGCTACCGATGCGGCCACGTAGATCTTGCATCACCTGCGCCAGCTTTTCATTGTCGTTGGCGACCTCGGTATAGTTTTCCGCGTAGCTGAGTATCGCCACGTTGCCGATATCATGCAGTAGTCCGGCAAGCAGGGCATGCTCGGCGTTGAAGCGACCGGAGATTTTGGCAAGGACATAACTGATAGCGCTCACCTTGACGCTATGCTCCCACAACCGGCGCATCTGCTCTTTCAAGATACTCGAATGTGTATTGAACAACTCTCTCAACGCGAAAGTCAGGACCAGCTTGTGGGTCGTGTCGGCGCCCAGGCGGACGATCGCGGCGGCACAGGAGTCGACCGGTGTCACGCCGGCATAGAGGGGACTGTTTGCGGCACGCACGAGCTTGGTTGTAATCGCCGGATCGGTCTGGACGATATTGGCCAGTTTTCTCGCATTGGTCGTTTCGTCCCGCATAGCCCGGCCAACACGTACCGCCACATCGGGCAGACTCGGCAACACCAGGCGGTTGGTATTGAGGTCATCGAGCAGAACCTGTGTCATCCTGCTCTCGGCAAGTACCGGATCCACGATTTGGCTATCGCTGCCTAACTCGGTCGCGGTAAACCCTTCATCGTCATTCAAAAGGCCATCAAGCAGACTGTTTTCGATCACCAGATAGTCCGCTGGCGACATCGCCTCCACGGTGTAGCGCCTGGGAATCAGGTTGGCTATGGGGCTTTGTGCCTGAGGGGAGTCATCGAGGATTTCAGTGACCCGGCCGTCTGTGGAGAGGAGCCGTAGCTTGCCTTTGATGAGATAAAGGCTGAATGGCGTGATGTCTCCCTGCTCAAGGATCTTAAACCCCCGCCCGGCTGAATGGATCTGTATGGAACGACCAAGCAGCTCAAGTTGAATGTCGTTGAGTTGATCCAGGGGATGAAACCTTTTCAGGATTTCAGGTGTGGGGTGTACGACAATCTCACTCATGCTCAAGACTATCCTTTTTCAGCAACCACATTTTGCGGTCGGTTGTTGGTTCAACTGCAGAGTCCCGACAAGCTGATCGGCTGACTGCAGTTTGTGGCGTTCCATATAGCGCATTATCCCAGTATTGATAGTTTTACAAATTAACGGATTATAGAAAAGGGCTGTGCCGACACCGACAGCGCTGGCGCCTGCGATCATGAACTCAAGGGCGTCCTCTGCCGAAGCGATCCCCCCCTGGCCGATGATGGGGATATTGTGATCGCGGCAGACCTGATAGACCTGATGGACCTTCAACAGTGCCACCGGTTTTATCGCCGGCCCGGAAAGGCCGCCCTGATTATTGCCTATCAGAGGGGTACGGCTATCGATATCGATAGCCATGCCCATCAGGGTGTTGATGACGGCGAAGGCGTCACTGCCCGCCTCAATACACCCTTTTGCATTGGCGGCTATATCCGTCTGATTGGGGGAGAGTTTTGTGATCAGTGGCTTGCGTGTCGCCTTTCTGCACGCCTCCACAACGCGCGCCGACATCGCCGGGTCGTTACCGAAGGCGACACCGCCCTGCTTGACGTTGGGACATGAGATATTGATCTCTATGGCATCGATGGGTGAGTCGTCAAAACGCCGGGTGACTTCAAAATACTCTTCCACCGTGGAGCCGGAGACGTTGGCGATGAAACGGGTCTCTGTGAAATCGAGGGAGGGAAGAATCTCATTGATGACATGATCGACACCGGGATTCTGCAGTCCGATTGCATTCAACATGCCATCCGGTGTTTCATAGAGTCGATGGGGCCGGTTGCCCAGGCGCGGCTCCAGGGTGGTCCCTTTGAGGCAGACGGCGCCGGCATCCCGATTGCTGAAACCGCTCACCCTTGTGTACTCTTCGCCGAAACCGACACATCCTGAGAGCAGTACAATGGGGGTATTGAATTTAAGTCCACAGAACGCAGTCTGCAGGGTTGAAGGGCCGCTATTGTTCATCAATCTATTCTGTTTCTCCAGCCGGGGGGTGAGGAGTGTTCCATGTTGTGCTCTACGAGCCGGAAATTCCACCGAATACAGGTAATATAATACGCCTGTGCGCCAATAGTGGCAGCAAATTGCATCTGATTCACCCCCTGGGTTTCGATCTGGATGATAAAAGGCTGCGACGGGCCGGGCTCGATTACCGGGAGTGGGCCGATATCGGGGAGTATGAGACCATCGAGGCGTTTATGGAAAGGGTTGCGCCGAAAAATCTCTATGCCTGCACCACCAAGGCGCAGCGCTGTTATGCGGATGTGGCCTTTTCGTCCGGCGATGCGCTGTTGTTCGGCCCGGAGAGCCGGGGCCTGCCGACGAATGTGCTGGGCGGACTGGAACCGACTCAACGTATCCGCATTCCCATGTTACCGCACAGTCGTAGCTTGAATCTCTCCAACGCGGTCTCGTTGATTCTCTATGAGGCCTGGCGCCAGGCGGGCTTCGAGGGTGGAGGATAAGTGGGTAGCAGCTCGGTTGACGCCTTGGCGCTTCGTTCGGCATTGAGCTGGCTGACTGATGGGGTTTGGCACACTTCTGCTCGAGCGCAGAATGAGACGCCGGCTCTGTAGGCGACAGCTGCTTTTTCCTGCCGGATGCCTCACCCTGCACTCGATATTACAATGACATTCCAGGGAAGAAGGGATAGGGCATTTTAATTCCCTGTCTATGCCGTCATGACTACGTCATCCTTCGTTTGTGGGAAAGCCCAAACAATCCCACAAACCCAGATCCAAAAAGCCAGATTGCAGCGGGGATGGGAACAGGATTGACGTCAATATTATCGAGGGTTACTCGACAACTTGCCCCGGGTCCTCCGCAAGGAATGTCGATCCGTAACAGGGTGATGTCTTGAAACTCCGGCCCGAAGGTGATGGCACCCAAATCCGTGGAGTTCAGGAAGGCTCCTCCATCGGCGGTGAAGTTCAGGCCTTGTGCGCTTTGAAAGACCTGCAGACTGGTGAGATTGAATGCGCTACCGTCGGCGCGAGTGAGAAAAGTCGTCTCGGCGGGTACTCCCCATAGATTATCGAAACACCATCTGCCAGGGCAGGCCCCCATATTTGTGTTGTGCCCAGGGTCAGCGATCTCGACGATGTAACCATCCTGGGTATAGTAGTCCAGCCCGGTGCCGGGCGGTCTGTCGAGGAATGACCCTGAACTGAAGTTGAGAATTGCGGCATTGGCGGACCCGGTGACTGTGATCAGTCCCAGGATGGCGAGCAGAAACATCAATGGCGCATTTATTTTACGATGCATGGCCCTCTCCTTTTCGTTATGTCTACAGACGACTCATCCATAGAATCCTGCCGTTAAGCGCTGCGAAGCACCCAACACAGAATCTACGTATCATATATTCGGGTAGAGGTGCGGGTTTGTGAGCTAGTGATCGATGGGTACCTCTCCCTGGCATATATATTGTTTATTCCTTTGAGTGGGATACTATATCCCACGATTGGGAAACCTATTTTATGTTGCTGGAAAGCGCAATGATTTGGATCAATGATGTGGGAATTTATTTCCGTCGGCGGGATTGGTCTTCACCATTTTGAGAGGTGGGTCGCTCATGCTGAGGCTTTGAATCACAGACCCTCGGCCTTTTGCCGCCTCTCCAGTAGATTGTGCACGGCCTCTTTAGGCGCCAATCCCTCATACAGCACCCGGTAGACCTGCTCGGATATCGGCATCTCCACACCATGTCTCTGTGACAGGGCGTAGACTTCCTGGGCCGCGTGCACCCCTTCCACCTCCTGTCCGATCCTCACCCGGGCCAGTTCCAGGGAGAGACCCTCGGCAAGGGCCAGGCCCATGCGGCGATTGCGGGATTGGTTGTCGGTGCAGGTCAATACCAGATCACCCAGTCCGGCAAGCCCCATGAAGGTCTCCTGCCTGCCGCCGAGCTTGAGGCCCAGCCGCATGATCTCAGTCAGCCCGCGCGTGATCAATGCAGCCCTGGTGTTGGCGCCAAAGCCGAGTCCGTCGGCGATACCGGCCGCAATGGCGAGGACGTTTTTACTGGCGCCGCCTACCTGTACCCCGACCAGGTCATCGCTGGTATAGGCGCGAAACCAGGGGGCGTGGAGGCGTTCGGCAATGCGTTCCGCGTGTTCGGTTGTGGTGGCCGCAACAGTGACGGCGGTGGGTAATCCCCTTGCCACCTCGCCGGCGAAGGTCGGTCCGGAGATGACAGCCAGCTCTCGTCCGGGCAGCCGTTCGGCGGCCACCTCGCTTAAAAGCCGCTGCGTTCCCGGCTCAAAACCCTTGGTTGCCCAGGTGATACCGGGCTGGGCCTGCAGTAAGGGGGCTATGTCGGAGGCAACGCTTTGAAAGGCGTGGCTGGGTACGGCGATAAGGATCTCTGATGCGCCGTGTAAGGCCTTGTGCAGTGCGGTTTCAGGATGAAGCAACGGTGGAAACTCAACCCCCGGGAGGTATTGCTTGTTTTCCCGGTCCCGGATCAGCGCCTCGATCTCCTCTTGCAGATGCCCCCATAGACTGACCCTGTGGCCGTTGCCGCTGAGCAGTATGGCCAGGGCCGTCCCCCAGGACCCGGCCCCGAGTACCGCGATGGCTGTGTTATTAGGCTCATCCATGGTGCTGAATTCGCTTCAAGTTCATAAGGGCCTGTTGCCAAGCAACCATTCGGCTTAGTGTTGGGCTTCGCTCTCGGCCTGGGCCTGGGCCTGCGCCTTTTTCGCCAGCTCCTGTTGATGCTGGGCATACAACATATCGAAATTGACCGGTTGCAGCACCAACTGCGGGAAACTTCCCTTCATTACAATGTCGGAGATGGCCTCGCGTACGAAGGGGAAAAGCTGATTCGGGCAGTAGGCGCCAAGCAGCGGACCCATCTCCTGGTCGGGAAAGCCTGTGATGCTGAATATTCCCGCCTGCTTGACTTCTACCAGGTAGGCCGTGTTGTCTCCCACCTTAGTGGTCACCGTGACGGAGAGTGTCACTTCATACGCGGTGTCAGTGAGTTTGTTTACCTCAGTGTTGAGGTTTACGCCGGTCTCCGGTTTCCACTCTTGCTGGAAAACCGCCGGCGTGTTTGGTGTTTCGAATGAGATATCCTTGGTATAGATTCGCTGCAGGGCGAATTCTCGATTCTGTTCGTCTTGTTTGGCATCTGTCATGACTGCTTCCTATGAGGTGGGGCTACTTGGATTTCCGGGTAATGGGAAGATTCGCACTTTGCCAGGCAAGTATACCCCCTTTCAGGTTGTAGACTTGTTCGAATCCGGCTTTTTTCAGTTGTACAGTGGCTGCAGAGGACTGGGCGCCGGAGCGACAGCTGATAATTATCGGTTTCTCCTTATATTTATTGAGCACACCTATCTGATTGGCGAAGCCGTTACTGGGTATGCTGATCGCATTGATGATATGACCCTTGTTGAAGTCGGCTGCCGGTCTTACATCCACCACCACGGCATCCTGATGGTTGATCAGCTCAGTGGCGGCGACGGGGTCGACGGCGTTTTTGTCACCGAGAAGCAGGTTGAATATCAGGAATCCGGCCACTGCGACAAACGTAAGGACGAGTATCCAGTGATTCATCGTGAATTCGATGAGCTGTTGCATTGGTGCCTCTTATGCAGATTATTCTATCAAAGGGGGGAGAGTTTATAACAGGAGGGCAGTAGGGTTAAGGGCTGATTGCCGATAACCATGAGAATTGATTCGGTATCTTTAGTCAGCGACAGCCCGCCCGGGGCGGGAATGGACAGAATCAGCCTTCAGCTGTGTGTGCAGAAGACCTCGCGCATCATCCCGATCAGTTTAAGGGTTCGAAAATCGCTGACCCGGTAATAGACGCGATTGGCGTCTTTTCGGGATGCGAGGATGCCCTTATCCCGTAGTATGGCAAGATGCTGAGAGATATTACTCTGTGAAGTGCCTACCTGCTCCACAATATCCTGTACGCTCACTTCCTGGCCGCCCAGGGTACAAAGGATTTTCAGACGCAGAGGATGGGACATGGCCTTGAGTGAGCGCGAAGCACGGTCGACGTCCTCATCGGTGGCAAATAGATTTTCCATCCCCTCTGTCTCCTGAAGATTGAGGGGTTGGGTGCTTTTGTCGTATTTGTTTTCCATGAAACCAGCCTTTTTACCAGTAACTAGGGCCTGTTGACACTAATCCAATGCACCCTGTTGTGCCTGAAAAAGCGCCAATCAAGGCGCGACAGAGCCCGTCAGATTAATGTTAACAGGCCCTAATACAATAATACGCTGTTTTTCCGCCGAATGAGAACCCCTTTATATTCACCGGTTAATCAGTGTGCGATTCTGGCATGCTAATCCCGACTTCCCGTGGATTCTGGCTTGCTTCGGGGATTGGTGATTTAATGGATGATTGGCCTAATCTTGAGCAGTAGATATTTTAGAGAACAAACAATGACGGAGAGACCCAAACCGGTTGCCCTGATCATCCTTGATGGCTGGGGTTATAGCGAGGACACAGAATCCAACGCCATTGACAATGCAGTTACGCCGGTTTGGGATCGCCTTTGGCGTGAGCAGCCCCACACCCTTATCAATACATCCGGGGCCTCTGTCGGTCTCCCGGGAGGGCAGATGGGCAACTCTGAAGTGGGCCATCTCAACCTGGGGGCTGGACGGGTGGTCTATCAGGAGTTTACCCGGGTCAGCCGCTCGATCAGGACGGGCTCCTTTTTCACTAACAAGACCCTCACTGAAGCGGTTGACAAGGCAATCGCCAGGCAAAAATCGATACATATCATGGGGCTCCTCTCTCCCGGTGGCGTACATAGCCACGAGGATCATATTCATGCCATGATCAAGCTGGCCGTTGAGCGGGGGGCGGAACATGTCTATCTGCATGCCTTTCTGGATGGAAGGGATACCCCGCCAAAGAGTGCCGAGGCTTCGATCATTGCGGCAAACACTGTTTTTGCCGAATTGGGCAGAGGACGGATCGCAACTCTTACCGGTCGCTACTACGCCATGGATCGAGACAACCGCTGGGATCGAACCGAAGAGGCCTACGATTTGCTTGTGGCGGGCAAGGCGAATTATCAGGTGGAAGATGCCCGACAAGGCTTGCTTGAGGCCTATGAGCGGGGAGAGAGTGATGAGTTTGTCAAGACTACAGCTATCCTGCCAGCCGGGGAGGAACGGGTAACCATTGGCGATGGCGATGTGGTGTTTTTTCTCAACTACCGGGCAGACCGTGCCCGTCAGTTGACCAGCGCCTTCGTCGAGGAGGACTTTGCGGGTTTCGAACGCAAGCAATGTCCCAGCCTGGGTGAGTTTGTCAGTCTCACCCGCTACCACAAACGCTTCGAGATACCGGTCGCATTCCCTCCGGAAAAGTTGCGTAATGTATTCGGTGAAACCATCTCCAAGCAGGGGTTGCGCCAGTTGCGACTGGCCGAGACGGAGAAATATGCCCATGTCACCTTCTTCTTCAATGGCGGTCGTGAGCGGCCGTTTGACGGGGAGGAGCGTATCCTGGTGCCGTCGCCCAGGGTGGCGACCTATGATCTGAAGCCTGAAATGAGCGCCGAGGAGGTCACCGATCATCTGGTGACAGCGATTGGGAATGGCAAACATGATGTCATCATCTGCAACTACGCCAATAGTGACATGGTGGGGCACACCGGGAAATATGAGGCGGCAAAACTCGCCATCGAGACCCTGGACCATTGTCTGGGCAGGGTTTTGAAGGCCATTCGTCTGGCAGGCGGCGAACTGCTGATCACTGCGGATCACGGTAATTCCGAACAGATGGAAGACCATGAAAACCATCAGCCGCACACGGCGCATACAACCAATCAGGTACCGTTGGTCTATGTTGGCCGAGGCAATGCGGAACTGCTCGAGGGCGGCGCCTTGGGCGATATATCGCCAACGCTGCTGAAGATCATGGGACTGGCTCAACCTGATGAGATGCAAGGTCATCCATTGATTAACTTTACGCGGGAGGTTTGATTGATGGGGCGGGCGAGCGGCCTGATGGCTCTCTCATTGGGAATGATGCTTAGCCTCTTATCCCACCCCGTTGTCGCAGAGGAGTCCGAGCAAGAGGCCAGAGTCAAACTGGAGCAGGTGAAAAAACGCATCCAATCACTGCAGAAACAGTTACGCTCAACCCATGGCAAGTGGGAGCAACAAAGCCAGGCCCTGCAGAATACAGAGAAGCAGATTGGAGACTTTGCTCGCCGAATCCGGGTCACGGAACAGAGTTTGAACCGACAGAAGCGCCGTCTTGCCGGGCTTGAAAGTGAGCGTGCCGATGCACGCCTTCACCTGGATCAGCACCGTGCCTCGCTTGAGCGGCAGCTACGCGCGGGCTATGCCATGGGGCGGCAGGAAAAGTTGAAAATACTGCTCAATCAGCAGGATCCCGCAGTAGTCAGTCGTATTATGGTGTACTACGATTATTTCAACTCGGCCCGCGTGCAGCAGATGAACACAATTAAAGAGAGTCTGCGGCATCTGCGGAGCATCGAGCGGGAGATAGCTCAGGAGGAGCAGCGTTTGCAGCAGCTGCTGTCAAAGAACCAAAACCAGAAACGACAGCTTGAAGCGGCCAGGACCGGACGAAAGAAGATCATCGCGAGTCTTAACAAGCGCTTGAAGGACAAAGGGGAGGAGCTGGATGGTCTCAAGTCGGATGAGAAGCAACTTCGGTCACTGCTTGCGCAGATCCAGCAGGCGCTCTCCGACATCCCCCTCGACTCCACCGCTCATGTTCCCTTCAACTCCCGAAAAGGCAAACTGCCCTGGCCCTCTCGCGGCAGGCTGGTGGCGCGCTTCGGGTCGGAACGGGAGGTGGGTAAACTCAAGTGGGACGGGGTGCTCATCGCTGCCCCGGAAGGGCGGGAGGTTCGCGCCATTCACCACGGCAGGGTCGCCTTCGCCGATTGGCTGCGGGGTTTCGGGTTGTTGCTGATCATCGATCATGGCGACGGTTACATGAGCCTGTATGGCCACAACCAGAGCCTCTTCAAAGAGACGGGCGAGTGGGTTGAGCCGGGAGAGGTGGTGGCCCAGGTGGGCAACAGTGGCGGTCGGACATCATCCGGGGTCTATTTCGGCATCAGACACAATGGACAGCCGAAAAACCCGATCCAGTGGTGTCAGCGCATAAAAGGCAGAAAAATTGCCGGTTGGGGACGTAAAATCAGGCAAAAGGAACTATCTTTTTATGCAATCACTCACACTTTTCAAGGGTCAACGCCAGCGATGCCTTTGGTTATTGGGCAAACAGCCGTTCAATCAATGAGCTAGGGTCAACTGGATGAATGTGAACAGGCCCTGGCTGCACGTTAATAGGTAAAACAGATGATAAGAGTAGTAAGACAAGCTTCTCTGCGAGGTCTTGGTCTGATTATGGTTTGTGTCAGTCTCTCACTGGGCGCATCTCAGACAATGGCGAAAGAGGAGCTGGAGAGCCTGCCCCTGCAACAGCTGCGCACATTTGCCGATATCTTCGGGCGCATCAAGGCCAACTATGTGGAGCCGGTTGAGGACGAGGTGCTTCTGGAGAACGCGATTCGCGGCATGGTTTCAGGTCTCGATCCTCATTCCAACTATCTGGATGCGGACGACTATAAGGAGTTGCAGGTCGGCACCAAGGGTGAATTCGGCGGCCTGGGTATCGAAGTGGGCATGGAAGACGGCTTCGTCAAAGTGATCTCCCCCATTGACGACACCCCCGCTCAGCGTGCCGGGGTCCGTAGCGGCGACCTGATTGTTCGTCTCGATGACACTCCGGTCAAAGGGCTCAGCTTGAATGAAGCGGTCGCCCTGATGCGCGGGAAACCCGGCACCTCGCTCGAGCTGACTATCGTACGCAAGGGGGAAGAGAAGCCGCTCAAGATTATCGTGGTGCGTGACGTCATCCGGGTCGTCAGTATCAAGAGCCGTCTTCTGGATGAACGCTTTGCCTATCTGCGCATATCCCAGTTCCAGACAAATACCACCAGTGACATGCTGAAATCCCTGGACAGGCTGAAAGGCGAAGTGGAGGGGTCGCTGCTGGGCATGGTGCTGGATTTGAGGAACAATCCTGGCGGGGTATTGAATGCCGCCGTTTCCGTCAGCGATGCCTTTCTGGAGTCCGGATTGATCGTCTATACGGAGGGGAGAGAGAACGATTCCCAGCTGCGCTTCGAAGCGGCGCCGGATGATGTCCTCGATGGCGCACCGATTGTGGTTCTGGTGAATGAAGGCTCGGCGTCGGCCTCGGAGATCGTGGCGGGTGCACTGCAGGATCAGAATCGCGCCGTCATCATGGGTAGCCGCACCTTCGGTAAAGGCTCGGTTCAGACCATCATTCCCATTACCGACACTGCCGCGGTCAAGTTGACGACCGCAAGATACTTTACCCCTTCCGGGCGTTCGATCCAGGCGGAGGGGATCGAACCCGATATCGAACTAGAGGACCTGACCGTTTCCAAGGCGGAGGATAGCAAGGTCAAGCCGATCAAGGAGTCAAATCTTTCCGGTCATCTTATCAATGGAAATGGGAAAGGGTCGAAAAAGAGTGAAGAGAATAAAGACAGTCAGGCCGATGAGAAACGGGATATGGTCAAGAAAGACTATCAGTTGGGTGAGGCGCTGAATCTGCTCAAGGGTCTGGCCATTCTGCGCAGCAAGAAAACCACCAGTTGAGTGGAAAAAGGGCAGCGATGCATCGCCTTGTGTTACTGATCTGCTGGATATGCCTGCTTGCAACCACGACTGCCGGTATGGCGGATGAGGGCAGTACCGCATCACCAAGCCCGGTGAAAATAGCCCTGATCATCGACGACCTGGGAAACCAGAAGGTTGCTGGGGAACGCGCGTTGGCCCTGCCTGGGCCAGTGACCTACTCTTTCCTCCCGCAAACCCCTTTTGCCTGGCAGCTGGCGAGCGAGGCGCACGCCTCGAATAAAGAGGTCATGCTGCACCAGCCCATGGAATCGGACAACGGTAATCCCCTGGGCAATGGGGCACTGACCCTGGCTATGTCGAGGGAGCGATTCATCCAGACCCTGCAACGCAATATTGCGTCCGTTCCCTATGTCGCAGGGGTCAACAACCATATGGGAAGCCTGTTGACCAGGGATCCCACAGCCATGCGCTGGCTGATGAGTGAGTTGCGCGCCAGCGGGCTCTATTTCATCGATAGTCGAACCACCGATGCCACAGTCGCCGAACGCGTAGCCAGCAAAAATCTGATCGCCGCTTCCCGGCGGCACGTGTTTCTCGACAATGCACCCGAAGAGGTGGAAATCAGGCGTCAGTTGGATAAATTACTGTTGAAGGCGCGTACCCAGGGTCATGCGATCGGTATTGCCCATCCCTACCCTCAAACCCTGGCCGTACTCCAGGAAGAGTTGCCTAAACTAAAGCTACAGGGCATTGAGCTGGTACCCGTCTCTGAACTGATCAATACCGGGAGGCCACTATGGCACGCGTACTCGTCCCCCTCGCCGAAGGGTGCGAAGAGCTTGAAGCAGTCACCATCACAGATCTACTGACAAGGGCCGGTATCGAGGTGGTTACCGCCGGCCTGAAAGCCGGGCCGGTAAAGGCCTCGAGAGGCATCACCCTGGTACCGGATACCACCCTCGATGCCGTCATGGATCAGGCGTTCGATATGATGGTCCTACCCGGCGGCCTGCCCGGTGCCGACTATCTCGATGCGGATCCCCGCATCCATGAGATGCTGAAACGCCTCAACCAACAGGGTAAATTCACTGCCGCAATCTGTGCCGCACCCAAGGTGCTGGCCGGCGCCGGCCTGTTGCAGGGGCGCCGAGCAACCAGCTATCCGGGGGTGTTGGACAATATGGATCTGCCCCAGGTCGATGTGCAGCTTGAACGCGTCATCAGCGACGACCGGGTGATCACCTCCCGGGGGCCGGGCACGGCGATGGATTTTGCCCTGGAGCTGATTGAGCAACTGAGCGGTAGGGAGACAAGAGACCAGGTCGAGCAGGGGCTTGTGCGTTAATCACTGTCCAAACTGCGATAGCCGATGGCTTCGCTGATATACGCCGTCTCCACCTTAGGGCTCACCTCCAGATCGGTGATGGTGCGCCCCGCTCTACGAAAACAGCGCTGCCACCGTTTTCATTGGCAGATAGAGTCGGATATGGCCATTGTGCCGGTTCAGTTCAAGAAATCCGTATTGTTCATAAAACCCCTGTACACCCTCTTCCAGCGCGTCCACGACGACAGCGTTTGATGGTAAGTGCGCATTGATCTCAAGGCAATGCCGCAGCGCTCGGATTAGTGTCACCTTGCCAAGCCCCTGTCCTTGCGTCTCTATGTGCACGGCCAGTTGTGCAACAAGCAACACCGGCACGGGGTATCGGGGCAGTTTCTTGGCCAAAGCCGGGGGAAGCGTCTCCCGCTCAATCTGGGTATGGGATAGCGTGTAAAAAGCGCAGATATGTGCCTTCTCATTTTTGGGAGATTTGGCAGGCAAGACCATGGTCATGCTGACCCCGGCTTCCCGGTGTCGGGCGGCAGATTGACGAATAAATTTGTTTAGTTCTAATATGCCGCAGTCGAACGAGGCGCGATCATGCCTTGTTTTTTCAAGTTCAACGAATCGTGTTTCCGGGGTCACCTGGTACCGCGCTCTTCCGCATAATCCCTTGCGTCGCGCAGTTTCTGGTTGGCCCCTTCTGTGGCCTCACAGGCACTCATAAAACGGTCGAACAGATCGTCCTTGACAACGATGGATTCATGCTCGCTAATGACGCGGCGCGCGTCCTTTTCGATCAGGCGCACGATATACTCCGTCAGGCTCTTCGTTCCCAGAAGCGCTGCCGCCTTCTCTGCTGCCGCCTTGATCTCGTTATCAATGCGCATATCAATGCGTGATGTGGTCATACCAGGTACCTTTCTCTCAATACGATGAGCTGATATTACTTTAGCATCGATCCAGTTATTTGTACAGCATATTTCCGTACATACGGGTGAGTGTTTATCCCAAGACATGTCATGTTTTTCATGCTCTAAACAAGACAATCAAGCTGATTCGCAGCGGTGTCTTAATATTCTGGACATCATGCCAAGAGGACAGGACTCATTGTTAAAAACATGCGGATACGCATTGAGGTATAGGATTCAACCTACGCGTTGCTAGTATGGGTTAACGCCTGTCCAAACGTCGATACCCGATCGCCTCGCTGATATGCGCGGTCTCCACCGTCGGGCTTACCTCCAAGTCGGCGATGGTGTGTGCCACCTTTAAAATCCGGTGATAGGCGCGCATCGACAGGCCAAGTTTTTCGATCGTCCGGTGCAGCAGTGCATTACCCTCCTTGTCCGGCCTGGCGAATTTCACGATGTCCAATCCCTGCAGGGCCTGATTGGTGCAGCCATGCCGCTGGAGTTGTATATCACGGGCCGCGATGACCCGGCGACGGATGGTTTCGCTCGACTCCTCTCTTTTCTGTGACGCCTGGTGATCGGGCTGCAGGGGTTGCTGCCGTCGCCCAGGTGGCCGCAGGGGCACCCTTGCGTTGCCTTTTTGCCAAATAACCCTAAAAAGTTATAAAAAGAGGCAGCGTTAACATTGATACGCAACAGGTATGTTGATGGTCAGTGGGTCAACTCTCTGGGTTAATTGAGTGTGGATATAAGGTATTTAAGTAGTTATGACTTTAATGACTTATTTGTGATAGATGACATTCCATTGATCCAAATCAATTTACTCATAGCGAGGAATCAAATAAGTTTCTTTGGAATTGTAAATGAACATCATTATTTGAACGTAGTAATTTAAGGAATTCACAATGCAGGGACGCCAAAAAAGATCCCCATTCGCGGTTTTATCGCTTGCCTTAACTCTTCTCTGGATCATCTTTTTTTCCAGCCTGGTTCATGCCACTGACCAAGTCAATGCACTTTGGGTAGCAGAGTCTACCGGTGTCATCAAGGTTGCCACGGCAGATGGTTCTATCTTACTGGAAATTGAAGATGATGGCGATCCACGGGCTGTTTCTGTGGACCAGGCAAATTCCAAGATATGGGTGTATGGCAATGACACACTCCGCGCGTATGGTTTTGATGGTAAATAAAGGACACCCGAAAAATATTGCGATCAAGCCACGAATAAGGTAGCGTTGTTGAAATTCATCAGAAACAACAAGGAGGTTGTGATGACACGTGCAAGAGAAACTCTGATCTGCTTGGAAGCCACCCCGTACTACCACTGCATCTCCCGCTGCGTCCGCCGTGCCTGGCTATGCGGTGCAGATCCCTATACCGGCCAAAGCTTTGAGCATCGGCGCCAATGGGTGTTGGATCGAATGAGAGAATTGATAGATATCTTTGCTATCGACGTCTGCGCCTATGCCATCATGTCCAATCACTATCATGTCGTACTGCATGTAGACGCAGACAGGGCCAAAGCGTGGACGGATAAGCAGGTCATCGAACACTGGATGCGGCTATACAAAGGCCATATGCTAGCAGATCGCTATCTTGCCGGTGAGATGATGAGCAAAGCGGAATGGGCAGCACTCTCAGAGTTGATTGAGAAATGGCGATCACGCCTCTATGACATCAGTTGGTTCATGCGTTGTATGAACGAATACCTGGCCCAGCACGCCAACGCAGAGGATCAGTGCAAAGGCAGATTTTGGGAGGGCAGGTTCAAAAGCCAGGCCCTGCTTGACGAAGGTGCGCTGCTGACCTGCATGACTTATGTGGACCTCAACCCTATCAGGGCCGGCTTGGCAAAGACACCGGAGCAATCGGACTTTACCTCAATTCAGGAACGTATCGAGGCGTATGCCAAGCGACAGAACAGGTGCAAAGTCAAACAGACGCAAAAACGGCAACTGACAAAACTCCGTCCGTTTAAAGTAAATAAAGGACACCCGAAAAATATTGCGATCAAGCCACGAATAAGGTAGCGTTGTTGAAATTCATCAGAAACAACAAGGAGGTTGTGATGACACGTGCAAGAGAAACTCTGATCTGCTTGGAAGCCACCCCGTACTACCACTGCATCTCCCGCTGCGTCCGCCGTGCCTGGCTATGCGGTGCAGATCCCTATACCGGCCAAAGCTTTGAGCATCGGCGCCAATGGGTGTTGGATCGAATGAGAGAATTGATAGATATCTTTGCTATCGACGTCTGCGCCTATGCCATCATGTCCAATCACTATCATGTCGTACTGCATGTAGACGCAGACAGGGCCAAAGCGTGGACGGATAAGCAGGTCATCGAACACTGGATGCGGCTATACAAAGGCCATATGCTAGCAGATCGCTATCTTGCCGGTGAGATGATGAGCAAAGCGGAATGGGCAGCACTCTCAGAGTTGATTGAGAAATGGCGATCACGCCTCTATGACATCAGTTGGTTCATGCGTTGTATGAACGAATACCTGGCCCAGCACGCCAACGCAGAGGATCAGTGCAAAGGCAGATTTTGGGAGGGCAGGTTCAAAAGCCAGGCCCTGCTTGACGAAGGTGCGCTGCTGACCTGCATGACTTATGTGGACCTCAACCCTATCAGGGCCGGCTTGGCAAAGACACCGGAGCAATCGGACTTTACCTCAATTCAGGAACGTATCGAGGCGTATGCCAAGCGACAGAACAGGTGCAAAGTCAAACAGACGCAAAAACGGCAACTGACAAAACTCCGTCCGTTTAAAAGGCAGAAAGAAAAAGATCCCATAAAGAGTATTGATTTTGAACTCAATGACTACCTGCGCCTGGTGGACTGGACAGGACGAGCGATACGTGAGGATAAGAAAGGTGCGATACCGAATGATCTTGCGCCTATCCTGGAGAGACTCGGTTTGAATTCGGATGCCTGGTTAACAAGTGTCAGTCACTATAATCGAAATTATTTCACGGTATTCGGGGCTATTGATCGAATCAAAGCCTTTGCCAGGAAGCAGGAAAAGAGTTGGCACCGAGGCCAGCGTGCAGTATCGGGTAGTTATCGTTTAGTTATGGCTTAGTGGGTGTCATCAAGGTGGGCTATAGAATCTAATCCCCGCTGTACATTATATGGGTGTCCTCGGATCCCGGATCCTGTCCCCTGTCCTCGGATCTCACTCAGATCCCGCCTCCAGATAAAAGGAAAACTGTTGAAGCCGGTGCAGGTTGGGGTAGTGGTGTGAGCGGGTTCGTAACTGCTGGCGAAGATGGAGTATCAGGTGGTGCTGGAGTCAGGCCAGGGCTATGGCGCATATGCAGGTGAAGGTACGAGTTCGGGGGTTCAATATCGTTTCTAATGAAAAATGTAATAGTACTACTTTTTTTATTGTGTATTGCCGTTTTAAATTTTATTTCATTCGATGATGAGAGATTATTCTGGCTAATAATAGGATGTGGGAGCATAGTGGGTATTTGGTTTCTTTCTCCGTCTATGAACGTGCTTTCAGGAATTGCTTTTATTTCTTGGTTAGATTGGTTGTTTATAGTATTTGCAACACTAGGTATTTTGTACGTGATTGTAGTTGGAAATGAGATAAATTTAATAATGGTGCTAGATTACTTTTTATTTTTTAGTTTTGGTGTATTAGCAATTAGGCGCATGATGAAACGCCAGTAACCTCATCTTGATAGAGAGGATATACACGACATAAAGGATCAGATAGGGGCTGGACCAAGATATTGGGTAGGCGTAACACAAGACGGTGATATAATTACCACTGATCACGAAGGAAAGGCCGAAAACCATGGACCGATAAGTGACTATCTGTAGTTTTTAAATATCTATGAACGAATATACTTATAAGATTTCATTACGAATAAGGCATCCATCAATAGATGCAGAGACTATATGTAGAGAAATTGGTATTAAAGCAGATAGGAAATGGAGTGCGGGCGATCAGAGGACAACACCTACTGGTAGAAAGCTTGATGGTGTGTATGAAGAAACATATTGTACCTTCAGCCTAGATATTGAAGGGTTTAAAGAAATATCAACATTTTTGAAATACCAGATTTCTACCGTAAAAAATAAAAAGCAATTATTCAATAGTGTAATTTCTTCTGGCGGCAATATTGAGTATTTCATAGGTTGGAATTTAAATGGTAATTCAGGCGACACTTTTTCACATGAACTTCTCAGGGAACTAGCAGATTTAGGAATATCATTATCTTTTGATTTGTATCCTTGAGATATTGAATATTGTTGAAGTCAGTGCAGATTGGGGTCGGAAAAATGGGGCTAGGTCTTGTATTTTGCCATATCGTTAAACCTGATTATATTCTTAGTCATGGCCAGACCATTTAGTAGGAAAAGGGGTCAAAATATTTACTTATAGTATTAAGGCTCAAAAACTAGAGTAAGCAGATACTGATACGTTAACTTCTGTCCAGGCGACGATAACCAATAGCCTCGCTGATATGCGCCGTCTCCACCTTCGGGCTCGCCTCCAAGTCGGCGATGGTGCGCGCCACCTTTAGAATGCGGTGATAGGCACGCATCGACAGGCCAAGTTTTTCAATGGCCCGGTGCAACAGTGCGTTACCCTCCTTGTCCGGTGTGGCGAATTTCACGATGTCCAATCCCTGCAGGGCCTGATTGGTGCAGCCCTGCCGCTGGAGTTGTATATCACGGGCCGCGATGACCCGGCGACGGATGGTTTCGCTCGACTCCTCTCTATTCTGCGGTGCATGGTGATCGAGCTGCAAAGGCTGTCTGGGCACCTCCACATGCATATCGATACGGTCGATCAATGGGCCGGAGATGCGGTTGCGGTAACGGGTGATCCTGTCGAGGGTACAGTGGCAGCGGTTGCTGCCGTCGCCCAGGTGGCCGCAGGGACAGGGGTTCATCGCCGCGATGAGCTGAAACCTTGACGGGTAGTCAACCTGGCGGTTGGCGCGGGAGATGGTGATGCGGCCGTTTTCCAGGGGTTCGCGCAATACCTCCAGGGTGTGCCGGTCGAATTCCGGGAGTTCGTCCAGGAACAGCACGCCGCAGTGCGCCAAGGAGATTTCGCCGGGTTTCGGATTACTGCCGCCGCCGACCAGGGCCGCCGCCGAGGCCGTGTGATGGGGGGCGCGAAAGGGTCTTTGACGCCACTGGGCGGGTTGGAAGGCCCTGTTGTTGGCCACCGAGTGAATGGCAGCGGATTCCAGTGCCTCCTCCTCGCTCATTGGGGGCAGGATTCCGGGCAGGCGGGAGGCGAGCATCGATTTGCCGGTGCCGGGCGGACCGATATAGAGCAGCGAGTGGGCGCCGGCGGCGCTGATCTCCAGGGCGCGCCGGGCATGACTCTGTCCATAGACATCGGCCATATCGAGCCGGCTCTTTTTACTCTCCTCGATACCGTGCGTGTATTTATACTGCGCCAACGGGTTGACACTGTTGAGGTGTGAACAGACTTCGAGGAGGTGGCTGGCGGGATAGCACTGGAGTCCGTTGACCAGTCCCGCCTCCTCGGCATTCTGTTGCGGCAGGATCAGGGAACGCCCGGCATCGCGGGCGGTGAGCGCTGCAGGGAGGATACCGCTGATCGGGCGCAGTTCGCCGGACAGGGCAAGCTCGCCGCTGAACTCATAGTGGCTCAGAGGGTCCATCGTCAATTGATTCGAGGCGGCCAGGATGCCGAGAGCAATGGGCAGGTCGAATCGCCCCCCCTCTTTCGGCAGATCGGCAGGCGCCAAATTGATGGTGATGCGCCGGGCGGGAAACTCAAACTGGCTGTTGATCAGCGCCCCTCTGACCCGGTCTTTACTCTCCCGCACCGCCATTTCGGGCAGGCCGACGATGGAGAGGCCCGGAAGGCCGTTGGAGAGGTGGACCTCGACGGTGACCAGCGGTGCTTGTACGCCCTCTTGGGCGCGGGAATAGAGAATGGCGAGTGACATAGATTCCTTCCTTGGAACAGCGTTCGGTCCGATGCTGATGAAGCGCTAGCCGGTTTTATCCTCCAGCTCCTTGATCTGTATCTCCAGCCGCTCAAGCTTCTCACGTGTACGTGCCAGAACCGCCTGCTGAACCTCAAACTCCTCGCGGGTCACCAGGTCGAGCCTGGCAAGTCCGGACTCCAGGGTGGCGCGAATATTTTTTGCCACATCGGCCTGTAATGCCTGGATACCGCTGGGCATTGTGGCAGAGAGCCGGGTCGTCAGCTCATCGATAAGTTTCGGATCAATCATGCGGCAGACAATAGCCAGTGACGATCCCTTTGTCCAGCGAAAGAGGACACGGCTCCGGATAATCTTTGTGGCGAGATTCCCCTTGCAAGATGAATAGACGGAACAGCGCCGCTTCTTCGATCCACCGGCAGATATATCGCTCCGGCCATTTCGCACCAAGCCGGTGCACAGGTCTGGTGCAAGGGGATCGATTGTGACCACAAACCATGCACGGCCATGTGAACAGGTCAGCCTCATGACTGCCAATTATTGGGTATTCCCTGCAATTTCAATAGGTTGGAAATGTTGGCACGAAGTCTGAAGAGACTGTAGCAGTTTCGCCTCGTCAAGCTATGAGTCGAGTTGACTGGTTGACCCATGTTTCTAATTGATTAAGAGGAAGTATAACGATGAAGATGAACCGTCTTACCCAGGCCTGCGGTGTTGCGCTGTTAGGACTATCGTCCATCGCTGCGGCGGAAGTCAGCACCAATATCGGTATTGCCAGTAACTACATCTGGCGCGGGTTGACCCAGACAGGCAACAGCACCGCATTATCCGGTGGCTTCGATTGGTCCGGCGAGTCGGGTCTCTATGCGGGTACCTGGCTGTCGGAGGCCTGGGACGATTACGAACTCGACCTGTATGGCGGTTACGCCGGCGAGGCGGGTGATTTCGGCTATGATGTCGGCCTGATCTATTACGCCTATTCAAGCGACGCGGAATCTGATTTCACCGAGCTTGCCGTGAGTGGCAGCTGGCAGTTTCTCACCGCCGGTCTCAACTATGTCATCTCTGCAGAGGATGCGGTCGAGGTTATCGAAGAGGATCTCTACTACTACCTGGGCGCCGGCTTTGACCTGCCGCAGGACTTCTCCATCGGCCTGACGGTCGGTTTCGTCGAACCTGACGGTGATGGCGATGATGATTTAGATGACTACACCCACTATCAGGTCGACCTGACCAAGGCCACCGGTGATTTCGGCGACGTCACTCTGAGCGTTTCCGATACCGATCTCGATGATACGGATGCTGCCGGTGAAGACTCCGATATGCGTTTCTTCATCTCATGGAGCAAAGGCTTCTAAGACAAACCGGCTTGAGTTAACTATTTGATGTACGGCCCGTTCTGTTACGGGCTATACGAGGAGCAATCAGATGAAAATGGTTTCAGCAATCATTAAGCCGTTCAAGCTTGATGATGTCCGCGAAGCTTTGTCCGAAGTGGGTGTGGCGGGTATCACGGTTACCGAGGTCAAGGGTTTTGGACGACAGAAGGGTCACACCGAACTCTACCGCGGTGCGGAGTACGTGGTCGATTTTCTACCCAAGATCAAGGTCGAGATCGCCGTCGATAGCGACATTGTCGATCAGGTCGTGGAAGCGATTTCCAAAGCTGCCAAGACCGGCAAGATCGGTGACGGCAAGATCTTCGTTACTGACGTGGAACAGGTCGTTCGCGTGCGTACCGGTGAAACCGGTCCCAAAGCGCTGTAACTCACTAGCAACATATATTTGGAGAGTATCGTGGAAGCGATTACACAACTCAGTTACGCACTGGATACCTTCTATTTTCTGGTATCCGGCGCGCTTGTCATGTGGATGGCGGCAGGTTTCGCCATGCTCGAGGCCGGTCTTGTGCGAGCCAAGAATACCGCCGAAATCCTGACTAAAAACGTCGCTCTGTTCGCCATCGCCTGCATTATGTATATGCTGATGGGCTACAATATCATGTACCCGGGGGACGGCAACGGCTATTTTCCGGCGCTTGACCTGAGCTTTATGTTCGGTGGCGACAACAGTGTCGAAGATGTGCTGGCCAGCAATGGCGAGACCTACTATTCCGGTATGTCAGACTTCTTCTTCCAGGTGGTCTTCGTCGCCACCGCCATGTCCATCGTTTCCGGCGCAGTGGCCGAGCGGATGAAGCTCTGGGCCTTCCTGCTGTTTGCCGTGGTTATGACCGGTGTCATCTATCCGCTGCAGGGTTACTGGAAATGGGGTGGCGGTTTCCTGGATGCTGCCGGTTTCAGCGATTTTGCCGGCTCCGGCGTGGTACACCTCTGCGGCGCTGCGGCAGCCCTGGCGGGCGTCATTCTGCTGGGAGCCCGTAAAGGCAAGTACACTGCCGATGGCCGAGTCAACGCCATACCCGGCGCCAATATGCCATTGGCCACGTTGGGTACATTCATCCTGTGGCTGGGTTGGTTTGGCTTCAATGGCGGGTCCGAGCTGAAGATCTCCGATATCGGCGAAGCCAATGCTGTCGCCGCGGTCTTCGTCAACACCAATGCAGCCGCAGCCGGCGGTGTAGTGGCGGCGCTGTTAACCGCGCGTGCGCTGTTTGGTAAAGCGGATCTGACCATGGCGCTCAACGGTGCGTTGTCAGGTCTCGTGGCAATCACGGCCGAGCCGTTGACACCGGTTCCTTTGGAGGCAACCCTGATCGGCGCCGTTGGCGGCCTGCTTGTGGTCTTCTCCATCATCACAATGGACAAGATCAAGATCGACGACCCGGTGGGTGCTATTTCGGTGCATGGTGTGGTCGGCATGTGGGGCTTGATCGCGGTGCCTCTGACCAATAGCGATGCCTCAATCGGGGCGCAGTTACTCGGCTTGGGAGTAATCTTTGCCTGGACGTTCGGCGCCAGCCTCGTGGTATGGCTGATCCTTAAAATCGTGATGGGTATCAGGGTCAGCGAAGAGGAAGAGTACGAAGGCGTCGATCTCGGCGAGTGTGGACTGGAGGCCTATCCTGAGTTCACCGGAAACCGAGGTTCAGGCCTGTAATACATCTGTTGGATGATCCTCCCTTTTAGGGCGCTTCGGCGCCCTTTTTTATATCCGTTTCAATTCACATCATCCCGTTAGTTGAAAAAAAGCCGTATGTGGAAGGGTATAATCCCCGTTCACAGATGCTCAATTCAGAACGAGCCATTCAGTACGATACATGTCATCATTGAGGTAGACTGGCCCTAAGCCGGTGATTCAGCCAGTACGCGCCACAAGCGGAACGGTAAAGACACGAGGGTGATAGATATATCTGCAAGGAGCTGCTCATATGTCGGATATAAAAAGTAAATTACCACGGCTGCTTACGCAATCTCTGCTGTTTGTACTGTTGATGGCGGGCTTGCAACTGCAGGCGGAGGTCTATAAATGGGTGGATGAGCAGGGTCGTGTGCACTTCAGTGACCGGCCGGTGACGGGGGAATCCACAGAGATAAGGATCAGGGAACAGGAGAGTCCTCAGCCGACGGCGGGGCAACATGACAGGCAGATGGAGATGCAGCGCATGCTGGATGTCTATGCAGAGGAGCGTGCGGAGAAGAAAGAGGCAAAGCAGAAACAACTGGCTGAGCGGAAAAAACGCAAGCAGAACTGCGTGCGCGCCAAAGACCGCTACAATTCCCATCTTCGGGCAACAGGTATCTATAATCTAGGCAATGACGGTGAGCGGCGTTATCTGAGCGATCAAGAGCGTGCGCGGCATATAAAACAGCTTAAAGCCGATATCGCGCGCTGGTGCCGGTGAAGGGGTTACATATAGGTGATTTCCACTTCGCCGACTATCCGGTTTCTCCCCCCCTCTTTGGCCTGGTAGAGGGCCTGATCAGCACGTTCGAGCAGGGTCTCGGGACTGTCTCCCCGGCGATAGCTGGCGGCACCCACCGAAACCGTAACCGATGGCAGTTTCTCTTTTGTGCTTCTTTTAATCAGTATCAGTTTCGCAACCGACTGGTGGATCGTTTCAGCGACGCTCATTGCATGGCTGATATCCGTTCCCGGCAGAAGTACGGTGAATTCCTCTCCACCATAGCGCGCGGGAAAGTCCACATCCCGCAACTGGTCTCTCATGATCAGCCCGACACGACGGATAACTTCATCCCCGATCACATGACCAAAGTTGTCATTGAACTGTTTGAAATGGTCAATATCGAGCATCAGTACGGAAAAAGGAGTGGATGCACCGTTGTGCGCCTCGACCAGCTCATGCATACGTTTGTTGAGCGCACGCCGATTGAACAATCCTGTCAGCGCGTCAGTGGATATCTCATCGCGTAGCTTTTTCACTTCGGATTGCAGTGACAGACTCTGCTCTTCGGCCGACTCAAGGTGGTCTCGCAACATGCGATTGTTTTGCATGGCTTGCGCGGTGGCTTGCATCAGGGTCTGTGCTATGCCGCGCAGATCTTCGAGACTGGGATTGGCATCCAATGCATGGCTCTGATTCAGCAAGGTCTCGCTGAAGAGGTCGGTTTGGCTACCGTTGTTTGTCACCCCTTCGAGAACCTTGAACAGCAGATTGTGCAGGTCAGCCAGATAGTCGTCCAGCTTGTCGTTTTCAGCCCCCTCGAGGCAGAAATTTTCAAACAAATGAAACAGAAAGTGGCTGTCCAGATGGTGGGTTTTGTTCAGCTGGGCATCGACTATTCGTGCTAATTCGCCATGACGCTGAGAGGCATACTCATAGGCAACATGATAACAGACAGGTGTAATGGGAATGTTGTAACGAATCAGCAGTTCCGTTGCCTGGGTATGCCATTCATTGGCCTCATCCGCTGCATCCAATCTGAAGCAGTGTGAGTTGAGCATGGTAATCTGTACCGACTTATTATCGTCCCTGTTTAATTGGTGGAGATTATCGTTCCGGATCTATTGGTTTCCTTCGTTTGCGACCGAAGCGGCCACATCTTGAGGAAAATATGGCAGCTAGTGTTGACGGATTGGTGTCAAAAAGGGGCTGGTCGCCCCTTGTAAGCTGTAAGTATCGAGATTTTTGTCAGTGCACACTACCGAAGGAAAGGTCCAATGAGTAGGGTGGCAGCGGAATACCGGCTATCTTACACGCTTGGACTACCGGACCTCTTGGAAAGAGCGTATAGAGATATTTTTTGCCGCCTCGGTCCTTGACTTGTGTCGTCATCGCCTTAAGCACCAGTCTGGCGCTGCAGGTGGCGCCATGCTCTTCGCAGTGGCGGCGCAGGAAATGGATCATCTCCCAATGCGCATCAGTTAACGCGATATCTTCTTCCGAGGCCAAGGCAATCGCCTGCTCTTCGGTCCACTCATCGAAACCTTCCGGTGTGTTGCTGTTCTCGACAGCCATCGGGTTCATTTCGGGCATGGTCGTCTCCAGTGGTGATGGTAGTTCGTTGTAGCTTTATGCATTATTAGTTCTAGGGGCTCGATTGAGTCCATGCTCTAAAAAGATAGATCAGATTTTCGTAAAGACCAAGAAAAACAGTAGGACATAGTGCGGTCACACTGCAGGTTTGTGAAACCGGCGACAAAATGGTTTGATTTAGCTACTATTTTCAAGCAAAAATTTTTATGGATTTTCCGCTGCTTATGTCTAAATCATCCCCATTTGTCCTGGTCGATGGCTCCTCCTACCTGTTTCGCGCCTATCATGCCCTGCCCGACCTCAGCAACTCGCAAGGTGAACCAACAGGTGCGATTGTCGGCGTACTGAACATGCTGCGTCGGCTGATCAGCGATTTCGATCCCGACTACATGGTGGTCGTATTCGATGCCCCCGGCGGAAGTTTCAGAAATGAGATTTATCCGGAGTACAAGGCCAATCGCCCCCCCATGCCGGACGACCTGCGCGATCAGTTAGAGCCTCTGCATGCGATCATTCGTGCGATGGGCTTGCCGATGCTGGTGGTACCCGGGGTCGAGGCGGACGATGTGATCGGCACCTTGGCTCGACAGGCCACGGAACAGGGCATAGAGACTATGATTTCCACGGGCGACAAGGATATGGCACAGCTGGTGAACGAACACGTCACGCTGATCAACACCATGTCAGAGACCACCACCGATATGGCGGGGGTGATGGACAAGTTCGGCGTCAGGCCCGACCAGATTATTGACTACCTGGCCCTGGTGGGTGACACGGTCGATAACATACCGGGTGTTCCGAAGTGTGGTCCTAAAACCGCGGCAAAGTGGCTCAATACCTACGGCACCCTGGATAATCTGATCAAACATGCGGATGAGATCAAGGGCAAGATCGGCGAGAATCTGCGCGCCAGTCTAGCGCAACTGCCGCTCTCCCGTGAACTGGCAACCATAAAGCTCGACGTCAGCCTTGAAATGAGCCCAACCGATTACCAGCCGGTTGAGCGGGACAGTGCTGAATTACGGCGTCACTATCAATGGATGGGATCGAACCGCCTGCTCGCAACCCTGGATGATGTGGAACCGGATGAGCAACAGCAGGCAGCGGAACAAACCGCTGTAAACTATGAGACAGTATTGAGTGAGCCGGCGTTGATAAGATGGATCGCGCAGCTGGAGGCCCATGGCCTGTTCGCTTTCGATACGGAAACCACCAGTCTCGACTATATGCAGGCAGAACTGGTCGGGCTCTCATTTGCGGTACGCCCTGGCGAGGCAGCGTATGTTCCTGTCGGTCACGACTATCCGGGTGCGCCAACACAGCTGTCGCGTGAGTTGGTGCTTACTCACTTGAAGCCGCTTTTAGAGAATCCAAAGCTGAAAAAGGTGGGTCAAAATCTGAAATACGATATGAGTGTATTGGCCCGCTACGGCATCGATATGCAAGGTATTGCCTATGACACCATGCTCGAATCCTACGTGCTCGATTCTACGGCTACACGGCATGACATGGACTCCATGGCCAGGCGCTATCTGCAACATGAGACAATCCACTTTGAGACGATAGCAGGCAAAGGCAGGAAGCAGTTGACCTTTAATCAAATCGATCTGGAGTTAGCCGCCCCATATGCGGCTGAAGATGCGGATATTACCCTTCGCCTGCATGATTTTTTCTGGCCGAAATTCGATAGTGAGCCTTCACTAACATCTTTGTTGACGGAACTTGAGGTGGCCTTGATTCCGGTGTTATCGAGGATGGAGCGAACCGGTGTGGCTATCGACAGCAGTATGCTGCGCAAGCAGAGCGATGAGTTGGCAAAGGGCATGCACCAACTCGAACAGAAGGCCTATTCCCTTGCCGGCCATAGTTTCAATTTGGGCTCTCCGAAGCAGATTGGGGAGGTCTTCTTCAGCGAACTGGAACTCCCGGTGATTGCAAAGACACCCAAGGGGGCACCCTCAACGGCGGAATCGGTGTTGGTCGAATTGGCGGAACAGGGGCATGAGCTGCCGGCAGTGATTCTGGAGCATCGCGGTCTCTCCAAGCTCAAGTCGACCTATACGGATAAACTGCCTGAGATGGTCAATCCGCGGACCGGCCGTGTCCACACCTCATACCACCAGGCGGTGGCCGCGACAGGACGACTCTCCTCCACCGACCCAAATCTGCAGAATATTCCGGTACGCACAGAGGCTGGGAGGCGCATTCGCCGGGCATTTGTAGCGCAACCGGGCTGGAAGATGCTGGCAGCGGACTACTCCCAGATAGAGTTGAGGATCATGGCCCATCTGTCAGGGGATGAAGGGCTTCTACGGGCATTTTCCGAAGGCAAGGATATCCATCGGGCTACAGCGGCGGAGGTTTTCGACGAGCCGCTGGATCGTGTGACTGCGGAGCAGCGACGCTCTGCCAAGGCGATCAACTTCGGTTTGATCTACGGCATGTCCGCATTTGGTCTGGCGCGTCAGTTGGGTATTGAGAGAAACGCGGCCCAGGCCTATGTGGATCTCTATTTCAAACGCTACCCCGGAGTGCAGGCATTCATGGATCAGACGCGGGAACTGGCCCATGATCAGGGTTATGTCGAGACCCTTTTCGGCCGCCGTCTTTACCTGCCCGATATCAACGCAAAAAATCATCAACGCAGGACGGCTGCCGAGCGTACGGCGATCAATGCGCCGATGCAGGGGAGTGCGGCTGATATCATCAAACGCGCCATGTTGGCTGTAGATGCCTGGATAGAGGCCAGCACACCACCCGCACGACTTCTTATGCAGGTTCATGATGAACTGGTACTGGAGGCCGAAGAGTCCTATGTCATTGAAGCAAAGGGTATTATTGCGAATTTTATGGAGGCTGCGGCCAGTTTGGCAGTGCCCTTGCTGGTGGATGTAGGGGTCGGCGACAACTGGGATCAGGCACATTGAACTTTATATAAAATCACCAGTCTATCTAGCTGTAAGTCGTACGACGAGGGTCGCTTTTCCTCCCTTTGCGACCCAACCTTCCCGGTGACCCCATCCGGGAAGATCCGGCCCCGTCAGTCTCTCCCCTTAGGCTGATGGGGCTTTCTTTTTTAGCGACCAGCGGGTCAGTTTTCAGCGGGATGGCTGAGTGTGTGAGTCTAGTTCCAGTTCAAACCACAGGTCCAGCACCCGGTGACACTCGTCAATGCCCTGTTTTTTCAATGCGGAGAAGCGTTGGACTGAGATCTCCGGGCGATCACCGAGTTCCTTTTTGACCTTCAACAGGGTGTTTTTGCCAGCGCCGGTCTTGAGTTTGTCGGCTTTGGTCAGGAGGATGTGTGTCGGTAGGCCATGGTAGGTATTCCATTGCAACATCTGCAGATCGAACGCTGTCAGCGGATGACGGATATCCATCAACAAAATCATGCCCCGGAGGCATTGCCGTTGCTCGATGTAGTAAGCAAGTGTCTTTTGCCACTCTTTCTTGATCGATTCCGCAACCTTGGCATAGCCATAGCCCGGCAGGTCTACCAGGCGACGGTCGCTGTCCAAAGAGAAGAAGTTGAGAAGTTGGGTCCTGCCCGGTGTTTTACTGGTTCGCGCCAGAGATTTCTGTCCGCATAAGGCGTTCAGGGCACTGGATTTTCCGGCATTGGAGCGTCCGGCAAACGCCACCTCGAAACCGCTGTCTGTCGGGGATTGGGATAGTCGGGCCGCACTTTTCAGGAAATGGGCCCGCTGATAATAGGGATTCATGGCATTGCTACAATGTCTCGAAATGCCATGGCGGCTGTTTGGGTCAGCTGCTCCAGAGTCGCTGGATCCAGGATTTTTTACTCAACCTGGGTTGAGCGCCTGCCTTGAGGAAAAAGCCGCTATATTCCATGTCCTCCTCCATGATGTGTTTGGTCAGCCAGGTCTTGAGAAAGTGCATCAGCTCAAAACCGATGGCGGTCTTGCCGGTGGTTACTTTTTCCTGCAGGTCGGCAACGGACTGGAGCAGCTCTTCATGTATCTCTTTATGATCTTCATAGCCAGGGTAGTTGAGGATTCGCATCAAGCTCTCTTCAACCGCAAAATGGATCCTGGTGTAGTCAGCCAGATCGCCCAGGATACTCTTCACTACATCACTGCCATGGCGTTGATGAATGGCTTCATGCATCTTATTGACGAGCTCGACGAGCATCTTGTGCTGTTCATCGATTTCTTCAATGCCGACACTGAGTGCGTCGGACCATTCTACGAATTTGCTCATAACTGCTTCCCTATGCCCGCGAGTAATGTCTGATTTGTCAATAGAAAATCCAGGCATTGTGACAGGGATCACGCAGCCGTACAACTTAGTGCGGCAGGATTGTTTTTAACTTTAGTCGGTTATTTTCCACTCGCCCGACTTTCCCCCGCTCTTTTCCGTCAGCCGAATGTCGCTGATTATCATGCCCCTGTCAACGGCCTTGCACATGTCATAGATAGTCAGGAGGGTGATCTGGGTCGCGCACAAGGCTTCGATTTCAACACCGGTCTGTCCTACATTTTCCACGTGGGTATGGCAGTGGATTGCATTCTCGCTCTCATCGGGACGAAGGTCGATCTCAACCTTGGTCAGTGAAAGCGGGTGGCATAACGGAACCAGTTCCGGCGCCCTCTTGGCGGCCATGATGCCGGCGATACGGGCGACGCCTAGCACGTCTCCCTTCTTATGGCTGCCTGCCAGAATCATCCGCAGGGTTTCGGGTTGCATGGTGATACGGCCCTCTGTGATGGCCCTGCGCCTGGTCGATGGCTTGTTCCCGACATTGACCATATGGGCCTCACCGGAGGCATTGAAGTGAGTGAAATCAGTCATGAGTGCTCCTGTCGTTCGCAGACAACAGAGTTTGAATTACCAAACGACTCTCCTCGCGCCTCGATTGGCGCTTTTTCCGGCTAAACAGAGCCGGTCTGAATCAGTGCTGACAGGTCCTATCGTCCAGCGTCAAGCTCAATCTGCTTAGAAACCTCTCGCAATTCAAAGGTCATATTCTCCAGGTCGGCCATGACATAGGTTGCAGGAGATTTACCGACACCACCAATCGTACCGGGATTGACCAAATGGGTGACACTGCCTTTGATATTCACGAGTTGCTCAATTTTTAATTTATGGCTGTGACCGCAACACACCAGATCCCAGTCACCGGTTGCAGCCATGGCCCTTGCATAGTGGGGGTAGTGGACGAGAAATATATTACGCCCTGCCAATTCGACAGCGGCATCCATGCCGTGGTAGTGAATATTGTTCTCATCCCGGCTGGCTAGCCGCCCCAGGGTATAGAGATCACCGCTATTGTTGCCGTGGATGACATGCACCGGTAAGTCAAACTTGTCCAGACAGTGCAGCGTGCTCGGCGCGACCACATCGCCACAGTGCAAAATTGCTTCCGCATCCTCGGCCTTGGCCGCCTCAACAGCTGCTTCCAGCAAGGGAATATGATCGTGGCTGTCAGAGAGAATGCAGATTTTCATCGCGTGCTACTTCCTCGCTACGGTACCAGGACATAGGGGAGTATAGTTAGCCATGAAGGGCCGTTCATGGCTTAGAAGTTCGGTTTTTCCGGTGCGTCTTTGTACATCTGCACCGAGTTGCGGACCTCCTGTTTGGCGGCCTCGGCGCCTTCCCAGCCCTTAACGCGTACCCATTTACCCTCATCGAGGTCTTTGTAGTGTTCGAAGAAGTGGGCAATGCGTTCCATCAGTTCCTCAGGCATGTCGTCCGCCGATTTGACATGTCTCCAGCGACTTGAAACGTCATCCGCCGGCACCGCAACGACCTTGGCGTCATCACCGGACTCATCGGTCATTTTCAAAACGGCTACCGGGCGGCAGCGGATCACTGAGCCGGGGATCAACGGGAAAGCGGTGGGCACCATCACGTCGCAGGGGTCTCCATCGTCAGAGAGCGTGTGCGGGATATACCCGTAGTTGGCCGGATAGTGCATGGCGGTGCGCAGGATACGGTCGACAAACATGGCGCCTGTATCCTTGTCCACCTCATATTTGACCGGATCGGCGTTGGACGGGATTTCGATAATGACATTGATTTCATCAGGAATATTCTTTCCTGAGGAGACTCGGTCCAGATTCATATTTGAGACCCTTGCGGTTGATCGTAGCTGATTATTTCCGGCAGGCGGGCCGGAATTCGTGTGAGGTGTGAAGATTACGGATAACCTCGTCGGGTGTCTAGCCCAAAGCCAGTGTGAGATCGCTAAATATTCAAACTGATGTCCACAATGGAATTGTGGAATTATACAGGTTTCTGCATCGAATCAGGCCGCACAGGCGCTTCCGGGCCAGATGAGCGATAAAGCAATTTATACGACGGCCTTGATCGCCAATTAGCACAATTCAGGGGATGCCGATCAACGTTTTTTGTCCAGGTATGGCGCTTGTTTTAGTCAGCGGTGATTGGCGCCCATTAACGGTTTGTGAATTTTGTGTCAGTTATCCGCACGAACAGGTAGGGGCCGTTACGAAAAAAGGGGAGCCGAAGCTCCCCTTAGTGAATCGACTCTGCGGTCTCGACTAGAGAATAGGTACGATCAGCAGGGCAACGATGTTGATGATCTTGATCAGCGGATTGACCGCAGGACCGGCGGTATCCTTGTAGGGGTCGCCTACAGTGTCGCCGGTGACCGCCGCCTTATGGGCATCCGAACCCTTACCGCCGTGGTTGCCGTCTTCGATATACTTCTTGGCGTTATCCCAGGCGCCGCCTCCGGCGGTCATTGAGATGGCCACGAACAGGCCGGTGACGATGGTGCCGATCAACAGGCCACCCAGCGCCTTGGCGCCGGCGTCACCGCCCATCAGCCATCCGATGCCCAGGGCCACCACGATCGGCATCAATACCGGCAGCAGCGATGGGATGATCATCTCCTTGATGGCCGCTTTGGTCAACAAGTCCACCGCGCGTCCGTAGTCCGGCTTCTCGCTGTGATCCATGATGCCGGGTTTTTCCCGGAACTGGCGGCGCACTTCGTTGACGATCCCGCCTGCGGCTTTGCCAACCGCTTCCATGGCCATGGAACCGAACAGGTAGGGGACAAGTCCGCCAATGAAGAGACCGATCAATACCGCCGGATCGGAAAGTTCAAAGCTGATGGTCTTGCCTGCGTGCTCCAGGGTGCTGGTGAAGTCGGCAAACAGCACCAGGGCGGCCAAACCGGCCGAACCGATGGCATAGCCCTTGGTGACGGCCTTGGTGGTATTGCCCACGGCATCCAAGGGATCGGTGATATTGCGGATCTTCTCATCCAGTTCCGCCATTTCGGCGATCCCGCCGGCGTTGTCAGTTATCGGGCCATAGGCGTCCAGTGCAACGATGATACCGGTCATTGAGAGCATGGCGGTGGCCGCAATGGCGATGCCGTAGAGTCCGGCCAGGTCGTATGAACCCCAGATTGCGGCACACACCGCAATTACAGGCGCAGCTGTGGACTTCATTGAGATGCCCAGGCCGGCGATTACATTGGTGCCGTCACCTGTGGTGGAGGCTTGGGCAATCTGGCGCACTGGCGAGAACTCGGTCGAGGTGTAGTATTCGGTAATCACTACCATCGCAGCGGTCAGAACCAGACCGATCATGGCAGAACCGAACAGCTGCATGGTGTTGAAACCGCCGACTCCGTCCATGATCATGTCAGTGGCGAAGTAGAAGGCGATGGCGGCGAGGAGACCGGCTACGATCAAACCCTTATAAAGAGCGGGCATGACGTTGGTGTCTGTATCCTTTGCCTTGACAAAGAAGGTGCCGACGATGGACGCGATGATGGAGACACCGCCCAATACAAGCGGATAGAGTATCGGTGCTGTGCCGGCATCGGCCATCAGCAGACCACCGAGCAGCATGGTTGCAACCACGGTAACCGCGTAGGTTTCGAACAGATCGGCCGCCATGCCGGCGCAGTCGCCCACGTTGTCACCCACGTTATCGGCGATAACCGCGGGGTTGCGGGGGTCATCCTCGGGGATGCCCGCCTCGACCTTGCCTACGATATCGGCGCCCACATCGGCGCCTTTGGTAAAGATACCGCCACCAAGCCGGGCGAAGATGGAGATCAACGAACCGCCAAAGGCCAGGCCAACCAGGGGATGCAGAGGATCCTCAACCCCCATGGCGATGAGAATGGCGTAGTAACCGGCCACCCCCAACAGTCCAAGCCCGACAACCAGCAGGCCGGTGATGGCGCCGCCGCGAAAGGCGATCTGCAGAGCTGCGTTGATGCCGTTGTCGGCGGCCTGGGCCGTGCGCAGATTGGAGCGAACGGAAATGTGCATGCCGATGTAGCCGGCAAGACCTGAGAAGACGGCGCCGATGGCAAAACCGACCGCGGTCGCGGTTCCGAGGAAGTACCAGAGTATGACGAACAGGATTACGCCTACGATACCGATGGTGGTGTATTGGCGGTTGAGGTAGGCCTTGGCACCTTCCTGTACGGCGCCGGCTATCTCTCGCATCTTCTCGTTGCCTTCAGGCTGCGCAAGTATCCATTTAACGGATATGAAGCCATAGGCAAGCGCGGCAACCGCACAGGCTAGGGCGAAGATTAGTTCTGTGTTCACTTATACATCCTCCAATGAGATAGACGAAATGGGTTCTGGTAACAATTCATTTACACCACCTGAGCCCTGACGTGGTCCGGTCAGGCCGGTTTCGATCAGCAGACCATTCTGGCAGGGTTGGGCGCACAAAAAAAGGGGCTTTTAAGCCCCTATTGATTTAGATTAAAGTTCAAAGCTATCCAGTTTCCTGGGTACCGCCACACCTTTCATAGTGACATAGTCTGGCATGCCGTTTTCCGTGTAGGGAGGATAGGCCTCGCCCTTGATCAGGGGATAGAGGTACTCCTTGCAGGCGTCTGTGATACCAAAGCCGTCATCCGTGATGAACTCCATCGGCATCATTTTCTCAACGTTTGCCACCTCGCTCAGGGGCGCCTCGCCGATGCTCCATTTGTAGGGACTGGATGACTCGCGTACGACCGTGGGCATGATGGAATTTTTGCCTTCCAGGGCCTTTTCCACTGCCGCTTTGCCTAGGGCATAGGCCTGTTCTACGTCAGATTCAGAGGCGAGGTGGCGTGCAGCCCGCTGCAGGTAATCGGCGACTGCCCAGTGAAATTTGTGGCCCAGGGCATCTTTGATCATGTTGGCGACCACAGGAGCAGCACCACCCAACTGGGCATGGCCGAAAGCGTCGCGGGTACCCTGTTCAGCAAGAAATTTACCATCGGGCCAGTGACAACCCTCAGAGACCACGATGGAACAGTAGCCATGCTCCTTGACCTTGGCATCCACCTTGGCGAGGAATTTCTCCTGGTTGAATTCTACCTCGGGGAAGAGAATCACAACCGGTATGTTGTTGTCCTCGACCAAACCGCCGGCTGCGGCAATCCAACCGGCGTGGCGGCCCATGACTTCGATCACGAATATCTTGGTCGATGTGGCAGCCATTGAGCGAACATCGTAAGAGGCCTCCAGTGTGGAGACGGCGATATACTTGGCTACGGAACCGAAACCCGGGCAGTTGTCGGTAATCGGCAGGTCGTTGTCAACCGTCTTGGGTACATGAATAGCCTGTACCGGAAACCCCATTTTTTCAGATAGCTGGGAGACTTTATAGCAGGTGTCGGCCGAGTCGCCGCCGCCATTGTAGAAGAAGTAGCCTATATTGTGGGCCTTGAAAATCTCAATCAGGCGTTCATATTCCCTTTTATTGTCTTCCAGGCTCTTCAGCTTGAAACGGCACGATCCGAAACCACCGGAAGGCGTGTGTTTGAGAGCAGCGATATCCTCAGCCGATTCGGCGCTGGTATCGATCAGGTCTTCGGTAAGCGCGCCTATGATGCCATTGCGTCCGGCGTAGACATTGGCAATCTTATCGGGGTGTTGGCGGGCGGTTTCGATAACCCCGCAAGCGGAGGAATTGATCACCGCAGTGACCCCGCCCGATTGGGCATAGAAGGCATTTTTTGCAGTCATTTATATGATCCCCTTAGTTTATTGATATCTATTTAAAATCCGGGTGCGTATCAATGACCTCATAGGTCGCCTCTCTCTCTTGCCGCATGATCGGCCTGAGCCTGCAGCAGGGAGACGATGCATTCAGTGAGGTCGTCGTATTCGTCGACACCGGTGCCATACTGTTGATAGCCCCGGTAGAAAAACTGGCAGCGGTATTTACGGCTGCCGGTTTTGAAAACAATGAAATTGCAGCCCTCTTGATTCCAATAGATTACCGGACAGCTCGATAGCTCTCGATCGGAGGGCATCAGGCGTATCTCGGCATCCGCAATCTGGGTTTCAACCTTACCTCCGTAACGTTCAGTCAACGTGGTTTCGATGGTCCAGTGTTCAGATTCTGTTATATCTGGAATTTCAGGCATGAAGGCCACTCTGCATTAGGTCACTGCATGAGGCAGAGAAGAATAATCTAATTGATCTGTTTAGTACACAAAGTCCGTTGACTTTGCGGGAAATCTTGGATTAGCTTACCCAAGCTCACAGCTGGCGGCTAATGCAAAACTTGGATGGAGCCATGGATTTTCTTAATTCATACACCCGACAAAGGGATCTGACGGTGGAATTATGCATGAAGAGTACCTGTAGCGGTGGTGGCCGGATTAAGCGAAAAAATATCGTAGGTGTCGATAAGGCCCGGCTTAAATGGCTGTAATAAAAGGAAAAACAACTTTTTGTTTGTAGCGTTGGAGATATCAGGGGATGCGAATTGTAATACTGGGGGCACCGGGGTCGGGTAAGAGGACACAGACAGACCTGCTGGCTAATAAATACGGCCTATCCTCAGTGATGACGGGCGAGCTGGTGAAGAATGCTGTGCTGATGCGGACGCCACTGGGTCTCGAAATAAAAGAACTGCAGGATGCCGGCAGGGTGGTAACTGAGGACATAGTTCTGGCATTGCTCCGTGAGCGGTTGCTGAAAAGTGAACTTCAGGATGGTTTCGTACTGGACGGCTTCCCCAGAAATCTCCTGCAGGCGCTGACCCTCGATGAACTGATGATCGAGATCGATCAACCCTTAGATCTGATACTGCTGATCGATATTGAGACAGACAACCTCATGGAGCGTCTGGTGGGGCGGCGCACCTGCCGCAGTTGCGGACTGCTCTACAACATCTATAGGAACCCTCCGGTTGTTGATGGTGTGTGTGATGTTTGTGGTGGACGCCTGCACCAAAGGTCGGATGACAACGAAGAGACGGTCAGCAGTCGAATTCATGTCTTCGACCACCTGATATCGCCCCTGATCACCCACTATGGGAAGCAGGGTAAGTTGGTCAAGATTGACGGCAATGGCGAGATCCATCAGGTTTTCCAGCTTATCTGCAAGACGATCGATGAAGGAAGCCGGCAATCCGGTCAGGATGCCTCGATTGAAGCTCAGCCGGTAGCCGAGAAGCGTACAGAGAAGAGCGATAAGAGCCTGGTACTTGAAGTAGCAACTGGCCGATCTGCCGCAGAGGCAGAGGCTCCAGTGTCTGTTGCAAGCCGGGGGAAGAAGGACAATGTTCCTGCTCCGAACAAGGTAGTGAAAAAAAAGGCGACCCGAAAGAAGGCGGAAACGAAACGGGCAGCCAGAAAGCAGATAAGCAAAAAAAAGCCGGCAGCCAGGCAAGTGGTTAAGAAAAAGTCTTCCAAAAAGAAGTCGAGCACACGGACAGCGGCAAAGTCACATGCGGTTAAAAAGAGATCAAGCACTCATCGGACTGCGCAGAAAAAGCCGCTAAAAAAGCAGCCAAGCAAGAAGAAGCTAAGCAAAAAGAAGACGCCGAAACCTGAAGTGGCTGCAAAGAAGAAGTTCGCGACAAAAAAGGCTGCTACAAGGCCTTCACCCGGGAAAAAGGCAAAAGGCACAGTCGTAAGTGCCAAGAAACGCGGCAAAGCGGTAAAAAAGCACGCGAAAGTAAAAGCAAAGAAGACGCTCAACACCAAGAGAGTGGCCAAAAAGAAGGTTCCCAAGAACAGAGGCTTGAAGAAAGTGGCGGCAAAGGTTTCATCCGGCAAAAAAACTGCGGCGAAAAAAAATAGATCCAAGCGTTCCAAATCCAGGAAAAAGTAGAGACCTGGGCAGTGACTGTAAACAGCTATGCCATGCTTTCTGTTGCTTGGGAATAAGATTCGTTTGTTATAAATACCTTAAAATAGTAGGGTAATTCACAAGGATCTGTGTTACAGGAATCATGCTTCATGGATAGGCGTAACCGCTATTTAGGATTAATCTTCGGCCCTCTTCTGCTTCTCCCGGCATTGCCTGCTCAGGCCGCCATGTATAAATGGTACGATGAGCAGGGCAAGTTAAACTACACACAATCCCCTCCCCCTCCTGGGAGCCGGCGGGCGACTATCAATAGCGACAGCTTCAGTACGGTGAATATGCGCAAGGTGCCGACGATCAAGCGTGCCAATACAACCAAACGAAGCAGAAAAAAGGAGAGAAGGGTTGTTAAGAAGAGGCGAGCTAAACGGACTACGCGTTCTACTTGTCCGTTGCGTTAGCCAGCCACAAGAAGACAATGTACGAATCGGCGTTTTCTGCTCGCCATTCGCTGCGCTACCCCTTTGACATCGAGGAGCGTTTAAACTCGGTACCCTTGCAGCCGGAACAGGGTGGGATGTGCCCGGTTTTCTTGAAGTGCATCTCCTTGTTGCAGCTTGTGCAGACAAGGGTTCCGGGTCCAGTAACCTCGCCTGTGTGATAGAGTGACGATTGGTTTGCCCGTTCGGCGAGTTTCGCCAGCTCCAGCTTGGTTTGATCGGCGACTCCGGTGAACATTTCAAACAGCCGGTTTTCCACCTGCTGCACATCGAAGCGCCACCAGGCTGAGAGCTGCTCACCGGTCTCCAGCAGGTAGCTGGCCGCATCCTTCATGTCACGCTCGATGTAACCGGACACCTTCTCCGCTTCCTCCCGGCTGAGTTCACCCAGTTCGATCAATTTCTCTCTGGCATCCGCCAAGTACTCCTTGATGCCTGGAAGGGTATTCTCCCTGGCGGACTCCGCAGCTTTGTGTACCTCATGCAGCATTTTATCGTAGGCTGAGGCCAAACGATCAAAGGGATCTTGGGGTGTCGAAGGTGACATGGCTGACTCCTTGGATCTGGGTGCCAATTATTGTTGCTCTACAGATAATGATGGATCATATTTCCGCTATCGCCAAGGGTTGCGATTCATGGCTGTTGCCAGATTGCGATGGCATTCAGTCTGCCGTATCCAACCAGCCTTTTATCAGCAGAAAACCTCCACCTGCACCCAAGCCTGTTCCTAAAACGGTGGCCAGGGTTATTGGCAGCAATCCGCCACTGCCAAATACCAGCAGCAGAGAGCCGCTCAGCAGCATGGCCCCTCCAGCAATGGTGGTGACGGTATTCCGGTGGTTTTGGCGCAGCTGTTTGCGCAGTATGCTGAGTTCATCTGATTTCCATTTGAGCACAAGCCGGCCGGATGCCGCATCGTCGATGATCTTATTCAGCTTTTTCGGCAGATCGGGCAGGTGCTCGGCAATTTCAGGCAGGTTCTGTTTAAGCTTGCCGACGAAGGCCCGGCGTCCGATCTGCTCGCTCATCCAGCGTTCAAGAAACGGCTTCGCGGTGGTCCAGAGGTCGAGCTGGGGATAGAGTTGCCTCCCCAGGCCCTCTATGTTGAGCAGGGTTTTCTGCAACAATACCAGTTGCGGCTGAACTTCCATATCAAATCGCCGGGCGGTTTGAAACAGCCTGAGCAGAAAATGGCCGAATGATATCTCACTCAGTGGTTTTTCGAAGATCGGTTCGCTGACCGTGCGTATAGCCGATTCGAACTCCTCGACCCGGGTCACTTCGGGTACCCAGCCCGACTGGATATGTAGTTGAGCCACGCGTTTGTAGTCACGGTTGAAGAAAGCCAACAGATTTTCCGCCAGGTAGCGCTTATCCTCCTCGGTCAGGGTTCCCATGATGCCGAAGTCGACAGCGATATAACGGCCGTTGGGTTCGACAAAAATATTGCCGGGGTGCATGTCGGCATGAAAGAAATTGTACTTGAAGACCTGGGTGAAGAAGATCTCGACACCACGCTCCCCAAGCAATTTCATGCTGATGCCCTGTTGCCGCAATGCATCGATGTCACCCACGGGGGTGCCGCTGATGCGCTCCATGACCAATACATTCTGCCGGGTCAGATCCCAATAGACCTCCGGGACATAGAGGGCGTCACTGTTGATGAAGTTGCGTCTCAATTGGGAGGCATTGGCTGCCTCGCGCATCAGGTCCAATTCGTCGAATATGGTCTTTTCATACTCCTGTACGATCTCCACCGGTCTCAGACGACGACCCTCCTTCCAATATTTTTCAGCCAACCGGGCGATGGTGTAGAGCAGATCAACATCCCGTCGGATGGTTTTTTCAATCAGTGGCCGTAAAACTTTAACGACCACTTTTTTCCCATCCTTCAGCTGGGCTGTATGTACCTGTGCGATGGACGCCGAGGCGAGCGGTTGCTCATCGAAGGCCTCCAGCAGCTCGTCGACGGGCCGGCCATAGGCCTTCTCGATTATGGCTCTGGCCTTCTCTCCAGGGAATGGCGGTACCCGGTCCTGCAGCTTGGCCAACTCATTCGCCAGATCATCGGGCAATAGGTCTCGCCGGGTGGAGAGGATCTGGCCGAATTTGACGAAAATGGGTCCGAGATCCTCCAGCGCCCGACGGATACGGACCGGATAGGGCGAGCGATCCTTGCGAAACCAGAACCAGGGAGATAGGTAGATAAGAAATCGAATCGGCCGGAACAGGTGGGTGGCGAGGATGACCTCATCCAGGCCATGGTGCAGCAATACAAGATTAATGTGGATCAGCCGGATGGCCTGGGAGGGGTGAATCACGAGGCCTTATCCTTATCATCAAGATACTGCTTCAGTCGCTGTACCCGGGCCTCGAGCCGGTCCGCATCATCGCGCAACCGGTCGATCTCATCGAGGAAGGTGGATATTTCATGTCGAGAAGGAAGCAGGCGCAGCTCTTCCTGGAGGTACTCCTGAAGATTCTGTTCTGTTGTTCTGTTTACTGAGCGTCCCCAACTGATCGCAGATTTCACCAGCTTGCCTATCTCATGGGCGGCTATATCGCCGGTAACGCGCGAAAGCTGCTCCTCCCAGTCGATATCAAGATCAGCCAGCAGGGCGCCGAATTGCTGTGCAAGTGCGGTATCGCCCTCAATCTCTACCGTGCCCTTGAAGAGTTGGTCCGCGTGCTTTCCGGTACTGCGCATACGCATCAGGTCGAAGGGGGAACCGCGCAAACTGCAGTCGGCCTGGCCTTCGAAATCATTCAGGACCTGGATACCGTTGGGATCGGGGATGAGATAGAGGGGGGCGCCCATGCCCAGCAGGTCCAACCGGATAACCCTGCCATGCATGGGGGTGAGTCGGGCGGGAGTCTCCGGATCAAGGTGAATGGCCTGATTCAAAAGCGCTTCGAGGGTTGCAGAGAGTGCCGCGGCAATGGTCATGGCAGGTTCTTCCTGCGATCCGGTGTCACTGCGAGGGAGGTTATCTGAGGGCTGGCGGTCAACATCGATCGATAATACCTAGAGTTTATAGCCCCGATGAATAGCCACAACACCTCCGGTCAGATTGAAATAGTCACAGCGTTCGAAGCCGGCGTGCTCCATCATACCCTTGAGTGTCTCCTGGTCCGGGTGCATGCGGATGGACTCGGCCAGATAGCGGTAGCTCTCCTCGTCATCGGTGACCAGTTTGCCGATTTTCGGCAACAGGGTGAACGAATAGAGATCGTAGACCTTCTCCAGGGCGCGATGGGTGGGCTTGGAGAACTCCAGCACCAACAGGCGTCCCCCCGGTCTGAGGCTGCGGAAGATTGCATTCAGCGCCAGCTGTTTATCGGTGACATTGCGCAGACCGAAGCCGATCGTGACGCAATCGAAATGGCTGTCGGGAAAGGGCAGATGCTGAGCATCGGCCTGAACATAATGCAAGTTGCCGACCCGTCCCCGGTCTTCCATGCGCTCTCTACCGACCTGCAGCATCGAGGCATTGATGTCGGAGAAGACCACCAGTCCGTCATCACCCACCAGGCCGCTGAACCTGGCGGAAAGATCTCCAGTGCCGGCAGCCAGGTCCAATACCCTATGCCCCTTGCGCACGCCTGAAAGCTCGATGGTTTGGCGTTTCCACAGACGATGTATTCCGAGAGACATCAAGTCGTTCATCAGGTCATATTTATCGGCAACCGAATCGAAAACCTGGCGAACCCTGCCTGCCTTCTCACCGACAGGAACGTCCTGATAGCCGAAATGTGTGGTCTTCCCATTCTTCATCAATCTATACCTGTCTAAGCGGGCCGTATCCGGGCGGATCTATACCACCGCCAGTGTCTGCTGTTTAAGCCGAGGGCGCTTTGTGCTCATACCCGGCTGCTTTCAGCCGTTGCAGATAATCCTGCCAGTTCCGCTCATAGTTCAGGCCGAGCTGATAGAGCGTGTCCCAGGAGTATATGCCGGTGTTGTGCTCATCATCGAAGTGCAGACAGATGGCATAATTTCCCACAGGATCGATATGGGCAATATTCACCTCTTCTTTGCCGACCTGCAAGACCTCTTGCCCGGGCCCATGGCCCTGCACCTCGGCGGAGGGGGAAAATACCCTGAGATACTCCGCGGGATAACTGAATTTACTGCCATCGTCGAAGCTGATTTCCAGAACACGGGTCTGCTTGTGCAGATGGATCTCTGTCGGATTGGGATGTGACATGGTTTACTCTCACTCTGTGTTTACAGGCCCTAACTGCCAGTCTGCATTCTACCCCCGGATCAAAACGATATACCCGGTTGGTACAGGGTGATCTGGTCTGTAAGCCCTATAGAATGTACTGACTCAGATCTTCGTCCGCCGCCAGCTGTGAGAGTTGATCATCGACATAGTTCTCATCGATGACAATGGTCTCTTCGGTATGCTCCGAGGCCATGAAAGAGATACTCTCCAGCAGGCGTTCCATCACTGTATGCAGGCGGCGTGCGCCGATATTCTCTGTCCTTTCATTCACTTGCCAGGCGGTCTCCGCAATGCGGCGTATACCCGCTTCGGTAAAGCTCAGGCGCACATTTTCCGTCTCCAGCAGGGCCTGGTACTGCTCGGTGAGCGAGGCGTCTGGCTCGGTAAGAATGCGGGTGAAATCATCGGTCGTGAGTGCGGACAACTCCACCCGGATAGGTAATCGGCCCTGGAGCTCCGGGATCAGGTCGGACGGCTTGGCGAGATGGAAGGCGCCGGATGCAATGAACAGGATATGATCGGTCTTCACCATGCCGTGTTTGGTGGAGATGGTACATCCCTCCACCAGGGGCAGCAGATCGCGTTGCACCCCCTCGCGGGAGACGTCCGCTCCCCGGGTCTCGGCACGGCTGGTTACCTTATCCAGCTCATCGATAAAGACGATCCCATGTTGCTCCACCATCTCCAGCGCCCGCAACTTGAGATCCTCCTCATTGATGCGCTTGGCAGCCTCTTCGTCACTCAGGACCTTGAACGCATCCTTGATGCGCAGTTTGCGGCGTCGCGTACGGCCACTACCCAGATTTTGGAACATGCCCTGCAACTGGCTGGTCATCTCCTCCATACCGGGAGGCGCCATGATCTCGACCCCTACCGGGGTGGCGTTGACCTCGATATCGATCTCCTTGTCGTCGAGCCCGCCACTTCGCAGTTTGTCGCGGAATTTCTCCCGGGTCGCATCGGAAATCCCCGAGCTGGTCTCGCTGTCGCCCCAACCCGAGCTGGAGGGTGAGGGCAGCAAGGCGTCTAGAATCCGCTCCTCGGCGGCCTGACTGGCTTCACCGGAAACCTTGGCCATCTCACCTTCCCGCACCATTTTGACGGCAGAGTCGGTCAATTCGCGGATGATCGAATCGACCTCTCTGCCGACATAGCCGACTTCGGTGAATTTGGTCGCTTCCACCTTAAGAAAAGGCGCATTGGCCAGTTTGGCCAGGCGTCGCGCGATCTCTGTCTTGCCGACGCCGGTGGGGCCGATCATCAGAATGTTTTTAGGCGTGATCTCATTGCGCAGGCTCTCGGAAACCTGGGCTCGACGCCAACGGTTGCGCAGGGCGATAGCCACGGCGCGCTTGGCGTCAGTCTGGCCGATAATGTGCTTGTCCAGTTCAGCGACGATCTGTTGGGGGGTTATTTCCGACATCAATGATTTCCGCAAATTGTGGTCCGGCTCAGAGTACGTGGTGAGCGATCTAGGTTTTGCTGTCCAACTCTTCCAGCACGAGGTTATGGTTGGTGTAGATACAGATATCGGCGGCGATACCGAGTCCCTTTTCGACGATCCCGCGGGCCCCGAGTTCCGTGTTTTCCAGCAGTGCGCGGGCTGCGGCCTGGGCGAAGCTGCCGCCGGAACCTATCGCCATCAGATTATGCTCCGGTTCGATCACGTCACCGGTGCCCGAGATGATCAGCGAAGTCTCCTCGTCGGCGACGCACAGCAACGCCTCCAGTCGACGCAGCGCCCGGTCGGTACGCCAGTCTTTGGCCATCTCAACGGCTGCGCGTGTGAGGTGCCCCTGGTGCTTTTCCAGTTTGCCCTCAAAACGCTCAAACAGGGTAAACGCATCTGCCGTGGCGCCGGCGAAGCCCGCAATGACCTTTCCTTTATAAAGCTGCCTCACTTTACGCGCATTGCCTTTCATGACGGTATTGCCAAGCGAGACCTGGCCGTCGCCACCGATAACCACTTTACCGTTACGCCTGACTGATAGAATGGTAGTGCCTCTGAAGTTTTCCACGCCGATCCCGAGAGTATTTAATGAGGTGGCGATTGTACCTGAGGTGGGGGCCGGTGAAAAATCTACTACCGTTCGAGAATGATTCGCACAAGGTTTGGGAGGCTTCATTTCTGTATCCTTCAATCCTTCCGGAGTGATGCCTCACTGTCATTGCATTTCAAAAATATTAGGGATTTCACTTTCTTGTTTGGCGCCGGTATCCATGGCAGAGTCACGCCTATGCCTATCAGGCCCGTCAGAATAGCGGTTTATTGCATGGTCTGCCTTGCCTCGTCTGCGCCGGCAGACGATTCAGGCCGTCCGGCACCATTACCTTTGAACGCCCGTGAGATCGCCGGGCAGGTCTATGTCGCGGCGCATGGCGGACTGGTAAGGAATGCGCTCAGCAAGCGCAGTGGCAGGGAGGTTGCGTTGGTCGTCAATCGAGCGCCGCAGGCGATGCGGAGCCGCAACAGGGTGCCTGGGGTTCAGACCTTCGACACCTATGTCAACAATGCTCCGCAAGACCCTGCCATAGAGAGTCAGCAGATGGCGATCCTGACCTCGGGCAAGACCAAGGGCACCGGGGTGCTGTTCACAAGCTATACGGACCCTCAAAAGGGCAATCTGATATCGATGTGGTTGCCCGCACTGCGCAAGATCAGGCGTATCAACGAGCCCTCCCATGAAGATGTCTGGTTCGGCACCAATCTGACCTATGGTGAGCTGGTGCTGCGTCGGCCAGAGGATGAAACCCACGAACTTCTTGGCGAAGGCGTTATGCAGGAGTGTCTGGCCGTCATGCAGCTGCAGCGCTGGGAGCAGACCCGCTATACGCGCAACCTGCCCGCGCCCCAGTGCGGGCACAAAGGCAAACCGGTATACCATCTGAAAAGCACCACCAAGTTTCACAATTGGTGGTATGACTACCATGTCAGTGATATCGATAAAGATACATTCGCCCTCTATCGAACTGTCTATTATAAAGGCGATGAGAAGGTTAAGACGGTATATATCGATTGGCAGTCGCTGGATCAACCGGATCCCCGCATCGCCTATCCGCGCTATATTTATGCAATCACCCATGGAGACGGTAAGGACAGTCTGGTCTATGTGCCCCGCAGTACCATCTCACTCAATGTGGATCTGCCCGATAGTTTCTGGTCCGAAAAGACATTGCAGAATTACAACAGAACCAGGAAGCCTTAGCGGCTTTAGCATGATTGATGGCTAACGGCAACTATGCTGACCGCTATGCACGTTTCGTACTGAAGTACCGCTGGGCTGTGATCACGCTCTGTTTCGCCACCACAATATGGGCGGCCTTTTATATCGACAAGGTCAACCTGCGCAACGATCCGGATTCCCTGCTCCCCCTCTCCAACCCTTACATTGCGACCAATCTCTACACGGAGATGACCTACGGTATGGGCAATCTAATGGTGTGGGGCATGAAGATTAAGCAGGGCGATATCTATCAGCCCTGGTTTATTCGCATGGTCCAAGCGTTTTACCGTGACGTGACTGCACTGGACTACGCCAACAGCAGTAACTTTGTCGGCCTGCCCTCACCGAAGTTGCGCAATATCGGTATCGATCCGGGGGGAAGTCTCGATTTCAGCCGTCTGCTGCCGGCCAACGGCCTCTCTGACAATCCGTTTGAACAGCACAACCAGATTGCCTATCTGCGTCAGGGATTGGAGAAGCATCTGGTACTGCAGGCCCTGCTGCTCTACTACCAGGATAGATCCGGTGAAAAGTGTGACATGGTGGGGACGGATGGCCAGATCAGCAGCGCATCCATGGCCCGGTTGCATCAGCAGTGCCGGCCTATCGGCACATTTATCATCGGCGATTTCAGCAATGAACTGAAGCAGAACCATCTCAGCTGGATTGCCGATATGAAGGCGCTGATGGCCGATTACCAGTCGCGCTACGGCGACCGGGTGGAGTTCACCATATCCGGTGAACCCTATTTTCTGGCGACCATGGTGCAGGAACTACGGGACAAGGCGTGGCTGTTCGCTGTCTCGCTGCTGATTATCCTGCTGATTCTCTGGTATGAGTTTCGCCATTGGAGCTGTGCAGTCTTGCCCCTGCTGGGCGTCGGTATGACGATCATCCTGACACTCGGACTGATGGGCTTCACGCAATTCAAACTGACGACCATGATGGCGTTGACGCCGATGCTTTTACTGGCCATCGGCGTCGGCCACTCGATGCAGATCACCCGGCGTTTCATGCAGGAGCTGGGACAGACCGGCGACAAGGAGGAGGCGGCATATCGATCGATACGCTCGACAATCGTACCCGCGGCACTCTCTATCGGCACCGACCTGCACGGCTTTTTCGCCATCTCATTTGTCGATATCTCTTTTTATAAGGCCTATGCCTATTTCGGCATCTTCGGTATGTCGACGCTGATTCTGACCACCACGACACTGATACCTCTTCTGATGCTGACCTTTCCCCCCAGCATCCATGGTCATGAACATGAGCGCGGTTGGGAGTTGCGCCTGGCGTCAGGGCTGACGGCCCTGATCACAGGCCGCTGGAAATGGGTGCCGGTGTTGGCGGTGATCGCCGTCTGGTTGCTCTCGGCACACTATGCGGAATTAGGCCGCGGCTTTACCGCAGTCATGGCCGGTGAGGCAGGTAGAAGCGATCCTGAAGTGGCCCGTATCCAGGACGAGTTCGACATCATGCCCGGTGTGGAAAAAGGTATCCACTATCCGCGTGCGGCATTCAAGGATCACTATCTGTTGGGCGAGCTGCTGGGAGATGGCGGTGAAGTGAAGCCGATTGCGGATCTGCAGACCCTATCCCACCAGATGCCTGGTGTTATCACTGCCAACCTCCTGGTACGTTCCAAAGCGGGAACTCTGCCGACTTGCGGATTCGATGCCTGGGACCGGGAGGGTCGCCGGGTCATCGGGTCGGAGCGCTGTTTCGATGAGCAGGAAGATCCCCCTCAGGGGGTGTTTAATGATGCGACCGTGCTCGAGGCGCTTTCGAAATTTGAGGATTGGCTGCGTGGCCATCCCAATATCGGATACACCCTCTCTTATGTGCAGTTTGTAAAAACGCTGAACTTGATCCTCAATACACCGCCGTTGGAGCCTCCGCTGGGCCATATGAATCTTTACGCCATACCGACTCTGGCGCATATACAGCAGTTTCCATACGCCTATCGCGCCAAAGGTGGACAGGGTTACCTGCCTGACCCGGATGAGACGGTGCAGTTATACAATGGCATGTTGGTGGCCGGGGCGGGGGCCGGGGATCTGGATGGCTTTGTCAACACGCGAAACTGGGATGAGGGTGTGATTGTCGGCTTCGTCAATACCATGGATCCAGTGGAGACACACCGCACTGTCATCGATATCCAGAGCTACATCAACGCCCATCAGGACGATCCCGGAATGGACCTGTTGCGAATCGGCATTGCGGGTAACGAGACGATTCAGATACCGAATGAAGAGGGGCGCAGTATCACCACCGGTGACACTATACCGGGCAAGGCCGCGATCGGCGGCTTTCTCGGGGTTACCGAGGCGACCCGCGATGTCGCTTATAAAGAGTGGCTGAACGCCCCGGTGGCGACATCGATCACAGTCTTCATCATGACCCTGTTGATGTTCAGGTCTTGGGTGGTGGCGTTTATCCTGATCGGTCTCTGCTTCATTACACTGATGACCCAGTACGGTCTTGGCGCCTATATGTCCTCGATCGGCGAGTGGTCGGCAAACCTGGCGTTTCACGTACAGGTGGCTTTGAGCATCGCCATGGGGCTGGGTGTCGATTATGGCGTCTACATGGTATCCCGATTGCGGGAAGAGTATCAGTCCAATGGCGGCATCTGGAAGGCGGCCCTGCACAAGACACAGGCCACCACAGGTTCGGCGATCATTATCTCCATGATTGTGTTGCTCAGCAGTTTTATCCCCCTGTTGAATACTGAACTGGCAAACCTCTGGTCGGTGAGTCTCTATATTTCCGAGGCCCTGATCATGGATGTCTTTATCGCCCTTACAGTATTGCCGTTGATGGTCTATTGGTTAAGGCCGAGGTTCGTGTTTCCTCACTGAATAAGTCGGTTGTGATTTCGAACAGCTCAGCCTGACCTTATTTTCATCGTGGCACTGCCTATGATTAGGCGCGATCTCAGTTGGAGTGTGGGTATTGTTCGTGCCATGTTTGTACGGGCGATTATCTGATAAATCGATTGAGTTGAGAGCCGGTATGGGAAATAGATGACCCGCACTCTAAGATTAGGAGAAAAACGTACACCAGATTTGTATCGCCTCACTAGATAACGTAATGACATTCAGACAACGACATCACTATCTGTTCATCCTGCTGATATTTGGCATCCTGGCTCCGCTCTTGCTTTGGGCCAGCGTCCATTTCACCCGCCAGCATGGATTGACGGAGCTGGCCGGGGAGACAGAAAACGATCTAATGATCTTTGCGCGCAAGCTGGAGGATTACCTGACCGGTTATGACGGGCTTGTCGTTTCCGTGGCCGCAAGTCGACAGGTTGGCGCCCTGCTTAGAAATTCCCGGGATAAAAAGATCGTCAGTGAGGCGAATTCCTATCTCCAGACACTCAACGAGGAGGTGCGTGCCAGCGCCATCTATGTGATGGATCTCGACGGCAATACCCTTGCCGCCAGCAACTGGCAAGCGGAGAAGACCTTCGTCGGCAACAATTACGGCTTTCGCTACTATTTCCAACGTGCTGCAAAAGGCCTGATGGGGCGTGACGTGGCGGTCGGCACGACCTCAGGCGTGTTGGGGTACTATGTCGCCCGCCCGGTTCTCGATCCCGGATCGGATCAGATCATTGGTGTTGCGGTGATCAAAGTCACTCTTGACGAGTTGGGTCTGCTCTTCTCCGACCTGGATCTGCGCCTGTTGGTGGCCGACCGGGATGGTGTGATCTTTCTCGCCAGTGAATCAGCATGGCGCCTGAAGAGTCTGCGACCTATCACCTCAGCAAGAATCGAGAAGATACGCCACTTTAAGCGCTATGCGGATACTCTTTTCACGCTTTTGCCGATGCGTGAGGAGCGATACTGGGATGGTGTCTCAAAACTGGTGGTGCACGATGATGGGGCGGAATATCTGACACAGGCCACGCTGTTGCTCTCCCGTGGATGGGAGATGCATGTTTTCAAACCTACCCAAGAAGTGGATGAATACGTCTACTTTGCCGTGACTGCCAGCCTCCTGCTGAGCGCGCTGCTCTTTCTGACGGCACTTTACATGAATCAGAGGTATCGCTATCTGAAAGATTTGAAGGCAGCGGCTATCCACGATTTTCTGACCGGTCTCTATACCCGGCGTTATATGGAGGATGCCGCCAATACCCAGATCAGCCGGATCGATCGCGGTCAGGTGAATACTATTTCGGTAGCCATGATCGATATCGATCACTTCAAGCGTGTCAACGACGAGTTCGGTCATCGGGCGGGCGACCAGGTATTGCGTGCGGTAGGCAAGGCTATCGCTGCTGAGGTGCGCCGGGGTGACATACCGGTCCGATATGGCGGTGAAGAGTTTTTGGTGATCATCAACGCATGTGATGAGTGTGATGCGGCCCACTTGGTACGACGAATCCTTGCGCGGCTCAAAAGTCTGCATTTTCGTGGTCCCATCCGAAAGCTGAAAATCACGGCGAGTGCCGGTGTCGCCCACTATCGGAAAGAGGATACCCTGGAAGATCTCCTGCAGCGGGCGGATGAGTTGCTTTACAAGGCAAAGGAGGATGGGCGGGACCGCTACTACGACGACGAATGTAACAGGACGGAAACACTATGATCAGGTTTTGCATAATCCTCATAGCCACACAGTTCTTCACACCGATCTCAGCGTCCGATGAATCATTGGTTATCTACGGTTCCCGTCAACAGGTGTTGATGGCGCCCCTCCTGCAGGCCTATCGGGCATCAAGAGGGGTAGCGGTCCGATATGTTCAGGATAAGTCCGATAAATTGTTGCAGCGCCTGGCCGAGGAGGGTGATGCGTCTTCGGCAGATCTGCTGCTGACGGCTGATATCGGTGTATTGGAAGCTGCAAGGGAGATGGGTCTGTTGCAGGCAAAGCAATCTCAGCTGCTCAGTAGCCTGATACCGGCAAAATATAGAGACCCTCAGGGCTTTTGGTACGGACTTTCCCTGCGCGCCCGGATGCTGCTGTATATCCCCGGTCGTATCCCCCGGTTTGAATTGCGGGATTATGCGGATCTATCATCTTCCGCGCTCAAGGGGCGTGTCTGCATGCGTGATTTGAAGCACGTCTACAACCAGTCATTGATCTCCGCAATGGTCGCGCGTTGGGGCGAGAAGAGAGCAAGAGCGTGGTTAAGCGGGGTCATCTCCAATCTGGCCAGACCTCCACAGGGGGGGGATCGTGATCAGGTGCGTGCTTTAGCGAACGGGGAATGTGATGTGGCGGTGGTCAATAGCTACTATTTTGCCATGATGTTGGAGAGCGACAATGAGAGGGACCGGGAAGTCGCAAACCGGGTGTCCCAGGTCTGGCCCGAAACCGGCGTGCATGTGAATATCAGTGGTGGCGGGGTCACTCATCATTCGCCGCACCCTCAATTGGCGATCGATTTCCTGGAGTTCCTGGCCGGGTTTGACAGCCAGCGCCTGTTCGCTGAGCTCAATCATGAATATCCTGCCGTGGTGGGTGTGCCCGTGTCACATACTTTAGTGCGATTGGGTGCGTTTGATGCGGACTTTCGCCCATTGGCACTGATTGCCCGCCAGCGTGAGAAGGCTTTAAAAATGATTCGTGACCTCTCTAATACGGACTAAACGATTGTGTGGCATCCTATGAAAAAGCCTTCCCTGGCAACATGACAAATCAGATATTCTCGGGTTTGATGTAGGTCTCCCCCTTGAGCCGGGCATCGATACTGCGGGCTGCATGCGGTATTTGGGGATGCCGTAGCGCACCATGCCGCCGGCCTGGGGGGCGGTAACCTGGTGACCGAAAAGGCACAGGCGAGCCTGGCCGGACCGGTGCCGGCCACCATCACCCGCTTGCCGGTGTCCCGACCCGGTTCGACCTTCCAGCCCTGGCGCAGGGCCTGGTCACCGAGGAAGCGCCGCAGAGAGTGCTGACCGGATTAATGTCAACAGGCCCTAAGGTACGGGATGATACAATCGTCACCCTGCAATGACTGTTTACATCCCATTCACCGCCTCAATCCCGCTTCTTCTTCGCTCTTGGGTGGGCCCGGTCATAGACATCGGCCAGGTGTTGAAAGTCAAGATGGGTATATATCTGGGTGGTGCTGATGTTGGCATGCCCCAGCAGTTCCTGAACGGCGCGTAAATCGCCAGACGATTCCAACAGATGAGTGGCGAAGGAGTGGCGCAGCAGATGAGGGTGGACATTGCGGGGTGTTCCCTGGGCGATGGACCAGGAATGGAGTTGGCGCTGAATGGTGCTGCGATTGATTCGCCTGCCCCGAACTCCGACGAAGAGAGCGATCTCACCTTCAGCCGCCATTTGCGGCCTGATCGCAAACCATTGCGCAAGGGCCTGTTTGGCAATTTTGCCCACGGGCAGGCGTCTCGCTTTCGCCCCTTTGCCTGTGACCTCGACCAGCTGTTCCTGGAGGTCGATATCCTGCAGATTGAGGTTTACCAGTTCCGCCAGGCGCAGTCCGGATGAATAGAAAAGTTCCATGATCGCTCTATCGCGGACTGCGACCGGGGAATCGTCGGAGATATCCAAGAGGCGACTGACCTGGTCCGGGTCGAGGGTGACAGGCAGCTTATGCCGCACCTTGGGTGCACGGACACCGAGTGCCGGGTTGCAGTCAAGCTGCTGTTCCCGAATAAGAAAATTAAACAGTCCGCGCAGGCTGGAGAGTTCGCGATGCAGGCTTTTGGCCGCCAGTCCGGCCCGGTGTCGTGTTGCGATGTAGTGCTTTATATGGTGTTGAGTGATCTTTTCCCAGCGGCTTAACTGTTGCTGCTCAAACCAGGCCATAGCTGCTTTCAGATCACGTTTGTAGCTCTCCAGCGTACGGGGCGAGAGGCGTCGTTCATGCTGCAGGTAGTCAAAATATAGCGCTGTCCATTCCTGGAGTTGCAGGCTGCTGGGAGTGGGCACGGAGACTATATGCCGGGGAGGGAGACGGCCTGCAGGGTGCGGCTGATTATCTCCCCAAGGCGGGTGAGGAATTCGGTGCCATGATGAGGGGCGAACCGATCGGCATCACAGCTACCGATGGCCAGCAGACCGAGCACACCCTCACTCTTCAGCGGGATCAATGCAGTAGAGGCGATTCGATCGCCTTCGGTACCGAATATATAGTCGAGCTGATCCTGGTCGAGTTTTCCGCAGATCGGCTGGTTTTGACTGAAGAACTGTTCAAATGTGTCGATTTGGCCACTCAGGGTCTCGTCCAAATGCTCATCGATATGGCTGGCGGAGAAGAGTCTCAACTCTACGGCATCGGCCTTGAAATCGTCATGCAACTCATCTTCCAGTGCATTCAAGACCTCTTCGAAGGTGGCCGCATCGATCAGTTCCAGGGTCAGCCGGTGCATGCGATCCTGTAGCTGGTCATTGGTTCGCGCAACCTCCAGCAGTTTCGAGAGCTTTTGTTGAGACTCTTGAAGTTGGCTGCGTAGCGCCTCGACCTGGCGTTCGATCAGAGAGACAGCCGCACCGCTCTCGTGAGGTATCTCGATTTTGCCGAGCAGTTGCGGGTGGTTGGCGAAGAAATCGGGGTGGTGATTCAGGTATTCGACCACCTGTTCTTCCAGTTCATCCACATGTGTAGATTCTTTCGGGGCTTTTTGTTTCATAGGTCGATGGTTCCTTCGTACACGATCTCTGCCGGACCTTCAATAAGTACGGGTTGGCCTTCTGAGTGCCACTTTACCACAAGATCGCCTCCAGGTAGGTGTACCAAGACCTCTTCATCAAGCAGACCAAGCCGGCGGCCGGCAGCTACGGCTGCGCAGGCGCCTGAGCCGCAGGCCAGCGTTTCTCCGGTGCCGCGCTCAAACACACGCAGCCGGATCTCTGTGGCGCGGACGATCTGCATGAAGCCGACATTGGTGCGTTGGGGGAATCGGGGATGATCCTCGATCAACGGCCCCAGTTTTGCCACATCCGCCTGATCGACACTGGGTACGATGAGCACCGCATGTGGATTTCCCATCGATACCGCAGACAATGATACCTGTTGATCGTCAACATCCAGGAGATAGGTGTTTGCCTGTCTTGGCGCTGTAAAGGGTATCGATGCAGGCTCGAAGATGGGAGCACCCATGTCGACCTCCACATGGCCGTCAGCCAAGTGTCGCAGGGAAATCTTGCCTGCCAGGGTTTCGACCGGTATTGAAGATTTTGCGCTCAGCCCCTTCTCTTTGACAAATCGGGCAAAGCAGCGTGCGCCATTGCCGCAAGCCTCGACTTCTGAACCGTCGGCATTGTAGATTCGATAATAGAAATCGGTATCGGCCGATTCGGGGGGTTCGATCAGCAATATTTGGTCGCAACCGATACCGAAGTGCCTGTCTGCCAGTTTTTGCAGTGCCTGTGGCGATAGATCGATGGATTGACTGATCGCATCGATCACCACAAAGTCATTGCCGAGACCGTGCATTTTAGTGAAATGGAGTTTCATGAACCTTGCACTTCCGCCGTTTTATCGGGCTGCTCCTTATCCGGCATGAAGAGCGGTCCCTTCTGGCCGCATGCAGTTATGATCAGGAGTAGCGCCATCAATAGAATTGTTAATTGCAGTTGAGTCGGCACCGGTTCTCCCCCGTTACTTGTATCCTAGACTCTGCGTGCTTAGCATACATCAATTGATGTCACTAGGGCATTCACGGAAGGTTTGGCTTTGTCTATCCCAATTATGGTGGCCGGTGCATAGATGATAATGGCGAAGTCAACCGTTACAATAACTGCTGTCGTCGGGGCCATTACGGCAGCGTTTCCCGCTATCCTCATACTTGTATGCCGATGTGGTGAATGGAGAGTAACAATGAGCAGGATGCCAAGGATCAAAACTCTGATAGGTGACTGCTGCTTGTTTATCGAATCCGGCTACATGGCCTTAGAGCCAATGCGGGTAAAGGAATTGGCCAGTCGATGAACGTGCCGCTTTCACTGCTTGCTCAACGTTCCGCACCCTTGCTGGCGCTGATTTTGATTGCGGTCATCATGCTGGGTGCGAATCCCCTGGTCGGTGAAACCATTGCGCCATTCGATTTTCTTGTCCAATTTCCAGGTTGGAAGAATACCGAGATCGAAAGCCCGGTTAAGCACCGCAAGCACTCTGATGTGCTCGATGCCAAACTGCCATCCTGGCGTTACGCCCGGAAAAAACTGCGCCAGGGAGAACTGCCTCTTTGGAATCCCCACGTGCTTGGCGGAAACCCTCTGTTACTATTGGTTACCCGTTCGATTTTGACCCCGGCCTTTGCCGCATACGCATTATCCGGTAACGAGGCTGTCGGTTTGTATGCCTCTGCATTGGTGAATCTCCTCATCGTCTCTATCGGGAGCTATTTACTGTTTGCGAGTTTGACAGGAAATCGTCTGGCAGCTTTGCTCGGTGCGGTTGCCTTCAGCTATTCCGGTTTTAACACCTCATGGTTTCTTTGGCATCATGTGAATACCAGTATCTGGATTCCGTGGGTGCTCTTCTTCGCCGTGCGCATTGCACAGACGGGCGATGCCAAATATGTGTCCTGGTTGGCCGTCGCATCGACATTGATGATTCTGGGTGGATTCCCAACGGTTGCCGTGTATGGCTATATCGCCTTGCTGCTGCTGTCTCTCAGTTGGTCACTGTTTTCGCGGAATTCGTATCGAGTGGTTATTAGCAGAGGCGCGTTGGGTGTGGCGGGAATACTCCTGTCACTAATGATGGCCACGCTGTTTCTCTATTGCCTGGACGAGTCTCTGGGGCGTCTCGATCTAAGTTATCGCAGGGGGGGTAGCGCCTTTCGCAAGATCCAGGAACTGCTGCTCTACGTTCAGCCGTTCAGGGAGGGGCCGCTGACCCTGGGCAGGACAGGATATGTGGGTTTGATCCCGCTGATACTCTTTCTTCCGGCTCTATGGCTCACCCTGAGGCGTCGTTTGGAATGGAGATATGCATGGGGAGTGTCGCTGGTTTTGCTGATTGCGCCATTGGCCTTCGGCTGGATCCCCATGGATTACATCAGGCAGATCCCTCTGATCGGGACCAGTATGATTAACAGGCTGATTCTTATCATTGGACTTGGCTTGTCGTTACTCAGTGTCTTGGTTCTCTCTTCCGCTTACCAGCGTTTCGGCAAAAAAGCACCGGGGTGGGCCGCCATGGTTTTATTTCTTCTGCTAGCCGTTCAGGTGGTTGACCAGCGTCGGGTGTTTCAATCACTGGTGGGTCATGTAAAAGCAGATACGATCTATCCTGCTACTGCTACGATCGACTATGCCAGGGACAGGATTGAGCCGCTTCAAAACGTAATAGCCGACCGCGGATATATCGTATCGGGGGTAGTATCGGCATACGGTCTTTCAGAGTGGTATGCCCACGGGTTTCACACGCCGGCAGAGAAGCGGCTCCTTGAAGGGGCCATCACCAGGCCTTTTTTAACGCCTACGGCATCAGCCTTTTTGTGCAGCCAGGTTAATTTTGCAAATCCGGTGTTTCTGGCCTATCTGGGTGTCAGGTATGTACTCTGTTCCGATGAAACGATACATGGGGGAAAGGTTGAGCGAAAACTTGTTTTTGATACGATTGATCTCAGTCAAGGCGAGAGTGGTGGATTGAGATTGACAGGGGAAAGGATTGTTCAACTCGTCGAATTGCACCAGCATGTTTCGTTTGATGAGGTAGAGTTGGCATTGGAGAGTATCAATATTGAAAACAGGGTTGGTGTTAGACTAAAGCTGTGGATGGGTGCGGAGCTGCTAACCGAAACTGCGCCATGCTCTCTGCAACGTGATTCCCAGGAGATCTATTTTAGGTGTAGTTTCCCCAGTCAGATTTTACTGGACAAGGGACGCTATGAGCTGGAAATAGTTGTAGGAGGGGAGAGTGCATCTGCTTCTCTCAGTGCAGTGGTTTATCCTTCTAACTCTCCGCTGTTACAGCTACAAGTGGGAAACAGGTTAAGTGAAAGTGTACTGGGATTGCGTGGATACAGACGCACAAATGCCTTTGTTTATCGAATAGTATTGAGTGGTGATGATAATTCATATATTGTGCATGAGCTGGAACCTGGTGTGGTTCTGGTGGAAAACAGGCTAGTCAAAGGTAGTGCCTATTTTTTATCATCCCTTAGTGGTCTGTCCGATGCCCGTTACGATCAGCTAAGACTGAATACTTATAACGATACCTCGATGCAGTTTGAGTACATTGGGGATAGATCCGGGTGGGTGGTCATCCCGGTGAGGATGTATCCCGGCTGGTTATGCTTGGTTAATGGGAAAAAGACGGAACCGGCGCTCTTCAAAGGAGTGATGCCTGCAGTGCCGGTACGTGGCAACAGCAGAGTTGATTTCATCTATTCGCCGACTCACTACGCAGTTCCTGCTGCGGTTTCTATTCTCGGAGTATTGCTTGGCTTGCTTTTATCACTCAATGCACAATCAATCAACCGATGGTTAACGGACCATTACAAAACGAACTAATGGGTAATCGCTCCTATCTACGGACGCATGGCCGCTTTGGCCTCGCATTGCTTATCTTTGTTGTCTCCTTGGCACTGATTCGCTATTGGTTGACTGCTGGTCTGCCGATAACTGCGCATGCTCACGGTATCTATGACGATGCATTGTTCATACGCTTGGCGGAGAGTGTGGTGTCCGGTCAGTGGCTGGGTGATTACGACAAGCTGACATTGGTGAAAGCGCCGCTCTATCCTCTGTATATTGCCGCAAACTATTTACTGGGTTTACAGTTCAAGACCATGGAGCACGCAATCTATATTGTGGCCTGCGTGATTCTCTACCTGGCTTTGACAAAGGCAAAAGTCAATCCTTTTCTGGCCCTAGTGCCATTTATACTCTTGCTTTTCAATCCCTATCATCACGGTAGTGTTGAGCGGGGGTGGTTCTATGCGGCAATAGTGTTTTTAGTCATTGCCGGTATTTACTACATGATTTCGATGCGAACCGTATCGGGGAGTGTTAGGTCGTCTCACGCGTTTCTGCTGGGTTTGGGCTTGGCGTCACTCTATCTTTCCCGGGAAGAGACGATTTGGCTTTACCCCTTGTTAGCGGTTGCATTTACTCTCCTTTTCTACCAGCCGGATAGACAGAGAGTACTGCTGATGATGGGTAAGGCGTTGCCGTTGCTGCTGTTGGGTATGGCAATACCAATTTCAGCGGTATTGAGTATGAATTACATGAAATATGGTTATTTCGGAATCAAAGACAGCGCAGTTAAGGAGTTTAAAACCACATTCAAGCTGATGAAGAGTGTGCGTACTGATGGGGAAAAGCCCTTTGTCGACGTGACTCACAAGTCACTAAATCAAATGTTCGATGTGAGCCCCGCGTTGTCCAGGTTCCAACCCCATTTGCAGGGTAGCCTGGGCAAGCAATGGGGTGGACTGATGTGCAAGCGGCATGCAGAGGCATGCAACGAGATCGGTGGCGGTTACATTTTCTGGGCATTGCGAGATGCTCTCGCCGCTGAGGGTTATTACCAAAGCCCGGATAAGATGAGATCTGTGTACAGCGAAATCAGTGAAGAGTTGCAAAGGGGATGCAGCAGCGGACAATTGGACTGTTCGCGCACTGTCTGGCCTCTCCGCTATCCGATCAGATTAGAGAGGATAGACGACTATCTGGCAAAATTGCCGGTCTTCGTGAATTATATGGTATCAGGTTTACACGGACGCCTACCCAGCTATGGCGCTTCGCATGGTCCGGAAGAGAGACTCGAGGTGTTTAAGAGGCTGTCGAATACCGCCATCAAAGCAAAAACCCTCCGGGATCAATACTCGGTTTCCGGGTGGTTGATTTCAGATAGCCAGGAAAAATATATCGCGATTGTGCCGAAGCCATTTGCTGCCTATACCAATCGTTTCAGCTTGATGTCGAGCCGGGATGTGCAGCGTCACTTTAAAGACAACGCAGATTCTGCCTTGTCGCGATTTAGCGTGGAAGGGCCGTGTAAGGGCGGTCAGTGCGAACTATTGGTTATGTCCGGTGGTGAGCATACTAAATTCGACCAGGCTTTGATTCGTCCCGGGGCCGACTTGAAAAGAGCAGAAATGCATCTGCACATCGACTCGGTTAAGCAGAAACAAAGTAACCAGCAGTTATTTTTGGTTGACCAGTTTAAAATCAATGCCTTTAAAACAATCGGTAAATTGTACAATCGTGCGCTTGTCTATCTCACGTTGCTTGCCACCCTGGTATTTGCGATTGCCTGTTTTGCCTTTCTTTTTAGGGGGTATAGAAGCCTTTTGCTGTGGGGCGCCATGATTGCGATCATAGGTGTCGCAACGCGTTTGGGAGTGCTTGCCCTGTTCGATGATTTTACCCAAAGTCCTGTCATCGGCCAGTTTCGCCATTTTATTCCGGTTATGCCGTTGCTGCTTCTCTATATCGGGTTGAATTTTCTTATTCTTTTTGAACTGCCGGCCGCATTGCGAAAATCAACAACAATAGGCGTCAAAACCGGTCAGGCTGAGCTGAGCTTGGGAACAGGCCCTTAAACCTGTAGCGGATGATAGCGATGTAAACTGACAATATGACCATAAGGCACTATGATCATGATTTTGAGGCGTCCGCGGATGAGTGCGGGGAGATTGTTGCAGACAGGGCAGCTAATATAATTTCGATAAAGATATAAAAAACCCTGTTAAGTGCGGCCAGGATAATTGCAGTATCTATATCTAGAAAAGGCGCCAGGCCAAGCACCAAAACCGATTCGCGGATACCGATTCCGGCGGGAGCGAAAGGTACGGCAAATCCTACCGCATAACTGAATGCATAGAGTCCAATAATAAAAACAAGACCAATCTCGGATGCTGAGAATGGTGTCAAAGTAATCCAAAAAGCGAACCCGAGCGCCAGCCATATCAGCAGTGAAGTTATAAAGGACAGGGGCGTGAATGACAATCGCCGACAGTAATCATACAACCTCTTGCGATGGTGTCTCAGCTGAGGTAACAACAGAAGGAGTGAAGTAGTGCCTAGTATTGCCGGCAGGATGATCAATGGGACTTTTTGAGTCAGTGTGATCAAGAGTTGATATTGCGTAAAACTGATAAGCAATAGACCAAAGATGAAAGCGCTGAAAACGACCCAGAATGTTTCTAGCAAGATGGTGTCACGTACGGTCTGGTTATCGAGACCGGCAGATTTATACATCCCGATTTTGCCAACAAACTGCCATATCGAACCGGGTATGTATTTTCCCAGTTGCGTAATATTGTAGATACTGAAGCTTTGGGAAAACAAAAAATTGACTTTATAGTGGAGTAACGATTGGTGCATGATAGCTACCAACAGCAGTTTGCCGATGGTAAGTGAGAGCAGGGAGTAGACTATTATTTCAATCGGAAGAAGCTTCACAACGTCGGCCACACGGTGGAGATTTCCCAGCAGGAAGAAAAAAATAAAGCTTAAGACAACCGCCCACCATAGAGTCTTTAATGCGGTTTTTATGTTTACTTGCACGATTTGCCTTGATCCAGAAGGTTAAACAAATAGGCGAACTGTTTAGAGGCAGAAGCCTTTGCGTGTTTCTGTTGTTGCTTGATTTTTTGGCGTATGGATGGTTCGTTATCCAGAGTGTGTCGAATCGTCTCCATCATGAGTTCGGAATTAAGCTGGCTGAAGTCAAAGACAAGATCACCAAGCCCAAAAAAATCCATCACTTCTTGATATTTGTGGCTCCAGCCCAATACTATGACAGGCTGGCCGCTGGCTAGTGCAGCGATCATTGCATGAAACCGGGAAACCATCACAAGCCTGCAATAACTCATTAGCTGTTTAATGCCTGGTGTATTGATATCAAAATCAACATAATAGATTGGCGCCGATCCCTGGTCATCACCCGCCGCCTGGTTAACGATGTCTCTGATCACAGGCAGGTCGTTATTACGCAGCTTGGACATTTCATCTCTACGGGTGGCGTTTGGATAGAGAAGTATGGCGTACCCTTGCGCTAGGAGTTGACGGCAAAGTGTTGCGATTTGATGATGGTAACTGTTGCCTTGTCGCCGCGACATTGCTGCCAGTACGCTACTGGGGCAGATACCGATCAGTTCCCTGTCTTCTTGCTGAAGTCTGTTGCTGAGAGCGTCAAGTTGCTGGCGACTTTCGACGCTGATCATGTCTTGTGGCCGGTGAAGAAAGGCTACATCGGCAACCGGTTCGACATAACAGGTATCCAGTGACAATGATTGCAAGTGTTGATGAGTAGTGGTTCCGCGGGCAAATATTTGATCGATTCTCGATAGGGTATGTCTGGCGAGGAAGTGATTCAGCGGATTGTTGAATGGCCCGGCGGCTTGAGAGAACTTAACCACCGGCGTGTCAAGTAGGAGAGCCGGTACCAGGGTGAGAACGTTGTAGGGTAAAAATTTTTCTCTGCCATCGATGAAAGCGACGCCGGCTAGATCGATAAGGACATCGGAGCTGCCAAGGGAGCGGGCGGATTCGGGTATCAGCCCGGCCAATACTTTAAGACGCAGACTGTTAAGTAACATCAATAGAAATGAGCAGGGTAGAAGCACAGTAACCAGGTACAAGGGATCTGCGCTGTAAACCTTAATTCCTGGATCGTTGATGAGTTCCCGGTCCCGCCTTGGATAATAAGTGTAGATGTTGAAGTTCGCCTCTGGATAGCGATCGCGTATTCTTCCGATAGTGGTGGTTAACATGGCCTCGGCGCCCCGGTTACCACTCACTGTTGCCGCAATGATTGAGATGGTTTTCATGGTAAGGTTTCGATGCCTTTTCTAAGGTAGAGGTAGGCTTTTAGAAGCGGACGAGGTAATTTGAATATCAACTTATTCCACTGCGATGACTCACTCCAGCGCATGTTGAACAGTGTAAACAGCGCGGTGAGCCATGCATGCCATGAAACCCGCGCCTTGATATTATCCGGGATTTTATAGCCGAATAATGGGGCCACGCGATTCCTCGCGCTGACGTTATAATGGAAGGGGGCGGTACGAGCCTGCCCGTCCAGAACATCGCATATCTCCAGGACTTCTGCAGTGATTGCTCCACTGCGGTTTGCGCTATTCCATAAATCAATGCCTTGCTGGGTGCGTATTATTACCCCCGTTTTCTTTATCGGATCCTGTTTAAACCGGTAGGCCCACACATCTCCGAGGGAAATATCAGCTTGATAACCGAAATGATCATGGCAAACCAGGCATTTCTTTTCCGAATAAAAGTAGAGATTTTGATAAAGACTGAAATAGGAGAATGGTTTTCTGATGGTGGTTCCATTCAAAAACTCGGCTTCCAACTCGCCCCGCCAGTGACCTTTGCGAAAGCGATAAGAGCGCAACGGACTGGCAGCCTCTTTCTTCAGCTGTTCAGAGATCTCATCAACTAATTCGGTCCTTGAGTTATGTCCGCAGACCAAAGCGATTTTCAGCTTGACCTTATTGTTGATGTCGTTATCTTTTGCAATCCAACGAGTAAGATTTGTAATATCACAGGGCAGGCCGACCACGGCGACGCGCCCATGAAATTGACGAATCAGGGGCAGGGCCTCTTTCATAAAGGCGGTTTCTACATATTTACTTCCTTGGGCATCAAGGATTTCTTGCTTGGAAGTGACAATTGAAAAATGCGCTCTAACCTTTCCTTTCTCAATAACGGTGTTGCAAACCAACGCGCCATCGATCTCATCCTGCTCCAGGAGTGAAATCAAGAGTGCGGATCCGGCCCCGCCCGATGCGGCGTTGACCCGGTTGGATTCATCAGTCGCATAAGCGTGATATAACTCGCGATACTCTCCGACAAGCATGCGTATCTGTGTTTCAGTCCATGTTCTTCGCAGCAGCCGGTCGGTTATTAGATTGAAAATATTAGGCATTGTGTTTTTGTTCGGGAACCAAGTCAGTATCAGAAAATATTGGTTTAATGCTTTTATAGAATTTCTGTTTTCTTAGCCCGGCCGATTTATTATTTGAAATCATTTAATGAAATGAAGAGTGACGGTCCTTTATCATTCAGTGGGATTCTTCCGGGTGTGGCATCTTGCCCAGTCAAGCAGTAGCCTCGTGGGTTGAATTGGCTCTCTTTTCGAGTTCGGCATGCTCCGGCACTAATTTATCCAGAAGGGACTTCAATAATCCTGTCTCATACCCGTCGCAGGCTTCTTTCATTTTATCGAGGTTATCCAGGAGCCCGGACCAGTCAACCTGTCGATGATGGGCGAGAAAGACCTTCTCATGATCCGTTTTGTGCAACTGCTCCTTCTCGTGGAACAGCTCCTCATAGAGCTTTTCGCCTGGACGCAGGCCAATGTATTCGATCAGGATGTCTGTGCCCGGTGTTCTGCCTGACAGGTGAATCATCTGTTCCGCCAGATAACGGATCTTGATTGGATCTCCCATGTCCAGCACGAAGATCTCACCGCCCTTCCCCAGTACCACTGTCTGCATGATCAACTGGCAGGCCTCCGGGATAGTCATGAAATAGCGCTCCATGCGGGGATCGGTCACGGTGACCGGCCCTCCCGCCTCGATCTGCTTGCGGAACAGGGGGATTACGCTGCCGGCGGATCCCAGTACGTTACCGAAACGTACGGTGATGAATCTTGTGTCAGAGTGGGCATCCAGATTCTGGCAATAGATCTCCGCCCCCCGTTTGCATGCTCCCATAACATTGGCGGGATTGACCGCCTTGTCGGTGGAGACCAGAACAAAGACGCCACATTTGAAGCGGTCGGCGGTCTGCGCCAGGATTTGCGTGCCCAGAATATTGTTACGCACTGCCTGGCGCAGCTGGTGTTCCAGCATGGGGACGTGCTTGTAGGCAGCGGCGTGAAACACCACCTCGGGCCTTGTCCGGGCGAATAGGTTTTCCACCAATGGCTGATCGATGATATCGCCGAGACGGCACTCCAGGGAGAGGTCGGGAAAGGCGCTGAGCAGTTCCATTTCGATGGTGTAAAGGTTGAATTCACTGATCTCCAGCAACACCAGCCGGGCCGGCTTGATCTTGGCAAGCTGGCGACAGAGTTCGGAACCGATCGAACCGCCGGCGCCGGTGACCAGGATCACCTTACCGGAGAGCGCACTGTCGATGCTATTCCAGTCGAGGGATACCGGGTCGCGCCCCAACAGGTCCTCGATGGATACGGTACGCAGGTTGTTGATCTGTACATTCCCGGATATCAGGTCATTCAGTTGCGGCACTGACCTGAAAGGTATATCCGCCCGTTCGCAAAGCTCGACGACACGCCGCATCTGTCTGGAAGAGGCTGATGGGATAGCCAGCATTACGATATCGATGGCCAGATCCTCGCACAGCCGTGGGATGTCGTCACAGGTGCCGGATACCGGTATGCCATGGATCTCGCGGCCCTGGCGCCGTCTTTTGTCGTCGACAAAGGCAACGGGGGTGTAATCGCCCCGACGATTGCGCAGGATATCCCTGGCAAGCATCTCGCCGGCCTTGCCCGAGCCCACGATCAGAACGCGTTGGCCGGGTGACAGGTCCAGGCGGTGGTCTTTGAGCAGGCGATAGATCAGTCTCGGACCGCTTAACAGCATCACCAGCAGGATCGCATGGATCACCGGAACAGAACGCGGAACGCCGCCCGCTCTGGTGAAGATGAACAACAGTGCCACGCTGACTACGGTGCCGACCGCGACCGCCTTCAGAATGCGTACGATATCGGGCAGAGAGGCGAAGCGCCAGATACCGCGATAGAGGCCAAACAGCAGAAATGCAGTGAGTTGAATCGGCAGGACGAAGAGCAGGCCTACCATGGCATCCTCGTAATAGGCGGCAGGTACCACCTCCAGGTTGTAGCGCAACCAGTATGCCAAGAGCCAGGCGATCGGTACCATCAGCACATCGTGCGCCAGCGCTACTGCTTGCGAACGTAGATGATGAGGTAATATGTGTTTGCTCATTCAGGCGCTCCCGGGCCCTGTAAATTCAAGTATGGACTGCTGTTTTGAGACTATTCTACCCCATTGCGCTAATGGGGCAGAGCGATGTCTGCACATTTCGTTCTTAAATGACCGTTCAGAGATGCATATCATTCCACCTGAAAATCCGGATAGAACCATGGTCGATGATTGCTGGTATAATTTTTTCTTTATTTACATGTAAGTAGGCTGAAGCCATCCATAGCGAAGAGAGTCTGATAATGAAATTGATTCCATGCCGGAACCGCCGCAGCGGTTTTACCCTCATCGAACTGTTGGTGGTCATGGCGATTCTTGCGATGTTGGCCGGGCTGGTTGGCCCCAAGGTGATGAATGCTCTGGGTGAATCGAAAAGCAAGACTGCCAGGGTACAATTGGAGGAGCTCTCAGCGGCGTTGGATATCTATCGTCTCGACACGGGGAATTATCCACGCAGCCATCACGGCCTGCGGGCGCTGGTGGAGCGTGTCGATGGGGTGGAAAACTGGAATGGTCCCTACCTGAAAAAGACAAAATTGCCCAAGGATCCCTGGGGAGCTGAATATATATACAGTTTCCCCGGTGAGCACGGCGACTATGATCTCTATTCCCTCGGCGCTGATGGTGCAGAAGGGGGCGATGGCGAAGCGAAGGATATCAAGGGCTGGGAGTGACGTTCAAGGCGTTGCACCCCGACCATCTGCGAATCCTGAGATAATCATCAGCGTGTCCCGGGATGATCCAGTTTGACCACATTTCACTCAGACGCGGCAGCAAACTGCTCTTGCAGCAGATGGACTTTACCCTCTATGCCGGGTGGAAGGTCGGTATTACCGGGGGCAATGGCAGTGGTAAATCAAGCCTGTTCGATCTGATATTGGGTGAATTGCATGCAGACGAAGGAAATCTCTCCCTGCCCCAGAACATTGAGATCGCCCACGTGGCACAGGAAACTCCGGCGCTGACTCGCTCCGCCCTCGATTATGTCATCGATGGTGACCGTGGACTGCGGGAAATCGAGCGGGAGCTGTGCTCGGCCGAGGCGGCCGGTGACGGAGCCGTCCTGGCGCGGTTACACGAGGCATTCCACAATGTTGACGGATACAGCGCCAAGGCCCGCGCCGGTGAGCTGCTGCATGGACTGGGTTTTTCACCCGGGGATGAGTTACAACAGGTCAACCGCTTTTCAGGGGGGTGGCGGGTACGCCTCAATCTGGCGCAGGCCTTGATGTGCCGCTCCGATTTGTTGCTGCTTGACGAGCCTACCAACCACCTGGACCTGGATGCGGTGATCTGGCTGGAGACCTGGTTGCGCAACTACGCCGGCACCCTGTTGCTGATATCCCATGATCGTGATTTCCTCGATCGGGTCACAGATCATATCGTCCATATCGAGCATCGGCAGGCGATCCTCTACAACAGTAACTACAGCGGCTTTGAGAATACCCGTGCCGCGCGCCTGGCCAATCAGCAGGCGGCCTATGAAAAACAGCAACGGGAGATTGCCCATATCCGTCGTTACGTCGACCGGTTTCGGGCCAAGGCCACCAAGGCGCGCCAGGCGCAGAGCCGCCTGAAGGCGTTGCAGCGTATGGAAGTGATCGCCCCTGCCCATGTGGATTCGCCCTTTCATTTCAGCTTTGCCGAGCCGCATAAGAATCCACACCCCTTGCTTCAGCTGAGTGACCTGGAGGTGGGCTATGGCGGACAGGCCATTCTGAAAGATGTCCAATTCAACCTGGCGCCGGGTGACCGTATCGGCCTGTTGGGACCGAATGGCGCAGGCAAATCGACCCTGATCAAGTTGCTGGCGGGAGAACTCGAGCCGATCTCCGGTTTACGGTCGCCGGCACAAGAGCTGCGGATAGGATATTTCGCTCAACATCAGCTTGAGCAATTGGATCCCGAGGCCACTCCGCTGCTCCATCTGCAACGACTGGATCGCAAGGCCAGCGAGCAATCCCTGCGCAGCTATCTGGGTGGGTTCGGCTTTCATGATGATCAGTCGTTACAACCGGTGGCCCCCTTTTCCGGTGGCGAGAAGGCCCGCCTGGTACTTGCTATGCTGGTCTACCAACGCCCCAACCTGTTACTGCTCGATGAGCCGACCAACCATCTCGATCTGGAGATGCGCTATGCCGTGGGTCAGGCGTTGCAGGATTATCAGGGGGCCATGGTGATCGTATCCCATGACCGCCATCTTTTACGCATAACCACAGATGAGTTTTGGCTGGTGTATAGTGGTCAGGTGGAGTCCTTCGCCGGATCCCTGGATGATTACCCGCAATGGCTGGCAGCGGAACGTCGTAGCGGAAGCGGTGGGAGCGGAGCCCAGGTCGACTCACAATCGAGTGGCCATACTGCGGCGGCCAGAAAGGATAGAAAGCGCCAGCAGGCTGAGCAGCGAAAACGTCTTCAGCCTTTACGCACGCAACAATTGAAAATTGAACAAGAAATAGAAAAACTACACCATAGGCAACAACAGTTGGATCAGGTGCTGGCGGATCCGGCGCTCTACGACCCATCGTCAAAAAACGATTTAAAACATAATCTTAAAGAAAAGAGTGATTTAGACAGAGAGTTGAGTGAGTGTGAACGGCGTTGGTTGGCCATCAGTGAGCAACTGGAGGCTGCAGAAAACGATGAAACAGTCTAAAGTGTCACCACTGGGAATTAGGATTTTGATCCTTGGACAGTCAACTTCAGCAGGAATAAGGGCTGGCTGTAGCCCGCATTCAAACGATTTGTGCATTGGATTGTTTGATTGCTTGTATTGGGACATGCACGCATTTTGAGATTTGATGATGAATATTTATGTAGGAAATCTGCCCTGGAGTGTTAAGGACGATGAGTTGCGTCAGCTCTTCACTGAGTTTGGAGATGTCTCCAGTGCGAATGTTATCATGGACAAGTTTTCAGGCCGGTCCAGAGGATTCGGATTTGTCGAGATGCCGGATTCATCGGCGGCCGAAAACGCAATCAAGGCGCTGAATGAAAAAGAGGTTGGTGGGCGCAATCTACGCGTCAACGAAGCAAAGCCCCGGGAAGAACGCCCCCCGCGTCGATCCAGGCACTGATAAGAAGAGATAGGGATTGCATGCTGAGCAATCCCCGATTATTCGGTAACAACATGATTGCCTGTAATAACAGGACAGAGACCTATTCGCGATATGAAAGGCTTCTTCGCACTACTATTTCTGATCACCCTCGCATTCCTGGTCTGGCCCTATACCGCAGTCTATCGCCTGGATCAGGCCCTCCAGGCAAATGATCAGCAGACGCTCAGTGAGATGATCGATCTGGCCTCAATTAGGGAGCAGATCAAACGCAAGCTCAACAAGAATGTGCAAAGCACCATCGGGGAGGTCTCGAATAGCTTTATCGACTGGTTGCAAAACGGCATTCAACGCATGGGCGCCGATGCGGTTGAGCACATGGTCGACAACCAGTGGGTTGTTGCTCAACTGCGATCGCATAATCGAAAAGCTGAGCAAGGCGGTATTCTGGATCGCATGACCTATGCATTTTTTGATGGTCCCGACAGGCTGTTGTTACGCATCGGCGATCTGGACGACAATCCAGTGCACGCCCACCTCAGCCTGCAGGGTCTGCAATGGCGAATTACGGCTGTCTATAACTGATATCGCAAAGCGCTCACTATGTTTCCCAAGTCGTCAAAGATTGGGAAAAAGCAAAGTATTTACAGCCAGTTAATCTGATTTTCTCTATCAATGGGCATATCAGGCCGGCACGGCAGCTCCGAATGTGAAGAATTAAAGAATTACTCTCGTCAGCCGCTCAATAATTCTGAGGTTCAACATTGTTGAGTCTGTGAACCTGTATTGAAACTCGTGCCGGCCTGCGAGGCTGCGCATCAGGATGATAGAGAGAGTATCGAATAATGGCCGAAATCAGTTTTAACCGAGAACTTTTTGATGTCTGTCCTACTGGTATGCTGGCTATAGACGGTGAAGTCTGTATTCGATGGATGAATCCTGCATTGGAAGCGATGCTCGATATGTCCGGTGATGAGCTTATCGGTAAAGACAAGAATACACTGCCCGAGAGTCTGCATGCCCTGTTTGACGAGACCGATATGTTGCACCTTTCACTCAATGGTGAAGGCGAACGATGGCTGCAACGCGAAGTGCGTGAGGTCGTGGATGGCGAGAATGCCCAGTTAAGATTGCATTTCTATCAGGATATTAGCCAGTTGATCCTGGCGCAACGTGAGACCGATCAATTGCGCAGACAGGTGCAGGATCTCACGATTACCGATGAACTTACCGGCATGGCCAATCGACGCGCCACGGTTCAGGCAATAAGTGCGCAGGTAACCCGCAGCAGACGTTACGGAAATTTACTGACTCTGGGTGCAATGCGATTGAGCCATCCCGACCAGGATGGGGGGGCATTACCGGACACCTCTATTCTGGTGTTGACCCAGTATCTGCGTGAACGCCTACGCTGGGCAGACGTTATCGGCCGCTATGAAGATCAGCTGTTTCTTCTCGTGATGCCTGAGACCGCCATAAAGGATGGTGAGAATCTGCTGCAACAGATCGCCAACGAGTGCCGTGGAGGCGCCTTGTCCGATCTTGGGGAGAATCCTGTTCCCGAGTTGAGGATCGGCGTGTCGGAATGGTCTAAAGGTGATGATTCACAGCGGCTGATTACCCGGACAATCGAGTCGATCGAAGCCTAGGCCGCTGAATAAGGAGCAGTATCCTACAGTCGTTATCTCGCTGGTGTTGTCGGACACTTTAAATAGGTGATTGGCGGACCTGCGCAGCAAACTTCACCTGTTGTCCGGTGCTATATGCGCTGCATAAGAGGACCTGGAGAAATAAATGACCTCTACGTGCAAACTCTGCTGTGACATCCTTCAGCATTTTCATTATCGGTAGTAACGCGTATGCCCGAACCGCAACGTATCAGCTTCGATGAGGGAATCAGCAGAAAGGAGCTGAACGCCGTCCGTCAACGCTTCATGCGATTGCATCGTGAACGCCTGCGGCGAATCCTGGTTGAGCTGCGGAAAAGCCAGCAGGAGTTCATGCACCTTCTGCCACTGCTGCTGCATATCAATCATCCCATGCTGCCCGGATTCGTCAGCAGCGAAACGCCCACCGGCATCTCAGATTACAGTCCCTCCAGAAAGGCTCTGGAAGCGGCAAACAAACTGAGCCGCAGTTTCGAGTTTAAGAAGCGTGCGCAGCGCGTGTATCACATCCATGGTCTCTATCTGATGGGCAGCACGGGTACGATCGGTCAATCATCGGGTAGCGATTTCGACCTATGGCTCTGCTTTGACCCGGCCTTGAATGAAAAGCAGCGTCAGCAACTGCAGCAAAAGGCAGCCCAGATAGAGAAGAGCGCTGCAGAGCTGGATTTGGAACTGCATATCTTTCTCATCGATCCCGAGCGATTCCGGCAGGGGGAGAAAGCCAAGCTGTCCCATGAGAGCACGGGGACTACGCAGCATAACCTGTTGTTGGAAGAGTTTTATCGCAGCGCGGTGCTGCTCGCAGGACGATATCCTTTATGGTGGCTGGTTCCACCCGATAAAGAGGCTGACTATCAGGCATTTGCCGACTATCTGCTCACCAATCGCTTTGTCAAGGCGGCTGAGATCTTTGACCTGGGTGGACTTGACCATGTGCAAGCCGGTGAATTCTTCGGTGCAGCACTGTGGCAACTCTATAAAGGTATTGATTCACCCTACAAATCGATTCTGAAGATCTTTCTCATGGAGGCCTACAGCCGCCATTATCCCTCGCCGCCCTGGTTGGCGCAGCAGGCGAAACGGGCGATCTACGACGGTGAGAAGGATATCGACAAACTGGATTCCTATATTCTGCTCTATCAGCAGGTCGAGGCCTATTTGAAGCAGAACAAAGATCTCGATCGTCTGGAGCTTGCACGCCGTTGCTTCTACTTCAAGGTTGGCGAACGGCTGAGCCGTTCTCGGAATAGCGATAACTGGCGTTTGCGATCCATGCTGACACTGACTCGACAGTGGGGCTGGGGACAGACACAATTACAGATGATGGATACCCGGTCAGATTGGAAGATAGACAGGGTCATCAAGGAACGCAATGCACTGGTCGGGGTACTGACGCGCAGCTACAGATTGTTGACCGATTTCGCCCGTAAGTATGCCCGGGAGAGCCACATCGACCCCCATGAGCTCAATCTGTTGGGGCGTAAGCTCTATACCGCGCTCGATCATCGGCCCGGGAAGATCGATCATATCAATCCCGGTATCTCGAAAAATCTCACCGAGGAGAATCTTTCACTCCACTATCGCTCGACAAGGGATGGGGAGCCGGCATGGATGTTATATCGCGGTAAACTGGAAGCGGGAGAGGCAATCGAACATCGGCCGATAAAGATCTCAAATAACCTGATCGAGATCCTGTTGTGGAGCCACGTCAATCAGGTTTGGGGAAATGTCACCCTTATTACCTACGATGCGGGCGAGTCGGCACTGCCACGGGATGAGTTGCTCTCACTGCAGAGGAGCGTCAGCCGCCTCTTTCCCCAATACATGCCCCCATCTGCGGGTATGGCGACTCTCGCCAAACCGGCATCGATTGTCTTGAGCGCACTGTTTATCAATATTGGCATTGATCCGATGGAACATCTGACCAGGGAGGGAATGCAACTAACCAGCGAGCGCCACGATCCACTGAGTTTTGCTTCGTCGCGCACCAATCTGGTAATGAACCTGGAAAAGATACATCAGACCAGCTGGGGGGAGTTGCAGGTATCGCGTCACGAGGGGGCTGAGGGATTGATGGATGTGCTCTGCTATATCCTGAATCTGCAGCCCGAACGGGACCTGCCGCGCTCTCTGATACGCGCCTACAGCTATTCAGGTGTGAGGGGTGGCCAGATCGCATTGAGAGTGACAGAGTTGTTCAATCATGTGATTAATCGATTCAGCGGTGACGAATTCGATAATGGTCGCTATGTTTTCCGAATGGGAAGGGCCTTTTTTATCGTACAGAAGCAGGCTGAGTCTGAGTATATCTGGCAAAGCCTGGAGTCATTCGAGAGTCTTATCGACGAATTGGAACTGCCGCAACAGACCTACCGTGCCCTCGAATTCGATCCTGAGATACTCGTAAACAGTCCCTATCCGATACTCTATAAGTTAAATAAACCGGATGTTATACAACTCTTCTTCAGAATCCAGAGAAAGCATGCTGAAATCTATGTCCTTGATGAGCAGGGAGCCCTGTTTCAGCAGACTATCGCGGTTGACAGTCCCCGATTTCTCATGCGACAGCAGCGCCGTTTCCTCAACAGCCTGCAGCAGCTGCGTAATCTTGTTCTGGATACGCCAAGCGATCTGTTGCTCGAGCCGGAGTTCTATCAACTCTCCATCGACAGGGATGGACAATATTACACTGAACAGCGGCGTGTACCCTTGGTGGATGGCGATGACTATCTGGAACTAACCATGATCGGCGATTCCAGCATGACAAGGAGAGAGCCAGTTTCCCTGATTTGTGGCGATCAGGAGTTTACCCGTCTGGAGTATGGCGCTGATCTTTATGCCGCAACCTTTGAATACATTCACGGCATTCGCTTCAGCGACGAGCGATATCCCATCTATCTGACATCCATACGATTGAGTGGCATGAAGCCTATTCAGACGCTCTCCACGGTTGATTTACTGAATATGAAAAAACACGTGGAAGAGCGTCTGAATTCACAACGGGGGTAAGCCGGTCAATCCTGCGGCAACGCCTCACTGTTTGGCGGATTTTGGTTTTGCCGCCACCTTGATGAGTTCAAGCTCGAAGATTATCGTCTCGTTGGGCCCGATTTTCTTACCCGCCCCCCGTTCACCGTAAGCCAACTCAGGTGGGATGACTATTTTCCATTTCGCCCCGGGTTTCATCAGAAGCAGGGCCTCCCTGAAACCGGGTACTACCTTGTCCAGGCCGAATTTAGCCGGTTTTCCCCGTTGTCGGGAACTATCGAAGACTGATCCGTCGATGAGGGTGCCATGGTAGTGCACCTCTACCGCATCACCGGTCTGTGGTGATGCGCCGTTGCCGGCTTTCATCACCTCATACTGTAATCCACTTTTCAGGGTCACGACGTTTTTACGTTTACCGTTTTGCTCACGATAGGCAGTGCCCTGGGCGCTGTTTTCCGTTGCGGTTTTAGCGCGTTGCGTTTCCATGTCTGCATAATGCTTTTTCATGGCGGCACGCATCTGGTTCGCGTCGAGCTTCAATTTTCTGTTATGCAAAGAGTCTTCAACGGCTTGGAGAAATGTCTCCATATCAAGCTCGCCAGTCTGCTGGGCTCGTAGCATCTTGCCGATCTGAACGCCAATAGTATAACTGTACTGCTGTTTATCGGAAGCAAGTTCACCGGCGAAGAGAGGTAAGGAACAGTATAGTACTGTAATCAATAATGTAATGTTTAAACGTCTCATCGTTACTATATTTCCTGAGTGTCATGAAATGGTTCAAATCGGATTTTTTTAATCTTATCAAAACTAGGACTGAGATCGGTATCGTGGTATGAAGTTCAATGTGTGACGCTTAATCGTAATCATCATCGCGCAATAAGGCCGGTTCAGTATCGGTTGGCCGTTCGCTACCGGGATTTCCGCCGCGGTCAGAGGCAGAGCGTATATCGGACACAATATATGAAGGCCTTCTTTTCACTTCACGATATATTTCTCCGATATATTCTCCGATTAAACCAAGGCCAAAGAGAATCATGCTGCCCATACCGAGGATCAGCAGAATGACGGTTGGGAATCCCTCTTCGGCGTACCCCATCCATTTGTGCCACAAGGTCTGGATGGTCAAGCCCAGACTGAAGATCAGTCCAATCACTCCAAGCCATGTGACGATTCTGAGTGGTAGTGACGAAAAGCTGATAATGGTCGTTCTGGCCAGCGCCAACAGGTTACGGATACTCCATCCGCTCATCCCGGCCTCTCTGTTTGGCGGTTCAAACTCGAGGGAGGCGGAATCGAATCCCATCCATGCAGTCAGGCCACGGAAATAACGAGCGGTTTCAGGCAGATTGATATAGTGGTCAATGACACGCCGGTCGAGCAATTTGAAATCGCTTGCACCCTCCATATCAAGTCCACTCGATAGCTTGAAAATACGGTAATAAAGGGTGGCTCCGACGCGCTTTAAGGTTGACTCATGCTGGCGCTTGCGTTTCACGCCTTCCACTATCGGGATTTTTCCCTTGTCCCACATATCCAGCATTCTTGGTATCAGCTTCGGCGGGTGTTGCAGGTCGGCGTCAATGACGATGGCGGCACTGCCGCCGGCCCGTCGCAGGCCGGCCAGAATAGCGGCCTCCTTACCGAAATTTCGACTTAAACGAATTGCCGTAACATCGATCGACGATTGGCCTGCAGCGGTCAATTCAGAGATCAACCGCCAAGAGTCATCCGTGGATCCGTCGTCCACCACGACCATTTCAAACGCATAGCCGGATTGTTCCAACGTTGTCGAGACAGCCTGCCAGAAATGCGCTAGTCCGTCCTGCTCATTGTGGATGGGAACAATCAGTGAGATAAGCATGGGTCTCTCCGGCTCATGAAAGAAAAATCAGCCGCTTCATTGTAATGTAATTGATGCCGATCAGGATAATTTCAGTGAGCAGTTTCGCCGGGATGGGATCGAGCCCCAGTTTGTCAGTAAACAAAATGATACAGCCGACACTCAGCAGGTATGAGAACAGCCAAAGCAGCAGATAGCCGAATGCCTGTTTGCCTAACTGGCGTCGAGTAAAGTCTCTGTTGTTGTAAACAAATATCTTATGACCCGCAAAAGCGGTAACAGCGCCGCTGATTCTTGCCGCCGTCTGCGCCCACACGATGCCGATCGCGGCATGGCTCAAAACGAAGACCATGAAATCAATGATCCAGGCAACGATGCCAACCAACAAATAGCGTGAAAACTGCAGCGAAACAGCTTTTTCAACGAGGCTTCGCAGGGAGGAGTAACTCATCGATGGGAACTCAGAAATCCGTTACAGCCGTGATTGTTGGCATCGCGAATCAATCTAACGGGCGTCAGCATGGACCTCGTCAGCAGGCAGATCCCCGATCGGTAAAGTGCTGCCTTTGTCTCATCGCGATAACTCAAGCGCAGATCGAAGCTATACCTCTGCATGAGTTTATTCTGTGTGTCTGTCCTGATTGAAGTGAGTCGTGTCTGTTCCGGTCTGCCCGGCGTAACGATCAAGAACTGCTGTTCAAGGTCTTCGTTGCTCAGTTCGGTCCAACCTTTGATATTCAGGTTGTTGCCCTCTACGCTGATGTGTTCGATTTCCCCAGTGGCATATTCGAACAGCGGCGGATAGGGTGGAGAGAGAGTCACTTCAAGCCCCCCGGGCTGCCAACTGTGCTTGGAATCCCCATTCTCGGGTAATGGGTCATCAATCTCTCGTATGCAATTGCATGATTGATCATATTGCACAATGGAAAACATTCTATTGTTGAGCCTGGTTAGGTTCTCTCTTTTCGTGAGTATGCCAACTCTTTGCAGCTTGGCGCCGTGTACCCGGTTGAGGGCATTTCTGATGCCGTTTAATACAGTCTCCTGATGATAAGCATCCTTATTGCTTGAAAAGTAGACCGTATCGGGTGCTCTTGAAGCGAACAGGCGGTATTTGGTATCAAAGGCATGAAGTTCGGGTTGAGCACGGCTTCGCGCCTGCTGGGCATGAATGGCCACCCCAACTATCAAGAACAGGCTGATGCCCATGCGATAGGGGTATTTCGATGAAGGCAGGCTGGCGACAGCGACCGCGCAAATGACGGAAATCAGCCACCAGGGCAGAAATAGATAACGATTCGGTCGTGTGATCCCGGGAAACTCAAGCAATGGCACCATTGGCAGTAAAACAGCAGCTGCAATTACCGTGGTCAGCGGCAGATTGAGTCTTCTTTTGTACAGTGTGTGACTGACCAGCGCGCCAACCGCCACCATCACGGCGATGTTCAGAGGCGCGCCGCCAAACAGAAGATGGGGGATTCCAGCAAGCTGCGACAGCTTTTCCGGCCATGTGTTACCGTGGGACATGGCGTCATAGCCGCCGATCAAGCTGCCCAATACGAGATAGCGCCATAGGGTATAACAGAGTATCCAGCCATACATTGGCGCTGCATGCATGATCCGTCTGCCCGGCGTGCCTTTAGGTATGAAAAGCAAGGTAACCGGCAGTGGGACATAGATCTCTTTGCAGGCGGTGGCCAACATATAGAACAGCAGTGCGGCCAGGGCAAGCCGCCAACTCTCTCTCTCGATACTGCGCACATAGGCGTGTACTGAAAGGATGCTGAACATCAGTCCGGCAAGATAGTGGCCAACCATCAGTTGTTGAGAAACGATTAATGATGGAGCCCCGGTCAGAAACAGAACGGCGCCCGCGAGTGCGAAGCGTGGGGCGAGCCAGATGCGGAGCAACAGAAGCGTGGTGATCGCGCACCCGGCCATTACCACCAGGTGTTGGACGTAGAATCCCCGGGGTGAAACGCCGAACAACCAGAGGTTCATATCATATATGAAAGGATTGAACGGTGTGAGGTTGTTTAACGAATAACCCCGTGTGATTGCCGGGTTGAGGAAGTAGTCTGAAGGTGAAAAACGACTGGCGTAATCGAGAAGCCAGCCGTCGTCGAAACGCCAGAACGCGGAAAGTGCGCTTTGATTGGCGAGAAAGGTTACCGTCAGCAGAGCCAGAATGGATATTGACGTTGTCACATATGGACGCACGATAGATAAAAGTCCGCTCAACTTTGCCCTCATAAAATCGTGGCAGGGTACAATCTCGACCGGGTAGAAGCCCGTCCTTGTCACGGCTGATGGTGTGGTTCCTTCGGTACAGACGTTACCACGAACATCGCCTGTTAAGCGAACCACGCGGTGATACGATTCGGCATTGAGAATCAACTGTTGTATGATGCACTCCCAACCCATCCTGCTGGAAGTTTAAGACGATTGTTCAAGCTTTATCTAGATCTCTTTCGCCATCGTCAGAGTCTGATCTTGATGGTGCGACGCGATACCCTGCTGAGGCTGAAAGGCACCTTGCTGGGTCCGCTTTGGCTGTTGGCGCAGCCACTGTTTCTGTTGCTTGTATACAGCTTTGTCTTCTCGGGAATACTCAAGGTCAGTTTTCGGCCCGGTGGAGACACCGGCGATTTCGCCCTCTATCTGTTTGCTGCCCTGATACCGTTCAGCGCGATTCAGGATGGCTTGCTGCGGGCCAGTGGCAGCTTGATGGAAAACCGCGACCTGCTGCTTAAAACTCAAATGCCGCCAGCGGTCTTTCCTGCGGTGGCGACGATGGGAACCCTGGTACAGGAGGTGACCGGTCTCTTGATTTTGATTGTTGCTGCCTGGTTGATGGGATATGTCCCGGGGGTGACGTTGGTGTTGTTGCCTTTGCTGGTGGCCTTGAGACTGTTGCTGACTTTCGCGCTGGCGCCTTTGGTGGCGCTCCTGTCCGTGGTTATCAAGGATCTGGGTCAATTGTTGCCCATGTTGTTGACCGCGCTGTTTTTCACCACGCCGATCATCTATCCATTGGAGATGGTCCCCGAGGAATATCGCTCCATAATTGAAGCCAATCCGATCACCTGGTTGGTTCAGTCCTACCGTGCCGTGATTCTGGAAAACCAGTGGCCTGTTTCGGATCTGGCGGTATTGGCCATCGCAAGTTTGCTCCTGACTCTCCTGGTCGGAGCCCTGTTCAGGCGTCTTCAGCATCGCGCCAAGGACTTTCTGTGATCGCGATTCAAGCCCGGCAGTTGTCGAAAAACTATCGGCAATATGCAAAGCCCGCGGACCTCTTCAAGGAGTGGCTGTTGAAGAGGCCCTTTCATACTGAGATCAAGGCCTTGACTCCAATCGATCTGACGATCGAGAAAGGCGCGACATTCGGCGTCATTGGCGACAACGGGGCTGGCAAGTCGACACTGCTCAAGCTGCTGGCGGGCACCTTGCAACCCTCAACCGGCTCATTGCGCATAGAAGGGCGTAAGTCGGCCATCCTGGAGCTGGGGTCGGGATTTCACCCGGAATTCTCCGGCCTGGAGAATATTCGTCTGGCCTGTTCGATGCTCGGCCTCGGAGCGGCTGAAACCAATGCCCGCATACCCGATATCATCGCTTTTTCCGAGCTGGGTGACGCCATCGTGCGACCGGTCAAATCCTACTCGTCCGGGATGTTTGTGAGACTTGCCTTTTCGGTGGTGACCTCGATCGAGCCCGATGTACTGATTGTGGATGAGGCCCTTTCGGTCGGAGATGCACTGTTCCAGAAGAAGAGCATGGACCGAATGATGGGGTTTCGCGACGAAAAGCGCACCTTGGTATTTTGTTCACACAATCTCTATCAGGTGAAAGAGTTGTGCGAGCAGGCGATCTGGCTGGATCATGGCGTGATCATGGCCCAGGGAGATTCCGCCACGGTAGTGGATGACTATCAGGATTATGTCCGTTCCCGGCAGGGCGGCGGTCCCGCGGGGCAACGGCTATCTGCAGAGACGGATGCGGTGAGCGATGTCTACCTGCAGGATGTCGCCCTCGAGGGGGGTGTCGATACCGCAGAGGGCGCCCCGCTGTTCCGGCAGGGAGACGTCTTGGCAATCAATGTGCGGGCGGAGATCGGAACGCGCCCGGTCGATGACGTGCATATCGGATTGGTGCTTATCCGTAATGACGGTCTGCAGGTATACGGTGTCTCGACACTCATCGACCGATGCAATCTGCTGCCCATTGACGGAACGGTCCATGGTGTGCGCCTGCTTTTCGATCCTCTGATGTTGATGTCGGGTGACTATGCCCTGGAGGCCTGGTTGATCGACCGTAGCGGATTGCACGTCTACGATTCTCGCCCGGTCTGCTGCCAGTTCAAGGTACGGCACGAAAGCAGCGAGGTGGGATTGGTGAAAATGGCCCATCAATGGGGGCCGGTGAAGCATGCGGCAGCCATTTGAGCACTGGGATCTGGCGCTGAAATACAGGTTGCTATTTCCTGTATTGTCCCGTTTCCCGCCCTATATCGCCTATCGGTTGGCGAGTCTCTACGGTAAATGGGAGTGTGCGAGGCAGAAAGAGATGGCCGAGCAGATAGCCCATCAGATGAGTCGGGCCATTCCGGGCGAATCCTCGGCGCAGTACCGCCAGTGGACCGGTTATTTCTATGGCTTACAGCAGAGAGAGGTCCTCGATACCTGGCGCTATCCGCACTTGAGAACCGTGGAGCAGGTGGCCAAAACCATCGAAGTCAAAAACTTTCAGCAGGTCCTGGAGGCGAGACGGGACGGCAGGCCGATGATCTTCGCCGGCGCCCATCTTGGACGATTCTGGATGCTGGGCGTGACCACGGCGGCTTACGGTATTGCAACAGGGGCCTTGGCCAGGGATGATGAAGAGCGGAACACCTGGGGCCTGGCCGGGCCCGAGTTCAGATATCGCAAGATGAAACTCTCCCGCCTGAGGGCTTGCTATCGGGGGGACTTTCTGATGCCCGGTACGGCCAACATGCGGCCTTTGCTGGAGGCGCTGCGGAAACAGCCGATCGCCATATTGCTCGATGTCCCTTATGCGAAGGGTAGCGCCGGCCTGGTAGGCGTTCCGTTTTTCGGTCGCGAGGCCTTTTTTCCCGAGGGTACGATTAAACTGGCGAAAAAGACCGGCGCCCTGATACAGCCTTTTTGTGTCGAGGAACACAGGCGTGGATTAATGCTCGACTTTTTACCGGCCCATGAAGCGGGCGCATTGCCCGCCGATGAATCAATGGCCCTGCTGGTGGCGGATATCGAGCGCAGGATCCGTATCAACCCCGGTCGCTGGTGGCAATGGCCGGCGCTGCCCATGTTTTGGGGCGAAGTATGAGGGCATGGTGAGGGATTGAACCCTTTATTGCGGTCTCGTAGAATCGGCCCTCTTCAGTTGGACATGAATATTATGACTATGATTATGAGAGTTGCTTGCCTACAACACTTTAAATGGTTGGCCCTGCTGGCAATCCCCCTGATGGCGGGGGGCTGCGCCACGGCGCCTCACGATGAGGCGATGTCGGATCGGGAGATCGTCGCGAAACGGGCGCAGGAGCGCTGGGGGCTGTTGATAGAGGGGCGCCTGGAGTCCGCCTATGAATATCTGTCGACAGGCTATCGCCAGGTGACGACCTTTCCCCACTATCAGAAGACGGTGAAAGGGGTGGGAATCTGGAAATCGGCTGAGGTATCTGAGGTATCCTGCGAGTCCGCTGAAGTTTGTACTGCAGTGGTCGATATAAGGGTAGTTATCCGTTATCCGCTCATGAAGGGGCCTGTCGAGACAGGCAACCAGATCAAGGAAAAGTGGGTAAAAGATGGGGATGGAAATTGGGGTTTTCTTCCCACGATGAATTAACCACACATATGACAACTTGTTGTATTTTTGATACATGCATAACAATTTACCTATAATTCAATAAGTTATGGATTTATGTTTTAAGGGTGTCGATCATACATCATTAAAGTTGCTCTATGACTGGAAAATTCGGGTGCTTTTCAGGTCGCAATAGCATTTGATCAAGTCACTATTTACAACAGGCTATAAAATATATCTCTTTTATTTTCATGTAGTTAGTGTCTTTTTTGGTAAATTTGCAACATTTTTTGTTTTTTTTGCTAGAATAGCGTTTGTTAGGTAGAGGATTTATGTTAGACTTCCCTGCGTGAGAACTAGGAGTGTAAGGTGACTTGTTGCTGAGACCTCCCTCACAAAAGGAATGATCATTCCCTTGCACGGTCTTGGGTTTAGGTCGATAATCCTCGACATGCGCCTGATCTCAAGGCTTTTAGCTGGCCGCATAAACAGGCTCAGTTAGTTTTTTAGTGTTAACACGCAAAAGTAATAGGAGACACAACTGTGTTGAGAAAATCTAAGATCGCTGCAGCCATGCTTATGGCTACCGCTACTGCCGGAGTCAATGCGGCTCACGTCAATACAGACGGAACAGGTCAAGTTGCGCTGCTGCCTTACTACAATGTAAACAACAACTTTATCACCAACATCAACATCACCAACACCACAAACCTCTATAAGGCTGTCAAGGTAAGATTTCGTGAGTCCCGCATCTCTGCTGACGTGCTCGACTTCAATATCTACATGTCGCCTTTCGATGTCTGGAACGGTACCATCCGTTTGAGCGGTTCTGTTGCCAACATCATCACCGAGGACGAGACTTGTACCTATCCTGCCAAGGCTCTGCTGCAGGCTGGTGTTGACTTCCGCAACATCTACACCGCTACCACCGACGAAGATCTGACTGAGGGTTATGTCGAGATCATCGAGATGGGCGTTATTGCTGACGGTACCGGCCCAGCTGCAGATGGAGGCCTTTTCGCAGAAATCGATGCTAGTGGTACTGCTGATGGCGCTATCAACACCGTCGCTGGTGACCGTGATATCACCGCAGGTCTGCTGCATGGCGCCACTGGCGTGCCGGCCGACTGTTCTGTTGTCGCGGATGCCTGGACTGCCGGTGCGGCGGGCGCTCCTGCTAATGGTTTCGAGCCTGGAGCTATGGCTGCCACAGGTGTCGCAACTGATCCTGATGTTGCTCTGCCTTATCCTGAAGTGACCAATGCGGGTCTGGTTGCGCCTACTGGTGGTATCAATGCCTACTCCATCATGATCAACACCGCTACCGGTGCTGCTTTCGTTGAGCAAGGCGCCCACGTTGATGATTACGCGACCGTACCTCAGCACTATCGTTCAGACGATTCTTCCAACTACCTGCTGCCATCGCTGGCTTCTGGCGACTCGCAAGTAGCTAATCTGCTGAACGCAACCGGTACTGCAGTGAAGACCATCGTTGCTCCTCTGCTTGAGTATGACACTGGTAGCGTTAACGATATCGCGCCTAACCCATCCATCCCCATGGGGTCCAACCCGATGCCGATGGCCCTGATCCTCAGTGCTGATGCTGTCTCCGCGCCTTACTTCGTAGAGGCGGGTATCAATGGCGAGACCGATATCGTCTTGACCTTCCCATTGCGCAAGCATGGCGTCTACAACAGTGGCACCCTGACCAACGACCTTGATGGTGCTGGTCCTCTGGTTGCTTGTGTTGGTACCTTGAACGATGGCATTAGTGATGGTGCTACCGTTGCATTGCCGACTCTGGGTACGCCTGCCAACGACTACCCGAACGACGGTGCGGGCGCTATCTGTCAGAATGCTGGTTACGCAGCCAATGCTACGCCTGACGTTGAAGTGGGTCTGACCTACTACGACTATGAAGAGCAGACAGCAACGGTTGTTGCAGGCTCAGCCGACTTCTCGCCTGTGCCGATCAATGCACCGACCATCGTAGCACTGGAGCGTGAGGTCAACGTGGTCTCCGTGAACCGAGCTACTGGCGGTAACCAGTCCGTTCTGGGCACCCCGGCTGCCAACGTCTTCAACTGGAACCTGGATGCTGGCTTCGAGGCTGGTTGGGTAACCATCAGCGCTGCCGCACAGTACGACTACAACACCAACCCAAGCATCGTCGCGATGACTGAAATCGTCGGCGGTGTTGGTGGCGGTAGCTGGACCGGTGTTCCGGTCATCGGCTTCTCCGCCATGGCGGGTGATGTCGGTCCTGCCCAGCTGGGTGAGACCGTTGACCTGATCCGTAGCGTCAACCGCAACTAAGTACGAATCGCGTAAGCGAAACGTTGAAAGGCAGGCCGCAAGGCCTGCCTTTTTTTATGTCTGAAAAATAATGTTGTTGAGTAAAGAAGAATTTCGGCCACCCTGATTGAATCAGTTGGCAAATAAATCAGGTATTGAAGTTACGTTAGGGGGGTAATGATTTAACCGTTTGGTTTGAACTGCTTGCTTAAGTTGTCGTCTATAGAGCAATGGCGTTGTCTTTAGTGCCGCCGTATAATTCCCATCCTACTTTCAGTTTATTGCTTAGAGGTAATCAATGAGGTTCTGTTTGTTACTGACAATGGCGCTATGCCTGTCGCCTGTCACATCATCAGCCGGCGAGACTTTGATGTTTGGTGGAGGTATTGAGGTCAAGGATGTGGACCTGGATGCACTGTTATTGAGTGGGCCGGAGGATGCCAGGAACAAGGTCGTGGCAGACCATAAACAGTTATTGAAACTGTTGCGTCAGATCTACCTGATTCGCGCCCTCTCCGAAGAGGCTGAAAAAAACGGCCTCGGTGAGTCAGAGTTGTTTCAGGCCAAGCTGCGCCGTCAAAGAGAGAAACTGCTCTATTTGGAGCGATTGAAGCAGATCGACGCTGAACCTATTCCGGATTTCGAGCAGGCGGCCAAGGAACAATATCAGGGGAATCCCGAAGCCTACACGATACCCGAGCGATTTGAAGCAAAACATATTTTGATCTCCACGACGGATAGATTACCCAAGCACCACACCAAGGAAGAGGCACTCGAGATTATCAAAAAGGTGAAAGCCGAGCTCGACAGCGGCCAAAGCACATTTGAGGACCTCGTCATGGTTTATTCAGAGGATACGGTGACACTGAAGAATCAGGGCTCACTGGGGCTGTTCAAACCGGGTTCGATGGTCAAGCCTTTCGACGAGGCTGTGGCGGCGATGCATAAACCGGGAGAGATCAGCGATATTGTAGAGACCCAGTTTGGCTATCATATCATCAAACTGGAGAACCGTTATTCACCGCAGAAATTAACCTTTGATCAGGTAAAGGATAAGATCGTTGCGAAAATGAAGAGTGATTATATCCAGAATCGGCGCGATGATTACTTCGATGGACTTCTTAAGAAAAACAAGGCCGGCATTTATGAAGATAAGGTCGAAGAGTATGCGCAAAAGCAGCAAAGTGCGGAATGAAGTGGTTGGCACGGATCGGTACTTTTGCCGGCACTTATCCGTGTTGAATCACTGACGCTCTGCTATGGTTCGAGTAGCTGACCGACAAATAGCCAAATCCACCTAATTCGTCGATAGTACCCACGTGGCTGAATACGATTTTAAACTCGATTTGAACGTCGAGAACAATTCACATACCCAGTTGGTTAAAAGGATACCGGCTGGCAGCCGGGTGCTCGAGCTGGGATGTGCGACCGGCTATATGTCGGACTATCTGCGGCGGGAAAAGGATTGCTATGTGGTGGGCGTTGAGATCGACCGGGGCATGGCGAACAGAGCCAAAGCGGTCTGCGATCGCGTCATCGTCGGAGACGTGCAAGGCGGAGGCTGGCTGAAGAGCCTTGGCGATGAATGCTTCGATATCATCACCTGTGCCGACATACTCGAACATCTGCGCGATCCCATTGCCCTGCTCAAGAAACTTCCCGAGCTGTTGAGTGACGGGGGAATTCTTCTCGCCTCCTTGCCCAATGGCGCCCATGCTTCACTTCGTCTCGAACTGTTGGAAGGGCGTTTCACCTATGAGGATACGGGGCTTCTTGATCGCACCCATCTGCATCTGTTTACCTACAACTCTTTACGCGAGTTGTTTGTCCGCGGCGGCTTCAGGGTTAACGAGCTTACCTACACTTTCCACGATATGGCCGATTCCGAAATTGAGAAGCGGCTGGAGAGGATGGGATTTGAAGCGACTGAACGGGGGCTCGCGCTGTTTCATACGCCGGATGCGGCAGCCTTCCAGTACATCGTCTCTGCAACCCCGGACAGCAGTGTCAACATCGAAGAATTCCCCCCCCTCAACGACAAGCCGATGCAGGCTTCGGTGCAGGTCTATAGAAATCTTCTCGATGAGTTGCATCAGGCGGGCAGTACCGCAGAGACACGCCTCAAAATGGTGGAAGAGCGGGACAGGATACTGCAGGATCAACAGCAGGCGCTGGGCACCTTGAACGATGAGTTGCTCAGGCATAGAGAGGCTATGGAGAATGCGGTCAGGGAGACCCGGGAAGCGCACAACGCCTTAGCGAAGGAGAGCAGCCTGAGGAGTGAATTGCAGAGCCGGCTGCAGATTATGGACAGGAGTAATCGCTCCATGAACCATGACCTGTTCTGGCTTAAAAATGATCTCAAACATACTAAAAAAGATCTTAGGGCAGTCGTGAACAGTCGCGGTTGGCGCACCTACATGGCGTTGACCGGGCCATTACGGCTGATGCGCAGGTTTGCGCCGCAGCTGAAGAAATTGAGGAATGAGCCAGGTCTGATACGTGACTGGAGCCGGGAGGCAGCGCGGCTTTGGAAACTGGGTGGTCTAGAGGCGATACGCGAACGGTTGAATACTGAGTCATCGCCAACCTATGACTACTCGTTATGGATCAGGGATGTGGAACCTGTGGGTGTGCCGACCCTTGAAATGGTTGAACAGCTCAACGAACATCCTGACAGGCCTTTTATCTCGATTGTCATGCCGGTTTATAACGTCGATGAATATTTGCTGCGGGCCGCACTCGACTCAGTGCTTGCACAATCCTATGAGGATTGGGAGTTGTGTATCGCTGATGATGCATCCACACGTCCCCATATAAAGCGCGTGTTGGATGAATACATGCGCCGTTACAAACGTATCAAGGTCATCTACCGGGAGGAGAACGGCCACATCTCTAATGCCACGAATTCCGCCTTTTCCATGGCAAGCGGGGATTATATTGCCCTGATGGATCATGATGATCAATTGGCTGACTTTGCACTCTATTTTGTGGCCCAGGAGATCATTCTCAATCCGCATGCTGAGATTGTTTACTCCGATGAAGACAAGCTGAATAACGAAGAGGTGCGATTCGACCACTACTTCAAACCGGATTTCAACCCTGATCTGATGCGCTCCCACAACATGATCTGTCACTTCGGCGTCTACAAGCGTTCCCTGGTCGAGAAGGTGGGCGGAATGCGTGAAGGTTTCGAGGGCGCGCAGGACTACGATCTGGCGCTCAGGTGTTTGCGGGAGATCGATCCTCGCAAGCAGGTGCGTCACATACCATGGGTCTTGTATCACTGGCGTGCGATACCGGAAAGCACCGCCTCGGGCGGAGAGGCAAAATCCTATGCAATGGATGCGGCCCTGTGTGCGGTTAAGGACGATCTTGATATTCGCGGACTTAAAGCCGATGTGACGGAGTCGGAGTATATCGAGGGTATGATCCGGGTGCGGTATCGACTGCCGGATTCCCGGCCGCTTGTCTCGATAATAATTCCAACCCGCAATGGCGAAAAATTGCTGCGCCAATGCATTGAGAGCATATGTGAGAGGAGCAACTACAAGAATATTGAGTTTATCATTGTCGATAACCAAAGCGATGATCAGGCGACCCTGGCGTATCTTACTGAGCTCGACAGCCTGGAAACTACCAAGGTATTGCGCTATGACCATCCCTTCAATTTTTCCGCCATCAACAACTTTGCCGTAGAACATGCGAGCGGGGAACTGCTCTGCTTCATGAATGACGATATCGAAGTGATTTCTCCGGACTGGCTGGGAGAGATGGTGAGTCACGGCGTCAGACCCGAGATAGGCGCCGTCGGCGCAAGGCTCTGGTATCCGGACGACCGCTTACAGCACGGTGGTGTGGTATTGGGTCTCGGGGGTGTGGCAGGCCATGCCATGAAATATTCGAATAAGGATAACAAAGGCTACATGGGGCGTTCCGTGTTGATTCAGAACTACACTGCGGTGACAGCTGCCTGCCTGTTGCTTAGGCGGGAGGTATTCGACGCCGTGGGCGGTTTCGATAGCGAACATCTCGCGGTTGCCTTCAATGATGTGGATCTATGTATTCGGATTTATCAAGCCGGCTATTACAATCTTTGGACACCCTATGCGGAGCTTTATCATCACGAATCGGCCTCCCGTGGTGCGGAGGACACACCGGAAAAACAACAGCGTTTCAGTGGTGAAGCCGAGTATATGCTGGAAAAATATGGACCTCTGTTGCAGCGTGATCCAGCCTACAATCCGAACTTGACGCGTATCGCAGAGGATTTTTCACTGAATTGGAAGGGTGTAGACGACGAGGATGACGATGTCTGATCAAGAAACAGAATTTGCTGAATTTACAGCGGTGGCCGAACGTTTCATTGCCTTGGCCAACGAAATCAAGAGTGAGGGTAAACCTCTGCCGTTGGTCAATGCAGCCTTGATGTCGGCATCTGCAACCTATAGTACCTACGTGGCTGCGGGCAATCAGGGATATCTGAAGCCGAGTGGTGTTGATCGTCTGGTCGATACCTACCGCGCTCAGTTGGCCAATATTCAGGAGATCAAACGGAAGGCAGCGGAAAGTAGCGGCCAAAAGACTACTAAAGAGCAGTAGCTTTTTCCTCTTTCCGGTTTGTGCCTGATGTGACTTGGAAGTGTCATGAAACTCGTAATATCCATTGTCTACTATGACAGCGGCCTGCCTACCCTAAGGGAGACGCTTGTGAGCATAGTCCGGTCCCTCGACTATGCCGCCGAGGAGTTGCAGGATCTCAAGGCCAAGGTTGTGGTTGTCGACAATGGCGGGATTCTGAACCAGGTTAAGCACCTGGCATCACAGGTATTCGAAAATGGCGCGCATGAGTGGATGGTGCTTGGGACGGGCGGTAATATTGGATATGGCGCCGCCCATAATCTGGTAATCCTGAATGAACAGAGTGACTATCATCTGGTTATCAATCCCGATGTGGAAGTGCTCGAGGATGCCTTTCTGAAGGCGATCAAATATATGCACCACAATCCCAACATCGGTTTGCTATCCCCCTATTCTGAAGACCCGGAAGGTTACAAGCAGTATCTTTGCAAGCGCTATCCCGCGGTTCTCGATCTGTTTTTGCGTGGTTTTGCACCAAGGTTCGTGAAGCGATATTTTGCGGAGCGTCTGCAGGAATATGAGATGCGATACGATTTAACGGGACGTACGCTCAGTAAGGAAGTTATGGCCAGCGGCTGTTTTATGTTTGTACGATACAATGTGTTGGTGAATGTAAAAGGCTTTTCGCCGGATTTCTTTGTTTACTTTGAAGATTTCGACCTGTCAATCAGGATAGGCAAACGCTCCACCATCGCCTATGTTCCGGATGTGCGTATCGTTCATGGTGGAGGCAACGCTTCAAAAAAGGGAATCAAGCATATTCTCATGTTTGCCAAGTCGGCGTTTGTGTTTTATCACAAGCACGGTTGGCGCTGGGCTTAAACGGGTTTGATATTTTTCTAGAACGCCACTCTTTCGGAGTTTTGTGGTCTGCAGGCATCGTTATGTTTAGGCCTCGTAACGACTTGAAATCTTGGAGTGATTGGATACATGACTCTCTGTCCGGAATCGTAGCTGATCATGAGCGCCGAAGATAATGAACTGACGCGTGGCGGCAGACTGGCCAGGAACGTTGTCTGGAATTTGCTGAGTATCGTTGTCCCTTTCCTTGTCGCCATCATCACCATACCAATCCTGATTGACGGCATCGGCAAAGACCGTTTTGGGCTGTTGGCAATCAGTTGGATGTTCGTCGGTTACTTCAGTCTGTTTGATTTTGGTCTTGGACGTGCGTTGACGGTATTGGTCGCAAAGTGCCTAGGTGAACATCAACACCACAAGATACCCGGCCTGGTATGGACGGCTATGATCCTGATGACTGTCCTTGGCGTGATTGGATTTGTTGTCATCTTCTGGCTCACGCCCTGGTTGGTTGGCTCGGTGTTGAAGGTTCCGTCCGAATTGCAACAGGAGACGCTGAAGGCCTTCTATCTCCTCTCCGTGTCGATTCCATTCGTTATCATCACAGTTGGCCTGCGAGGTGTGATTGCGGCCTATCAGCAATTCAAGTTATTGACAGCCATACGTATACCCATGGGGATATTTACCTTTGTCGGTCCGGTTGCAGTATTGCCATTCTCCACCAGCCTTTATCCCATTGTTGCTGTATTGGTTGCCGGCCGATTCATCGCCGTCCTGGCTCACTTCCTGTTGATGTTTCGAATCGTGCCTGAGGTACGCCGACACTATCGAATCGACCCCGGTCAATTGCGTCCGCTTTTCGGTTTTGGCGGGTGGATGACGGTGAGCAACATTGTCGTGCCATTAATGGTATCCATGGATCGTTTTGTGATCGGCGCGGTATTGTCGGTGACCGCAGTGGCCTTTTATACGACACCCTATGAAATCGTATTTCGATTGATGGTTATACCAACCGCCTTTGTCGCCGTTTTGCTGCCTGCCCAATCGACCACACTGGCTATAGAGCAGGGTCAGGATCGAAAATACTCGGCTGAACTGTTCAACAAAGGGCTCAGTTACATCTTTATCGCCCTGTTTCCTCTGCTGCTGGTGATTTCGGTATTCTCATTCGATGGCTTGAAATTGTGGGTAGGCGAGGAATTTGCTGACAATGGTTACCAGGTGATGCAGTGGCTGGCTGTCGGGGTTCTCTTCTATGGGCTCTCTCTGGTGCCTTTTTCTCTGGTGCAGTCGGCGGGACACCCCGATTGGTCTGCCAAGCTGCATCTTTTGGAGTTGCCGATCTATCTGGCTGGTCTGTGGTGGGCCTTGTCCCACTACGGCATTCTGGGCGCGGCCCTGGTCTGGACGCTGAGAGCATGGCTGGATGCGCTGGCACTGTATATGATGTCTTTGACGCTGGTACCCGAGTGTCGGGCATCAGCCATGCGATTCGGATTATCGCTGCTTCTGGCGGTCATGCTCTTTGTTCTCGCCACCCAGTTTCAGGATCTGATGAAGAAGTTCCTGTTTGCCGGTGTCGTACTATCAGGTTTTATCTACCTGGTGTGGCGTCATGTTTTGGAGCAAAAGGAGCGTTTGTGGCTCCTGAGAGGCTTGGGTGTCAGGCGTGAACGATAACCCTGTTGCTGTGAGATGACGATCGCATCCATGCGGCATCCGCTGTAATCCGGTTATAATGCAGGGTCAGTTCTGATCTATTTGGGGAGAACCCAATTTCTCTGTTTTGGTGACACACTCCATGTCTCATGCCCTGCCTAACAATCGATTGATTCTGTTTGTTGTCAATGATGCCGGTTTTTTTCTCTCTCATCGATTGCCCCTGGCACTGGCGGCAAAGAAACAGGGGTATGATGTGTGTGTCGCCACACCCCCCGGTGACGGTGTGGAGCAGATCAAAGCAGAAGGTTTAAGCTATAGGCAGGTTTCACTTAGCCGAAGTGGTGCGAATCCCTTGGCTGAGCTGCGGACGATATGGAATCTGTACAGACTTTATCGGGAGTTGCAGCCGTTAATCGTCCATCATGTGACCATAAAACCGGTCCTGTACGGCACATTGGCTGCGCGTGTGGCTAAAGTATCTGCTGTAGTCAATGCAATATCCGGTCTGGGTTTTGTTTTTCTGGCGCGAGGTTGGTTCAGCGCCATGGCGCGTTCTGCGGTACTGACCAGCTATCGTTGGCTGTTTTCCCGCAAACGACTCTGGGTCATTGTGCAGAACCGGGATGATTATGATTACTTGCTGGAAAAAGAGTGTCTGAGTCAGGATAAGATTGAGTTGATTAGGGGCTCAGGTGTCGATGTTGGCAATTTTGTCATGTCGGCGGAGAGCGATGATCTGCCACTGGTGGTTCTCCCTGGTCGCATGTTGTGGGATAAGGGGGTCGGTGAATTTGTCGAGGCCGCCCAGCAGTTACACCGAATGGGGATCAAGGCCCGCTTTGCCCTGGTGGGAGGCATCGATCCAAATAATCCGGAGTCTGTGCCTGCCGCGCGCCTGGCGGAGTGGGCCAGAGAAGGTCATGTCGAGTGGTGGGGTAACCGCCAGGATATGCCTGAAATCTACAGCGATGCTCATATCGTCTGTTTACCCTCCTACCGGGAGGGATTGCCAAAAGTGCTGTTGGAGGCCGCCGCAACAGGGAGGGCTATCGTCGCCACCGATGTTCCGGGTTGTCGCGAGATTGTCATTGAAGGGGAGAATGGGCTGTTGGTGCCGGCCAGAGAAAGCAGGCCCTTGGCAGATGCGCTGAGGCGCTTGATTACAAATCCAGCACTTCGCCAATCCATGGGACAGAAGGGGAGAGCGATGGCGGAAGCGGAGTTCTCCATTCATCAAGTCATTGAGCGCCATTTGAATATCTATCAGCGGGCACTGGAACCGTGAACACTATTCTGGTTACGGGAGCTAACGGATTCGTCGGTGAACACCTTTGCCGTTATATGCTCTCCCGCGGGTATGGTGTAAGGGCCGTGCTTCGCCAAAGGTCGCCACACTGGCAATTGTGTGAACAGGTTGCGGTTGGAGATATAGACGGCGCGACTGACTGGAGCAGTGCCTTGGATGGCATGGATACCGTCGTTCATCTGGCTGCCCGGGTGCATGTGATGCGTGAGTCCGAATCCGACCCCCTGGCTGCGTTTCGACGAGTCAATGTGGCAGGTTCTGCTGCGCTCGCCCGTCAAGCCGCTGAAGCCGGTGTTAAGCGCATGATCTATCTGAGTAGCGTGAAAGTGAACGGTGAAAGAACCCATGGAGAACCCTATAGGGCGGATGATGAGCCCAGACCGGAAGATGCTTATGGTATTTCTAAATGGGAAGCGGAACAGGCGTTGTTCCGGGTTGCGGAGCAGACGGAGCTGGAACTGGTCATCGTGCGGCCGGTCCTTGTATACGGTGCCGGAGTAAAGGGGAATTTTGAGCGTTTGATGCGCCTGATCAGGCGGGATGTGCCTCTGCCTCTGGGGGGGATTTCAAACCGTCGCAGTTTCTTGAGTATCCAGAATCTGCTCGATTTCCTGCATTGCTGTGTCGTTCATCCGGATGCGGCGGGTGAGATATTCCTGGCGGCTGACGGGGAGGGTCTGTCGACCCCCGACCTGATCCGCAAACTGGCGCATGCGATGGATTGCAGGGCCAGGTTGTACCCTGTGCCATTGACGCTGCTTCGTTTCGGTGGATGGCTGACAGGGCGCTCCTCAATGATCGCGAGGTTGACTGAAGACCTTCAAGTGGACCTGTCAAAGAACAGGGAGCGACTGGGTTGGGCGCCCGTGATGGAGATGGATCGGGCGCTATCGGAAATGGTGAGTTTGGATAATGGCTGAGTGGCTGCATTCTTTTTGGATGATCGCGCTGAGCTTTTTATTGTCCCTGGGATTGACGGGGCTGGCACGTTCCTATGCATTGCGGCGTGGTTTGATGGACCGGCCCAATAATCGCAGTTCCCATCTGGTTGAGACGCCTCGCGGGGGTGGAATCGCCTTTGTTCTGGTCTATCTGGCGCTACTGGCCGGGGCGATGATCTTCTCTTTCAGCACTGATGATCTTGACCATAAGCTACACCTTACCCTTCTCTTGGGTGGCGGTTTGGTTGTAGTGATCGGGTATATCGATGATCATCGCCACGTCTCCGCCATGGTGCGTTTTACTGTTCATCTGATTGCGGCTGTTGTTGCCGTGACATTGTTGCGAATGCCTGCCATTGATCTCTGGCCGGGATTGAGCTTGGAGGGGTGGTGGCTCGATGCCTTGATGGTGATTGGCCTGGTTTGGTTATTGAATCTCTACAATTTCATGGACGGTATCGATGGAATCGCCAGTCTTCAGGGAATTGCCGTGCTGGGTGGCGCAGCCTTGGTGCTGGTGCTCAACCATGCCGGTTCAGAAGCGACAGCTTGGTTGCTGATTCTGGCAGCGTGCTTAGCAGGTTTTCTGGTCTGGAACTGGCCACCCGCAAAAATCTTTATGGGAGATGCGGGGAGCGGTTTTATCGGATATACATTGGGTGTCTTTGCCCTCTACACGGCTAATGCCTACCCAATTTCCCTTTGGAGCTGGCTTATTTTACTGGGGCTGTTCGTCGTGGATGCCACATGGACGCTTGGTGTGCGTATGGCGAATGGTGAAAAATGGTACCGACCTCATGCCAAACACGCCTACCAGCATCTTGCCAGGCAAAGACAGTCTCTCAGTATCGATCGAGGTCTGTCGGCAGAATATTCCCGGAGCCTTGCGCACCGTTGGGTTATCCTGCAAGGCCTGCTGATCAACCTGTTATGGTTGTTGCCGTTGGCTTGGCTTGCTGCAGTATTCCCCGGCTATGGACTGCTGTTGACACTGATTGCCTTTGTGCCGCTGGTGATTCTGGTCAGGTTGCTTGGGGCCGGGTTTGGGTAGAATCATCCCGCTCGCCTTTGTCCGGTTGTGATTCCAGTTTTCTGATGCGGTACTGCACTTCTTCCAGTAATTTTCGATTGACACTCAACAGATCGGCGATGAAAGCCACGAGTATGGTTTGAAACCCAATCCCCATCATGACGCCGGCGAGGATGACGGATTGTATGTGTCCTGTTCCATCCCCGAACAGGTAGTAATAGAAAAAGCGCAAACCCAGGATTAAACCCATACCGAAAAGGATCAGTCCGGTTATGAGAAAGAAACGGAACGGTTTGTAGACAACAAAGATCCGCAGTATGGTGATGATGGACTTTTTAATGTAACTGCTGATGCTTTTGACCAGCCTGGATGGTCTGAGGTCCTCATTGACTTCGACCGGGACCGAGGTTACCGCCATCTGCTTCATGCCGGCCTGGATAATGGTTTCAAGGGTATAGGTATACTCGTTGAAGACATTCAGTTTCATCGCGGCATCGCGACTGAAGGCCCTGAAACCGCTCGGGGCGTCCGGTATGTCGGTATGACTGACCTTTCTTACCACACTGCTGCCCAGACGTTGCAACACCTTCTTGGTGAAAGAGAAGTGTTCAATCATTTTGATAGGTCTGGCACCGATGACCATATCCGCCTTTCCATCCAATATCGGCTGGGTCAGGCCGGGGATGTATCCGGCATCGTACTGATTGTCGGCATCCGTATTGACGATTACGTCGGCCCCTTGCCTTACACATGCGTCCAGGCCCAACATAAAGACTTTTGCCAATCCCTGATTTCGGGTGTAACCGACAATATGGTCAACCCCGTTATCGATAGCGACCTGGCGGGTTGCATCAGTACTGCCGTCATCAATGACCAACCATTCCACTTGGTTGAAGCCAGGCACCTTTCTGGGCAGTTCCGCGAGTGCGAGGGCCAGGGTTTTTTCTTCATTATAACAGGGGATCTGTATTATCAGCTTCATCGCATCGGCACTCACATTGTCTCATCCATGAAAAATGATTTATTCCAGAACGGGTTTGAATACCAGTCGCCACACACTGGAAATTAAACAAATTCAATGAGTAAGATATGTTAATTTCCTGTTTTGGTACGTAATATAGCATTTACTGTCGTTTTGGAGATGTAACTTATCATGGATGAGAAGAAAAGAAGATTCTTAGTTGCCGATTCAGACCTCAAACAGAGAATGAGGTCATGGCCGCACATATCCCCAGGGTCTGTTACAACAATTACAATAGGCGCTTTTCAGGTGCAACCGACAGGGTTGCAGCCACATAGCGGTGTTTTTTTTCGCTCATCTAATGTGAATGCTAATTGCTCGTTCCGCCATGCAGGACACAAAAAAGGTGCCGGCAGAGCCGTTTGCACAAATGTTAACAAATCCTGCTTAATGTCTGGGCGCTTACGGCCGATAAATAGTAGTGCAATAGGCTGGTATTGACTGTCGGTTATGAATCAACACAATCTCGAAATATTTAATCAAAGTTTGCAGCGAGTGACTTCATCGCCAGCCTTTTTCGACTGTTTTTACGATAAATTCATCAGCCAGTCCGATGAAATCAGTGAGTTTTTCAAGAATAGAGATATGGCGCAGTTGAAAAAAAAGTTGCGCGAGACCCTGTTCATGCTTGCTGAAACCGCCGAGGGGCGGCCAGGGCTGACACTCTATATCGAGATGTTGGGGCGCATACACAAGCGCCTGAATGTTCAGCGTAAGCACTTCAACATGTGGAAAGAGGCGCTGTTGGAGGCGGTCAAGATCTATGATGATGAATACGATGACAAGGTCCTGGCCGCATGGCAGTATGTGATCGATGAAGTTATCGAAACAATGTTTTCCGCCCTGAAAGAAGCAAGATTGATGGTCTCTTAGCCCTACTATGAGCCTGCCTTGAATTCCTGTTTACACATAGGCCTGCCACCTAGGCTTCCACCCTGTAAACAGTATTAATAAAAGTCTAATCGCCAAGATTGATAATGAGTATGCGTGGTCACCGCAGGGTGTGAGTTCGTATCTATTGGTTCTTGAATTCATCGAGATCTGGGTGTGGCATCTTTCTGTCAGCAGCCAGCTGCGGTATCCTTCCGCGATATTAAGCGCGTTGGCGCGGACCGGGACCATTCTCTACGGGACATGCCTTCCGGTTAATCCATTTAACAACTATCCAGTCGGACCATAACATGTATAAAAACTACCAACCTGCAGCCCTCGAGGCAGAGGTGCAGGCATACTGGGAGACAGAAAAGACCTTTGAGGTCGAAGAGGACCCAAGTAAAGAGAAGTTTTACTCCCTCTCCATGTTTCCTTACCCCAGCGGCAAGCTGCATATGGGGCATGTGCGTAATTACACTATCGGTGATGTGATTGCCCGATATCAGCGTATGCTGGGTAAAAACGTGCTGCAACCCATGGGCTGGGACGCCTTTGGTCTTCCTGCGGAGAATGCGGCGTTGAAGAACAGGGTTGCTCCGGCCGGGTGGACATATGACAACATCGCCTATATGAAGGGCCAGTTGATTCGGCTCGGTTTCGGTTACGATTGGCGCCGGGAGCTGGCAACCTGTCAACCCGGTTACTATAAGTGGGAGCAGTGGTTGTTCACCGAACTCTTCAAAAAGGGTTTGGTGTACCGCAAGCATGCCGTTGTCAACTGGGATCCGGTGGATCAGACAGTTCTGGCCAATGAACAGGTCATTGACGGTCGTGGCTGGCGCTCGGGGGCTCTGGTCGAGCGGCGTGAGATTCCCCAATGGTTCGTCAAGATCACCGACTACGCGGATGAACTGCTGGATGAGATCGATAATCTGGAGGGTTGGCCCGAGCAGGTGCGTACCATGCAACGCAACTGGATCGGCCGTTCCTTTGGTGTCGAGATGGTATTCGATATCGATGCATCGGATGAATCCCTGACCGTCTATACAACGCGCCCAGATACCTTGATGGGAGTCACTTATGTCGCCGTTGCCGCTGAACATCCGTTGGCGTTGAGGGCTGCAGAAATGAATGATCGGCTCGCTGCCTTTATAGAAGAGTGTCGCCGGGGCGGGACCTCCGAGGCCGATCTAGAAACGATCGAGAAAAAGGGAATTCCGCTGGGGATCGACGCGATTCATCCGGTAAGCGGTGAAGCGGTACCCATCTATGCCGCGAACTTTGTGTTGATGGGATATGGAACGGGGGCGGTTATGGCGGTTCCGGCACATGACGAACGCGATCATGCCTTTGCCCGCGAGTATGGAATTCCGATCAAACAGGTGATCTACCCCAGCGAGGGCGCCAATCCTGATATATCGGCTGCCGCCTATACCGAGCCGGGCGTTCTGCGGGATTCGGGACCCTTTAACGGCCTTTCGTCGGCCGCCGCCTTCGATGCCATAGCGGAGTGGCTGCAGGAAAGGGGCAAAGGGCAAAAGACCAAACAGTATCGTCTGCGCGACTGGGGGGTTTCACGCCAGCGCTACTGGGGTGCGCCGATACCCATGATTCACTGTGATAACTGCGGGATTGTTCCCGTACCGCTGGAAGACTTGCCGGTGCGTCTGCCCGAAGACATCGTCTACGACGAAAACACGATCAATCCGATTAAAGACGATCCCGCATTCTCTGCCTGCAGGTGTCCGGAGTGTGGTGGAGGGGCGCAGCGGGAGACAGATACCTTCGATACCTTTATGGAGTCGAGTTGGTACTATGCCCGTTTTACCTGTCCTGATGCCAATGCCATGCTCGATGACCGGGCGGACTATTGGTTGCCTGTCGACCACTATATAGGCGGTATCGAACATGCGGTGTTGCACCTGTTATATGCCCGCTTCTATCACAAATTGTTGCGCGATACCGGTCTGGTGAAGAGCGATGAGCCATTCACGCGTCTGTTGACCCAGGGAATGGTTGTCGCTGACACCTATTATCGGAATCAGGATGACGGATCCAAGCACTGGTATAACCCGACCGAGGTTGAGGTTGAGCATGATCAGAAGGGACGCCCGCTTTCAGCCTGTCTGAAGGAGGATGGCGGACCGGTTATCATCGGCGGCATCGAAAAGATGTCTAAGTCAAAGAACAATGGTATCGATCCACAGTCGCTGATCGATCGTTATGGGGCCGATACGGTTCGTCTCTATACCATGTTTACATCCCCGCCAGACCAGTCATTGGAGTGGAATGACGAGGGGGTCGAGGGTGCGCATCGATTTCTCAAGCGCTTATGGGCGTTGGCGGAGGCTATCTACGCCGAGCCGATGGCAGCGGAGTCGGTAGCGGAAGAACTGGCTGAATCCCAGAAGACGGCGCGGCGGGAAATTCATGAGTTATTGAAAAAAGCCCTTTATGACTACGAACGTCAGCGTTTCAACAATGTCGTGTCTGCCTGTATGGGAATGATAAATATACTCTACAAGCTGGGGGACGCACCTGCGGATCATCAGCTGCTGCGTGAAGGCGTATCCCTGGTATTGCGCTTGCTGGCGCCGATCGCACCTCACGTAACCCACCGCCTTTGGTGTGATCTGGGGTATGGGGATGAGATACTCGACAGCGAATGGCCACAACCCGATGAGGCTGCCCTGAAACAGGATAGCCTGCCCTATGTGGTGCAGGTTAACGGCAAGGTGCGGGCAACCATACAGGTTCCTGCGGATGCCGAGAAACAGGCTATCGAGGCGTTGGCGCTGGCAAATGACAATGTGCAGCGATTTATCGGTGAGGCTACAGTCAGAAAGACCATAGTGGTGCCGAACAAACTGGTGAATATCGTTGCCAAATAGTTCAATGCATATTCGCCATCAACTGCTTTGGAGCGTGCTGATATCGGTCCTTTTCGCGGGTTGTGGTTTCCACCTCAAGGGGTATGGACAGCTGTCATCCGCACTGAACGGACTCTATATCTCCGGTTTTGAGAAACGGGAGAGCCTGGCCGCTGTTCTGTATGACAATTTACGGGGCAGGGGTGCGGTAATGGCCGGTGATGAAGCCTCAGCAAAGCTGAATATCGAGGTTGTAGAGGAAAGGTTCACCAGCAGAGTACTGTCGGTGGATGCCGGCGGCAAGGCGTTGGACAAGGAACTGCATCTATCTGCCGTGATTCGTGCCAGGGTGCCGGGTAGCGGTGAACCGGGCGTGGAGCGGCAGCTGGATCTGTTGCGTCAGCTCAGTTTCAGTGGTGACGATGAGCTCGGTCAAAGAAGTGAAACCAGCTTGATGAAGTACGATATGCGAAATGAAATGGCGGAACAGATCATTCGTCGTCTCGAGGCCATCAAATAGCGATATTTTCGGGATTCCACATGCGTCTGCGCAATGAACAACTGGAAAGCCATCTGCAGCAACAGCTTGCCCCTGTCTATCTGTTGACCGGTGACGAACCCTTGCAGATGCAAGAGGCGGGGGATGCGATAAGGCATGCAGCGCATCTGCAGGGATACAGCGAACGTGAAGTTCTGGATCAGGTGGGTGGATTTGACTGGTCGAGTCTGAACACTGCCGCCGAAAGCCTTTCGCTGTTTGGTGAGAAACGACTGCTTGAGCTACGCCTCAACAGTGGAAAACTGGGTGCAGAAGGGGGGAAATCCCTCGGCGCCTACTGCCAGCGTCCGGCAATCGATACCATCTTGCTGATAACACTTCCCAAATTGGAGCGGATGCAGGCAAACAGCAAGTGGTATCAGGCGGTTGAGCGGACAGGTGTGGTGGTACAGATCTGGCCGGTTGAAGGGAAGCGGCTGGTCCCCTGGATCGAGCAGCGCTTGCGACGCGCGGGACTGATACCGGAAACAGGTGTGGTGGAGATGCTTGCAGATCGGGTAGAGGGTAATCTGCTTGCGGCCAGCCAGGAGATAGAGAAACTGTTGCTGTTGTATGGTAAGGGTGTGGTTACACCGGAAAAGCTCATCGAGGCCGTGGCTGATAGTGCCCGGTTCGATATCTTTACCCTCGTCGATACCCTGCTTGAGGGCGATATCGCCAAGGGGAGCCGTATTTTACAGGGCCTAAAGGGTGAGGGTATTGCGGCACCGGTGGTGCTTTGGGCATTAAGCCGGGAGATCCGCCTGCTCGCCGAAATGAGCTTTGAGATAAGGCTGGGCGAGGGTGTGGACCAGGTAATGGCCAAACATCGTGTCTGGGACAGGCGTAAGCCGATCCTGCGCAGGGCATTGCAACGACAGGTGGATCATTGGCGGCGTCTGTTATCGGATTGCGCACTTGCAGACAAGGCAATAAAGGGGCTGGATTCTGCGGATCCCTGGTTATTGTTTCAACAGCTCGCAAGGGGTATGGCGGGCATACCTCAGATGTGACCTGTTCCTCACAGTTCCCAGGGAGATAATGGCTTTTAATGGGCATAACGCTTATTTGTGAACCAGGTCAAGCCATTAATTCTTCCCGCGTAGTCAGATCTGTAGCCTAGGGCCGCTATCCTGGCGGCCTGGGATTCAAACAACATCAACAAGGAGCAAGTGATGAAAAAAATCCTAATGAATCTAGTTGTTGCGGTTTTAGCATTAGGTGGAGTTTGTGGCGTCACAGCCGCTGAAGAGATGTTCATGAAACTGGATCGAAATGCCGATGGTTTCATCTCCGCAGAAGAGTCGATTGTGAGCGAGGCACTCTATAAGAATTGGTCAACTGTCGATGTCAATAACGACGGCAGAATCGATACCGCCGAGTTCAGTGCCTTTGAAATAAAAAGTGAAAATAGCGAGAAATAAGGGGTAACTCCAAAAACCCATTTTTACTGGGAATTAAAGTTGTGTTTTTGTGATTGACTTCACTTAAATTCTTCCCCCAGCGGTGTCTCATGAAATACCGGAGGGCCCGGACAGGGCTTTTTGGATCGAAAATCATTACATTCCGTTAAGGAGAACATTATGAATAAAAAAACTATCCTCCATTCTGCAGTAGCTCTGGCAGCAGCAGGTTTTCTTACCGCAGCGGTTGCTGGCGAGGATGCATTCAGCAAACTCGACGCTAATGCTGATGGTGCCATCTCTTCTGAAGAGGCGACAGCTCACGAGGCGCTCTATAAGGGCTGGGAAACCGCCGATGCGAATCAGGATGGACAAGTTGATGCGGCCGAGTTCAGTGCGTTCGAGGCCAGCAGCGCTCCTGAAGGCAAATAACTTCGGTAGGGAGTAGGATCCCCTTTATGGGGTCGTAATACCGGCAGCCAGCTTAGTCTGGTTGCCGGTCTCCGCCTTAACCAGATGGCAATTACTCAACTGCAGCTGTGGCGGCTGGGTGGAAAAAATAAAAGGTGCGGTTTTCGACAGTGCACTCAATCCCAGGATCTGACGCGTCTTGCCTGGAAACACCGCGACGTCAACTTCCTTCAACAGACATTCATCGCCGATTCGAACATTCCAGATCTTGTAGACAGGCACACTCAACTCATCTCCATTGGCTAATACTCCCTTCAGGTTCCGCAAGTAGAGTGGACTGCCACTGGCCTGCAGCTTGCTCAAAGTAGCCTCGTTGATTGTCATATAACTGGAGCCTGTATCGACCATGAACTCTGTCTCCGGCATATCCCCGATCTTACCCGCTATGTAGTAGGTGCTGGCGCCCTTGGAGAACATGGGGACATCAAAGATGAACTGCTCCGCCCACAGCTGACCGCTATAACTGAGTACCAACAGGGTGCTTAGAAGTGTTTTGATCATGGTCGTAGGCTTTGCTCAATATCTATCTATACCCACTACATAGATCGGTTGGATTCTGTTGAACTTAAGTAATTTGGTGTTCAATAGTGGCAATAATTCAATCCTGTGGCGGCAATCAGTTTCTATTAGCCTTTGCCATGGATATCACAGTGAGATATTTACTGAGAATTATCAATAAGATGCAAAAGGTCTGTGGGGATGGTAAAGGGTCTGCAGAATATTCCCATAAATTGTTTATGGTTTTCGGGATGCACGCATTTGAGAGCCTGTTGTACTGTGGTTCAGGGTGATGATCGGATCAGGTATGGCGTTATTTTGTTCGAGATTTGTTAAAGTTAGCAGTTTAATCGATCTAGCTGCCGAAACCTTGGCGGCAGTAATTAACGAGACAACCATTACGATCATGTCAAAACAGATTTCCGATGTCGCCAGCTACATGACAGCGCTCGGCGGGCAGGCCCGCCAGGCCTCAAGGGTGCTTGCCTGCGCCTCTACTGCACAAAAGAACAGGGCTCTCGAGGCCATTGCCGATGAACTGGGTTTGTCCAGAGAGAGGTTGATGGCAGAAAACAGCAAAGATCTGGAGGCGGGTGCGGAGAAGGGACTGGACGCAGCCTTGCTGGATCGCCTCGAACTGACGCCTGGGCGTATCGACAGCATGATCGAGGGATTGCGTCAGATTGCCGCTCTTTCCGATCCCATCGGCGAGATCTTCGACATGAAGTATCTCCCAAGCGGGATCCAGGTGGGTCGTATGCGAGTGCCTTTGGGGGTCGTCGGCATCATTTACGAATCACGCCCCAATGTGACAGCTGATGCTGCGGCACTCTGTGTGAAATCCGGCAATGCCGCCGTCTTGAGGGGTGGCAGCGAGGCCTACTACTCCAACCAGGCAATTGCGGCTTCGATTCATAGCGGTTTACGAAAAGCGGGCCTGCCTCAGGAAGCGGTACAGGTGGTGGCCACCACCGATCGCTCTGCCGTGGGCCGGATGATCACCATGCCTGAATCGATCGATGTCATTATTCCGCGCGGAGGCAAAGGCCTGATCGAGCGTATCAGCCAGGAAGCAAGAGTGCCGGTCATCAAGCATCTGGACGGGATCTGCCATGTCTATATCGATGACCAGGCCGATCTTGACAAGGCATTTGCAGTGGCTATGAATGCCAAAACTCAACGTTACGGCACCTGTAATACAATGGAGACACTGCTGGTGGCGGATGGGGTGGCTGAACAGACCCTCTCAATGATTGGCGGTGCGCTGATTGAAAAGGGGGTTGAGCTGCGGGGGTGTGAACGCACGCGGGAGATCGTTGCCGACTGTCAGCCGGCGACCGAGGCTGATTGGGGTACAGAGTATCTGGCGCCGATACTCTCCATCAAGGTTGTCGCAGGCCTGGAACAGGCCATTGCTCATATCAATCACCACAGTTCTCAGCATACCGATGCCATTGTGACCGAGAATTTCACACGTGCCCGCCGTTTTCTCACCGAAGTGGATTCAAGCTCGGTGATGGTTAACGCCTCGACCCGTTTCGCGGATGGATTCGAATATGGCTTGGGCGCTGAAATCGGTATCTCGACAGACAAGTTCCACGCCCGGGGCCCGGTCGGCCTGGAGGGATTGACCTCGGTAAAGTTCATCGTGCTTGGTGATGGTCACATCCGTAGTTGATTAGACGCGAAAAGATGATCGGTATTTTCGGTGGCACCTTCGATCCGGTTCACTTCGGCCATCTGCGCACTGCGCTGGATGTGATGCAGGCTGTCGGGCTGGATGAGGTCCGATTCATCCCCCTGCATGGTGCGGTACATCGCGATCAGCCCAAGACACCCGCAGACCTGAGACTCGAAATGGTGCGGCTCGCCACCCGGCAGCAACAGGGTTTTGTTGTCGACGACAGGGAGATACGGCGTGCTGGGGATTCCTATACGGTTGATACACTCGCCAGTTTGCGAAAAGAACAACCTGACAGGTCTTTGTGCCTGTTGTTGGGCAGGGATGCATTTGACGGCTTTCTCGACTGGCATCGCCCGGATCAGATTCTGCGCCTTGCCCATCTTATTGTGATGAAGCGACCGGGGGAGGAGCGCCCCAAGGAATCAAAGGTTGAAACGCTGCTTGATGCCCGTCCGGTCTCCAAACCTGCGCAACTCAGGGCTCGGGATTGTGGCGCGATCCTGCACCAGCCGGTTACCCAGCTTGATATTTCAGCGAGCAAGATCCGTAGCTTGGTTGCCGAGGGGCGGACTCCACGCTTCCTGTTACCGGAGGCGGTGCTGCAACTCATTGAAAACAACCATCTCTATCTGACGGATCAAGCAAAAGAGCCACAATAGGTTATGCTTGACCTTAAGATTGGGTAAAATCGCACCCCACCGGTGATCCGGTCACTTTATTAGGCAACAGATACGGGACTCAATGCAAATAGAAGAACTCAGAGACGTCGTTCTGCAGGCGCTGGACGATATGAAAGCTAAGGATGTGGTGGTACTGGATGTACGAGGAAAGACCAGCATAACAGATATCATGGTTGTCGCCAGCGGCACCTCTGACAGGCATGTGAAATCGATTGCACAGACAGTGGCCTTCATAGCGAAACAAGCTGGTGAAGCCCCGCTCGGTACCGAGGGGATGGAAGATGGTGAATGGGCCCTGGTGGACCTTAACGGTGTCGTGGTGCATGTGATGCAGCCAAAGGTGAGGGATTTCTACCATCTGGAAAGACTCTGGTCTCTGGATGAGCCGGACAACCCTGCGCAGAAACTTAAATCTATTTGACACCCTGCATGGATCGGTTCGACCGGATTTTCGAGCTCAACCGTATTCTGCAGTCAGCCCGCTATCCGGTTTCGAGACATCGATTGGAACAGGAGCTGGAGTGTTCCCGGGCCACAGTGAAACGCCTCATCGAAGAGATGCGTCTCTACCTCAATGCGCCGATCGTCTATGATCGAAGACTCAACGGCTATCGATACGATCCTGATGAAGGGGAGATGTATGAGTTGCCGGGACTCTGGTTCAATGCCTCTGAACTGCATGCATTACTCACCGTTCAGCAGTTACTTGAAGGCGTACAGCCTGGCCTCCTGGAGAGCCACCTGCAACCGTTGCGGCGAAAGATCGACACGCTGCTGGAGCGGCAGCAGGGGGAGGGGGGGGAATCGCTCTCAAACAGGATTCGACTGATACGGTCGGCCGCCCGGTCCTCCAGTCCGTTCTTTACCCTCGTTGCAGGAAGCCTGGCGGCCAGGCGCCGGATCTATCTCGTCTATTACAATCGATCAGATGATACGGTCAGCGAGCGCGAGGTGTCTCCACAACGCCTCACCCACTATCGCGACAACTGGTATCTGGATGCCTGGTGTCATTTGCGTGAGGGAATACGTACCTTTGCCATGGATTCGATTCGACAAGCAAGGCAGCTGGATTGTGTTGCGAAAGAGGTAGAGGAGGAACAGCTGGAACACCACTTTGCCGATACCTACGGCATATTCTCAGGGCAGGCCAATAATATGGCGGTCGTGCGCTTCACTCCCCATGCAGCCAAGTGGGTGGCCTCTGAAGAGTGGCACCCAAAACAACAGTATCGCTGGCTGGAAGATGGACGATATGAGTTGAGATTACCCTATGGCAACCCTGAGGAACTACTGATGGATCTATTGAAATATGGTCCTGATGTGGAAATCGTTTCACCGTCTGATCTGCGTCAAGCAATTCGGCAGCGCCTGCTTGACGCACTGGATAACTATAAAAAGTGATTGTCAGCGTGTTCACGCTTACCTAACACTTGTTTTTAAGCTCCTTGAAACGCCGAATCGCTTTTTTGCGCTGAGTATGGATGATCTTGACCTCGGTTGAAAGGCGCTTGCGTTTTGTTTGGTCCTTTTCGTTGGCCAGTTTCTCTTTGACTACGCGTTCCTGTTTTTTCAGTTTCTTTAGGAGTTCTGAGATGCGGTCACATTTGGCCCGGTCCTTTTTTTTGCCTGCATCGAGCAGGTCCATCAATTTTTTTACGATTTTCTCTGGTGGGGGCATGGTGGCTACCTCTTTGTTATCTATCTGTCTTGTGCTTTCTCTTCGGCCTCGACCTCTTCGATGATCTGTTCCAGTTCATCTTCGTTGAGTGCGATATCCTGTTCCGCCTCTCTGAGATCAAGTGCGCGTGCGGCGAGCAGTATCTCCGCCATGTCGATCAGATTTTTGGAGATGTCGAAAGTGTAGGCGCTGTCATTCATAATCGATGTGGCCATCTTCTCGGATATCAGGTTCTCACGAATCAGATGATCCAGCGAACCGTTGGCAACTACATCTATCTCTTCAATCTCCGCTTTCAGACCGTCCAGATTGAGGATTGTGATGTTATCCGGATCCTCGGACTGTACCCTTAAATCCCCAAGCTCACGCAGAATGTTACCAATTTGCAACCTGAATTTATTATATTCTGCACGAATATGCTCATTGTCTGAAACCATATAGGTTGCCAGGTTCTTGCGCAAGTGTTTCACGTCCTTCAAGGCCTCCACGATGTGTCGGCCTGCCAGTCTCAGTGAGTAGAGGTCTTCAGAGTACTCCGACGTGATCTGGGTCTGGGCTTCCGAGATATAGCTGACGATGGCGCCGTACAGCACCTTGACGTTGCGGCCATACACCTCGTCGATATCGATATCGATAACTTTATGAGGTTTTTCAACGATTTCAGGCAGATCGGCCGAGGAGAAAACATCACGCCTGTGGAGACTGACACCATGGGCAATGATCTCCAGGGCATTATCGTAGAGATGCAGGGTTTCTTTGCGTACCGATTCCATCACGGTATCGGGAAATCCCATCGTGGCATCGGAGAGGTATTTGGGTTCCACCACCGAAACCTCCTTTGCCTGCAGCATGCTTTCCAATTTAGTGACCAGGATGCTTATCGTAGGTGTCATGACCAATACACCGGTGATGTTGAACAGGGTATGGAATACGGCCAGTTTCAGGGTGTAGTCGTCGTCCGCTATACCCACCAGGGCGCTGATGCTCTCCACGCCCCACAGGAACTGTTGGATAAAGACGATGGCGATGACACCGGTTATGACATTGAAGACAAGGTGTGCGGCCGCCAGGCGTTTTCCCTCCACATTGGCGCTGAGCGAGCCGAGGATTGCGGTAATACAGGTACCCACGTTGGCGCCAATCGCCAATGCAAGGGCGTTTTCATAGGTGATCTGCCCGGCTGCGAGACCGGTCAGAATCAATACCAGGGTGGCATGGCTCGACTGCATGACGACGGTGGCGAAGATGCCGATGCCGGCAAACAGAAACAGGCCGGGATAGCCTGCAACGGCGAATTCGGTGAGGTCGATGGTGGATTTGAAGGCCTCGAAGCCCTCCTTCATGTGGTGTATGCCGAGGAACAGGAAGCCGAGACCGGCTAGTATGTAGCCTAACCCTTTGTATGTATTGGATTTTTGGAAAACCATGATGATGCCGAATGCCAGCATGGGCATGGCGTAGGCTGAGATTTTCACCTTCAAACCGAGGCCGGCAATCAACCAGGCCCCTGTTGTCGTACCGATATTGGCGCCGAAGATGATGCCGATACCGGCAGCCAGGGTGATCAGACCGGCACTGAGGAAAGAGATAGTGATGACGGACACCAGGGAACTGGACTGCATGATCGTGGTGCTGACGATACCGAAGCTGAGGCTTTTCCAGTAACGGTTGGTACTATTGCGCAGGATCCGCTCCAGCGTTCCGCCGGTAAATGCCTTGAAGCCTTCCTCGAGAGATAACATGCCGAACAGAAAGATGGCAACACCCGCTGCTATCTCCTTGAAATCAGGACTGATCCAGAAGCCATAAGTAAGAATGATCAGAATGCTGGGAAGAAATATTTTTCGTATCATTATCGGGCCTGTTTCAAGCTGCCATCAGCATGGCTGCATTATCAAAGTTAAGTGTGTCCACGCTTTCTATCCAATCGATAGACAGCACCATGATTTAATGCGGTGAAGTAAAGAGGATTTATAGTCGTGGTGTCTATTGTATGTTGACTGTTGTCATCTTACTGTCATAAAACTGTAACAATTATACGCTAAGGGATGTATTCTTGTTAAATTCGTATATGGGCTGCTCTATGATTCATCCGAACGACTCGTTCCGGGAGGCAGCAACATGCCGGCATTTCACCAGGGCTGGTGATTTCAGGTAGAATTAAACGGGTAGCTGTCGAGCAGTCTTAACTGCTTCGACAGTGTCTCATCAATCCTGAACCAATAAATAACCGGGTTTGTTTTGATTCATACAACTGATGAAGCTGTATTTGAAATCCCGATAACTGCAAGCCCATTAAACTGGCCATTGATGATGGGGTTCTGAATCATGCGATCTGATTTAAAGGCCCCGCTTCAGTAATATTCTGTCCGCCCATCGTGGCCGCTAGAAGCCGATTCGGAATAGTTGATGGAAGAGTTGAGAACACTCATCGATTCTCTTGGACTCGCAGATGTAGACTGGGAGCTGTTGCTGCGCGTCCTGCTTCAAGTGTTCCTGCTTTCTCTGTCGGCTGTGTTCTCCGGCTCCGAGACTGCCCTTTTCTCTCTCAGTCGGATAGATCTGCAAAAACTCAGAAACAGCCGTGACAAGCATTCGGAAAGCATCCATGCCATGCTGGATGAGCCGCGACGCCTGATTATATCGATTCTTTGCGGCAACGAACTGGTGAATATCGCCTCGGCCGCCAATATGGCGGCGATCCTGCTGATGCTCTACGGTGACGCCAACGTCACCTGGTTTAACATCCTCATCATGGTGCCGTTGTTGTTGTTGATCGGTGAGGTAACCCCAAAGACCATTGCGGTCAGTTTTCCCGTTAAGTTCGCAACCCGGTTGACAGCAAGAATACTGCCGCGGTGGATCGTTTTTATCACGCCCCTGAGAGAAGCGGTCAGATCGGTATCCGACCGCATCACCACCATGATCGTGGGCGAGGCGATAAGTCGGGAGAATATTCTGCATGCCGACGAACTGCGCACCCTATTGGAAGAGGGCGAAGAGAGTGGTGTGATCGAAGCCACGGAACGTGTGCTGATCGATAATGTACTGGAGGCCTCAGAGACTGATATCTCACGAATAATGACGCCCGGTCCGCGCATACTTTTCCTGGATGCGGATCTGCCTGTATCTGAGCTGATCGAGGCGTTTCGCGGTTATCAGCATCCCAGGATTCCGGTTTATCAGGGGCACTGGGACAACGTTATCGGTTTTATTCACTCGGAGGATATCCTGCGACTCGTCAGAGGTGGGGGCGATCTGGAGCAGGTTGCCCTGGATATGATCATCAAACCGGCGCATTTCGTTCCGCCCACCAAGAAGGTGGATGAGATGTTCGACTACTTTCAGGCCCATAATACCCGGATATCCATCGTACTCGGCGAATACGGTGAGGTGCTTGGCGTCGTGACCATGAAGGATGTGTTGACCTTCATCTTCGGTGAGATTACCGGGAAGATGGCCGGTTCGGAGTATTACCAGGAAGAGGATGAGAACAGTTACACCGTTCCTGGCGATATGCGCCTTACCGACTTTTACAATCTCACCAACTTCGATATCGAGGATCCCGTGATGGCAACCATCGGAGGCGTGGTTTTCCGCCTCTTCGACCGTCTGCCAAATGAGGGGGATAACCTGCGCAACGAAGGCTATGAGTTTATCGTCAAGGAGGTGAAAGGCCTGCGGATCAGCAAGGTGCAGGTGCGTAAAATCGTTGCCATGGATGAGGAGCCTCCTGCCGTCGGGGATGAAGAGTCAGAGGCGGTGCTGTGTAAGGAGAAGGTCGAGGAGGGGATTGAGGAGCCAACCATGACTGATCAAGGGGAGAAGGCAGAGACGCAATCAGAGGAGGTTGAAAATGAACTGGAGCGTTGAATTGCTGATGATCCTTTTCTTTCTGTTGTTGAAGGGATTTTTCTCCGGGTCGGAGATCGCGATGGTGAACTCTGACAAGCTGAAACTGCGGCATCAGGGGAAAATGGGCAATCGCGGTGCAAACTTGGTTCTCAGGCTGTTCAAAACACCTGATGTGATCCTGGGTACGACCCTGGTCGGTACCAATATCGCCACAGTCACAATCTCAACCCTGGGTGCGCTTGTCTGTATCGATCTGTTTGGCAATACCGGCGACCTGATATCAGTGATCATATTGACACCCATCCTGTTGATCTTTGGCGAAGTGGTGCCGAAAAGTGTATTTCAGCAGGAAGCTGACAGCCTGGTCAGCCGATTGGTCCATATTCTGCGCTTCTTCTCCTTTGTATTCTATCCGGTGATTTTCATCTTCAGCCGCGTGGCCAGGTTGGCAACCCGGATTGTCGGTGGTGGCACAGTACCGCAGAACATGTTTATTACCCGTGAGGAGTTGCGGGTGCTGTTGGATGTGTCCGATTCAACCTCTGACATGCAAACCATCGATCGCAAGCGGATCCGAAGAATCATTCGTTTTGCCGATACCACGGTTGGTGAAGCGATGATCCCATTGCCGGATGTAGTGGGTTTTAATGAAGTGCGTAACATGAAGGAGGCGGTGCGGTTGGTCATGAAGCATGGTTACAATCGCCTGCCCGTCTATCGCGGTAATATCACCAATGTCAAAGGAATTCTCACCCTTGATACCTGGGCTCTGATGTTGCCGGACCTGGAGGAGAAACCGATAACCGATTACATCAGCCCGGTGCTCTATCTGTCTCCAAGGCAGACAATAGATCGCGCACTGCCTATGCTGCAGGCAAGGAAGGACCATATGGCTGTGGTGGTGGACGAATTCGGCTCTGCAATCGGTATCCTGACCATGGAAGACGTGTTTGAAGAGGTGGTGGGTGAAATCGATGTGGGGTACGATTTTGATGAATACCACCCGAAGCGCCGGAACTACATAGAACATGAGAGTGAAAACAGCCACCTTGTGAGCGGCAGAACGCCGATATCGGAGATCAATGATATATTATATGTGGATTTCCCGGTGGAGGAGGCACTGACGGTGGGCGGCCTGATCGTCAGTCGCCTGCGTCATATACCGTCAGAGGGTGATGCCATAGAAGAGAAAGGCCACCGCCTGACTGTGATCGAGTCTGATGAGCGTTCTGTGCTGAAAGTGAGAATCGAAAGACAACTGGGGTGAAATAATCACCAAGTTATAACGACTGAATGGGGGAGGAATGTGGTCATGGCCAATAAAGCAGGCAAACAACCTATCCTTGTACCTGTCGACTTTTCAGTAGCATCGGAGGCGGCACTACTTAAGGCATTTGAGTTGGCGGAGTGTCTCAAGGTAAGGGTAGTCGTGTTACATGTCGTACACGATCCTGGTGATATGCCGGGTTACTATACGACTATGCTGAAAAAGAAGAAACTCGCCAGAATGCAAGATGCCGCGCTTGCCATGCTGGAGGAATTCATCCGGGAGTTTCGTAAAAAATACACCACTAAACAACGCTTCAAAAGGGCCGAGCGGATGCTGGTTATTGGCTTGCCCGTTACACGGATTATGCAGGTCGCAGAAAAAATCGATGCATCATTAGTGGTGATGGGCAGTAAAGGCGAGAGGGGGCTCAAGCATTTAATGTTGGGATCTGTGGCTGAACGTGTGGTCCAGCTTTGCCCGTTGCCGGTATTGGTGGTAAAGGCTGAACTACAAGAAGAGACACCCTGACATGATTATCGATAAATTTATCCAGAATACTGAATTCAATCTTAAACAATCAATCATCATGCTGGCTGGTGTGCTGGGTATGCTGATGGCGCTGCCTGTGCTTGCGAATGGCGGTGCAGATGCTGGCATCGAATGGGGTGTGATGGGGATGAAGCTGTTTGGCGGCCTTGCCCTGTTTCTGTTCGGTATGGAGCAGATGGCGGATGCATTGAAGGCCGTGGCGGGCGCACGCATGAAGGGTATTCTCGCCAAGCTGACTACAAATCGCTTCATGGGGGCGGTCACCGGGGCCTTCGTAACGGCTGTTATTCAATCCTCATCGGTAACGACGGTGTTGGTGGTCGGGTTTATTACCGCCGGCTTGATGTCGTTGTCGCAATCGATCGGCGTCATCATGGGCGCCAATGTCGGTACTACGATCACTGCCCAGATCGTTGCATTCAAAGTCACCAAGGCGGCGTTGTTGATGATCGGTGTCGGCTTTACCATGCTGTTTGCGTCAAAGCAGGAGAAGATCAAGCACTACGGCGCCATGTTGATGGGGTTGGGCCTGGTCTTCTTCGGTATGAGTATCATGAGCGACGGCATGAAGCCGCTACGTACCTATCAGCCGTTTTTGGACCTGATGATCAGTATGGAAAATCCATTGGTCGGCATTCTGGTGGCCGCGGGTTTCACGGGTCTGATCCAATCTTCATCGGCGACCACCGGTATCGTGATTGTGATGGCGAGCCAGGGTTTCATAACCCTTCCTGCAGGGATTGCGTTGGCATTCGGCGCCAATATCGGTACTTGCGTAACGGCTATGCTGGCATCGATCGGCAAGCCGAGGGAGGCTGTGCGTGCGGCGATTGTGCATGTCATATTCAATGTGGCGGGGGTGGTGCTGTGGATCATGTTCATTCCCCACTTGGCCGAAGTTGTGACGCTGATCTCCCCGAGTCATCCGGAACTCTCGGGAATAGAGCGATTGGGTGCTGAAACACCGCGCCAGATCGCCAATGCCCATACCATTTTCAACATCGCGAACACGCTTATCTTCATTTGGTTCACCGCCCAATTGGCCCGGTTGGTGGAGCGATTGGTTCCCGACCGGCTGTTGGAGGAAGAGGGATTGGCCGTCAGTGCAAAATATCTGGACGATGAACTGCTCTCCACCCCATCCCTGGCGTTGGATCGTGTGCGGCTGGAGGTGCTGCACATGGGTGAACGGGTAATGGAGATGCTGGATAGGATCATGCCTGCCATCCTCAATGGCGATCATAAATCTCTGGATGACGTGGCGTTGCTTGACGATGAGGTGGATATTCTCTACGAGCAGATCATCGATTATCTCGGCAAGATCAGTAAGCAATCGATGACGGACCAGCAGACCGAGGAATTTCTTTCGCTGATGGAGGCGGTCGGCGATCTGGAAAATATCGGTGACACCATAGAGACCAATATGGTTGCTTTAGGCCACGAACGCATCGATCACGGTTTCTCCATCAGTGAGCCTACCAAGGAAGTGCTTTCAGGTTTTCACAAGGTTGTGAAGAAAGCGGTCGATGGCGCTGTTCAGTCTGTTTCGCAGCTTAACACCGGGGTGGCGCAAAGCGTGATCGCCATGAAACATGAGATCAACATGATGGCGGAGTCTGCCGCCGTACACCAGGCCTCAAGGCTGGTTGCGGAAGAGCCCAATCGAATTGCCGCCTACACCACCGAGGTGGATATTATCGAAAAGCAAAAACGAATCTACTACTTTGCCAAGCGTATGGCGAAATCCGTGATTCCGCCTGAAGAGATCAAGGAGGAGTAAGCTGTTTCTTGAAGTGTTCGCCGCCATTCCCTGTTTCGAATGACGAATATGAAGTTAGAAAAACTCTTTCGGCGTCTATTCAAATCTCTTGATAAGGGGAAGAAGGGCAGTGAGGATGACCTGGACAAGATTGACCAGCTTCTGAAACGTCTCGGGGAAAGAAAAGATAATTTACGGCATCGCTTGAAAAAGGAGAAGCGTGTTTGCAAACAAAAGCGCCTGAAAGCGGAACTGAAGATTGTCGAGATCAAGCTGAAAAAGGGAAAAAAGCGACGAAAGCAATTTGGCCCGACTTAGGATCTGTCAACACTAATCCAATTGGTCCTGCCGAGACCGTTTTCCATCCGGCAAGGCAGAATGAGTGATTGTAGTGCGGTATCGCGGTATCCGCTCACTCTGCGAGTGAATTGATATAGTCGATTAGCGGTTCTACCGGATAGGTGAGCGGAAACATTTTATCGCCCAGGCGGGTCATGACGCCTATCCACTGGTCATAGCCGCCGTATACGACATAGTGATTTTCGATGTCGCCGACATTGCTCCATAGCGTGTTGCCCTGGGTGATAGGGGTATGCCCGACAATAACCGGCACATCGGCAGAAAGGTCGAATAGTTTGCGGAAACGCTTAATGTCACCCTTCGTATAACCACCGGGGCGGTTGGGTTTCTGCAGTCTATTTTGGCACAGCTCCTTGATCAGCCCCGGATTCCTTTTGATATTGACCAATAATTCCGGTTTTGTCTTCGAGGTGGGGGGGGCGGCATGACAGCAGATCATTTGCTCAGAATAGGCGACGTATGGAAGCAAGTCGTAGAAGCGTTCCATCTCTTTGCGGTACTCTTTACCCCGGGTTTTATTTAATGCCTTCTTCCACAGTAGGCCTTGCGCCACTCCGCCTTTTGCAATCTCATCGGAAAAACCGTCATGGTTGCCGCGCAGATAGAAAACCTGCTGGGGGAATTGCTGTTTAAGTCTAAAGATAATATCCATGATCAACATGGAACTGTCCATCTCATGGAAGCGGTCCTCCTCTTCACTGTGTACCGCATCACCCAGGATCACCAGGCAGGCCTTGCCCAGCTCCATGGCTTCGAGAAATCCATTCTGACTCAGAATAACCAACAGGTTGTCGACCTTTCCATGCAGGTCACCAATGATGAACGGCGCCATATCATCGGGCAGCCGGACGACCCCCCCGGGGTTGCCGTCCCCGTCCTTTTCGCGGAATGCCTCATTCTCCATGATCCGGTTGACGTCCTGGATGAGGTTTAGAGCCCTATCCTTCTGTAATGCAGCAATCTCGCCATTAAACAGTTTTGCTATACGCTTAAGCTTTTTACGCCGCCAAGTGGCAACCCGCATCATCTTTTTGTCTTTTAGCAATGGCGACATGCAACTGCCCGATTTTGGGGAGTAGTCTCGGAATATCAGGTTGCCATCCTCGTTGGAGATGGAAAAGACATAATCCGAGAATTTGGGTTGCATGTTGAGAAAGGTCCGTTGACGCTCTTTATCCTGGCTGCCGATAACCAGTTTCTCTCCGTCTCCGACGCGGAAAAAACCACTGATCTGCTTGTAGTAGGTCTCTGGATCGAAAACAATGAAGCTGTTTGAATTACAGCTGTTATCTATGGCATTGGTCAGGCTTTCCGGATAGAGGTGGAGCGCCTTGCCATCGGGGGGGAGATTGATCTGTAGCGGATAACAGTGAATCGGCACCTTCACTTTCGTGCCATGCAGATGGTACGACTCCTTAAGGTCGATCTCCTCGCACTGTGACAGACCGGCAAAGGCACTCTTGATCAGCTGAAGTAGACCCTTTTTACTTTTCGTTCCGGTTTGGTTCATGGTGGTGTTGCTCTAATCGATAATCTGCAGTGGTCCGCCTTCGGTCCCTTCCCGAATATAGATAGAGATGCCTTGCTGATGAAGATATTTCGCTATCTGGCGATAGATCGACAACTGCCTTTTGATCCTTTCCAGGTTGACAGCCTCATCCACGTGATGGGTGCCAAGCTTGGCCCGCTTTATTCGTTGCCTGAGCAGTGCGCCCGGTTCGGGCAGTATGAACTCAAAAACGTAGCGATCTTTCCAGTTGACTGAAAAGAAAAACCGCTTGGGAGGTGGCAGCACAATCCGCTCAAAATCGATTTCCAGTGGTGGGGAGGCATCGATCCATGCCTTATCGAATACCGTCAAGGCCTCTTTGGCCCCTTTGAAAGGGAATCCGAGATGGATCTCCCGTGGGCGTAGAGAGAGGCTCTGCGCAGTCCACCAATTCTTCAGAGAGAGGTCGATATAGCCCTCTTCAGACCAGCCGCCCAGCTTACGGATGATGGTGCTCTTGCCAGCTCCGGGGGGGCCGGTGATCAGCAGTTGCCGGAAAGAGACAAATCCCGGAATAGTGATCCCCTTGATGATTTTAGTGCTTTCGTAAGGTCGGGTATGTAGTGAGTCCATACAGCCTGAATTGAATCGTTGGGTGTCTTTTGGTCTGTCAGCTGAATATACCCTTCAGCATGAAGAAGAATACTGCGGCCAGTATACCACCCGCCGGCAGTGTAATGGCCCATGAGACGACGATATTACCCACAACGCGCAGGTCGATGGCGCCAACACCGCGGGCCAGACCGACACCCATCACACAGCCGACCGCGATTTGAGTGGTCGAGACCGGTAGGCCGGTCTTGGAAGCGATGACCACCGTGGTGGCTGCCGCCAGGGTTGCGCAGTAACCGCGGGTTGGTGTCAGCTCTGTGATCTTGGTACCGATTGTCTGCATCACCTTGTAGCCCATGGTGGCGAGTCCGATTACGATACCGACACCACCGACAAAGAGTACCCAGATCGGCAATTCCGACTTTTGCGCGATATCACCGCCGTTTTCGACCAGCGAGAGTACCGCCGCCATGGGACCGATACCGTTGGCAACGTCGTTTGATCCATGGGCGAACGCCATGGCGCAGGCGGTGAAGATCATCAATGGCGTGAAAACTTTCTCCACACTGGCGAAATGGAAATCCCGGTCAGCCTCGTCATCGACCTTGACCTTGTTGATCATCACTTTACCGATAGCGGCAACAATGATGCCGATTATGGTTGCAACCACCAGGCTCTCAAACATATTGAGTTCCAGTTTCAGGTGTTTCAGGCCCTTGAAAAGAGTGACAAGAGAGACGATCCAACCGACCAGGAAGACATACACCGGCGCCCAGGTTTTGGCGCGCGCGAAGGGATTATCCGTGTTCAGGATCAATTTTCTTATGCTGATCATCAAGATCAGGGCGATGAAGCCGCCTACCACAGGAGAGACGATCCAGCTTGCGACGATGCTGCCGATCTTGCCCCAGTTTACCGCGTCCACACCGATGCCCACCATGGCAAAGCCGACAATGGCGCCGACGATAGAGTGTGTGGTGGAGACCGGCCAGCCACGGGTTGAGGCGATCATCAGCCAGATGGCGGATGCCAGCAGTGCGGCCAGCATGCCGTAGATCAGCAGTTCCGGGTTGCCGACAATACTGGTGGGATCGATGATCCCCTTACGGATGGTCTTGGTGACGGAGCCGCCGGCTATGAAGGCGCCGGCAAATTCGAAGATGGCGGCGATGATAATCGCCTGTTTTACGGTGATCGCACCTGAGCCTACCGATGTGCCCATGGCATTGGCCACGTCATTGGCGCCGATGCCCCAGCTCATGTAAAGGCCGAAGATGACGGCCAACGCAATAAAGACTGTACCCCATTCGCTAATGATTTCCACTTTGAAATCCTCGATGTTCTTTTGTGCCCGTGTTCACGCGGATTGCTTGGCGTGATACGGTCGGTTGATTCTTGAGACCCTTGTCAGAATTCCGGATTAACGATTTTCCGGTCTTCTCTGTCAGCGTGCGATCAGTAATCGCATGCGGTCACCCACTTTCTCTGCATAGTCGGCCAGGTCGCCGATCCACTGGATCATCTGATACCAGAACATGACAGAGACCGGGTTCATGGACTCCTCCTGGGCAAACAGACTGCGCGCCAGCGCCATGCCCATCTCATCGGTTTCGTCCTCGACCTTGCCGAGTGTTTCCACCATCTCCTCGACCTTATTGGCCTGATTCCCCTTGAATCCCATCTCGATCAGTTCATCAAGTTCATCGATGATGGTGGCCGCCTGGTTGCAGGTGTCGACACACCGTTGCACGAAGTTGCGTAGCGGCTCACTCATATCGGCCGGTACGGACATGTCACGTTCCATCATCAGGCCGGCGATATCCTGTGCGGTGTCGGCGATGCTGTCCTGCATCTCCAACAGCTCGAGCAGGTCTCGTCGGTCTACCGGCATGAACAGGCTTTTTGGCAAACGGGCGCGAATGTCGTTTTCAATCTGGTCGGCTTCATGCTCTAGGGAGAAGATTTGCTCTTTAATAGCCTTCAGCTTTTCTTGGTCTTTATCGATGAGGGCATCGAACAGGCCAGGAACTTCTGAGATGCACTCTCTGACTTTACCCATATGCATCTGCAAGGGTTTGAAAGGTGAGCTTCCCAGGAGGGAAGCAATGGGGTTGGTTGGTCGCATAAAGTTATCCTCATTTAGTGTGAGTTGGTATGAACATGCTGCCTTTCAGCAGGTTTAGATAACTTGTAAAACTGTGCATCCGGTTGGTTCGGAAACAGCTAAAAAAACGGGGTCTCTACTATAGGTATAACTATTTTGTGAGGATTTTTCGCGGTAAATGCCTGCCTGCCACACAAGCCTTAGTGAGCTTGTACCTCGTTCTCTCGTGCCCCTCCTCCCTAAAGTCGATACACAACTTGCATTGATACTTATTCTTGATGGCTCGGATTCTATAATGATAAGTTATGAATTGCCTTGATCACTGTCATTTAATTGTCAAATATCTGTATTATATCCATTGCAGTCGCAGACCTGATTGGGACCGGATAATTCCTCCAACCCTAGACTGACCATGAATCCCACAAGGCCTAGAGGGTATCGTTCGAGACGATCAACGTGACCAACAGAAACCGTAAACCGAACACGCAAATCGCAATGCGCCAGCTTATAGACCGGGTACGCAACGAGATCCCCTTTGGTCTACCGGAAGAGGTGTTGTGTGGAGATGCCTGCCGGGGTTGCTCAAGCAAGTTGCTTATCTATCTGGAAGCCGAACTGGATGAGTGGGAGGTCAAACTGGCCAATGGGGCCACACCAAGTTTTCGAGATCTCAGCCGTTTGGCGGATATGAGTAAAAAGATTGCACAAGTGTTGTATCAGAACGGTCTGCTGGAAAAGACTCCCGTATCGTAACTCCTTTAATTCCCGCCCCTATCCGAACCGGTTCCACGCCATTCAGCTTTCGTTCAGCCAACCCTCCATATGCTTACCCATAAGCCGACATGAAATGGAGGATACATGATGAAAGTTAAAGCACTCATTTTGGCAAGCGCACTTTCCGCATCGGTGGTGACAGCGGCGCCGGTTCAGGCTCATTATAGCTATGACTACCCATACGGCCTGCTGGGCGGACTATTCCTAGGTCTGAGCTGGGACCATCTACATGACCATGGCCATTCTCATCGCTACGGCGACCGCCACTATCGCCACAGGGAATATCGCCGCAGTGACAGTCATGGCCATCGCCATCGCGACAGACATAGACACCATCGTAAGGGCGACAGGCATAGAAACCATCGACACGGTGACAGGCATAGAAACCATCGTCATGGCGACAAACATCGTCATCGTCGAGATCGAAGGGATTGAGCGGGAGAGCTGTGATGAGCAGGTATGGCAATAGCAGATGGCTTGGATTGAGTGCCCTGGTTGTGGTGATGCTGGCAGGGCAGCACGCGTTTGCGACTGAGGACGGTGCGAGATTCTCCCAATCAATCGAGGGAAGGGTCACTACGGGGGTTGAAAAAGATGACATCCGGCTGGACCAGGCCGATGTGGACGAACATCAGGGATTGGTTGTCATGGGAAGCCGCGTGTTGGCGACGGCCCAGCGGCTTTTCGCCGCACATGCAGCTGGGCGTGAATTGAGCATATTCGATGCACATACCGTGATCAGCAGGGATGACGACGACGATGGATACTACCACCGCATTAAGGTGATTTTCGATGCGGACACATCGGGTGATGAGGTCTGGGTCTATGCCAGACTCTACCTCAGCCTGGAGGGGGGGCCATGGAACCACTACTACACAACCGACCTGTTTCCCATTGAGGGTGATGTCAGCGATGATGAGTATGAGGTGGTGACACGGCTACTGGATGGTTACCCGAGCGGTTACTATGATGTCCTGATCGAGCTGTATGATGGCGATAATGATCTGCTGGCTGTGAATTATGGGCCATATGAGGATGGGGATCTGGCGGTATTGCCTTTGGAGGATAGTTATCGCGACGATTATGGCGGCGGCGGCGCCTCTGGTCTCATGACTCTGCTGCTGGCCCTGACGCTTCTTGTAATACGTTTTTCAACCCGAGGCGGTGGGGTGGAATACCCTATTTCAAGGAGTAAGATGGGCATCTCAACCTGACAAGGCGCTGGACGCCGGGAGTTTCCGATAATGCCCAGGTATGTACCGTTAATGATCTGCTGTCTTTTGATCGGGCTTGTACAGGGGTGTTCCTCCCTGCAGCAGGTCGGTCAGGTTATGGAAGGCCGGAAACCTACGGCTCAGGTTGAGGGGATCAGGCTGACCGGTCTCGATTTCGATGGAGTGGATCTGGTGTTCGATGTGGATGTTCGCAACCCGAATGCCTTCTCCATTGATTTGGCCGAATTCGATTATGACCTGCAGCTCTTTGAACAATCGTTTCTCAAGGGCAGACAATCTGCGGGCGTGAATCTGGCGGCTCAAACCGCAAGCCGCATAGAGGTGCCGCTGCGGCTCGGTTACCAGCAGCTGCTGATGAGCTACCGGCAACTGAGAAATGCCGACCAGGCCAGCTATCAACTGGATTTGGGATTGGGTTTCAAAATGCCGGTGATCGGAAGCCTGCGCTTACCTGTTAGTTTTGCAGGTGGTTTTCCAGTACCGAAAATACCCGATTTCAGTATCAGGTCTTTGGCGGTCAAGCGGCTTACCCTGAATGAGGCCGAAGTGTTGCTGCAACTCGGGGTGGAGAATCCGAACGGCTTCTCCCTGGTGCTGCAGCAGCTGGATTACAATCTGAAGCTGAATGGTGCGGCGATCGGCAAGGGTTTGATCCGGCAACCTGTGGATATCGCGCAGGGCGGCAGCAGTGTGGTGAGCATCCCCCTCACCATCGATTTGGCTGAAGCCGGCAAGGGACTCTATACGGCGCTGTTGGGCATCTCCGATATGAGCTATGAAATGAATGGTTCTATTCTGGCATCCGGTCCCCGGGAAATATTGAAGAGCTTCAAGATCCCCCTGGAAAAACAGGGCCATATCCAGTTGAAGTAGTGCATTGGACCATTGTCCACTCGACATTGAGTCAATCGCGCTGATTCACCTGGATATTGTGGAGTGAGCTAAAATTAATGCAGGTAAAGACGAAAACCTTCAATCCTTAATCCTGCGGGAGGGAGGTAGTCATGAAGACCTTTATGTTAATGACCGGAAGCGGTCCATTGATGATTCTCACATCCCACACCTCCATAGAAGACCCTCTGATATTGGAAAAACTGGCGAGCAAGGGCATCGAGAAGTTTCTCGCCTATGAGGTTCCCTATGACCTGGCGAAAAAGCGCTACGGCGGCCACTTTAATGTGGTAGCCAACGATCTGCATGAAAGCGACGATCTGCGGGTACTCGACTACAACGGCGAGCGCGCCTTCAAGCTCTTCTCATTTGCCGAACTGGGGTCCCCGGTTGTGCATGAAGCCGGCGGACCGTCGGTAGCCGATGTCGCCTGATCGTAGGCGGTCGGCAAGGCAAAACATTCCAGGCCGTGTCAGGATCGTGTATTAATGAAACTCGATGATCCGGCATGGAATGGAATGTGGGATTTACTGCTCAGACTATTCACTCTCCGGTTTCATAGGCGAGATTGGGCGCAAGCCAACGTTCCATTTCAGCCACTGAACGACCCTTGCGGCGAGCATAGTCACTCACCTGATCCCGATTCAGCTTGCCCACAGCGAAGTAGCGGGCATCGGGGTGGCTGAAGTAGAGGCCGCTGACCGATGCTGTGGGTACCATCGCCTTACTCTCCGTGAGCCAGATGCCGGTATGCCCTTCAACGGAGAGAAGCTCCCACAACACCTCTTTCTCCGTATGGTCCGGGCTGGCCGGATATCCCATAGCGGGGCGGATGCCCCGATACTCTTCTGCGATCAGCTGTTGATTGCTCAGGGACTCCTCTTTGGCATAACCCCAATACTCTTTTCGCACTCGTTCGTGCAACCACTCCGCCAGGGCTTCGGCCAAACGATCGGCAAGGGCCTTCAGCATGATGGCATGGTAGTCGTCGTGGTCCTCTTCAAACTCGCTGATTTTATGCTCGATGCCGATACCGGCGGTGCAGGCGAAAGCGCCCACATAGTCGGTCTTGCCAAGCTTCTCCGGTGCGATGTAATCGGCCAGCGATTCGTTGTACTGTGCATTTTTGCTCGACGCGCCGGGCTGTTGTCCCTGTTTACGCAGGTTGTGCAGGGTTGCGAGGGTTTGGGTTCCTGTCTCATCCCGGTATACAAGAATATCGTCGCCCCGACTATTTGCGGGAAAGAGGCCGACTACGGCCGCTGCCCGCAACCATCCCTCTTCAATTACCCGTTCAAGCATGGACAGGGCATCGGCATAGAGTTTTTTCGCCTCTTCGCCTTTCGTCTCATCATTCAGTATCTGTGGGTAGCGCCCCTTGAGTTGCCAGGCATGGAAGAAGAAGGTCCAGTCGATATAGTCTGTCAGCTCTGCAAGGGGGATCTGCTTCATCACCAGCAACGTCGCGCAGGGTTTACCGGCAGACCTGTCCTTGTCCAGACGAGCTGTTTGTGCAAATTCGGGCGCCTCGAAGCCGGGATTGCAGAGATTGGGGCGGGCCGGTGTGTATCGGGTCCAATCGATAGGGGTCGGGTTGGCCCTCGCATCTTCGATGGAGATCAGGTTGCGCGACTGGTTGATGCCGGCACGCCGTTGCCGCACCGCTTCGTACTCCTCCAGTAGCGAGGCGGTATAGGTATCGCGATGCTCGGTGGACAGCAGGTTGGAGGCTACCCCAACCGCACGGGAGGCATCGGCCACATAGACCACCGGGTTGTCATATTCCGGGTCGATCTTGACCGCCGTATGGGCAATGGAGGTTGTGGCGCCACCGATCAGCAGCGGTTGAGGCATGCCGAGACGCTGCATCTCTTTGGCTACATGGACCATTTCGTCCAGCGACGGGGTGATCAGGCCGGAGAGTCCGATGATGTCGACCTGCGCATCCCTGGCTTTTTGCAGAATGGTATCCGCCGGGACCATGACGCCGATATCCACAACCTCGTAGTTGTTGCACTGGAGCACGACGCCGACTATGTTCTTGCCGATATCGTGGACGTCGCCCTTGACGGTGGCCATCAATATCCTGCCCTGGCTCTGTACCCCGGACTCGGCCTTTTCCGCTTCCAGGTAGGGCTCCAGGTAGGCGACCGCTTTTTTCATCACACGGGCCGACTTAACCACCTGCGGAAGGAACATCTTGCCCGCACCGAACAGATCGCCGACCACGTTCATGCCATCCATAAGGGGTCCTTCGATCACCTGCAGGGTTTGCCTGGCCTGCTGCCGGGCCTCTTCGGTATCACTTTCGATGAATTCGGTAATGCCCTTGACCAGGGCATGCTCAAGGCGCTTGTTCACCGGCCAGGCACGCCACTCGGCATCCTCCTTGTTTTCAACTACCCTGCCGTCACCCTGGTAATTGGGCGCCAGCTCCACCAGGTGCTCGCCAGCCTGCGGGTCGGTGTTGAGCACCACCGCTTCCACCGCTTCGCGAAGTTGCGCCGGCAGCTCATCATACACTGCCAACTGGCCTGCATTGACGATTCCCATATCCATGCCCGCCTTGATGGCGTGATAGAGAAACACGGCGTGGATCGCTTCACGCACCGGATTGTTGCCGCGAAACGAGAAAGAGACATTGGAGACGCCCCCTGACACCAGGGCGTGGGGCAACCGCTGCTTGATTTCGCGTATAGCCTCGATAAAGTCGACGCCATAGTTGTTGTGTTCCTCGATACCCGTGGCAACGGCAAAGATATTCGGGTCGAAAATAATATCCTCGGGGGGGAAACCGACGCGCTCGGTAAGCAGATGATAGGCCCGGGTGCATATCTCGACTTTGCGCGCCTGGGTGTCCGCCTGGCCTGCCTCGTCAAAGGCCATGACAATCACCGCCGCACCATAGCGGCGACATAGACGGGCCTGATGCAGAAAGGGATCTTCCCCCTCTTTCAGGGAGATCGAGTTAACGATGGGTTTACCCTGTACAGATTTCAGACCTGTCTCGATAATCTCCCACTTGGATGAGTCGATCATGACCGGCACTTTGGCGATTTCGGGTTCGCCGGCACAGAGGTTGAGAAAGCGGCGCATGGCGGCGACACCGTCCAGCATCGCCTCATCCATATTGATATCCACGATCTGCGCGCCGTTCTCCACTTGCTCGCGACAGACATCCAACGCCTCATCGTAGGCCTCACTCAGGATCAGCCGCTTGAATTTGGCGGAACCGGTGACATTGGCGCGTTCGCCGATGTTCACGAACAGGGAGTCCGCACCAATGTTGAGCGGTTCAAGCCCCGATAGACGACACTGTTTTTCAATTTCCGGCAGTTGACGCGGTGTTCTGCCGGCCATTGTCTCTGCAATGGCCTGGATGTGCTGCGGTGTGGTGCCGCAGCATCCGCCGACGATATTCAGGAAACCGGCATCCGCCCATTCGGCCAGATAACCCGCCATCTGCCGGGCATCCAGATCGTACTCGCCAAATTCATTGGGCAGACCCGCATTGGGATGGGCGGAGACATGGGTGTCGGCGATACGCGACATCTCCTCCACATATTGACGCAGCAAGTCGGGACCCAGGGCGCAGTTGAGGCCGATGGAGATCGGCTTCGCGTGTCGCAGACTGTTGTAGAAGGCCTCCGTGGTTTGACCTGAAAGCGTGCGGCCGGATTGGTCGGTGATGGTGCCGGAGATCATTACCGGCAGACGGATGGCGTCTTCTTCAAATACCTGTTCACAGGCGAAGACCGCCGCTTTCGCGTTAAGGGTGTCGAATACCGTCTCGATCAGCAGCAGGTCGCAGCCACCCGCGATAAGACCCCGGGCGGCCTCTGTATAGGCCTCTACCAGGGCATCGAAGGTGATATTGCGCAGGCTGGCATCGTTCACGTCGGGTGAGATGGAGGCGGTGCGATTGGTGGGGCCGAGTACGCCGGCGACGAAACGCGGCTTGTCTGGGCTTGTGTATTTGTCCGCTGACTCCCGGGCCAGGCGGGCGCTGGCTTCGCTCATCTCATAGGCCAGGGATTCCATTTCGTAGTCGGCCATGGAGATGCGATTGGCCCCGAAGCTGTTGGTCTCGACAATATCCGCTCCGGCTGCCAGATAGGCCTCGTGAATCGAGCCTATTATCGCCGGTTGAGTGAGCACCAACAGATCATTGTTACCTTTTAAATCACACGGCCAATCAGCAAAGCGTTCTCCGCGGTAATCATGCTCATCGAGTTTGTGGCGCTGAATCATAGTGCCCATGGCGCCGTCAAGGATGAGAATACGCTGCTTAAGCAGAGATTCGATAGGGTGATTGGCTGTATTCGAGGTTGCGGATGACATCAAGCTACTCAGGTTTTAACTGTAACGGCCGCCAATTATAAGGCGCTGCTGGTAGGCAGGCGAGTGATCTATTACAGGATGGGTCTAAACTTGTAATCGATCAGGATTAAACAGCGCCTTGACCATGGCGGCCTCGGGGACTTAATCAATATTACAATTTTCTATGTTTTTCAAAGAGTTGGTTTATACGGTGCAATGACACAGTGATAGCTTCGCTTGCCCTATACGGGAAGCGTGTATAACAGAATGCAAAACAGATCTGATGAAGGGTTTTTAGCGTGTCAAAACAAGCATTTTTAGTCGATGATTCGAAATCCGCTCGCATTGTACTCAGTAGAATGCTGAAAAAAAGCGGTTTTGACGGCGTTGAGATGGCGGTGTCGGGTGAAGAGGCATTGGAGCGACTGAAAGAGTCGACGCCTGACGCTATTTTCGTCGATTTTCTGATGGATGGCATGGACGGTCTGGAGACGATTACCGAGATCAAAAAGGATCCCAGGTTCAGCCATACCCCGGTGGTTATGTGTACGGCCAATGAAGGGGATGAGTATGTCCAGGCCGCCGTCGAGCACGGTGCCCTTGGAATCCTGGCCAAGCCTCCGACCGACGAGAGTCTGGGCGTGATCATCGACCTTATCGAACAGCACCAGCAAGAGGCTGCCGCAACCTCAGAGACGGCACCCGAGCAAGCTATCGAGGCCGAAGGCGCTACCGAGGCGGCGGAGCCTGCAGCGGAGGTCGTGGTGATGCAGAGCGGTCTCTCCGATGAGGATGTTCGGCGTATCGCCAAAGAGGTTGCACTTCAAGCGGCGGAAAAAACCGCCCGTCAGGCAGCGGAAGAAGCCATTGCGGAGACGCTCGCGGATCGTATCGAAAGTACCGTACAGGCCTATCTTGACAGCAAACTCGAGCCAATGATCGTCTCTGTGGTAGAGCAAGGATTAAAAGAAGTAGAGCCGCAGAGTGTCGATACCGAAGCGCTACGCGAATCGGTGGTGGAAAAGGTCAATCAGGACCTGGACGAGTTTGTCAGGCAGCTCAATCAGCGTACTGTCGGGGATCTGATCGAGGCCAGCATCTATGGCCAGATGAAAGAGTTGGACGATGATATCTCTCAACGCCTGCAGGAACAGGAGCAACGGATCCTGAAGCAGGTTCCGGAAAAGAATGACATGATCGAGCATATCCGCGTCATCACGGAAGGCTCCCTTGAGGCTCAGGTTCATGAGAGCGCCACCCGGGTGGCGGGTGAAATTGCCAATTCCGTAGCCACCGAGACGGTGGAGAATCTGCTCGACCAGCATCTGGCCCATCAGGCACTGGAGAGTCAGCAACAGAAGTCAAAACTGCCGTTAATGGTCGTTCTCGGCTTGGGACTGCTGGCGGTTGCGGGTGCAGCTGCATTCATGCTCCTGTAGCAGTTTGCCCGGTGTGGTGATCGACTTTTCTGCTTTTCTTCATATAAATCTGTCTTGCTGGCCCGAATCGGGTCGATCACCCAACTCATGCTATTTTATATAGAGTCACGGACTGTGGGGTTGGATCTGGGTTTAAAGAGGCTATATTCAGCACAAACCGCCACAGGAGAAACCCATGTTCGGAGTTGGCCGCAAAACCAGGATGCCGCAACAGAATGAGGCGCTGCCCGGTCGAATGACCCCGATTCAGCCCGGCGAAAGCCACTATGTCAATGGGCATACGATGGTGGGGCCTTTTCCCGATCAGTACAATTCAGCAATGTTCGGCATGGGCTGTTTCTGGGGTGCCGAACGACGCTATTGGGAACTGCCTGGGGTCTACTCGACAGCGGTGGGATACGCTGGGGGGTTCACACCCAACCCGACCTATGAAGAGGTCTGTACCGGTATGACAGGCCATAACGAGGTAGTAAGAGTTGTCTTCGATCCGGTAGCGGTCAGTTACCAGTCACTGCTGGAGGCCTTCTGGGAGGGACACAACCCCACCCAGGGCATGCGTCAGGGGAATGATGTGGGCACCCAGTACCGGTCGGGTATCTATACCTTCGACGACCAGCAGCAATCCATGGCCGAAGATTCCCGCGGGCACTATCAGCATGCCCTGCAACAGGTGACCTCCGCGCCGGTGACTACGGAGATACTACCCGCGCCCACATTCTACTTTGCCGAGGCCTATCATCAGCAATATCTGGCCAAGAACCCGGCAGGCTACTGCGGGCTTGGGGGAACCGGCGTGTGCTACCCGAGCTGAGCCATTGAGAACTGGATGTGACTGTGGCAATGATTGTCACCCAGGCGAGAAATCAGGATTACTAGGTTCGCCTAAGTACCGCAGCAGAAAATCGACATACACGCCCAGGATGCCTTGTCAGCCGCCTCGTCATAGCGCGGGCTGGTGTGATTGGTGAAGCCATGGGCGGCATCGAATCCGACCGATTCGGTCTCCCTACCCGCCGCCCTCATCGCCGTTTCGAAGGCCTCCTGTTTTTCCGGCCCATTGCGTCACTCCGCTTTGTGCAGAAGATCTCCGGTGCCGTTCACCACTTTGACCCCAACCGGGATACCCTCGCGAATGCTGGCGGTGACCACGCAGAAGTCTTCGAAAAGGGTCATGCAGCGATCGAGTTTCTTGGAGGCCAGCAGTTCGTCTCCCGCGGTGATACGTACATCCAGCCGGCCCACGCGAAGCCTTTTTTTCTCATTCCTTATCATGGTGCAGGTGACTTCGGTGTGGATATTTTTTGCCGGTACATCCTCTTTCGCGAGGCAGAACATCAGGCTGGCGCTGAGACAGTTGGCTGCCGCCGCCGCCAACATGCGCGAAGCATTGGGTCCGTTGCGTTCGCCCAGTGGAGGGGGTTCGTCCATGATGATGTCGGGTGCTTTTTTTATATCGAACTTTACCCTGAATGCGTAGTCATCCTCCTGTTCAAGTTGGATCGTGAACTTGCCAATCTCTTCCGACATGCCATTTCTCCTCAGTACTATGTTCTCAAACCATGCATTTATTCAGCAGCCTGCAAGAGGGTATTCCAGGCCCTATGCCGGCCTATCAGTTCGAGGGCCTTTTGCAATAGGCTCTTCCCCGGTTCTGTTCTGTGCCATGTCGAGGCGCCAGAGGGGTGGGGCAGGGGTATCGCATCGCATATCCCATCCTGCAGCTGTATGGAATGAACGCGACCGATGATCTGTGTGAGCTTGTCCACTTCGATGAATTGTGTGATTGCCAGCTTGCCGACCGGAAGGATCAGCTGTGGGCGCAACAGCTCGAGTTCCCCATGCAACCACTGGCTGCAGGTCTCGATCTCTTGCGCATTCGGCACCCGGTCACCGCCTTTGGGGTTCTTGCCCGGAAAACAGCGGCAGACGGCAGACATGTAGACCTGCCGGCGGAACTGTTCCTCGTCAATACCCAGGCGCCCGAACCAGTTGAAAAGGGTTTTACCCGCTGTCCACGCGAACGGCCTCCCGGCCATACCCTCTTTTGCACCCGGTGCCTGCCCCACCAGAAGTACGGGTGAGGCGACAGGTTGTCCGGTCACTACCGGCCCGGTCATTGCATTGCATCGACTGCATTGCTTGAGGCTCTCTTGATGCGCGCGCAGCCGTGAAGCCTTATCCGGATTGGGTTTGACGTGTGTCATCGGATTCCAAGCATCGGTGAATTTGGTCGGCTATAGCTTAACACTATCTGTCGTGGATCAAGTATGTCATCCTCCATGCGACGATTATTTCGATGTCAGCTGGCATCAAAACAATTATCCCGCAAAAAGGAGTGTTCCGCCAAAGGCTTGCAGATTGTCGTCGAGGGCTCCAAACTAGCCTGATTATTAGAGGGATTTGTTATGACATCCATTCTGGGGCTCAGCCTCACGGCCCTGCTGGTGGCGGGATTCATCTGGTTTTTGCCCATCCTGCTGATTTTGCGGTCGCGAAAAACCAATGGAGCTGAGAAGCTGTTCTGGATTCTTGCGGTGGTTTTTGTCTCATGGTTTGCATGGATCCTCTATCTCCTGCTGGCCCCCTTGGGCGAGAGAGGGGGGAGTGAGCACTGAGGAGATGATCTATTCATTCGGAGGTGATAGATGAAGGCAGTGGTGATGAGAGAAACCGGAGGTCCTGAGGTCCTCTCCCTTGAAGAGGTGGAAACGCCGGAAATCTCCTCGGCAACACAGGTAAAGGTGCGCATCGAGGCATCGGGGGTCAATCCGGTCGACACCAAGCTTCGTTCCAGAGGACTCTTCCTGCCTGATGGCGCACCGGCGGTATTGGGATGTGATGGCGCCGGGGTTGTGGTTGAGACAGGCAGCCAGGTGACTCAGTTTCGCTCTGGTGACGAAATCTGGTACTGCGATGGCGGACTGGGCGGACTGCATGGGAATTATGCGGAATATGCCGTCATCGAAGAGTCGGTGTGTTGTAAAAAACCGGTGTCTGTCGATTTTGTCCATGCGGCCGCCGCTCCCTTGGTGTTGATTACCGCGTGGGAAGCGCTGTTCGGGCGCGCACGGCTGACCAATGAAAAGACCCTGTTGGTGCATGCCGGTGCCGGCGGCGTCGGCCATGTGGCGATTCAACTGGCTAAACAGGCGGGTGCGCGTGTGCTGACCACTGTGAGCACGAAAGAGAAGCAGGCATTTGTTGCTTCCCTCGGTGCTGATGAGTCGATTTTGTACGGGGAACATGGATTTGTGGACCAGGTGTTGGAATTAACCGGCGGTGCAGGTGCGGATGTGGTGCTCGACACGGTGGGGGGGGATGTCTTCAAGGCATCGATAGACGCCACTTCACCATACGGTGACCTGGTCACGCTGCTCGACCCGGGACCGGCGGTGGACTGGAAAGAGGCTCGAAATCGTAACCTGCGGGTCGGATTTACCTTGATGCTGACGCCGATGCTGCGCCATCTTCCTCAAGCGAGAACAAATCAGGTCGCTATTTTAAGTGATTGCGCGCAAATGATAGACAGCGGATCCCTACGGATCCATGTCAGCGACTCATTACCGCTGGCTCAGGCTGTAAAGGCCCATGAATTGATTGAACAGGGACGGATGCAGGGTAAGCTGGTACTGATACCCTAGGGCTTGTTAACAGGCCCTGATAACAACCTGCCGACTTACCCGCTCTATTCTGCAATAGGTGGAGTGATGTTGATTAGGCTTTTGCAATCCAGATACTACTGGTTGCTTCCAGTGTTGTTTTGGTTGCTCATAACCATAACATCCTTGATATGGAACCTCTCCCTTATCGATCGATCAGTCAAAGACATCGCCTTTGAACGTGGACGTATCATGTTCGAGATGGTCAGGCTTACCAAGATAAATCCTATTCTGATGGCCAATGATCCTGCCGTTTTCAAGAAACAGGTTATGGAGGACATCCACTACAGAGCGGTGTCGGCACAGCCGGTGAATCCGGAAAATATGGCGGAAGCCTGGGAAATGGAAGCACTTTTACAGCTTGAGAATGGGGCTGGGTATGTGTTTCAGCCATTCCTGGACCAGGCGCAAGGATATTTCAGGTATATCGGCCCGGTATTCATGCAGGAGCAGTGCATCCAGTGTCATGGTTACGAGGGCAAAAAAGTAGGTGATTTGCGTGGCGGCATCAGCGTCAAGGTGATGGCGCAACCGATTATGGATTCGCAATTCCAGTTCAAGCAGATGATGACCTTCATGCATGTGGTCGGTTTCGTGCTTATTTCCCTGACCAGTGTCTTACTGATCCAGCAATTGCGAAACCAGTTCAACCTATTGAACCACACGAAGAATGAACTGAGGGAAAAGGAGCAATTTCTAAGTGATGTGACCAACAGCATGAGCGAAGGGTTTGTGGTTATCGACCAGCAAGGGGCAGTGCGATATACCAATCCGGAGAGTGAATGGCTGTTGGGCTGGGATGGTGTGGAAATGGAGGGACGCCAATTTGTCGAGTTGGTCTACGGAGACAAGCAGCCCACCGGCGAGAATAGCGTCAAATCGGCAATCGATATGACCCTGAGAGATGGATTGATCCGTACCGGCTTCGATGATGTATTTCTCCACAAAGAGGGCCGTCAGGTCGATGTTGCCTACTCGGTATCACCCCTGCTCAGAGAGGTGAGTGATAGCGGAGTGGTTGTCACATTTAACGATATCTCTGAACGGAAACGCGCTGATGAGGAGCGGAGAAACCTCGAGCGCCAACTGAATCAAGCCCACAAGATGGAAGCGGTGGGGCAGCTGGCGGGGGGCATCGCCCATGAGATCAATACCCCGATTCAGTATATTGGCGACAACCTGAAATTCATCAAGGAATCCTACGAAGATTTGGGGTCACTGCTGAAGGATTACTCAAACCTCATGCGCAAGGCTGCTGATATACCCGGGTTGGAAGCGGAAGCGGCCAAAGTGAAGGAGACCGTTGATGAGATCGATCTGGCCTATCTGGAGGAGGAGACAGCAAACGCCATAGAGCAGTCGATCTCCGGCGCCAGCCAGGTTGCGCATATTGTGCTGGCAATGAAAGAGTTTGCCCATCCCGGCTCAAAGCAGATGGCCCTGGCCGATATGAACCGGATTGTCAGCAATGCTGTCGCGGTGTGCAAGAACGAGTGGAAATATGTGGCGGATACGGATTTGAAGCTTGGCGACAATCTGCCGCAAGTCGAGTGTCTGGGAGGGGAGATCTCCCAGGTCGTGCTCAATTTGGTAATCAATGCGGCGCATGCCATAGAAGCGGCCAAGTTGGAGCAGAAGGGAAAAATAACCATTACCACTACTCACGGTGAGGGTTGTGTGGAGGTAAGGGTTGCGGATTCGGGCACCGGTATCCCCAAAGAGGTGCAGGAGTCTGTTTTCAATCCCTTCTTTACCACCAAGGGTGTCGGGCGCGGCACCGGGCAGGGATTGGCGATTGCCCAGGATATCGTGATGGGGAAACATCAGGGGGAACTGTTTTTCGAGACAGAGGAGGGGAAAGGCACCACATTCGTGATGCGCTTGCCGCTGCATAGAAACTCGGCTTGAGTACCCCCATCAGAATGCCAAGGATTGAAGGATGCCGGCAGATGAACGGTGAGGCGTGGCGGTGACGGCCGCTAGCGTCAAGTAACCTTGAACACCCTTACCGAGCCGGATACGATCCCGCTCTCTTCTGCCGCCAATAACCGGAACAGTACCGCCTGGCTTAGTACCTGACCCTTGGCCACCAGCAGTGTGCCGGCTTGTGTCTTGATCGGTTGGTCGAGTATCAGTCCGGGTTCCAGCTTATTGATTGGGAGCGTCATGACCTCAACCTTGCGGTTCTGAGAGCCCAGTGCCAGGGTTTCGACCAGTATCGGGTCATAGTTTGCCGGGTTGTCCTTAAGCTCATCGATCGCTGCCCGCTCATCCATGCCTTGGCTGATCAGTTGCTCGTAGGCAATGGCGACACGTAAGATCTGGCCACCGAGAATAGCTTTGTTCTGATTTGAGAGTTTTCCCTGGAATTCGATCTTTCCCACATTGTCGTTTTGCCGCTCCACCATCTCGGAGACGACTTCCAGTCTGGGGATGTGTTTCAAGAGCCTTGCCCCCATGGCGGGATGGGATGTGTAGTGCTGGCGTTCCGCCTGACTCAACTCCTCGCCTTCAGCGACTTTGCGTACCAGATCCTCCGGCAGGCTGATATAGCCAAGCTGGCACAGCATGGCGGCAAGGTCGTAGTGCCAGCTGTCTTCCAGGGAGAGACTGTTGACGATGGTATGGGCATATTGTTTGATCCGTGACGAATGGCTGAAGGCTACCGGGTTGACCATGCTGAGTATATCCGCCATCAGGTCGACAGCGCCTTTGAGTGTCTTATTCAGGAGTATCTTTTCCGAGGTGATCAGGCGATACTGCTGAACGGCATCGGCAATTGTCTGGTAGAGCTGGTCTGTCTCCACGGGCTTGTTCAGGAAACGAAAGATATGACCGTCGTTGACCGCATCAATGGCCACAGCCAGGTTAGCGTTACCGGTGAGCATGATACGCACTGTGTTGGGTGAAATCGTATGTACCTTGGAGAGAAACTCAATCCCGTCCATATTCGGCATCTGCATATCGGAGATAACCACCGCAAATGGTCCGCCATCCTGAACGGCCTGTACCCCATCCGCGCCGCTGGTGGCGGTTTCTAGATTGAGTCGTTTACGAAATTGACGTTGGAAGGAATCGAGCAGATTGCGGTCGTCATCGACCATCAGGACCTTTTCAGGCAGCTTTTCCATCAAGGTACTCCTCAGTAATGGATCTCCACTTACCATACTCATCAGCTGTCAGCAGGGCCTGCAACCGCTCTGTAGAATAATAGTCATAGTATCGAGTGTTTTTTAATCCGTTCACAAGCAGGTTGGCGGCATATACCAGCAGGCAATCGAGACGCTCTCGACTCTGCTCTTCAGCTGCGTGGTGCAGGGCGACCGCCTCGACCGCACTGAGGGGAAGTCCCCACAGCCCCATCAGATAGGCGCCGACGGTGGCGTGGCTGCACCATAGTGATTCAGATTCGACCTCATACAGCGGTACATTATCCCGCTCTGCCTGTTGCACGATGCGTCGATACTCTGCGCTATTATGGGTGGCCAGGAGCAGTTTGCCCAGGTCATGCATCAGGCCCGCCATTACCGGAAGCTGACGCTGTTGCTGATCCATCCCGGCTGCCTGGGAAAGGCGTTGTACCAGTCCCGAGACGAGCAAGCTGTGCTGCCACAGTTGTTCCAGGTGAAACTCCTTCATTACATCGGGGTCGAGTTGCGAAAAGACGCCGGCGGTCAGCGCCAGGTTGCTGACTGTCTCTATGCCCAAAAGCGTTACGGCGCGTTCAGGAGAGGCGACCTGCTGCGGCAGACCGAAGAATGCCGAGTTGACCATCTGCAGGATTTTGGCTGACATGCCGATATCCTGGGCTACGATCTTGCCGATATCCTTGACCGAGGCAGTGTCGGTTTGCAGGGCTGTAATCATCTGCTGATAGGTGGAGGGTAGACTGGGCAGGGTGCCCAGGCTGCTGATCATCTCCTCGATGGATGGATTGTTTAACAGACTTCGTAAATGAAATACCCGTTGCAGGATGTTAATCAGCTCATCGCTGCCGCAAGGCTTGGCGATAAACTGGTGGGCATGATGGACTACCTCCTGTGCCGGGGTACGCATCGCCTGCCCGGAAAACAATAGCCGTGTCGTACTCGGGTAGTGGAGTTTAATCTCTTTCAGCAGTTCACTGCCCGGCTTGCCGGCGAGCTGGGTTTCACTGACCATTATGTCAACCGCTACCTGCTGCATGATTTCCAGAGCCTGTTGTGCATCTGCGGCATAGTGGAGCTGCCATTTATGCCTGAATTCACGCAGGGTTCGCTTCAAGGACTGTAGCTGATTGCTATCACTGTCGACGAATAGAATTGCGTGGGTCTCTGTGTGCATGTCAGTTGCCTCTGAATGCCGCCAGGTTATAGTGCGACAGCTCATCCATGAGGCGGTGACTGATTAAGGGAATGAGCTGTGGAAATTCCCCGACCGATGACCTATCCCGTTCAACGATTTACGGCAACATTTAGTGACAGGCCTGTTTTATATATCGGTACGACCAAAAGGAATCTTGAGTTTGTTTACCCAAAATTATAATAGCTCTTTTTACCAGACTTCACAGACGCCTGAACATAAACAAGCTGGGAGTATCAGTCGACTGGAGAGACCTGCAATACTACACCCTGCACACCGGAGATTCTTATCCGGGTTCCGGCGGGGCAATCCTCTCCGGTGATCTTCCAGGTGGTGTCGTCCACATGGATCTTGCCCTCGCCATTGACGATGGGTTCCTGAAGGGTGAAGGTGCGGTCGAGGTACTGCTCGCCCCTTCGATTGAGATGGGGCTGATCGGTTTCGATGGGCCTGCGCTGGAGAAAGGCGCGCACCAGGACAATGGTCGCCACACTCAGCATGGCAAACAGCAGTATCTGTATCTGCCAGGTAATGTCCGGTATCAGCAGTAACAGCAAACCCACCGTTCCCGCGGCCAGGCCCAGCCAGAGAAGAAAGGCGCCGGGTGAGAAGACCTCGAGGATCATCAGCACCACGGCAAGTATCAGCCAGTGCCAGTAATCGAGCTGGGTGAACCACTGCATCAATCCGCTCCTTTTATCTTTGCGTCGAAAGACTGCTTGGCGATTTCAGTGATTCCGGCAAGGGAACCGATCAGGCTCGACGCCTCCAGCGGCATCATGATGACCTTCTGGTTTTCGGCCGAGGCGATCTGTTGCAGGGCTTCGGTATATCGTTGTGCAATGAAGTAGTTGATGGCATTGACATCCCCCTTGGCGATCGCCTCCGATACCATCGCGGTCGCCCTTCCTTCCGCCTGAGCCAGTCGCTCACGTGCCTCGGCCTCACGAAAAGCGGCCTCCTTTTCGCCCTCGGCCTCCAGGATGGCGGATTGCTTTTCACCCTCCGCCTTGAGGATGGCGGATTGGCGCATGCCCTCCGCTTCCAGGATGGCGGCGCGCTTCTCACGCTCGGCCTTCATCTGCCTGGCCATGGCGTCGACCAGGTCTCTTGGGGGTGAGATGTCCTTGATTTCGATACGGGTAACCTTTACACCCCAGGGTGTGGTGGCATCGTCCACCACAGTCAGCAGTTGGGTATTGATGGTATCGCGTTGGGAAAGGAGTTGGTCCAGATCCATCGAACCCATGACGGTGCGGATATTGGTCATGGTCAGGTTGAGTATGGCGCTGTAGAGGTTGTTGACCTCATAGGCCGCCTGGGAGGCATCGAGTACCTGGAAAAAGATCACCCCGTCCACCGTGACCATGGCGTTGTCCCGGGTGATGACCTCCTGCGAGGGTACATCCAGTACCTGCTCCATCATATTCATCTTTTTGCCGATCTGGTCGATGACCGGTACGATGAGATTGAGCCCGGGGCGCAGGGTCTTCGTATAACGCCCGAAACGCTCCACCGTGTACTCGTTTCCTTGCGGCACCCGCTTCGCGCCGAGTACCACCAGTAGGATTGCGAACACCAAGACGACAATTACGAAGATATCCATACTCATGGTCCTCTATTGTGCTGAGATTCCGCAAAGATGCTTGATCCGGCCACTAAATGCAATCACCGGCATTGGTGGCCTGCGGGCTTCATGTCAAAATGCAGCGATGACCGAATATCAAAAACCACCGAAATCCCTGTTGCGCAAGGTCGGCAAGGCGATTGCCGATTTCGACATGATCCGTGAGGGGGATAGAATCCTCCTGGGCGTTTCCGGCGGCAAGGATTCCCTCTCACTGCTGCAGATCCTCTGTCATCTGAAGAGCTATGCCCCGGTCCGCTTCGAGCTGGGGGTCATCACTGTCGACCCGCAGATCGAGGGTTTCGATCCGGCGCCGCTCAAGGCCTACTATGAAGGGCTCGGAGTGCCTTGGCACTATGCGGAGCAACCCATCATGGAAGAGGCCAGGGAGAACATGGATGGAAACTCCTTCTGTGCCTACTGTGCACGGATGAAACGCGGCATTATGTATACCACCGGTCGTCGCGAGGGCTATAATGTGCTGGCCCTGGCGCAGCATCTGGATGATCTGGCGGAGAGCCTGTTGATGTCCATGTTTCACGAAGGGCAGCTGCGCACCATGAAGGCCCACTACCTCAACGATGCGGGAGATATCCGGATTATCCGGCCACTGGTCTACTGCCGCGAGACCCAAACAGGCGTCTTTGCCGTCGAGGCGGGTTTGCCGATCATTCCCGATAGCTGCCCCGCTTGCTTTACCGCCCCCACCCGGCGAGCATATATGAAGCAGCTGCTGGCAAGGGAGGAGCGGCAGAACCGGCACCTCTTCGCCAGTATGCTGCATGCCATGAAGCCATTGATGGATGAAACGCCGCCATGAAGATCAAGCATATATCGATTCCCACCAAGGTCGCCCGTCCGGGGATGCGTATCGGCGAGGTGATGTGGGAGTGTGTGGATAAGGATGTTCCGGGGATACCCTATGTGGATGCCGAGGGAAAACTGAGTGGCCGATTCTCCGTCAGGCATCTGTTTCTGCTCTGCTGTATACCCGAGGATGTGATCCACGGCGCCCATCTGCTCGGTGACGATATCGAACATCTCGATTTCCCCCACATGCGCTCGGATGAGCTGATGGAGGAGGTGGTTGATGATTACATCTTCCCCGATGCAATTCAGCTGTCGTCAAATTTTCAGGCAATCAAGGCATTGGCGATCATGGAGCAATACAATACAGAGTATCTGTTTGTCACCGAGGGGGGGGAGTACCAGGGTGTGGTAACCCGGATGAGTATCGCCAGGGCGGTCGTCACCAAAGAGTGTTGCGTCGAGTAGACGAGCGGACAGATGGAGACGATAACCGCGGAAATGTGGGCCTCGGCATCTGTTCTGGTGCTCTCCTATGTGCTGATCTTTTCGGAGAAGATGCACCGTACGATCGCCGCCATCCTCGGTGCGGTGGTGATGATCGGGATTGGCATGTTGATGGGGTTCTACTCCCAGGAGGCGGCCATACTGGCGGTTGACGGCAATACAATACTGCTTCTTGCCGCAATGATGATGCTGGTGGCCCTGCTACGACCGACCGGCGCCTTCGATTTCGCGGCCGTGCACATCACCCACTGGGCAAACGGCAATCCCAAGCTGCTGCTGATCTATCTCAGTCTTGCGGTGAGTGTGATCAGCATGATCCTCGATAATGTCACAACAGTCATTGTGTTTGCACCGCTGACGGTATTGATCTGTCGTCTGCTCAAGATCAATCCGATGCCCTATCTCATGGCGGAGGCGATGCTGTCCAACATCGGCGGCGCCGCCACTCTGGTGGGCGACCCGCCGAACCTGATGATCGGCAGTGCGGCGGATATCAGTTTCAACTCCTTCCTGGTACACATGGGTTTGCCTGTGTTGGTGGTGTGGATAGGCACTGTAGGACTGATGTTGTACCTTTTCAGGAATCAGCTCATGAGCGGGGGTGAGGATCCCAGGAAGTTGGTGGCGACACATGCGATCAAGGATGCACAGGGTCTGAAGAGAATTCTGTTCGCCCTTGGGGTTGTGGTGGTGCTGTTCTTTGTCCATCACAATCTGCATCTATTGCCGGCCTACGCCTCGTTTATCGGTGTCAGTATCGCGCTTTTTTCAATGCGTCCCGATGTGGAGAAGTTGTTTGGTTCGGTGAATTGGTCGGTGCTGTTTTTCTTTGCCGGGCTGTTCATTATCGTCGGCGGCGTTGAGTCATCGGGATTGCTCGATCTGTTCGGCCGTAAATTGGCAATGCTGGCAGAAGACCCTGCCATGCTGATGCTGACCGGGCTGTTGCTGATGTGGGTGGCGGCGATACTGAGTGCTGTGGTCGACAATATCCCCTTTACCGTCACTATGATTCCGATCATCCTTGGACTTGAGAGCAGCGGCGTGAATATCGCCCCTCTGTGGTGGGCCTTGGCCTTGGGAGTGGGGCTGGGAGGCAACGGCACCCATCTTGGTGCTACCGCCAACATCATCGCTGTCAGCGAATCGGAAAAGAGCGGCATGCCCGAGGCCAGGATCTCCCCCATGATATGGATGCGTACCGGTTTGCCGGTGATGTTTTTCGGTCTGTTGTTGGCCAGTTTCGTTTATTGGTTCTTTTTTGAAATATTCACCACTGCGTAGATCCAGCATTCATGATCTCGCCCTCAGGGAGGGTGTTGTTGTGAAAAAGCAAGCCGCAAATAGTCGCGAATTTTTTTTTTAAGCCCGCAAATTAAGCAGTTTTTTCTCCCCTGCATGGAGACGCGGGATAGGTCCTGTGTTGGCCATGTCGTACGGTAAGTAGATAAATCTGTGTCTATTTGCAGCTTACATTGACAACTCATTGACTGAATATTGTGAGTGGTCAGGTCAAGTTGCAATAGTGCAGTCACTGCAAATTCCCCAATTTCCTCATCTGATTAGGGCCCGATAATTACTTGATTATTTTGCTGGGTATTTCTATAGCTTAAAGGTGATGAGAGACGCTTTGCGGAGATGCCGAATATGAATATTCGAACCACCTTGGACCCGATTACCTTGCGTGATGTGACCGATATAGAGGGACATCCCTGTCTCTATGAGGGTGACGGCGATAATGGCGTTGAAATCTACTTCGAGAGTGAGGTAACCAAGAGCATCTACCAGAATATGGTGTTGGAGGATCGTAAAATAGTCTGTGGAAACGATACGGATGACTATATCGCTGAGGGCTAGCCTTCAGCGATAGTTCGATCGCACAGTTCAGAATAGAGTGATCATCCCTCAGGGGATGGGTTTGCGAAAACTGTTTGATCTGCCTTACCTGTCAACTGTTACCTTACAGAAAATGGTTGATATGGGGTGCATGAGGCAGTGATCAGTGGTGTTGGTTGGGTATATTCAAGAAACCCGACAGGGGTGACGCATCAGCGTCACCCGGTTTTTTTCAAGGCCTGTCAAGACTGATCCAGTCGAATCTGCCGGGGCTGTTATTCCGCCCAGCGGCGTTACCATTACTGGCCCTGGGGGCCCAGGATGCCGCTATGGCGCAGCAGAGGTTCAATCTCGGGTTCTCTGCCCCTGAAGGCCACGAAGAGTTCCATCGCGTCCCTGGAGCCTCCCTGCTGCAACACTTCCCGGAGAAAGGCCTGCCCGGTATCCGCATTGAATATCCCACGCTCCTCGAACAGGGAGAAGGCATCGGCCGAGAGTACTTCCGCCCATTTATAGCTGTAGTAACCTGCGGCGTAACCACCGGCGAAGATATGGGAGAAACCATGGGCGAACCGGTTCCAGGCCGGAGGCGTAATGACAGCCACCTGCTGACGCACCTCCTGCAGGATTTCGTAGATGCGCCCACCGCGTCGGGGATCATATTCGCGGTGAATACGAAAGTCGAACAGCGCAAACTCCAGCTGACGCACCATCTGCATCGCCGACTGAAAGTTTTTCGCAGCATACATGCGCCGGTAGAGTTCATCGGGAATAGGGTCACCGGTGTCGACATGGCCCGATATCAGGTCGAGCGCCGCTTTTTCCCAGCACCAGTTTTCCATGAACTGGCTGGGCAGTTCCACCGCATCCCAGGCGACACCGTTGATGCCGGCGACGGCCGGGTAGTCCACCGTGGTTAACAGATGGTGCAGGCCGTGGCCGAATTCATGGAACAGGGTCAGCACCTCATCATGGGTGAAGAGTGAGGGTCTGCCATCCACCGGGGGGGAGAAGTTGCAGGTGAGATAGGCGACCGGGATCTGATCCATGGTGTCTGTGAAGAAGCGGGTTGCACATTCATCCATCCAGGCGCCGCCACGCTTCTTGGGGCGCGCATAGAGATCGAGATAGAACTGGCCTCGCAGGTGATTATGGCTGTCGCGGATCTCGAAGAAACGAACGTCGGGGTGCCAGGTATCGATGCCCCTGGTCTCTTCGATGCGTATATCGTACAAACGCTCCACCACCGCGAACATGCCAGGCAATACACGGGTTTCCGGGAAGTAGGGCTTCAGCTCCTCCTGGCTTATACTATGACGATCCTGACGCAGTTTTTCCGCATAGTATCCGATATCCCACGCCTGCAGATCATCGAAACCATATGTCTCCGATGCGAATTTCCGGAGTTCATCCAGTTCGTTTTCCGCTTGAGTGCGCGACCGTTCGGCAAGGTCTGTGAGAAAGGCGATCACCTCATCGCTTGAACGGGCCATTTTCTTGGCCAGTGAGCGATCGGCAAAGTTGGAGAACCCCAACAGACCGGCCTGTTCATGGCGCAGTTCGAGTATCCGTTCCATGGCCTCTGTATTATCCCATTGCCCGGCGTGCGGCCCTTGATCCGATGCCCGGGTGGCGAATGCCTCATAGACCTCCCGACGCAGTTGACGGTCATCGGCGTAGGTCATCACAGGCAGATAGGAGGGATACTCAAGGGTCAACAACCATCCCTCCTGGTCGCGCTGAGCAGCGGTTTGGCGGGCCAGCGCCAAAGCCGATTCCGGCAACCCCTGCAGGGCCGATTCATCTGTGATCAGTTTGCTCCAGGCATTGGTGGCATCGAGCAGATTCTCTTCGAACTTGGTGGTCAGTTGAGACAGCTCCTGGCTGATCTCCTTGAATCGCTGTTTCTTATCCTCCTCCAGATCGACACCGGACAGGTGAAAATCGAGCAAGGCGTTCTGCAACAGCTTTCGCTGGGCTCGGTCGAGTCCCGCTTCTCCGGCAACCTGTTTGTAGGCATTGCAGAGTTGGCCGTTTTGCCCGACTTCGGTGGCATATTCGCTCAGTTTGGGCAGCACTGCATTATAAGCCGCACGCAGCTCATCATTGTTGACAACAGAGTTCATGTGACTCACTGGTGACCAGGTGCGGCTGAGACGATCCTCTGCCTTTTCCAGAGGCTCGACCAGATTCTTCCAGGTGTATTCCCGCCGCGAGCTGAGCAGCTGTTGAATGGTCTGCCGATTCTCCCGCAACAGTTGATCCATGGCGGGCTCAACCATATCCGGAGTGATGGCGGAGAAAGCGGGCAATCCTTGCATATTGATCAGGGCATTCATGGGCTAGGCTCCGGATTAGTCAATGGCTAGTGTGCGATTGTCGCGCATGGCACGAAAGATGGCGTCGGGTGAATTGCTTTGGCCGGTCAGCAGATTGCAGATCAGATCTTCATACAGGGCGGCGCGATAATCTGTTGACTCATCATTCGGGATGGTCCGCCATTCCGGCTTCGTTGCGGCAAATAGTTTGTCGTCGCTGCCGTATCCGTAGACCTTGAACAGCCTTTCACCACAGCGAAATGCCTCATATGAGGTATTAGTGGCGCCTGTTCGTGAGCGGATCACCACAACGAACCGCGTGACCTTATCGCCACCTGTCTGCAGTGAACCCCGTTCGATAAAATATTGGAACCTGGGATCATTGGCACCGACCTGAAATTCCTGCAAATCGTCCAGGTCGATCTTCTCCGGAAGTGCTGTTTTCCTCTCCTTGAAGGGTTCCTCCGGCTGCCAGTAAATATCATCCGAGGAGTCGTCCATGAGGATATTGTCGGCCAGCAGTGTGGATGTGCAAAAGAGCAGCATCAGGGCAAGTGTATAGGTCCTGGTTCGCATCTGAAAACCTGTTGATGTCATTGTCGATAGCTGTTTGGTCGTCGGGTTATTACATTCTCGCACTACACCGCCGCCGTAGGAATAGTTCGGTGCCGATTTCAGCCCTACGTTATCCGATGTATTTCTTCTCAGATATCGGCAACAGTCAATATCGCCCACCCCCGGAACGGCTAGCTGTATGGACCCTGGCATGAATTAGCCAGCACCGGCTGTCGTGGCATGCATGGTTACTGCCGTTTCCATTCAGAGTTGGGTCAATCGGGAAGTGACAAAAAATACGGCGCCGGATCCAACCGTGAAGAATGCGGCAAGGGCGGCGAGGGTGAGTAGGCGGTAGTGGCGCACCAGTTCAAACTCCGCTTTGGTCGAGATTAACAGCGGACGCCGGTTAGTACCCGTATTGCTCAGAGTATGGAGCGGCTGCTGGTCCTGCTGCATCTGCTCCCGTGTGACTTCGCGCTCGGCGCTGCGGCGGACCGATTCCCATTCATCCATATCGATTTGGCCATCACGATTTTTGTCGAACCGCTCAAGCAGGGTTGCATGATCCGCTTTCCATTGGCGCAGCCGGCCCTTGATCATGTCGTCCCGCATCGCCTTGCGATCGATTTCACCGATGGAGCTGAAGAGGCCGATGGCATACAGCGGGTCGCCGGGGACAATGGTCTCTTCGATATAGCGGTAGTCACCGCTGAATGTATGATGGGTCGAGATGCGGACACCGAATCGTTCCGTTTTTCGGTGAAGGGTGCCGCTACCCCGGTCGGGTCCGGCAGAGGGTGTCTCATTGGGTCCGTACCAGATACTCTTTTCGCTGGGTGAGATGTTGGCTCCATCCGGGTCGAGTATGCACTCACCGGTTGTATCCTTGAGCAGGAACAGGCTCTCACTCTTGTCGGAGCGTACCGTGCGCCACCCCTTGTCGCTTTTTTTCTCGATCTTACAGCGCCACCAGCAACAGGAGATGCCGCTGAGGGGGGCAATCACCGGCTCACCGGCCATCATCGCCGCCTCGCCGGTCAACTCCACATAGCCCTGGGGCGCTGATCGTATGAGGGAAGTGGGTGTGTCTTCGATCAACCTGGCTCGATGGAGGTTTCGAAAGGTGAAATAGAGCGCGACCAGCGTCAACACGGTCAATGTCAGCGTCCAGAACCAGAAATAGCCATCACCGATACCGGCAAGATTTCCCAGCATTTTTCACTAGGGCCTAGCTGAACAGGGTGCCCATGTCGACGTCTTTCAATTCAGTCTCGTCGAATTCCAGCAACTCCGCCGGTTTAAAGCCGAACTGTTTCGCCAGGATCAGATCGGGAAACTGCTCGATCCGGACGTTATTGATGTTGACGCTGTCGTTATAGAATTCGCGTCGGTCTGCGATGCTGTTCTCAAGTCCCGTTATCCTCGACTGCAGGTGTAAAAAGGTCTCATTGGCCTTCAGGTCGGGGTAGCTTTCAGCCACTGCGAACAGGTTGCCGAGACCCAGTCGCATCTGGCTTTCGGCAGCGCCCACCGCAGCCACATCGCCCTGGCTTAAGGCACTGCTCACCGCACTACGGGCAAGCATCACTTTCTTCAGGGTTTCCTGTTCGAATTTCATGTATTGTTTACAGGTCTCGACCAGTTTCGGAAGCTCGTCGTGACGCTGTTTCAATAGTACATCGATGTTCGACCATGCCTTGGAGACGTCGTGCTTCAAGCGCACCAGATTGTTGTAAATCAGGACGCCATAGATCAGGATAGCGATGGCCGTCCCTATCAGGACGAAGGTAACGATTTCCATAAATTCCGGTTCCTCTATCTGCTATGTCAAAACTGCGTCGTTTTGAAACCAACTATCCGGACATCGCCGAAGATGCCTATGTTGATGAGGATGCGATCGTAATCGGTGATGTGACGATCGCATCCCAATCCTCGGTCTGGCCTATGTGCATCATACGCGGCGACGTGCATCGGATCAGCATCGGTGCACGAAGCAATATCCAGGATGGCTCAATTCTGCATGTCTCCCACGACAGTTTCTATCAACCCGGTGGCAGCCCGTTGGTCATAGGCGAGGGTGTCACGGTTGGCCATAAGGTGCTTTTACACGGCTGTGAAGTGGCAGACGATTGCTTTATCGGCATGGGGTCGATAATTCTTGATGGGGCGGTGATAGAGCCCCTGACGATGTTGGGTGCCGGTTCCTTGGTTCCTCAGGGTAAGAGACTGGAAGGCGGTTATCTCTGGTTGGGTCAGCCTGCACGTCGCGTACGGCCGCTCAGCGACCGGGAGAAGGAGATCATGCTGTACAACGCCGAACATTATGTGAAATTGGCTCAACGCCATCGGGATCCGCCTTAGAATCTGTCAACAGTCTTTGGCAAGCCGCAAATGGACGCAAAATTGTTCTAAGTCCACTAATGAACGCAAATAAACGCAAGATTTTGGGGTTATATCCAAATGTTTTGGTAAGACAGTCATCACTCGTCTCGTGTCACACTTATTTGAAAAGGGTGTCGCACAAGCTGCAGGACAGGGCCCATCCAATCCACCCTACTTGAAGAGTCAATAAATAAATTTGCGTTTATTCGCGTTCATTTGCGGACAATTCATATACGTCTATGTGCGGCTTGTGCTGATGGGGCTAAATCCTATTCACGTAACATGGCAATGACCGGGGATGTCTCGGGCAGGATTCCCCGCCATAGTCGAAACGACTCAGCCGCCTGTTCCACCAGCATGCCGAGGCCATCCAGCGAACGTGCCGCCTTGTGCTCATAGCCCCACTGTTGAAAAGCGGTGGCCTGGTTGCTGTAGAGCATGTCGTAGCACCATCCGCCTTTGCTCAGCACGCTATCGGGAATCGAAGGAACCTCCCCGGCAAGCCCGGCTGCAGTACCGTTGATGATCAGATCAAACTGCATGCCTGCCAATTCATCCAGACCGCAACCCGCCGTCTGGCCATAGGCTGATACACCGTTTGCCAGTGAATAGGCCTTGCTGGCGGTTCGATTGGCGATGATTATCCGTTTTGGGTTCTGTTCCAGCAAAGGACGGATGACGCCCCGTACCGCGCCGCCGGCGCCTAACATCAGAATCCGTTTTCCCTGCAGGCGGAAACCCTGGTTGACGGTGAGGTCCCTTACCAGTCCGGCGCCATCCGTGTTGTCGCCCCGCAATTGATGGTTCTCCACTCTGATCAGGGTATTGACCGCACCTGCTGTATGCGCACCCGGACTCAGTTCATCCGCCAGCCGCCATGCCTGCTCCTTGAACGGCACGGTGACGTTGAGGCCCAGTCCGCCGTCGCCGATAAAGCGCCTTACATCGCCGGCGAAATCATCGATATTGCCCAGGATGCGCCCATATTCGACAGGCTCGCCGGTTTGTTGTGCGAAGGCCCGATGAATCTCCGGTGACTTGCTGTGTTCAATGGGGTTTCCGATGACGGCGTATTTATCCATAATGGTTGTGTGGTTCCTGCTCTGATGGATGGTTGGCTCTGCTGAAGATATGCAGATAAATCAGAGTTATTTAGTTATTAGTATGGAGTCGGTTGTGTGCGCTTCGCTCGCGTCTCCCCCCCCCCACCCTGCCCTTCCCCAAAGGGAGAGGAAAAAACGCAAAACTCATTGCATCCACTCCGCCGCCTGTTTAGCGAAATAGGTAAGGATACCATCGCACCCAGCCCGCTTAATGCACAACAGAGACTCCATCACCACGGCCTGTTCGTCCAGCCATCCCTGCTGGGATGCCGCTTTCAGCATCGCATATTCCCCGCTGACCTGATAGGCGAATGTGGGTACCTGGAAGGTCTCCTTGACACGTCTGACGATATCCAGATAAGGCATGCCGGGCTTGACCATCACCATGTCGGCCCCCTCCTGCAGGTCGAGGGCCACCTCATGCAGGGCCTCATCGCTGTTGGCCGGATCCATCTGATAGCTGTATTTGTTGCCACCGCCGAGATTGGCTGCAGAACCGACCGCATCGCGGAAGGGACCATAGAAACTGGAGGCATACTTGGCCGCATAGGAAAGGATGCGAGTGTGGATGAAGCCACTTTGTTCCAATTCGTCCCGTATCGCACCGATCCTACCGTCCATCATGTCGGAAGGGGCTACGATATCGGCGCCGGCCTCTGCGTGCGACAGGGCCTGTTTCGCCAGAACGTCCTTGGTTTCATCGTTCATCACATAGCCTGTCGCATCGATCAGGCCGTCCTGTCCATGGGTGGTGAAGGGGTCGAGGGCGACATCGGTGATGATGCCCAGGTCCGGCACTGCCTCTTTGAGTGCCCGTACCGCCCGCTGCGCCAATCCCTGGGGATTGTAGGCTTCTCGCGCGTCCTCGCTTTTGGCGGACAGGGGGGTAACCGGAAAAAGCGCCATCGCCGGGATGCCCAACCCTTCGGTCTGTTTCGCCTCTTCGACCAGCAGGTCGATGCTCATGCGTTCGACGCCGGGCATGGAAGGGACCGCTTCCCGGGCCCCGTTTCCCTCCAGTACGAATACCGGGTAGATAAAGTCCGCAGGGGTAAGTTGGGTCTCCCGCATCATGCGGCGGGAGAAATCGTCACGCCGCATGCGCCGCATACGCGTAGCGGGAAAAAGGGATCGGCTGTTGTTGCTGGACATCACAAAATCTCTATCGGTTTGGGCCAAACCCCTAAGATAACCTATCATGCACGCCCTGAACCACTCACCTTGCAATAAGCGCCCTGGTTATGAGCCAAAAAAAGCATAATTCGCCCTTTATCTACGATGTAACAGAGTCAACCTACGAAGCGAAGGTCCTGAAGGCCTCGCATCAGCAACCGGTTCTTGTTGATTTCTGGGCTGAGTGGTGTGCGCCCTGTGTCTCCCTGGCGCCTGCTCTGGAAAGGGTAACAGAGGAGCTGGAGGGGCTGGTTATGCTGGCCAAGGTTGAGGTTGACGACAATATGCGGTTGGCCGGTCACTATCGTTTACGCGGCTTTCCTACAGTGATTCTGTTTGTGGAGGGTAATGAAATCGGACGCTTCCATGGTTCTCGGGCCACACATTGGCTAAGAGAGTGGATCGAGGAACATCTGGGCGACTACCTTGCGGCTGCCCATCAGGACTGAAATCAGGGGGTCAATCGGGTGTTTTTTTCGCAAACCGTTATCAACAGGGTGTAAATGCTCCTGTGTGGATGTAAAAAAACATAATTTAATCAATTAGTTGTTTATTACGATTCGGCCGGTTCAGGTGGTCGGCAAAAAACTCCTCAAGTTTTCCCGTTTCGCGCCGCAATATAGGGTAATTGTTATTTATGGTTTCGATCCTCCTCCGGCGCTGAAATAAAGCGCTTTAAGCCCACCCTTCCAAGGGTGGGTCTTTTTTTCATTTTTTCATGCCCGAATAATCCTGCCGCTCAGTGCGTCACGGATTGGTGTGGGGTTCTTCAACTCCCCGGTCTTTCCATGCAAGATAAAATCAACACCATCGCCGCAGCGCAAACGAACCTGCAGCGGGGTGCGTGCCGGTGGATGCTGACTGATATTGGCACTGGTCGATACCAGGGGGGTTGCCGTGGCGCGACAGAGGGCGGCTGCAATGGGGTGGTCGGTAACCCGTACCGCCAGGGTAGTGTGCTTTCCCGTCAGCCAGTAGGGCACGTTGCGGGTTGCCGGGATCAGCCAGGTTGCGGGGCCGGGCCAGCTTTCGCGAACCATCTGCATGCCGGCATCGGACAAGGTACCGATATAGGGGCGCAGTGACTCTATCCGATCGGCGATCAGGATTAACCCCTTGGCCATGGGTCTCTGTTTGAGTGCCAGCAACCTTGATACTGCGTCGGGATCGAGGGGATGGCAACCCAGTCCATACACCGCCTCTGTCGGATAGGCGACTATACCACCGGTATTGATGATGCGGGCTGCCTGTCTGAGGCGCCAAAGGTGCGGATTTTCATGAATGGACAATAATTACTCCCTAATCCCAACAGTTACAAAATCATGGCATGATAACGGTTTAAGGTATATATAATGAAGCTAAGGCGTGCAGATTGGAGAATCTCAAACGGTGTTGTATCGATTTTTTGGCCTTTGTCTACTGGGGTTGATTATCTCGACCCAGGGGATGGCACAGGCCCCTCGGTTCAGTCCCGCTGAAAAGGCATGGCTTACTGAGCATCGATATCTGCGGGTTGGTGTGGCTGAAATGACGCCACCCATTCTCTATTTCGAAAGGTCTCAATCCAAGGGGTTGGTACCTGATTACATGCGGGCCTTGGCCGATCGGCTGGGCCTGCAGCTGCAGATCCGCCATTTCCCCGACCAAGGTGCCCTGCTAAAAGCGCTGCGAGAAGGAGAGGTGGATCTGATCGGTGCGCTTGTGCATACCGATGCGGCTGCTCGTGATCTCCACTATTCCCGTCCCTATCTGAATCTTCCCGCGGCCATATTCACCACTGACAGAACCGTTGATAAAGGACTCACGGCACTCAATGGGCTGGAGGTCTCAGTGGTTGCCGGAAGTGTCTGGGAAGAGGGTATCCCCCACCTCCTGCCTTCCTTGAACGTCATGGCCTTCAATGACCTGGACCAGGCGCTGAAAGCTGTTATTGCCGACAGGGCTCAGGCCTACATTGGCGATACCGCAAGCGTCAACCATCTGCTTGCAACCACGGAAGGTTATGATGAACTGAAAGAGATGATGCGGTTAGACATGACCGTGGATGTGGCCGTGGCCACACTCTTCTCGGAACCGGTACTGCAGAGTCTGCTGCAAAAAGGACTGGACCGGCTCAGCACGGAGGATATGCATGATATCTGGTACAACTGGCAAGGTCTCGAAGCTCCCGTAAAACAGGGTGGCAACATGGTTACAACCATAGTATGGGGATTTTTTTTGGCGATATGGAGCCTTTTTCTCGCCTGGGCGGTAAGGTTGCACGCGAAAAAGGCGTTGACACATCATCGGAGTAAAACCAGGCGGTCAATCAAACGCCTGAGGCGCAGAGAAAATCTGCTCAAGCAAAAATTGCTCAACCTGAAACACAAGAGCAAGCGATATCGCCATCGCGCAAAGGTACTGCGTCAACAGGTCGATTTCATCAGTGAAGTGCTGCCCTCGTGCTCATGGAGTTGGGATCCGTCCGATGAGATCTGCCAATGGGATGATGAGATGTTTCACATGGCCGGACAGGAAAGAGGGGCATTTACTCCTGATCCCGCGTCGATTCTGAATCTCGTACATGAGCGGGACAGAAACAGCATTGCAAAGTTATTCGATAGCGGTAATAGGGATGAAATCCGCATAAGCTACCGTCTTCTGTTGGCCGACGGCGGGGAGAGAAGGGTACTTGACTACAGTCACTTTGTTCCCGGTGATACCGAGGATTCCGGCAAACGGGTGGGAATCTGCTGGGATGTGGATCATTTCTTCAGCTCGGGTGGGGACCTGTTGCATATATCAGGTGCGGGAGATTCCTCCATTGTGGTTGAGACGGTAAAATAGTAGACAGGGCTGAATGTAAATCTATGTGGCTCTATCCGACGCCAGTGCGGCCATCGGGTTAGAATGACCAGCACACGACTTGCCCTCGCTTAACCAGCTTGTGGTCTGGTTGTCTTTGAATAATATTCTGTAATATCAAATATTTCTGATGTGATATCGGGGATGTAATGCCTTGTTCGCAAAACTCCAACAAGCACCTTTACAATATTTTATTGTCACATTAGTGTTAACTGGCCCTAACAGGCCGGAACAAGGGGTATAGGGAACCATGAACAGACTATCAACCACGCTTCTCCTTTTTTTTCTATTTACATTCAGTCTCTCCGCGTCAGCCAATGTCACACCTTCAGAGAGGATTGAAGAGACCGTGAAGCAAGTGCTGACGGTGCTTAAAGATCAATCCTTGGGCAGGCGGGATCGTCGCGACCAGGTAAAGGATATCGTACGCAAGCGTTTTGATTATGAATCCATGTCCCAGGTGATTCTGGCCGCCAACTGGCGCAAGGCCAGCAAGCCGCAACGGGAACAGTTCATCACCCTTTTCCGGGAGCTGTTGGAGCAGACCTACTTCTCCGCCATTGACAGTTACAGCGACCAGTCCGTGCGTATGGGCAGGGAACGGATGAAAGGCAAGCTGGCAAATGTTCAGACCTTCATCGTGGCGGCCAACAAGGAGCTGGCGGTGAGTTATAAGATGCGGTTTCGTAATGATGACTGGTATGCCTATGATGTGGCGGTGGATGGGGTCAGTCTTGTGAGTAACTACCGCACCTCTTTCCGCAATCTGGTAAAAAGCAAGGGAATGGAGGGGTTGCTGGCCGAACTGGCACAAAAGGTTGCATCCCTCAAGGCCAAGAATATGAATAGTGAACAGGGCACCACACCAGCTACTGAAGAGTAGCCCAGTTCTGAAATTTTGGATTTAACGACCATCACAAAAAATCAGTGCCGAAGGACTTGTTTGCATCGGTATGATAGCCACTGTCGCGGCTAGAAAACGCCGACAATGACCGGGATCATGACTTGGGCTATGCGATGGAGAGATGCACGCCCTCGAATGTCGCGTTTCCTGTTGCTGGCGAGTATGCCAAGATGGTGATGATCAAACTCGTGTAGTCAGTACCTCGGAAGGACCACTGAAGGAGACCAAACATGCACAACAAGAAAATATTAATCCTGATCTTCGCGTTTCTCATGTCTCCCACGCAAGCCCTGTGGGCGGAAGGGATTGAGGGCGGCGCTGCTGAAGGGAGCGCTGATGAGGCCTTGCCTGTCACCCAGGACGAACCGGCGATAGAGACGGAGTCGGTGGCTGCGGACAGGACAGAATCGGCTGCCATGACTGAAGCAGCTGTCAATATTTTGGAGCCGGCCGAGGCGACAGAGGTTGTTGTGACAACCGATGCCATCGCTGCTGAGGCCTCGTCAGAAACAGTGACCGATTTATCCAAGACCGATCTCACCAGGGATTCCATGAGGGATCATTGGAAGGTGCGTGAAGAGCAATACAAGGCCCTGAGAAAGCGGGCGGAGGAGGCCGGCGTCATGCTGCCGGAGAGCCCGCCGTGGCGTTCTGAAATGGGTCAGATGATGCGTCCGGACATGGAAGAGCGCATGGCTCATCGCAAAAAGATGATGTCGATGTCAGAGGAAGAGCGGGATACCTTGCGCCGGCAGCACTATCAGGAGATGCGTGGCCGTGCTGAGGAGGCGGGCATCGAGATGCCTGAAACACCGCCCTGGGTCGCTCGTCAGCAGGCAATGGATGAAGAGTGGGCAAATCATCAAAAGGTCATCGAGGGAATGAGCGATGAAGAGCGGGCGGCATGTCACGCCATGCATCGGCGCCATATGGGCATGATGCGCGGTGGTCGAGCAGGAGCGGGCTGCGGTGGCGGCATGGGCCATCAGGGTTGCGGGATGCATAAGGGCGACTATGCGCCGAGAATGATGCCGGGTTATGGCCCGGGTTACGGATATGGGCCCGGCCCCGTCCCTTATGGACCGCAAAATTTCTGGGATCCGAACCAGTAGGGAAGCTCTTCGCGGGGGGCATGGATGATTTCCAAGGCCTCACCGTGCGTCAGGTTGGCGGTGACCGACGCTGACGGCGGTGAGGGCTCGAGATGACAGCTTCAGGCCGAAGCTGAAGCGGGTAAGCTACGTCTTCATCTCTTCCAATAGTTTCTCGGTTTCCTGTCGAGTCAGAAAACGCCAGGGTCTCGGTATGAGTCCAGGTACGCGTTTCTGATAATTGCGATAGGTGCCGCCATGGTAGATCAGCAGCTTGTTCTCTTCCAGGCGGGATCCCAGCGCTAGATAACAGGTGACCGCAATGGCCGATACCAGGCGTGCGGGATCCATCTCCTGCGCCCATATCAATATCAGCCCCAGGCTGTACCAGGGATGACGGACGAAACGGTGCAGTGGGGAGATATGCAGCTGTTCCAGGTCATTGACATCCTGTTGCTGCCGTTGCAATTGCCGGATACCGAGAAATTCTCTGCTGTCGTAATAGCGCATTGACCAGATGAAACCGGCTACCGAGATAATCATTAACCCATAAGCCAGCCATGCTATGGCTCCCTGCCATTGCCATAATGGATCTGAGCGGTATGACCAGAGCATATAGAGCGGAGGGGCGAGCAGTAACAGTGCAACCAGATTGAAGAGCAGCCGGTACCAGGGCGCCACTGTCGGCAGATATTGGGCGAATACCCTTTTCATCCATAATGAGGCAAGCAGTGAGTGACACAGGAAATAGATCAGCCAGACCAGAGCAAGCAGGATTAGCTCGACACTTGTCGGCATGGGTAATGTTCGCGGGTTAAGTCTGACGAAACGGGCGACACAGGTCGCCCGTGCCGGGAAATATCAGTGATCAAACTTGCCTCGTTGCAGGCGTTGCGCCTCCATCACTTCCAGTTCCCTCGAACCGGATATCACAATCTCTGGCTCGGGTACGAAATCGATATCGTTATTGAGTCGCTCGTAGGGCGCTGAGTTGAGGATGACCTTCATGGCATTCAATCGGGCCAGATGCTTGTCATTCGAGCGGATGATCGTCCAGGGGGCATGGGTAGTGTTTGTGTTTTTCAGCATCTCGTATTTTTGCTTGCTGAATTCGTCCCAACGGTCCTGCGCCTGTACATCGATCTCCGACAGCTTCCACTGGCGCAGGGCATCCGTCTTGCGGCGTTCGAAGCGTCTCGCCTGCTCCTCCTTGGTGACCGAAAAGTAGAGCTTCACCAGAATGGTGCCCTGCCGTACCAGGTCTTTTTCGAAGCCCGGACAGCCGGTCATGAAATTGTCATACTCCTCCTGGGAGCAGAAACCGAAGATCGGCTCCACAATTGCACGGTTGTACCAGCTCCTGTCGAATAGAACGATTTCCCCCCCGCGTGGGAACTGGGCGATATATTTTTGAAAAAACCACTGGCTCTTCTGTTCCTCGGTGGGTTTGCCGAGGGCGACCACACGGTAGTGTTTTTCGTTCATATAGCGCGTGACTCGACGGATGGTGCCACCCTTGCCGGCAGCATCCCGGCCCTCAAAAAGTATGATCATACGGGTCCGGGTCTTTTCCAGATATTGCTGCAGTCGGATCAATTCGGCCTGGTAGGGCTTCAACTCCTCCTCGCGCTTGTATCTGCGGATTGCCTTCTTGTCACTCTTTTTCTGTTGACCCAACTGCTGTTTGATACGCTCGTAGTCATTCAGCAGCTCGTCGAGCCTGACGGGTTGCTCATCGATATAGACGGTCTCAGGGTTTTTGCTTTCTTCGTTCATTTTGCCCCCCTCTTACGAAGCTGCGTTGCAATATCGGTATATTATGACTTTTTTGGACGCTCAATGCTGAGATTTTTTCCATGATTGCGGCAACACTAAAAGTGATAAGCCGATTCGATCAAGGGACGGGTGAGTATTCCCTGGATGCGCCAATAGTGATCTTGGTCGTACCATTCGATATAGAGCGCATCCGCCTGACTGTTGTCCAACTTTTCAAGCGCCTCCTGCAGGGTTGCCTGCATTCGAAGCTGCGCAAGCTCATAGCGAGTGGCGGGCAGAGAAAGCAGGTCGAATTCCTCCTCTTCTTGCTGTTCCATAATGCGTAACAGATCCACCGCCGGCATCAGCGACATCTGATCCCGATCTCCTTTGATCAGTATCCACTCAGGATTATTATCGAGGATGATTCGCACCGTGTCGCGAGTCAATATCGGTTCCACCTGGACGAAGTTTCGGTTCATGAAACTGGCGGCACCGATGCGCCGAAGGGACTGCATCACCGGATCGGTGTGGTAGTTGAGACCCGTGGCCTCCAGCAGAGTGTGAAACATCGATGACTTTCCGAACAGCTCACTGTTGACCAGGCTTGCAATGACGATTGCGAGCATTCCCGGCATGATGATTTCTGGGTTGTGGGTGAGTTCGATAATGGCTGTCAACGCGGCCAATGGCGCCTGCAGGGCAGCACCCATCACGGCGCCCATACCAATCAATGCATAGACACCCGGGTCGGAGACTTGACCCTCAAACACCAGGCCGGGCAGGGGAGCGATTATCCCGCCCACCGCGGCACCGATAAAAAGAGCGGGTCCGATAGTACCGCCAGGTATGCCTAATCCAATGCTAACGGCTGTCGCCACGATCTTCATCACTACCAGCATGAGGATAAAGTAAAATCCCAACTCACCCAGCAGGAGCTGGTTGACCGTGTCATAACCGATCCCCATCACCTCGGGAACCGCAAGGGCTATTAGACCGATCAACACTCCTGCGGCTGCATTTCGCAGCCAAAAAGCCATGTTTTGGGTCTTGTCGGAGATAAACTGTATGAGACTGACATAGGCCGCCGAGGCCGTACCGGCCACCAATCCCAGCAGTAATATGAAAATCAATTCATGCAGGGAACCCAATTCAATGATGGCGATATCGAACACCCGTTGTCCTTCGAAAACGATCAGTGAGAGGCTGTTGGCACTGACAGCGGCCAGCATGATCGGTATGAAACTGACCAGTGTGTACTCCATCATCACCACTTCCAAAGCGAAGATCACACCCGCCAGAGGGGTGTCGAAGGAAGCGGATATCGCGGCTGCGGTACCGCAACCGACCAGGGTGCGAATACTATTGTTGGGCAGGGAGAGGTATTGTCCCAGCAGAGATCCGCTGGCGGCGCCGAGAAAGACGTGGGGACCTTCGCGACCCACTGAGTGGCCACTGATAATGGCGATGGCGGCACCGAAGAATTGCAGCATAAAGCCGCGCAAGGAGATATGTCCCTGGTGGTAGATCAAACGTTCCATCACCCTTGGGATACCCAATACATGCAGGCCTTTTGCAAATCGAAGAAAAAAAAGTCCGAGCATCAGGCCGCCGAGAATGGGCAGCAAAAATCGCATCAAGGGGTGTAGGGCTTCATAGTTCTCCACCCCGCCACCGGGAAGAATGGCGGCCTGACTCGATTCGACCAGTAGCCGGAAGAGAATGATCACGATCCCCGTAACAAAGCCGCAGATCAATCCCAAAACGGATAGAATCAGCAGCGCATCGTGACGCGAGAGTTGCAGACGCAGTCGGTCTAACCAGTTAACAATCCCTGCAAGGGGCACAATCGGGATACCTGTCGTATTGATGGTTTGTTCAGGTGGACTCAAGCTGTCCATCCTCAACAGTCCGGTGTTATGCTGATGTCACCTGAAGGTCGTTTTCCTCAATCTCCCGATTTCGCATCTCCACGCAGACAGGCCTCATTCACTGTTCCCGTCAGTGCTGCGTGTGATGAGACTTGGGGCCAATAGCATTGGTGTTGATCGGCCCCGGGTGTCTTCTCAGCTTTTGGTTTTCTAAGGATGGGCGTTTATCGTCCACAGTTAATATACTGGAGCAGTTGCGGTATGTCAGCAAATCGAATGGTTCTGGATAATCAGGAGGCCTATCTCAGGGGCACGGAAATGGAGCTGATGGAGCGGCTGTTGCCGCTCAACGATTGTCGGGTCCTGGAGCTGGGCTGCGGCAGTGCCCGGATTACGCGCCGATTGGCCCAGGCCCATCCTGACTGCCATTTCATCGCAACCGAGGTCGATTCTGTTCAGCATGAAAAAAATATGGGCAATGCAGCGGGTAATATCAGCTTTCGCTTGGAAGGGGCGCAATCGATCGGTGAACCCGATCAGAGTGTGGATGCTGTGTTGATGCTGAAATCACTCCACCACGTGCCCGGGGCGGTCATGCCGCATGCGATGAGCGAAGTGGCCAGGGTGCTCAAGCCCGGCGGCATCGCCTATTTTTCGGAACCTGTATATAAGGGTGAGTTCAATGCCCTGATGAGCCTGATCCATGATGAGAAGCATGTCAGAGAGCTTGCCTTCAAGACTATTCAGTCTCTTTCCGAGAGGGATGATATGGAGTTGCTTGGCCAGTATTTCCTGAATGTGCCCGGCCTGTATGACTCCTGGGAAAGCTTTGAGTCACGTTTTCTTAACATCACCCACACCCAGTTGAAGGTAGACGAGCCACGCTACCGGCAGATAAAAACGTCATTCATGGAACATATGGGACCGCGGGGTGCCGAGTTTCTTAAACCGCACCGGATCGATCTTTTGCGTAAGCGGAATATTAGATAATTGGGATATACTGTGATTTGCCGATTGCAAGCGGGGCCAATCCCTGCTTTAATGAGAATCATTAACATTTAAAGAGTATTATTGGATAGTTTGTGGTCCCCGATAGCACCATTTCAGAGGAATTGATCTCCCTTGCCAGGCTGCCGATCGGGCGTCGAGCCAGGATCAAACGCATCATGGGAGGCAGACATCTGGTCCACAGACTGCTCAGTTTAGGATTGAGAATGGGCTCTGAAATCGAGTTGATACAACGTCGTGGCGCCGGTGTGGTGGTGGCTAATCAGGGTGCCAGGGTGGCTCTCGGCGCGGGGGTTGCCGAAAAGCTGTTGATGCTGCCTCTCGAACAGCCTGAAGACAGGCCTTAGGAGCAGCCGTGGCCTGCCATGAAGAGAGTTCTTCGGAGTCTGCCCCCTCTCAACGACTGCTGACCATCGCCCTGGCGGGCAACCCCAATTGCGGCAAGACGGCCCTTTTCAACAGCCTGACGGGGATTCGCCAACGTACCGGGAACTGGCCGGGTGTGACGGTGGACAGAAAGGAGGGGCGTTTCACCATCGACAGTACCGAGGTCAATGTGGTCGACCTTCCCGGGATCTATTCGCTGGATGCCACATCCCTAGATGAGAAGGTGGCCCGGGACTATCTACTCTCCGGAGATGCCGATCTCATCGTCAATATCGTCGATGCCTCCAATCTGGAGCGAAACCTCTATTTCTCGATTCAGATGCTCGAGATGGGGGTGCCCCTGCTGGTGGCCCTGAATATGATGGATGTCGCCCGCAAGCGTGGCCTGGTTATCGATACTCAAAGGCTTAGTCAGGATCTTGGATGTCCTGTGGTACCCATAGTGGCGGTCAGTGGTGAGGGTATCACCAAGCTGAAGGCCTCGATTCAGGATCTGGCCGCCGGTGAGGTGAGCGGGGGGTTTGCCCTTGCCCAGGATGAGGTGGTGGAGCAGGCGATCATGGCGATGGAGCCTGCCCTGCAACAGTCTGAACAGTATCGCCACTCTGAGCGTCGTTGGCTGTTGTTGAAGATGCTGGAGGGTGATCGCTTCGCTTTGGATTTTGCCGATGAGGGTTTACTTAGCCAGGTCCACCACTGGCAAGAGGTGATCGAGGACCGTGTCGACGAGGACCCGGATATCCATATCGCCGATACCCGTTACGGTCACGCCCATGCCATTTCCCAGAATGTGACCCAACAGCACGGACGGGTAGAAAAGACGATCAGTGACCGCATCGATAAGGTGGTATTGAGCCGACTCTTCGGGATACCGGTCTTTCTGGCCGTGATGTACCTGATGTTCATGTTTGCGATCAATATCGGCGGCGCGTTCATCGACCTCTTCGACGGTGTGGCGGGCGCCATCTTCGTCGACGGTTTGGGTCATCTGATGGCGTCGCTGGGTGTCCCGGACTGGATGATCGTGCTGCTGGCCGACGGTGCCGGGGGTGGCATTCAGGTGGTGGCCACCTTTATACCGATCATCACCGCGCTCTATCTTTTTCTCTCAGTGGTGGAAGACTCCGGCTATATGGCCAGGGCCGCCTTTGTCATGGATCGTTTCATGCGTTCAATCGGGCTGCCTGGCAAGGCATTCGTGCCGATGATCGTCGGCTTCGGCTGCAATGTGCCGGCGGTAATGGCGACCCGTACCCTGGAGAGTGAGAGAGAGCGTAAGCTTGCCATCCTCATGAACCCGTTCATGTCCTGTGGCGCCAGGCTGCCGGTCTACGTGCTGTTTGCCGCGGCCTTCTTTCCGGCGAATGGACAGAACCTGGTCTTCAGCCTCTATCTCATCGGCATAGTGGTGGCGATTCTCACCGGAATGGTCATGAAAAAGACCCTGCTCTCCGGTGAGAGCGCGGGTTTCATGATGGAGCTGCCCCACTATCACATGCCGACGGTAAGAGGTGTCATGTTACGGACCTGGGACAGGGTCAAGCTCTTCATCAAAGAGGCGGGGAAGGTGATCGTATTGATGGTGCTGGTGATCAACACCCTGAATTCGATTGGCACCGATGGTAGTTTCGGTAATGAGGATACCGAACACTCCGTGCTAAGCAGCATCAGTAAAGCAGTCACGCCCCTGTTGGTGCCGATGGGCATACATCAGGAAAACTGGCCTGCCACTGTGGGCGTATTCACCGGTATTCTGGCCAAGGAGACGGTGGTCGGCACCCTTGATGCTCTCTATACCCATCTCGCCAACGAGGAAGCGGGTGTGGCGCAGGTTGATCGGCCTTTTGATTTCTGGCAGGCAGTCTCCGCTGCTGCAGGGACAGTGCCGGAAAACCTCCTCGGAGTGAAGGACCTGCTCACCGACCCTCTCGACATGGATGTGGGCGATATCAGCAATGCGGAGGCGGCAGCCGAGGCGCAGGAGATCAATGTTGGGATATTCGGTGCCATGGCAGCACGCTTCGACGGCCAGGCCGGGGCCTTTGCCTACCTGCTGTTTATACTGCTCTATTCACCCTGTGTGGCCACCATCGGCGCCATTCGCCGTGAGGCGGGGCCGCGCTGGGCGGCGTTTGTAGTGGCCTGGTCGACCGGAGTCGCCTTCATCAGTGCAAGCCTTTTCTACCAGCTGGCTACCTATGCCCAGCATCCGCAAAGCGCATTAGTCTGGATTATCGGCCTGCTGGCGTTGTTGGCTGTGATTATCGGCGGCTTGAGGTACTGGTCGCAGCGTACGCAGCAGCTCATCTCCGAGGCAGGGGTTTGATCCTGCGATGATGCTCAGCACGATCAGGGACTACCTTTCAATACGCGGTCAGGCAACCCTGGCTGAGATCGCGCTGCATGTGGACGCGGAACCCGAGGCGGTGCGGGGGATGCTGCAGCAATGGATACGCAAAGGGCGCGTCGAGCAGCGTAAAGTCGAAGACGCCTGCGGAACCAGTTGCAATCGTTGCGATCCCGCTGAGATGGAACTCTATGTTTGGCTTAACAAACAGAATCAATCGTAAGCAGGCGCTGAACGAGTCATGGACGGCCGATTGTCAATCAAAATCCTCAGCCCCATCGTTATCAATTCTGCAACCTCATTGATCGTGCATCAATCAATAAGCCTAACCAATGACGCAGGACGCATTAAATGTCATTGTCAGACGCTGTGTTAAAGTCTTTCATGTTTTGCCAGGATTAGCCGCTATTCAATATGGGAGTCTTGATTAATGCCATCCCTGGCATTATCGGAGCACGGAAACAGAAAATGTATTTTTTCTGTTTCCGGTATTTTCAATGGCTTACGGCGATAAAAATGGCGGTATGTCCTTGAGCCGTTGGAACATCCGAACTATTCAGGGGTTCCTCAGGACTGTTTTTACTTCAATATTTTCGCTGACATGGAATGTGGAGTGGAGGTTCTAATGAACGTCTGGATAGCCACTATAATTCAATCAATTCTGCGAGTATTCGGTCTTAAGTCTCTAGACAAGCAATACTTCGTATCATATATCTTGATTTTCGTCTTCGCGGTGATGACCGTAGTCTCTCTCTTCACCAGTCTTGGCTCTGATGCGACAGCAATCAATGTGGCTGGCAGACAACGTATGTTAAGTCAGAGGGTGGCGAAAGAGGCATTGCTTGCTGCGCAATCCATCGAGTCTCGTGATACGGTGAATAACACCATAGCGCTATTCGAAAGCTCACATCAGAATCTGCTTAATGGCGATCAAAATGCCGGTATTAAGGCTGTTGACGATCCTGTAGTCCGTGGCCAGCTGAATAAAGTCGAGGGATTATGGAAAACCTATAGGGTATCGATCGACGCCTATCTTGAAAACCCTTCTGCTGAGGGCCTGAAAGCCATCAGCATGCAATCTCCAGTGGTTCTGAAAGAGATGCACAAAGGCGTCAATATAATGGCCGCTGCAGCCAACGATGCGGTACGGAAGCAACAGATAATTACGCTCATTATGGCTGGCGGAATCGTAATTTTAGTCTGGTTTGGGCGCATATTCGGTACTGCAATCCTGATGAAGGATATTGAGCAATTGAAAGAGCGATTGACGGCTGTTGCGAAGGGAGACTTTTCAAATCCGTTGAAAGTCACCTACACCGATAATGAGATAGGTGAAACGTTTACCGCCTACAATACGATGCTCTCTCACGTTGGAGAGATCGTAAACAGTGTGGAAAATACATCCAAACATGTTCAACTCGGTACAGAGAAGGTGGCACAGACACTGCAAAGCACCAATGAAGGGGTTCGACTGCAGCACAGCGAATTAGAGCAGGCCTCCACAGCGATGGGTCAGATGGCGTCCACCGTACAGGAAGTGGCCAGGAACGCCACCAAAGCAGCTGATGCCGCCCGAAATGCGGATAAAGAGGCTGACTCAGGACAGATGATTGTCGCCGAAACAATTTCAAGTATTGAAAACATGGCAAATCAGCTGGAAGAGACTTCTGATGTCATGAAAAAGCTTGAGCAGGACAGTCAGGAAGTCGGTCAGGTGCTCGAAGTGATCACAGGTATTGCGGAACAGACAAACTTGCTTGCGTTGAACGCTGCCATCGAAGCGGCACGAGCAGGGGAGCAGGGTCGCGGTTTTGCCGTAGTTGCCGATGAAGTGAGAACCCTGGCAAAGCGAACGCAACAGTCTACCGAAGAAATACGCCAGATCATTGAGCGATTGCAGGGAGGTACCAGTGACGCTGTCAATGCCATGACCTCGAGCAGGGAAATTGCGCAACACAGTGTCGACCAAAGTAGCGGGGCCGGTCAGGCATTGGACAAGATCGTGGAATCGGTATCCAGCATCAATGACATGAATGTTCAGATAGCAACTGCCGCACAACAGCAAAGCAGTGTGGCGGAAGAGATAAACCGAAGTATTGCCAACATCGCCACGGTTGCCGATTCGACGACACAGGCGGCAAGTGAGGCGGTCGATTGCACATCATCTATTCAGCAATCAATGTGTCAATTGAATGAATTGATAACGAGGTTCAAGGTCAATGGGAAAAACGGCTGACTCCATCCTCATGGCCGGTTCTCCTTATGGACCGAGCTGGACGCTATTTTTTTAGTTTGATGACCAGGCTGTTGATGCTGTTCTCCTTGGCGAGATGCCTATCTGCATTTAAACGGGTCTGAGAGTGATAGGGCCCGCTGCGGACACGGTGGTAGGTGTCGCGGTTGTTGATGCTCACCTTCTGGATCTCCGCCTCGATACCGATCAGCGCGAGCTTCGCCTTGAGACGGTCCGCATCCTGGTGTTTTCTGAATGACCCCATCTGCAGAACATAACTATATCGCTCTTGATCCGGAGCGGCGGATCTGTCACTGGGAGGTTTGGCCGGGGTGTCGTCATCCGGTGTCACGATCTCCTCATCGGGTATGACAACCTCCATTTCCGGCAGGATCGTGTAGAACTCGAATGTGGGTTTGGTTGCGTTGCGGGGCTCCTGTTTTGCGGCCTCGGGCCGTGGGGAGGGAACGCCGGGCACACCGTTTGAGGAGAGGCCGGGCCCCAGTTTCAGCCAGGCGAGGCCCATTAGAAAGGCACCGATGACGATACCGCCGAACATGTGGAACAGGCAGCTGCCGCTATGCTGGCGTTTCTTCTTTTTTTTATGAGCGCGATGCTTATAGTCAGCCATGCCGTCACATCTTCTCGGGTGCTGAAACACCTAGCAGATTCAAGCCGTTACGCACAACCTGCCGGGTAGCCAGGATGAGCTGCAGCCTGGCATTCCGCAGTGCGGTGTCCTGGATCAGGAATTTATGGGCGTTGTAATAGGTATGGAAATCGTTGGCCAGATCACGCAGGTAGTGGGTCAGCTGGTGGGGTTCTTCATGCAGTGCGGCCGCTTCCACGATTTCCGGATACCTGGCCAGGCTGGTGATCAACGCCTGCTCATGGGATTCGCTCAACAGGGCGTAGTCGACCGCTGTTGGATCATCCTCGACGGAGATTGACTGCTCTGCGGCCTGTTGAAAAACGCTGCAGATTCGGGCGTGGGCATACTGCACATAGTAGACCGGATTATCATTCGATTGGGACTTCGCCAGATCGAGATCGAAATCCATGTGCTGTTCGCATTTACGCATCACATAGAAGAACCGGGCGGCATCGGCGCCGACCTCCTTGCGCAATTCCCGCAAGGTGACGAACTGGCCGGAGCGGGTGGACATCTGCACCTTCTCACCACTGCGATAGAGAATCGCAAACTGCACCAGCAGGACATCGAGTTTGGAGGGGTCGTCACCCAGTGCCTGCAGGGCCGCCTTCACCCGCGGTACATAGCCGTGGTGGTCTGCGCCCCAGACATCGATGACCCGGTCGAAACCCCGTTCCAGTTTATCCATGTGGTAGGCGATATCGGATGCGAAATAGGTGGTTTGTCCATTGTCGCGAATGACCACCCGGTCCTTTTCATCTCCGTAGTCGGTTGAGCGAAACCAGACCGCCCCATCCTTGTCATAGAGATGCCCTGCGCTGCGCAGTCGCTCTATGGCCCGGGTCACGGAACCGCTCTCGGTCAGGCTGCGCTCTGAATACCACTCATCGTAGTTGACGCCAAACAGACCCAGGTCATCGCGGATATCGTCGAGAATCGTGTTGAGGCCCAATTCGAAGACAAATCGGTAGCGGTTGTCTCCCAGCAGTTGTTTGGCCCGATCGATCAGGCCATCGATGTGGGCCTCCTTGTCGCCACCAGCGGGTTCGTCTGCCGGGATGTTGTGGAAAACGGTTTCAGCATCGTGTCTATAGGCCTCCCCGTGATCCCGGTGCAGGGTTGCCGCGATGTCCCATACATAGTCCCCCCGGTAGCCGTTGGCTGGAAAGGTCAGTGCTTCGTCGCACAGCTCGAGATAGCGCAGCCAGACCGAGGTGGCCAGGATATCCATCTGCCTGCCGGCGTCATTCACATAATATTCGCGATGCACATCGAATCCGATAGCCTGCAGCAGGTCGGCCACCACCGATCCATAGGCCGCGCCGCGCCCATGGCCCACATGCAGCGGGCCGGTGGGGTTGGCAGAGACGAATTCGACCTGGATGCGCTTGCCTTTGCCCAGCTCACTGCGGCCGTAGCCGTGGCCCTGCTCGATGATGGCGGGTATCAGGCTGTGATAGGCCGTCGCGGTCAGGGTGAAGTTGATGAAACCCGGGCCCGCAATGTCGCAACGTTCGATCAGATCGGATGCCGGGAGGGCGTCGAGAAGTCGCTGAGCCAGCTCCCTGGGGTTGGTGCGGGCGGGTCTGGCAAGCGCCATGGCGATATTGGTGGCGAAGTCACCGTGCCGGCTGTCTTTCGTGCGTTCGATCTTGGGGACAGGCATAGCCTCTTGCGGTATCACACCGCCCAGGACCAGTTGCTTCAGTGCCGCCTGTATCAGTTGCTCAATCTGCTTCTTCATCTTGTCTGTTGAATTGCCGGCTTCAAGGGCGGCAAGGATACCAGGAATCGGGCCTTTCGGGGGAGGGGGAGACTCTAATTTTCGGTCAGAAATGGTTCATTTCCCGGTCATATGGATGTCATTCCCTGTTTCTACACTACCTATAACAATGAATTCTGAGGAAAAAAGGATTACGTCAGTAGAAAGACGTTACGATAAGCGCTATCCCATAACAGGGGAAGTCTATATCCGCTATCGCAAGCAGCAGGTCTTTCCCGCCAATGCGGGGGATCTATCTGCATACCCGCAGCCTGTCCATGCTGACAGGGGCGATGGCCGAGTCGGCGTTTTTCTGCGCTGGCTGGCATCGGGCAGTCACGGGTATTGTGAGCCACTCCCGGAAGGACGGGGTCGGTATCATGTTTTGGCGGCCTCAACCCGAACTCTACGATGCGGTGATCGCCTCGGTATCCGGTAACCGGCCGATTGCTCATCAGGATGGGGCGGCCAGCGAGGCTGTCATCTGATCCGGGCCAGCCGACACGGCCTGCCGTGGCCGATTGATTGGAGGCTGACCTGAATATGTCCGGAGAGTCCCGGGATGATTCTCCCTGTGGATTCCACGACTGTCATCTTAGTGTAACAAACCTCCTGTTTAATGGCTGACTTCACAGTCAATAGAGATACCGTGATGACAGTCGCCAGAATACTTGCAGTAGATGATGAACCCGCTGTCGGTGAAATGTTGCGGTATATTTTGGAGCAGGACGGATTTCAGGCGGATTTTGTCGAAGATGCGACCCGGGCCATCAATCAGATCCGCAAAGCCAAGCCGGATTTGATTCTGCTCGACTGGATGCTGCCGGGCATGAGCGGTCTGGAACTGGCGGTCAGGTTGAAGAAGGACCGTGAGACGGCATCGATCCCGATAATCATGCTGACGGCGAAAGGTGAGGAGGATGACAAGGTTCGCGGTCTCGATATCGGCGCTGAAGACTACGTCACCAAACCCTTCTCCGCCAGGGAGTTGCTGGCCAGAATCCGCTCTATCCTGCGGCGCGTATCGCCCCTGTCGGCCGGTAATCTGCTCGAATGCGGCGGGCTTGCCCTCGATCCGCTGAGCTATAGGATCACCTCTGACGGTGATGATGTCGATCTTGGCCCCACCGAGTTCAGGCTATTGCACTTCTTCATGTCTCATCGCGAAAGGGTCTTCACCCGGGGCCAATTGCTGGATCAGGTGTGGGGCACCAACGTCTATATTGAAGAGCGTACGGTGGATGTCCAGATCCGGCGTCTGCGTAAGGCCCTGGAACCCACCGCCAAGGATAAGCTGCTGCAGACTGTACGTGGAGCGGGTTATCGATTTTCGCATAAACGCTGATCCCGGAAGCATGCTCTTCCTCATGTAATAAAAAAGTCATATCTCTCTCATTTTCTATTCATCTCAAAGGCCTATTCTTTTCCGCCTGATTACAACATTCGCTCAGTTTTCTGGTTACTGAGTTCTCTACGAAGGAGAGATAGAAACATGAAAAAGCTGATTTCGGCAGCGGTTGCACTGTCATGGAACTGCGTCAGCTTGCATTGTTCTGCTTGATCGGTACCGGTGAGACCCGCCAAATCCGCTCGCAATACTCTTTAATGGCCCGGTCTGATGAGAACCAGCCGCAGCGGGCGGTATTCAGGATCGATGCGCGGGTCCATTTTGTCGGGTCATTCCAGGTATCATCCACCTGCTGCTGGCACGCCCGGTAGGTTGAAAAATCCTCGAGTACGAAAAAATGGTCATGTTGCAGCAGGCTATCGACCAGTGGCCTGAATCTTGTTTTGTCCCCAGAGGAAAATAGACCGTCGGCGAGGACATCGACGACGCTGCGCAATTGCTGGTCTTTCAGATAACGCTCCCGTGGCCGGTAGCCGCCGGCTCGACGGTTCGTCACCTCTGATTCAGTGAGGCCGAAAAGAAAAAAATTCTCCTTACCCACCCGTTGGCGAATCTCTATGTTGGCCCCATCCAGGGTCCCAATGGTCAAGGCGCCGTTGAGTGCGAATTTCATATTGCCCGTGCCCGAGGCCTCCATCCCCGCTGTCGAGATCTGTTGTGAAAGATCGGCGGCGGGATAGATCTTCTCTGCGCTGCTGACATTAAAATTGGGCAGGAAAGCGATACGCATCTTATCGCTGACATCCGGGTCAGAATTTACCGTATCGGCAACGGCGTGGATCAACTCGATAATAACTTTGGCGGAGTAGTATCCAGGCGCCGCTTTACCGGCGAACAGCAATGTGCGCGCCGGAGCGTCAGTATGCAAACCCCGCTTCAATTCCAGATACCGGCAAACGATATGAAGGATATTCAGATGTTGGCGTTTGTACTCATGGATACGTTTGATCTGACAGTCAAACAGTGTTGCAGGGTCCACTTCGATACCCGAGGTCTTGAATATGGTCTGCGCAAGAGCTAGTTTATTGCCTAATTTAACCTCGCGCCAGGCGCCTTGAAAGCCGGGGTTGTCAGCCCACCCCTCAAGTTCCCGCAATCGTTCCAAATCCTTGGTCCACGCATCACCGATGGTATCGTTTATCAGGCTGGTCAATGCCGGATTTGCCAGGATCATAAATCGCCGTGGTGTGACACCATTGGTGATATTGGTAAAACGTTCAGGAGCCAGGGTGTGGAAATCCCTCAACACGCGATCCCGCAGCAGGCGGCTATGCAGATTCGCCACACCATTGATATGCTGGCTGGCGACGGTCGCCAGGTGGGCCATGCGCACATTGCGACCGTATCTTTCATCGATAAGGGATATTCTGGCGAGCAGCGCTTCATCAGGTGAACGGGTCCTGACATTTTCCAGGAGACGGCGGTTGATTTCGTAAATGATTTCGAGATGCCTGGGCAGAACCTCGCTGATGAGTTCCACCGGCCAGGTTTCAAGGGCTTCCGGGAGCAGGGTGTGGTTGGTATAGGAGACGGTTTTTCGCACCAGCCGCCATGCCTCATCCCACGCCATGTCGTGAACATCGATCAACAGGCGCATCAGTTCGACTACCGCGATTGCCGGATGGGTGTCATTGAGCTGAATGGCGAATTTCTCCGGCAGCAGATCCAGTGAGCCATTCTGTTGCAGCAGCAGACGCAGGATATCCTGGATGGTGCAGGCACAGAAAAAATACTCCTGTTCCAGGCGCAGGCGTTTCCCCTGCATCGGTTCGTCGTTGGGGTAAAGCACCTTGCTGATGGTCTCCGAGGCGATCTTCTCCTCGACCGCACGCTCGTAGTCGCCCACATTGAAGGCGCCCAGGTTGAATGATTCGCAGGCCTGGGCATTCCACAGCCGCAACAGGTTGACCGTATGCACCCGGTAACCAGGTATCGGTGTGTCGTAGGCAACACCCTTGACATGGCGTTGCGGTTGCCAGCGAACGCGATAGCGACCGGACTCATCCGTGTAGTGCTCTGTGGTACCGCCAAAGCCAACCTCGAAGTTGATCTCGGGTCTTGGGATCTCCCACGGATTTCCTCTGCGCAGCCACATATCGGCAAGTTCCACCTGGCGGCCGTGCCGGATCACCTGTTCGAAGATACCGAATTCGTAGCGGATGCCATAACCGATGGCGGGGATCTGCAGGGTGGCCAGGGAATCGAGATAACATGCCGCCAACCTGCCCAGGCCGCCATTGCCGAGACCTGGCTCCGGTTCCTGTGCGGTGATGTCGTCGAGGTCCAGGCCAAGGCCTGCCATCGCACGGCGTATCTGGGGTTCGATGCCCAGGGAGAGTACCGCATTATGCAGGTGTGGTCCGGTCAGGTACTCTGCGGAGAGGTAGCATACACTGCGGCTGGCCTGTCGGTAATATGTACTCGCGGTTTCTATCCAGTTGCTCAGCAACCGGTCGCGTACGGTCCATGCCAGGGCCAGATAGAAGTCATTTTGCGATGCCACCTCCGGAAAGCGGGCCTGGACAAAATAGAGGTTATCCAGAAATGAATGTCGGATGGAATCGGCATCCGAAGCGATACGGTAATCGGAGATCTGTTTCTTCTTCATGAGGTGTATATTTATCCGGTGTTCCCTGATGAAAGCTTAGATACAAAACCAAACTAAGCCCAATATCAGCAAACGGATTTGTGTGGACATGCCCACTTAGGATATATACTTGGCAGACGGATAGACTATTTTCGAATATCTCTCCGATCCGTACCGCTTTTGGTGGTTTTGCATTATCCAGGTAGGTATAGAAAAGGTTTTTTTTGATGGATCAATCACGCACGCAGCACTTCTCTTTCTCTCTCGTCTATCCAATAGCACTCTGCCTGGCGCTGTTGGTGGCAGGCTGTTCGGTCTCTTATTCAACAGACGTTGATTCCGAGCAAAAAATATCCGACGAGATGGGGAATTTTAACGGTGACCTGGATGTGCAGGATCAATTCGGCCTTGCCTTGGCCAATATCGGTGACCTGGAGGTTGACGGGGTTATCGATCTTGCCGTGGGTGCGCCATTCGATGACGACGATGGGGAGGATCGGGGCGCGGTATGGATACTGTTCATGGACGGCAATGGAAAGGTCGATACGCATCAAAAGATCTCGGATGATTCGGGGGACTTCAGCGGTGATCTGGATGACGGTGATCAGTTCGGTCGCGCCATCGCCCCCCTCGGCGATCTGAACGGAGACGGCTTTCTGGATATCGCCGTGGGCGCCCCGCTGGATGATGATGCCGGCACCGACAAGGGTGCGGTCTGGATCCTGTTTCTCAATGGTGATGGCACGGTCCTTTCGGAACAGAAGATCTCGCACGATGAAGGCGAGTTCGAAGGGGATCTGGACGACAATGATCAGTTTGCCCGCGCCCTGGCCAGTGTCGGCGATCTGAATAACGACGGGGTCACCGATCTGGCGGTTGGCGTGCCTTACGATGATGACGGAGGAACCGACCGGGGGGCGGTCTGGATCCTCTTTTTGAACAGTGATGGTACGGTTCAATCGTCACAAAAGATATCCTCTGACGAGGGCAGCCTCGACCGAGATCTGGATGATGAAGACCATTTCGGCACTGCCGTGACTGAGATTGGCGATCTTAACGGCGATGGTGTGACCGATCTCGCCGTAGGCGTGAGTGGCGATGATGATGGTGGCCCTGAGCGGGGCGCCGTGTGGATTCTGTTTCTGAATGCTGACGGAACGGTTGATTCCAAGAAGCGCATATCGCAGAACCGCGCATCGTTCGACGGGCAGCTGAGCGACAACGACCGGTTTGGCGGTGCCCTTGCCAATCTCGGGGATATCAACAGTGACGGCACGGATGATCTGGCGGTGGGCGCGAAACAGAGTGATGATGGCGGCGCTGAACGGGGTGCCGTCTGGGTCCTGTTTTTGGAAGTCGATGGCGAGGTTATCTCATCTTCGAAGATTTCCGATACAGAGGGCGGTTTCGATGGCGATCTCGACAGCGGCGACCAATTCGGCGCCGCTGTCGCTCAATTGGGGGACCTGGATGGCGATGATATAAACGACCTGGCGGTTGGCGCCAGCCTCGACGATGATGGCGGTACGGACAAAGGCGCACTCTGGGTGCTCTTCATGGATGAAGTGGATACTGACCATGACAGGCAAGAGGGTGGAATATTCAATCTGTCCCAGGACGATCTGGCTAACGTTCTTAACGATCGGGGGGGATAAGTCGATCCCTCAATAGGGCCGGTTGATCGTTATTGACTGGCTCCGGGCTCACAGCATCTCCTGCGGATCCACATCGATCGACCAACGTACTCTGCGTGCTTCGGACAACCGGGTGATCTCGGAAACCCATTTTACCAGCCACTGATGCAGCGGCTGGCGATGTGCGGATTGGATCAGCAGATGGGCCCGGGTCTTACCGGCCTTGCGCGCCATGGGTGCGGGTACAGGTCCCCAGAACTCAAGTGAACCGTTTCCGTCCAGCACCCTGCCGACCTTGATCGCCTGATTGAGGAAGTTCTCCGGGTCTGCGGCTTTGGTCGATTCGGCGCGCAGCAATACCTGGTGGGAGTAAGGCGGGAAGGCGGCCGCACGACGCTCGTCGAGCGCCTCGTCGGCAAAGGCCTCATAGCCACGCTTGGTCAGTAGCTGCATCAGGGGATGGTCAGGATGACGTGTCTGTATCAATACCCTGCCGGGGCGTTCTGCCCTGCCGGCTCTGCCCGCCACCTGCAATACCAGTTGCGCCATGCGCTCAGAGGCACGGAAGTCGGCGCCGAACAATCCTTGATCCACATCCAGTATGGCGACCAGTGTGACATCCGGGAAGTGGTGGCCCTTGGCCAGCATTTGGGTGCCCAGGAGAAGTGGAAACTCGCCGGCTTTGATGCGTGACAGGATCTGTTCCAAGGCGCCCTTGCGGCTGGTGGAGTCGCGGTCGATGCGCGCCAGCGGGGTGCCGGGGAAGTGTCGTTGCAGGGCCTCTTCCACGCGCTCGGTTCCCTGTCCCAGCGGCCGCAGATCGGGGCCGCCGCATTCCGGGCATTGGTTGGGTTCGCGTCGCTGATGGCCGCAATGGTGGCACCATAGCAGCCGCAGTTGCCGGTGGTGCGTCATGCGCGCGTCGCAGCGGGGGCAATCGGTCAGCCAGCCGCACGCGTGGCAGGTGAGCATCGGCGCATAACCGCGTCGGTTGAGGAACAGCAGAGCCTGTTCATCGGCGGCGAGGGTCTGTCGAAGTTGTTTGATCAATGCGGGTGAAAGCCCGCCATCGAGATGAACGTTGCGAATGTCCAGCAGCATCAGCGGTGGTATCCGGGCATTGCCGACCCGTTGCGGCAGGCTCAATCGGGTATAGCGCCCCTCAGCCGCATTGCGCAGGGATTCCAGAGAGGGTGTCGCGGAGCCAAGTACGACCGGGCAGCCGCACTGCTGTCCACGCACCAGCGCCAGGTCTCTGGCGGAGTAGCGAAATCCCTCCTGCTGTTTGTAGGAGAGGTCGTGCTCCTCATCGACGATGATCAGACCCAGGTTTGGCATCGGTGTGAAAACCGCGGAACGGGTACCGATCAGGACCGGCCGCTGACCACGGCGCAACGTCTGCCACACCCGCTCCCGTTCGCCATCGGCGAGGGCTGAGTGGAGTACCGCCACGCCTGCCCCCATACTCATTTGGAAGCGCTGCAACAGTTGTGGCGTGAGACCGATCTCAGGGACAAGCAGCAGAGCCTGTTGTCCCCTGCCGACGACGGCTTCGATCAGGCGCAGGTAGACTTCAGTCTTGCCGCTCCCGGTTACGCCATGGAGCAGGAAGGGTCTGAATCTTCCCAGCTGCCGGTATACCCGGTCGACCGCCTCCCGCTGTTCGCTGTTGAGATCGATGTCATTCGAATACGAAGTGGCGGGGTGTGGCGACTGCGGGATTTGGCAGCGCTCAATCCAGCCCTTCTCAAGCAGTACTCGGATCACCGCCCGGGAGATCTGCAAACGTTGCATCAGGATTGTGCGCTCCATCCCTTCAGGTGTTTGCGAAAGTGCCCGCATCAGTGCGAGTTGTTTCGGCGCCTGGCGTAAAGAGTCAGAAGTGACTGTGCTACCCAAGGTGGTGAGACGAACGCCGTTTTGTCTGCTTCCGGATCGGCTGGATTGTTTGCGCAATGTGACCGGCAGGGCGTGGAAGACCACATCCCCCAGCGGGTGTTGATAATAACTTGCGGCCCAGTGCAGCAGGCGAAGATCCGATGAGCCTAGCAGGGGCTGTGTATCGATCTGCCTCAACGCCCGCTTCAGCCGGTCCGGCGGAACCTCGCTTTTGGCGTTTATCGCCATCAGGATACCGATACGGCTGCTACGCCCGAAAGGAATCTGATAGCGACATCCGACAGCCGGATTGTGAGGTGGGTTTTCAGGTGGCAGATAGTCGTACAACACCCTTAAGGGACCGGGTAACGCAATCTGTAATATAGGGTCTGAAGCCATGCCGGAGACTGTATCATGGGCGCAGATTCGGGGTCGGATTTAATCTGAACGGCAGTTGCGGGGAGTGGCGATAATTTTCCACAACATCTGTGGATAACTTTGTGTGTAATTTCAGAATATTCAACCAAAGGCCTTGTTACAACTGGATTCCTATTAATTTGACCAGTTTTTCACCATTTTTATTTATACCAATTGTTACAAGTATTTATAGTAAATTAGATTGTTCTAATTTGGTAATAAAGCGTTTTCAGTTGATGCTGTATTGCTACACGAGAGGCAGTGTGTATAAACAAGGCTTTACGCGTCAGTAACCGCTTACACAGAGCGTCAACCAGCTGTCATGAGATGTTGGATGAGGCTGTTGTATGAATACAACAACTCCATCCTGAAGCGGGCTTACCAAGACCTGGGTTTTTGTCTGTCTCCGCGGGTGCTGAGAGAATGACGGGTCTGGCACTGTCGGTAATTGCGGAATGGTGGAATTGGGACCTATTGGATTCGTGACAACAGGCCCTGATACTCTGTTACAACAGGTTGAGGGGAGGGGACACTGTCGTGACTCAATGGCAAATCATTGCGCAACATATCGCGCAGACAACAGGTAAGCCGTTCAATCCGTTGGAGCCGAGACATGTGGGCGGCGGATGCATCAATACCGGGGTACGTTTGATGGATGGTGAACGGACCTATTTCGTGAAGCTGAATCGTGCAGCCCTGCTGGATATGTTCGAGGCGGAGGCGGATGGGCTCAGATCGATGGCGGAGAGCAAAACGATCAGGGTCCCGCAACCCCTCTGTTTCGGTTTGAGTGATAAACAATCCTATCTGGTCATGGAATATATCGAAATGGGGCATGCCGGCCGCAACGGCAGTGATCTGGCGGGGCGTCAACTGGCGGCAATGCATCGCAACAGTCAGCCCGGCTATGGCTGGTTCCGGGATAATACCATCGGTTCGACACCGCAAGAGAATCAAATCTGTGACAACTGGAGCGACTTTTGGCGCGATCGTCGACTTGGCTTTCAGCTGCGTCTTGCCGAAAGGAACGGTTACGGTGGTAGCCTGCAACGCAAGGGTGAACGCCTTATGGACCACTTCCATGTACTCATCGATCATCAGCCGCAACCGTCGCTGCTGCATGGGGATCTATGGGGAGGAAACATGGCCTACACAAGCGAGGGCGATCCCGTCATCTTCGATCCCGCCGTCTACTATGGGGACCGGGAGGCGGATCTGGCCATGACCGAACTTTTCGGCGGTTTCGGCAACCGTTTCTATGATGCCTATCGGGAGGCATGGCCGCTTGCCGCCGGCTACTCGACCCGTAAGATCCTCTATAACCTCTACCATATTCTGAATCACCTCAACCTCTTCGGTAGTGGCTATCTGGGGCAGGCATCGTCGATGATCGATCGCTTGTTGGCGGAGGTTTAGGTCGATAGCTGGAGGCTTTCGAGTACCTCGATCAGTCGTTGGTTCTGTGCTGGAGTTCCGATGGTGATGCGCAGATGGCCGTCGATTCTCGGTTGCCGGAAATGACGGACGATGACCCCTTGCTCACGCAGTTTAGCGGCGATTACCGACGCATCCCGCAATGGGTGATGGGCGAAAACGAAATTGGCGGCAGAGGGGAGCAGCTGAAATCCCATGGTTTGCAGTTTACTGCTTAGAAGCTCTCTGGATTCGATGATCCGGTGGCATATCTTTCTGAAATAGTCCTCATCGTTGAAGGAGGCGGCTGCCGCAGCCGCGGCAATGTGGTCGATGGGATAGGAGTTGAAACTGTCCTTAACCCTGACAAGCGCCTCGATCAGTTCTGAGCTGCCCATTGCCAGTCCTATGCGCAGGCCGGCCAGGGCGCGGGATTTGGAGAGTGTCTGAGTCACCAGCAGATTGGGATAACGGTTCACCAGCGCCACCGCGCTTTCTCCACCGAAGTCGATATAGGCTTCATCGATCACCACCACGGAATCCCGGTTGCGTTCGAGTAGCCGCTCGATCCGCTGCAGTGACAACAGACAACCGGTGGGTGCATTCGGATTGGGAAATACGATGCCGCCGTTGGCTTGAAAATAGGGTTCGAGTTCGAGCTTGAACGCATTATCGAGGGGAATCGTCTGGTACTCGATGCCGTACAATCGGCAATAGACCGGATAGAAGCTGTAGGTGATGTCGGGAAACAGCAGCGGCCGGGATTGCTGAAAGAAGGCAAAGAAGGCATGGGCAAGTACCTCGTCCGAGCCATTACCTACAAAGACCTGTTCCGCAGTCAGGCCGTAGTAGTCGGCCACCGTTTCCCGTAAGCCTGTGGAGCTGGGGTCGGGATAGAGTCGCAACCCATCGCCGACAACGTGATTGATGGCCTCGATCACCTTTGGAGAAGGCCCATAGGGATTTTCGTTTGTGTTGAGTTTGATCAGATTGTCGATACGCGGCTGCTCACCCGGCACATAGGGTGAGAGTTGATCGATAATGGGGCTCCAGTAGCGGCTCATCGTTAGAAAATCCTGATTTATTCATACCTTCATGGAAACAGTCTACCAATCAATATGAGTGGTGGGCAGCGATATGGAACCCGCCTAATCCCGCGTTTGCTTAAACCGATACTCTGCAGAACGGGCGTGGGCGGTGAGTCCTTCACCCCTGGCCATGACGGATGACGTCCTGGCCAGATTATCGGCGCCCTCCGCAGATGCCATGATCAAGCTGGAGCGCTTTTGAAAATCATACACCCCGAGGGGGGATGAGAAGCGTGCGGTGCGCGAGGTCGGCAAGACGTGGTTAGGACCTGCGCAGTAGTCGCCCATCGCCTCTGCAGTATATCTGCCCATGAAAACAGCGCCCGCATGGCGTATCTGTTTAACCAGTGCCTGGGGATCGGCCACCGATAGTTCGAGATGTTCCGGTGCGATGTGGTTGGCCACCTCGACCGCTTCTTCCATATCCTTGACGTGAATCAACGCTCCGCGGACTCGTAATGCGGTGGCGATGATCTCCTGTCGCTCCATGGTCGGCAGCAATTTGTCGATGCTGTCACTTACCTGTTGAAGAAAGGCTGTATCAGGGGAGAGCAGTATCGATTGGGCATCTTCGTCATGCTCCGCCTGGGAGAACAGATCCATGGCGATCCAGTCCGGATCGGTCTTGCCGTCACAGATGATCAGGATCTCCGATGGACCCGCCACCATATCGATGCCCACCTGTCCGAACACCGCCCGTTTGGCGGTGGCGACATAGATGTTTCCCGGGCCGACGATCTTGTCCACTGTCGGGACGCTCTCGGTGCCGTAGGCAAGGGCAGCCACCGCCTGTGCGCCGCCAATGGCGAATACACGGTCGACGCCGGAGACATGGGCGGCCGCCAGCACCAGTTCATTGAGTTCACCGTCGGGGGTCGGCACTACCATGATCAGTTCAGCCACACCGGCAACCTTGGCGGGGATGGCATTCATCAATACCGACGAGGGATAGGCGGCCTTGCCGCCCGGTACATACAAACCCACTCTATCGAGAGGGGTTACCTGCTGCCCCAGCAGGGTGCCGTCCGGTTCAGTGTAGGACCAGGAGTCCATAATCTGATGTTCGGCATAGGCGCGGACCCGGTTGGCGGAGAGTTCCAGCGCCTCGCGTTGCGCCGCCGGTATGGTATTCCAGGCCTGTTGCAGGCGATCCAGCCTAATTTCCAGATCGCCAGGCTGTGTTGCCTGCCAGCGGTCGAAACGGTTGGTGAACGCCACCAGGGCAGCGTCGCCCTTGCTGCGAATCGCCTGAATGATCTCATTTACAGTGTCGTTCACCGCGGTGTCGGAGACCGACTCCCAGGCAAGCAGTGCGTCGAGTCGTTGCCGGAAATCAGTGTCGCTGGTCGATAGTTTGCGTATTTCGCTCATAATGGCTTCTACTGACTATTCAGGTTGTAGGTTGCTATACCGCATCCCGAAAGGCGTCGATCAGCTGCATGACCAGGCCGTGCTTCATCTTCCAAGACGCCTTATTGACCACCAGCCTGGAGCTGATGTCGGCAATATGTTCGAGCGGCACCAGTCCGTTGGCCTTGAGGGTATTGCCGCTCTCCACCAGATCGACGATCAGATCTGACAGGCCGACGATCGGTGCAAGTTCCATGGAGCCGTAGAGCTTGATAATCTCAACTTGTTCCCCTTTGGTGGCGAAAAAGCGCTGTGCACTCTTTACATATTTGGTGGCGATCCGCAACCGTCCGTTGTTTTGTTCCCTATCGGGGTAACCGGCTGTCATCATCCGGCATTGCGCGATCTTCAGATCCAGTGGCTCATACAGGCCATCACCCCCATGTTCCAGCAACACGTCCTTTCCGGCGATACCCAGGTCAGCGGCGCCATATTCGACATAGGTGGGAACGTCCGTTGCCCGGATGATGACCAGTTTCACCTGCTCATGATTGGTGTCAAGTATCAACTTGCGACTGGTATCCGGATCATCTGCGGGTTCGATGCCGGCATGGGCCAGCAGGGGCAGACTCTGGTTGAAAATGCGCCCCTTGGAGAGCGCGATGGTAATGGGTGCGTCAAATTTCATGGCTCGGTTACGCTTCGCACGGTTTCGGAGGTGGAAGGATATATGAAGTGGCGGTCAGCGGCCAGAAGTGTACCGGACACCTGCTGGTAGCTGGCGGCTGTTAGCTGGGAAGGCGTCTGATTTCACCGCCGAGGCCGGCCAGCTTCTCCTCGATGTTCTGGTAGCCGCGATCAATATGGTAGATGCGATCTACCAGTGTTTCACCCTCTGCCACCAATCCCGCCAGCACCAGACTGGCCGAGGCGCGCAGATCGGTGGCCATCACCGGAGCACCTGTCAGGTTGTTGGCGCCGGTACAGATCGCAGTGTTTCCCTCGAGTTTGATCTGCGCCCCCATGCGCTGAAGTTCCTGGACATGCATGAAACGGTTTTCAAAGATGGTTTCGGTGACGATACCGACGCCTTCCGCGACAGAATTCAATGCCGTGAACTGTGCCTGCATGTCGGTGGGAAAAGCCGGATAGGGCGCAGTGTAGACATCCACTGCCATCGGTCGTTTTCCTTTCATGTCAAGGCTGATCCAATCCTCACCGATTTCGATCTCAGCCCCGGCCTCACGCAATTTCTGCAACACAGAGTCGACCAGCTCCGAGCGGGTGTCTCGTACCTTGATGTTGCCCTGAGTAATGGCAGCAGCCACCAGAAAGGTTCCGGTTTCGATCCGGTCGGGAAGCACGTTATATTCGGTTCCCTTCAGACTCTCCACCCCCTCGATACAGATATTCGGAGAACCGGCTCCTGAGATTTTGGCGCCCATCTTGTTGAGGCACTCCGCCAGGTCCACCACCTCCGGTTCACGAGCGGCATTTTCAATCAGACTGGTACCTTCAGCGAGGGCCGCGGCCATCATCAGGTTTTCCGTACCCGTCACTGTAACCATATCCATCACGATCCTGGCGCCATGCAGGCGTTTACAGCGGGAGCGAATGTACCCGTTTTCCACTTCGATATCGGCACCCATGGCGCGCAATCCCTCGATATGCAGGTTGACCGGGCGGGAACCGATGGCGCAACCGCCGGGAAGGGAGACATCAGCGTGTCCGAAACGGGCCAACAGGGGGCCGAGCACCAGGATGGAGGCGCGCATGGTCTTGACTAATTCATAGGGGGCGCTGAATTTGTTGATGGTGTTGGAATCGACCTCGATTCCCATTTTCTCATCCACCATCAAAGAGGCGCCCATACCGCCAAGCAACTCCATGGTGGTGGTGATATCGTGCAGATGAGGCACATTGCCCACACGCATGGGACCGTCCGACAGCAGGGTGGCGGCTAAAATCGGCAAGGCGGCGTTCTTGGCGCCGGCGATACGTACTTCACCTGACAGAGGGGTGCCCCCCCGAATAATCAGTTTATCCATGGTGTTCCTGATTCACCGCTGTAGCGATATTGTTGGATCTCAGTGTTAACAGGCCCTAACAAGCCCTAGAACAGAAAAAAGACGAAGAATGATAACGAAATCTGGAGTAAACCGCGACTTTACCGCTATTCAGGCTTCTTCCGGTAACTGAAAAGTCGCCGGCTGCCGATCGGGGTTTAATGCCTGCCTATGGTCTGATCGATGTAGTTTTTGATCGCCGCCTGGCCTGTGTCATCAATACCGGTAAATTCCATACGACTCAACCAGTTGCCATCGTGCTTTTCACAGTCCAGGATCTTGGCGTAGATATGGCTGCTCTGTTCACTCATCAATGAGGTATAGAGAGTGATCTGGATATCGGAGAGGATTTCGAGCTCAACCGGCAGATTGGCCTGCAGGCCGTTGTAACTGAGATCGACGGCACGGCCGGAGTAGCTCTCATCCGACACGACCTTATTTTGCAGAGTGTGGAAGGCAATCGGAAAATCGACTTCAATACGTGGACTGCGGCGCGACTCTACCCGGGGTACTTCCATGTGGCGGGGCCGGTGGGTTGACAGTAGTTCGTAGAGTGAAACCGGTACCTGCTTGCCCTTCACCATGACATGATTCGGGGGGGATGTCTCGATGTACGCCTGGGCCATTTCCCTGACCCGCTCACTTAACAGAATCTGCCCGCGCAGGCTGTAGGCCTCAATGCGTGAGGCAAGATTGACTTCGTCTCCGATGACAGTGTATTCGTGGTGGAGTTCGGAACCCAGATGTCCGGCTACGACCTCGCCGGTATTGATGCCGATACCCATGAAGAGTCTTGGATATCCATGCTTGTTATTCTCTGAATTGATTTCCAGCATCGCCCGTTGCATCTCCACTGCGCAGGCGATTGCCCGTTCCAGGTCGTCCTCTTTGCGCTCGGTCAGACCAAACAGCGCCATGATTGAATCGCCCATGAATTTATCGATACTACCGCCAAAACTGAAGATGATTTCGCACATCCGGGAGAAGTAGAGGTTCAGGACTTTTATAACCGTTTCCGGTGGATAGCGTTCGGCGATGGCGGTGAAGCCGCGCAAGTCCGATAATAGGATCGTAACCTGTTTGTATTGTGGCCTGTTGCCGCCCGCAGGGGTTTCGTCCAGGGACTTCATCAGGGCCTGGTGCAAGTGGATTCTTTCAGTCGGCGATAATTTACTGTCAAGAGTCTTGCCGACGGTATCGATGATCCTTTCGATCTCTTCGGCGTGTTTCATGGTGTGTGCTCCTGTTGATCCAGCTTTCAGTATAGGTCAGGTCGCCGATGGCAGAAGCGATATCAAGTATCCTCCCCTATTTGAGTTTGGGACGCTCCCCGGAAATGGTCTCCAATTCGATTTGCTCATTTCCACGCCAGCCTCCGATGGTCAGATGCGTTCCGGGGGGTTGACTGGCGATGAGTTGTACCAGCTGCTGGGAATTTTCGATCTCGGTCTCATTAATGCGGGTGATGACATCGCCTGGCCGTAATCCCGCTTTACTTGCCGGGCCTTCTTCCATGACGCCGGTCACCAGTATCCCATCGGCATTGCGCAGGCTGAATGCCTCCGCCAGTTTTTCCGATACATCCTGACCCTGTATTCCCAGCCATCCCCTGACTACATGACCGGTCGTGATCAGTTGCTGCATGATACCTTCGGCGAGATCGAAGGGTATGGCAAAACCGATGCCGTGCGAACCGCCTGTTTTTGAGAAGATCGCGGTATTGATGCCGATCAGCTCTCCGCGGGCATTCACCAGGGCGCCGCCTGAGTTGCCCGGATTGATCGCCGCATCGGTCTGGATAAAGTTTTCAAAGGTATTGATACCGAGATGGGAGCGGCCGGTGGCGCTGATGATGCCCATGGTGACAGTCTGACCGACACCGAATGGATTTCCGATTGCGAGCACGACATCCCCAACCTGTTGTGAACCCGTTTGGTTGATCTGAATCGCCTGTAACGGAGTGTCTGTATCGATCTTCAATACAGCCACATCCGATTCAGCATCACTGCCGACGATGCTGACGCTGACGCTCTTGCCGTTGGCCAGAACAACCTTGATCTCATCCGCTCCCTCGATGACATGGTGATTGGTCAATAAATAACCATCCTCCGAGACGATTACACCCGAGCCGAGGCTGGTGTCGAGGCGTTGGCGCGTCTTTTCCGGCAGCATATTGCCGAAGAGATGTTGCAGCAATGGATCCCGGAAACGCAGAGACTGGGATTCCGTGGTGATCTTGGCGGTGAAGATATTAACCACGGATGGCGCTGCCCGCGTCACGGCCTCGGCATAAGAAAAGGGGTCGCGTTGTCGCGGTGTTTCAATTGCCGGCACCGATATTTCGGGTTGCTTCATCGCAGCCGTCTTCTGCACCTGCCCCGGGAGCAGGTAGAGGGTTACGAAGGCCCCCGCCAGTCCGGCAGTCAAGGCGGTAAGAAGCAGCGAAAGAAATTTTTGTATACGCATCGAATTTGAGTGAATCAGTCTGGTGTTTCATGGTGTTTGCGGACAGCGGCCAGCCTGTGCTGCAATGCCTGGCATGGGCATTCCATCTCCGGGATGTCGCATCCTGCCAGGAGATACCACTGGAACGCTGAACCCGTTATGATCATGTTGACGCTTACTGCAACCGATATCCGTGTTTCGGCAAACATACCATGATTGATCTTCTATCGCTTGAATCCTACTGCAATGAATTGTTGAAGGTGGATGAATTTAATGACTACTGTCCCAACGGTCTGCAGGTGGAGGCTGGGCAACGGGTGGAAAAACTGATGCTGGGGGTCACTGCCTGTCAGGCGCTGATCGAAGCGGCTGAGGATTGGGGGGCGGATGCCCTGCTGGTGCATCATGGTTATTTCTGGAAGGGGGAGGAACTGCCGTTGCGTGGTTTGAAAGCCAAGCGGGTGGGCGCCCTGTTCAGGCAGCGGACCGCGCTGCTGGCCTATCACCTGCCTTTGGATGCCCATGCCGAGCATGGCAATAACAGACAGTTGGGTGAGAGACTGGGCCTGATTCCCGCGGACCCACTTTCGGATGGTTCCCTGATTTGGCACACCACACTCTCGGATCCTGTTTCGGCAAAAGCCCTTGCACTTCGCATCGGTGATCGTCTCGATCGAAGACCGACACATATTGCGCCCGATGATAAACCCCTCTCACGTATCGGCTGGTGCACCGGCGCCGCACAGGGATCTATCGAACAGGCCGCTGAGCAGGGGCTGGATGCCTATATCTCCGGGGAGATATCGGAACAGACCGTCCATCTTGCCAGAGAGCTGGGTATTCACTATTTCGCAGCGGGACATCATGCCACCGAACGTTATGGCGTTCAGGCCCTCGGAAGGCATTTGGCCGAAAGGTTTTCCCTCGAGCATCGGTTTGTAGAGGTGGAAAATCCCGTTTGATTGCCACTCGACAGTAACATTGAATTGACCATTGTTCTTTGAAGATGAATCAATCTTGACCTGTAAAGCCGCTTGATGGAAAATGCTCGGTTAATTTTTATGGTTTATTAACTATATTCTAATGTCCTGAATATGGGGCTGCGGGCCGTGTTGGCCCCGATCCAGCTCGTTTCAGTATCTGTGGAGTCTATCTATGAGCGCAGATGGCGTTGATTTGAAGAAGCGGCGTACCCTAACGCTTGCAACCAGTGCGGTGGGGGCAGTTGGCACCGGTTTTGTGATCTATCCGTTCCTGGCGGCCTGGGCTCCCAGTGAAAAAGCCAAAGCGGCGGGGGCGCCTGTGGAGGCGGATATCGGCAAGCTCGAGCCCGGACAGCTGATGCGTGTCAAATGGCGGGGTAAGCCAGTATGGATCGTACACCGTACCGAGCGGAATCTGCAGGATCTCAGCGGATTGGATAGTATTCTGGAAGATCCCACTTCGGATGATACCGGGCAACAACCGGGTTACTGTAAAAATCCTGAACGCGCCATCAAAGGCAAATATCTGGTAGCCGTCGGCATCTGCACCCATCTGGGTTGCTCGCCCACCTACCGACCGGAAATTGCCCCGGAAGACCTTGGTCCTGAATGGAAAGGCGGATTCTTCTGCCCCTGCCACGGTTCAAAATTCGACCTTGCCGGTCGGGTATATGCTGGCGTTCCTGCACCAAAGAACTTAGAAATCCCCCCCTATCAGTATCTCTCTGATTCAAGAATTCTGATCGGTGCCGATGGAGGAGCAGCCTGATGAGCATGATGAAAAATTTTATGGGCTGGATCGATGACCGTTATCCCATGACCAAGGTCTGGAACGAGCATCTGGCCGAATATTATGCACCGAAGAATTTCAACTTCTGGTACTTCATGGGCTCGCTGGGGATGCTGGTGCTGGTGATCCAGATTGTCACCGGCGTTTGGCTGGCGATGAGTTACAAACCCGATGCGGAACTGGCGTTTGGCTCAGTCGAATATATCATGCGTGATGTTGATTGGGGTTGGCTGATTCGCTACATGCACTCTACCGGTGCGTCCGCCTTCTTCGTCGTCATCTATCTGCACATGTTCCGTGGTTTGATGTACGGTTCCTATCGTAAGCCCAGAGAACTGTTGTGGATCATCGGCGTGATCATCTATCTGGCGATGATGGCCACCGCCTTTTTCGGCTATCTGCTTCCCTGGGGCCAGATGTCCTACTGGGGCGCCCAGGTTATCGTCAACCTCTTCTCGGCGGTACCGGTGATCGGCCCCGACCTGGGTGTCTGGGTGCGTGGTGACTATGTCATTTCCGACGCCACCCTGAACCGTTTCTTCGCCCTTCATTTCCTGCTGCCGTTCCTGCTGGCCGCACTGGTGTTCATCCACATCATCGCCCTGCACAAGGTCGGCTCCAACAATCCGGATGGCATCGAAATAAAGAAGGGTCCGAAGGGTAATCGCTGGAGTGACAGCGCCCCCGCTGACGGTATCCCCTTTCATCCCTACTATTCGGTAAAGGATATCGCCGGTGTGGCGGGCTTCCTGTTCCTGTTCGCTGTGGTTGTCTTCTTCGCGCCGGAGATGGGGGGGTACTTCATCGAGCATCCCAATTTCGAGCCGGCCAATCCATTGAAGACACCGGAGCATATCGCACCTGTATGGTACTTCACGCCCTTCTACGCCATCTTGCGGGCGGTCCCCTCGATAGCGGGATCGGCCTTCCCCGGCGTGGTGGCCATGTTCGCCTCCATTCTGGTGATGTTCTTCCTTCCCTGGCTGGATCGCAGCCCGGTTAAATCGATCCGTTACAAGGGTTCGCTTTATAAGATCATGCTATGGCTGTTCGTCATCGACTTCATCATCCTCGGTTATCTCGGCACACAGCCAACCACCGACCTGTACAAGCTGATGGCACAGATTGGCACAATCTACTATTTTGCCTTTTTCTTTTTAATGCCGATCTACAGCAAAATGGATAAGACCAAACCAGTGCCTGAGAGGGTGACCGAATGAAAAAGCTGATTGTTGCATTTCTATTAGCCGCGGCCCCCATGCTGGGATTTGCAGCAGGCGGCGGGGCGCATCTGGATGATGCCGATATCGATTTGGGTGATCAGGCCTCGCTCCAGCGTGGCGCCAAGTACTTCGTCAACTATTGCCTGAGTTGCCATTCGGCCCATTTTCAGCGTTATAACCGTACCGCCAGGGATCTCGGTCTGACGGAAACCGAGGTGATCGAAAATCTGATGTTCACCACCGACAAGATCGGTGACACCATGAAGATCGCCATGACTGCGGAACAGGGCACTGAATGGTTCGGTAGCCCTCCGCCCGACCTGAGCGTGATTTCACGCGCCCGCGGCGTGGACTGGATCTACACTTATCTGCGCAGCTTTTATCTGGATGAGAAGCGCCCATTCGGTGTCAATAACATTGTGTTTCCGGATGTGGGCATGCCCCACGTATTGTGGGAGCTGCAAGGTGCCCAGAAGGCTGTTTTCAAGCTCGAGAAGGATACGGCCGGTAACGATGTGGAGAGATTCGACCATTTCGAACCCGTCTCCGAGGGGCTGCTGAGCGCCGAAGAGTATGATCAAGTCGCCCGGGATCTGACTGCATTTATGAGCTACATCGGTGAGCCGATACAGATGGAGCGCAAGCGCCTGGGCGTATGGGTTTTACTGTTCATTGCAGGATTTTTTGTGCTGGCCTACATGCTCAAGAAAGAGTACTGGAAGGACGTGCACTAAAACACTTTCGACATGATCTGCCAAAAAGGCGTACAGTTGCGTTATACTGTGCGCCTTTTTTGATTTCACAACACATCATAATCCGCTGCCAGGCGAACTATCCGCATGGCATGAAGGACACCCTGGAGAGAGGCTATAAATGGCGGCAGTTGCGAACAAACGTTCAGTGATGACCCTCTATTCGGATCCGACCGACCCCTATTGTCATCGAGTCAGACTGGTGCTGGCGGAGAAGAACATCACCTACGAGGTATCTGACATCGATCCGCTCAACGTGCCGGAAGAGGTGATGGAACTCAATCCGTACGGTACCCTTCCCACCCTGGTGGACAGGGATTTAAAGCTCTATGAATCGCGCATTATCATGGAGTATCTGGACGAGCGGTTCCCCCATCCGCCGCTATTGCCTGTGGACCCGGTTTCACGCTCTACCTCGCGTCTGTTGATGTACCGCGTGGATAACGACTGGTACAGCCTTATGGATATCATCCTCAGCGGTAAAAAAGAGGCGGCAAAAGCGCGCAAGGAACTACGTGAAAGCCTCATTTCCACTTCGCCGGTGTTCAACGCCAAACACTTCTTCATGAGTGAGGAGTTTACCTTGGTCGATTGCGCCATCGCTCCCTTGCTATGGCGCCTGCAGGAGCTGGGTGTGGAGATACCCGCGAGTGCGAAAGGCGTACACGATTACGCCAAACGCCTGTTCGAAAAGGAGTCGTTCATCAAGAGTCTTTCAGAGGCCGAACAGGAGATGCGCGGTTAATTGATATGACAGATATGTCATCCAATCGACCCTACCTGATACGTGCACTCTATGACTGGTTGGTCGATAACGGTACTACGCCCTACCTGATGGTCAACACCGAGGTAGAGGGTGTGGTAGTGCCGGATCAGTTCGTGGAAGAGGGACGCATTATACTGAACGTGGATCCCTCCGCGGTCTCCGGTCTTGAAATGGGTAACGATTGGATCAGTTTCAACGCGCGATTTAGCGGTAAAGCCGAGGATATTCTGATTCCTCCGGCCGCGGTGATGGGTATCTATGCCAAGGAGAATGGCCAGGGTATGCTGTTTCCCGAAGAAGAGGTGAATCTTGATGACGATCCCGGCGATGAACCCGATCCCACCACGCCGGGCAAACGGCCATCCCTGAAGGTGGTCAAATAGTCTTATCCTCGTCTCGTTCAGAACTCTCAGCCATCTCCTGCGCCGGCAGCTCGATATGCAGGCTGACATTATCTGTGCCCACCATCACCACATATCCGGTTCGCCTGCCCGAGCCTTCCAGGCTATAGTCGAACTCATAGACACGGCGTAGTTTCAGTCCGCTGCGAAGCCATCGAATTCCCAGCCGATGCAGGGCCACGGTCTGATCGAGAAACTGCACTCCATGGCTTTGACAGGCGTTGCGACTGATCCGTATGGCGATTTCACGCACCCGAAGACTGTCGCGCCAGAACCAGAGCAAGGCCAGCAGGGCAAGCAGAAGGTTGAGGGTTGAATATGACATGCAGGTCTAGATTATGGGACAGATAAGCATTGTAACGGCAGATATTACAAAGCTGGAAGTGGATGCAATCGTCAATGCAGCCAATTCCTCCCTTTTAGGGGGAGGCGGTGTAGATGGAGCCATCCATCGGGCGGCCGGCCCGGAACTGCTGGCCGTCTGCAAAACCTTGGGAGGTTGTCCTGCCGGTGAGGCACGAATGACACCCGGCTACAAGCTTCCCGCAGCCTGGATCATCCATACCGTGGGTCCTGTCTGGCGCAACGGTAGGCAGGGTGAACCCGCATTACTTCGCGCCTGCTACGAGAACAGCCTGACACTGGCCGCTCAGAAGGGGTGTCGAAGCATAGCCTTTCCCGCCATCAGTACCGGAGTCTACGGCTACCCGAAACGGGAAGCGGCTGAGGTGGCGCTGAGTGTCATGAAGGCAAGGAGCGAATCATTTGACGAGATTGTCGCCTGTTGCTTCAGTGAGGCCGACGCGGATCTCTATCGATCCCTCTGTCCTGAGTGCCGACCGCTTCGCTAATAAATCCATAAGAGATAGAGTCCGCAAATGAACGCTGATAAACGCAAATGGTTTTTTCCGTGGTTCTCCGCGGGAATGTGTAAAAAGATCTCGTTGTTTTTTAGTATAGGTGCGACTTGCCGTACCAGTGACGGGTAAGTAGAAGTGAACCTCCGTACATGTTGAAATAACTTTTTTGCGTTTATCAGCGTTGATTTGCGGATAATAGTAAATCGTATTACGAAGCCCTAGGTGAGGTAAGATGCTTAATTGGTTGGATAGGCTGCCGATGCAGATGGTCGCGCTGCCGGCTTTATTGCTCGGATTGGCACCTTTCGTGCCGGAGCCCCATCTATGGGAGAAGCTGAAGATGTTGGCGGCCGGAACCTTGCAGCGTCCTATCGATATCTTCGATCTGTTGATGCATGGGCTGCCGGTTGTTCTGCTGGTGATAAAACTGGTCCGTGGTGAGCGGGAAGTCTCCTAAGCAAGTGTGGGAGGGGGCTGTTGTGATCTCCGATTATCGCCCCTAGTTTCTAACCGTGCTGAGTCGGTCGAGCCGCAGTCGTTCACGATCGTCGAACAGGTGTTTCGAGCCGATCCATACCGCGGCCATGGCGCCGAATCCGGTACCTGCCGCGATCAGCAGCATAATCAGTATCTGATATTTACTCGCTTCGAACGGTGGAGCGCCCGCCAGGATCTGGCCGGTCATCATGCCAGGCAGACTGACTACGCCGGCCGCCGCCATGGCATTGATGATCGGTATCATGCCGCTGCGCAGGGCATTGCGCCGAAGCTCCCGGATTGCCTGTTCCCAGGAGTGGCCCAGCATCAGTCGCGCCTCGATCTGCTGACGCTGCTGCCAGGCATTATGGGTCAGGTGGTCCAGGGCGATGGCCACACCCGACATGGTGTTTCCCAGCAGCATGCCAAGCAGGGGTATCAGGTACTGCACTGAATACCAGGGCTCGGCCTGAATGATGATCGTGAGCGCCATCAGGGTGACGGTGAATGAGGAGATGAACATCGAGAGGGTGCCGACCCCCATACCCCAGATACCGAGAAAATGACGTTGTTGCCGGGCCATGACTTCATAGCCCGCGACGAAAAGCATGAACAGCGCAAGGAGTGCGATCAACAAGGGATGGGATTGCACGAACAGAAACTTCAACACCAGGCCGAGCAGGATCAACTGGACCACCGTACGCAGGGCCGCAATCAGCAGTTGACGTTCGATGCCAAGGGAGAGCCTGAACGACAGCAGGGCCAGTACCACCACCAGAATTGCGGACAGCGCCAGGTCGAGGGGGGTCAGCTCTATGAGTGTCATCGTTTTACCTGCAGGCGCCCGTCTGCGATGTGCCGGGACTCCTCGCCGACCCGCCGTTGCTGATCAGGATCGTGGGAGACCCAGAGTACCGCGGTCTTGTGTTGCCGGCGCCACCCAGCAATGAGCTCCTCGACCCGGTCGATGTTTTTTTGATCCAGGTTGGCGGTGGGTTCATCGAGCAGCAGTACCTGGGGCGTATTGCCAAGCAGCCTTGCAAGTGCCAGGCGCTGTCGCTCACCGCTGGATAGACGGCTGATCTCCCACTGCATGGCGTTTGGGGATAAATCGAGAAGTGACAGCAGGGCGTTGTCGACGTGCGGGAAGTGGTCGCCGACACGATCTTTCCACCAGGCGCTCTCAGCGGGAAGCAATCCCACTTCTCGGCGCCATGCCGGACCGCTGAAGGAGGCCATTTCCTGCTCGTCAAGCCAGGCTTCGCCCAGGTGGGGGTCGAGGTCGGCCAGGGCTCTCAACAGGCGCGATTTACCGCTACCAGAAGGACCGCTCAGGGTGGTGCAGTGGCCTGCCGGGATATACAGCTCTATGGGTTCGAGCAGGGGCGATTGGAACTGCTTTAAGGTCAGGCTGCCCATCAACTTTTACGCTCGAAAAGAAGATCCCATACCCCGTGCCCAAGCCGCTGGCCCCGCTGTTCGAATTTGGTCAGCGGTCGTGAGTCCGGGCGTGGGGCGAAGTTGCCTTTTCCGGCCTGATTGCGAAAACCGTCGTGTCGGGTGAAAACATCCAGCATCTGCCGGGCATACTCTTCCCAATCGGTCGCCATGTGGATCACCCCGCCGGGTTTCAGTGCCTGGTGGATGAGATCGGCAAATGCCTGTTGCACGATGCGGCGTTTGTGGTGGCGCCGTTTATGCCAGGGATCGGGAAAGTAGAGCTGGACCCGGTCGAGGGCGGCTTCAGGCATATGGTGTCGCAGCAGTTCCATGGCATCTGCCTGCAGGATGCGCACATTGCCAGACTCCTGCTCAGCCAGTCTGAGCATCAAGTGGCCCACGCCGGGTGTATGCACCTCGACGCCCAGGAAGTCCTGCTCGGGATGGCGGGCGGCGATCTGAGCCAGAGCCTCGCCATTGCCGAAGCCGATTTCCAGGGTGACCGGCGCCTCCCGCCCGAAGAGTGAAGAGAAGCGCAGGTGCTGTTGGCCCAGGGTCAGGCCATAGTGCGGCCACAATGCCTGGAACGCCCGCTGTTGACCTTCAGTCAATCGGCCCTGTCTCAGGACATAACTGCGAATGGGGCGATGAGACTGTTCAACCGACATAGGTCTGGGGCGTTCTGAGGATGGTCAGAAAAACAACCCATCGACCGGTGACGAGGCCGAGGCAAAGCGTTTGGCCGGCATCCGGCCCGCCAGGTAGGCCTCACGCCCCGCCTGGATCGCCTTCTTCATGGCCGAAGCCATCAACACCGGGTTGTCGGCTGCGGCAATGGCGGTGTTCATGAGTACCCCGTCGCAACCCAGTTCCATGGCCACGGCGGCATCGGAGGCGGTGCCGACGCCGGCATCCACCAATACCGGGACCTTGGCGTTTTCCACGATGGTCAGGATGTTGAGCCGGTTGCGGATGCCCAGGCCGGATCCGATGGGCGCCGCCAACGGCATCACTGCCACACAGCCCAGTTCCTCGAGCCGCTTGGCCATGATCGGATCGTCGTTGGTGTAGACCATCACATCGAAGCCGTCATTGATCAGCTCTTCCGCAGCTTCAAGGGTCTGCACTACATCGGGGAACAGGGTCTTCTCGTCGCCCAGCACCTCCAGTTTGACCAAGTTGTGGCCATCCAGCAGTTCCCGCGCCAGACGGCAGGTACGGACTGCGGTCTTGGCGTCGTAGCAACCGGCCGTGTTCGGCAGATAGGTGAACTCGTCGGGCGGCAGCACGGTGAGGATATTGGGTTGACCCCGGTCCTGGCCGATGTTTGTACGGCGCACCGCAATGGTGACGATCTCCGCGCCGCTGGCATCGATGGCCTCCCGGGTCTCCGGCATATCTTTATACTTGCCGGTGCCGACCAGCAGGCGGGAGTTGAAACGGCGTCCGGCGACGCTGAAGCTGTCATGTTGGGTATTGTTTGGCATCGGTCTGGTTCTGGTTGCTGATTGATTCGAATGGGATGGGGGAACTGAGGGAACAGTTTCAGCCGCCACCTACGGCCTGTATGATCTCGATCCGGTCATGCTCCTCCAGCAGATACTCGTCGAAGGTACTGCGAGGCACCAACTCTTCATTGACTTCCACAGCAATACGCTGGCCGGACAGATCGAGTAACTCGATCAGCCCGGCCATGTTCAATGCGTCGGGAATTTGCTTTTCCACGCCGTTTAAGTAAATCTGCATCTCTGTCTGGTCTCAATTGGTGATGGGAAAAGATTTTACCTCATCTTGGGACAACAAAGTATGTGTTGCGTTGGCAAAAACCCGCTGTTGGATTTGAGTGATGCCGGCCAGGCACAAACAGGCACAGGGCTGAACGATCCTCACATGCCGCAGGGATAAAGTGAGTGCAAAACGCATACAACAATAAATGAAAAGAGGCCCTGCAAGGGCCTGGGAGCGATAGCTCAATGGCTGGAGTCGATTCGTGAAGTGGAGTGAAGATCTAATATCGCCGGAATTGGCCGGTACCCTCGACGGGTTGTTTTTGCAGCGTGCACGCCGGACACCCGATGCGGTGGCTTATCGACACTATCACCGGCAGAACAAACAGTGGTACGAACTCACCTGGGGCGATATGGAACGCCAGGTGTCGCGCTGGCGCCAGGCGCTATCGGAGGAGGCGCTGGAGGATGGGGACCGGGTCGCGATCCTCCTGAGGAACTGTCCCGAATGGGTGATGTTCGATCAGGCCGCCCTCTCGCTGGGACTGGTTGTCGTGCCTCTGTATACCGACGATCGCGCAGATGCCATTGCCTATATCCTGCGCGACGCGGCGGTCAAACTGCTGCTGGTGCAGGACAGCGGTCGCTGGAACCGTATGGCCGATTCGGTGGAGGAACTGCCCCAGTTGCAGCGGGTGGTGGTGCTGGAGACAGAGCGGCAGCCACGCCCGGCTGAGGATGAACTGGTGCGTGTGGCGAAGCACTGGTTGCCGCCTCGCGGCGATCCCTTGAAACGGCGATATGCCGATCCCGAGACCCTGGCCTCGATTGTCTATACCTCCGGCACCACAGGACGCCCCAAGGGCGTGATGCTGAGTCACTACAATATGCTCTCCATCGCCCATGGCTCTCTGACCGTGGTGGATTGCTATCAGCAGGACAGCTTTCTTTCATTCCTGCCCCTCTCTCACACCCTTGAAAGGACCGGTGGCTACTACCTGCCGATGATGGCCGGCGCCTCGGTCTCCTTTGCCCGTTCCATCCCGCAGTTGGCGGAAGACCTGCAGACCATCAGGCCGACCGCGATCATTGCCGTACCCCGTATCTTCGAGCGGGTCTATGCCCGGGTGCGGGACCAGCTGAAGAGTAAGCCCGCCTTTGCGCGTATGCTCTTCAATATGGCCTTGAGCGTGGGATTCAAGGAGTTTGAATATCGCATGGGGCGCCGCAGCTGGTTTCCCGGGCTGTTGCTGCATCCCCTGCTGCGCAAACTGGTCTCCGGCAAGATACTCGACAAGCTGGGAGGGCGGCTGCGTGTCGCGGTCAGTGGCGGTGCGGCCATTTCGCCGGAGATTGCCCGGGTCTTTTTGGGGCTCGGGCTGCCCATGCTGCAGGGTTATGGGTTGACCGAGACCAGTCCGGTCATCAGCGTCAATCCGATGCATGACATCAGACCGGAAAGTGTCGGTATTCCTTTACGCGGTGTGACTGTGAAGATCGGCGATGATGATGAACTGCTGGTCAGGACGCCGGGGATGATGCTTGGTTATTGGAACAACCATGCGGCTACCGCCGAGATGATCGATCCCCAGGGTTGGCTGCATACCGGCGATCAGGCGCGTATCGATGAAGATGGCCATATCTATATCACCGGCCGGATCAAGGATATCCTGGTGCTTTCGAACGGCGAGAAGATCCCGCCGGCGGATATGGAGATGGCGATCACCCTCGATCCCCTGATCGAGCAGATTATGGTGGTGGGCGAGGGTAAGCCCTACCTGGGGGCGCTGGTGGTGCTCAATCCCGATCTGTGGAACGGGCTCGCCGACGAGTATGGTCTCGATCCGTCGCAATCATCCAGTCTCGAGCACGAACGCCTGCAAAATGCGCTGCTGAAGCGAATTCGGCTGGCGTTGCGCGATTTCCCCGGCTACGCCAAGATACGCCGGGTCGCACTGCTGCTCGAACCCTGGACGATCGAGAGCGGATTGATGACGCCCACCATGAAGATCAAGCGACAGAAGGTCTTGGCGCATTGCAAGCAACAGGTTGAAACACTCTACGGCGATGGTTTGGTCTAGGGCCGGTTAACAGGTCCCAGGGTCATTGGATTGTTGTCAGCATGCAAGGCGGCATGACAGAAAAATCGTGGCGGGGTAGACTTGCCAAGAGCTTGCGTGCAGCTCGGCAGGCCTGAGGCAAGGATTCAGACAGGGACGGCAATCGCGGGTATCGTATATCGGTATTACCCTGGCTTCCCAAGCCAGAGAGACGGGTTCGACTCCCGTTACCCGCTCCAATTCACTCTATCTGCGCCTTGTCCGTACACATCAATCGATAGCGTTCCCGGGCCGCATGGCGGCGTTGCGGTTTACCCTTGAGGGCTTCGATCTGTTTTGCCAGCTGCGCGCACTGAGCGGCTTCGTCATCGACCTCTTTCGGAGGCTCCATGAAGGGATGCTCTTTAGGCTGGAACATGATCGACTGGCCTTTCTCCGCCAAAGCGTTATCAAGGGCAGCGAACGCCAAAATCAAAACCAGAGACAAGTATTTCAACAATTTGGGTGCCTGTTTAAGTCGAATAGTGCATGCACTTGATTATGCCACAACAGCGGGAAAGCTGGTCGCTGTTAGTGTAGTCTAATGATCGTTCCTGTCCCGGGAACCCTTACTAATGTAGGGATTTAAGCGGCATCCCGGAGCGGTTATAAGGTAGTCTAAAGCTATCGATGAAAGAAGCAGACCCCGCATCATGAGAGTGCTATGCGGGTCATCGGGAAACAAGGCGTAATAGTGCGGTCTATTCTGGGAGTCGTGCTGTTTTATGCCCAGGCGCCGGGTTTTGATAGGCTTGTCTTTTCGCCGGGCAAGATTGGGATTTGGCCAAGGTGAGGGCCGGCAGGTGCCTGTTGAATCAAAAATTAACGATCCGCGTATGAACTTGACCGACGGAATAACATAGTATTCAGGAGAGATGGCGGTTTTCCATGCTAGAACTTTATCAAGCCGCGGACAGGGTGGAGGCGCAGATGCTCAAGGATCATCTCAGGCAGAAGGGAATTGAGACCTTGATTGTCGGTGATTACCTGAGTGGCGCCGTGGGCGAACTGCCGGCCAATATTTTCCCCACCCTATGGGTGCTTGAAGATCGTGACCTGGCGCTGGCGACGCAGCTTACGGAAGCGTTTTTCGATCGCCCCCCGGTCAGTGGCGAGGCCTGGCAATGTAGTGTTTGCGGAGAGAGTATCGATGCGGGATTCGATATATGTTGGAATTGTGGAAGCCCAAATCCGAAAGAGAATGTATAAGGAGTAGATGATGGGCAAGACACTGAAAGTGCTTGGATGGTTGATCGGAATGGTGCTGCTGCTGGTCATCGCAGCGGTGATTCTGATCCCTATGTTTGTCGATCCCAACGACCATAAGGATCGCATCGTCGCCGAAGTGAAAAAGGCGACAGGGAGGGATCTTACCATCGGCGGGGATATCGGTTTGTCTGTCTTTCCCAGGCTGGCGTTGGAGTTGAATGGGTTGACCCTCAGCAACGCCAAGGGCTTCAAGGAGGGAGACTTCGCCGCGGTCAAGCATGCCGAGGTGGGCGTCAACCTGCTGCCCTTGCTGATTGATCAGCTGTTGGAAGTCGACACTGTGCGCATAGAGGGGTTGAAGCTCAACCTGGCCAGGTCGAAGAGCGGTGTCACCAACTGGGATGACATGCTGGGCGAAACGGAAGGTGAGCGGGAGTCCCTGGAGGCAGAGTCCCCGCAACGGGATAAAGCGGGTTTAATGGCTTTCACCGTGGGCGGATTGAGCATCAAGGAGGCGAATCTGGTTTGGGACGATCAATCGACGGGCGAACGCTACCAGATCGATAACATCTATCTGGAGACTGGTGAATTGGCGCCGGGGCGCAGTGTGGATTTGAATTTCAGTATGGATCTGGCGAGCCGGAAACCCTTGTTGAAGGGTGGCGTCAAGCTGACTTCCAAGGTGTTGGTGAAACCGGATGAGCAGGTGTTCAGTATGCAGGATCTGCAACTGGCGGTGAATCTGACCGGTGAGGGTATGCCCGAGGAGGGGGTCAAGAGCCTGTTGGAGGGTGACCTGCTGGTCAACCTGACAGCCAACATCCTGGATCTGCACGATCTGGAGCTCACGTCCGGTAAACTCAAGCTCACCGGGCGTGTCCAGGGTGAGGAGATCCAGACCAATCCGACCTTCAAAGGTGATCTGAACCTGGCCGAGTTCAATCTGCGCGAGTGGATGACCCAGTTTGGGCTGCCTGTTCCGGAAACGGCGGACGAGGAGGTGCTTCAATCTCTCTTTCTGTCATCAGATTTCACCGCCTCTCCCGATCAGCTGGTATTGAAGAATCTGTTGGTGGAGCTGGACCAGACAAAACTCAAGGGTGAGTTTGAGATGGTTAGTTTCGCGTCGCCCGCCTACCTGTTCAATCTGGCGCTGAACACCATCAATGTGGATCGCTACCTTCCGCCGAAGCCTGAGCCGGGCAGGGCGCCCGGCAGGCCATCGAAAGGGGGATCGGAAAATGAGCCCCTGTTTCCCAATGAGTTATTACGAGGCCTGCGGCTGGACGGGACCGTGCGCATCGACAGCTTGATCGTCAATGGGCTGCAAGCAGAGGCGATTCTGCTCAAGGTACGCGGCCGGGATGGCAAGCTGAATCTCGATCACGAAGTGGGCCGTTTTTATGATGGCCTGATGAAAGGGGATGTGCAGTTGGATGTCACCGGTGAACGGCCGGCGATCAATCTTACCCAAAAGGTGTCGAGGATTCTCTCCGGTCCGCTGTTACTCGATTTAACCGGCAAGGATACCCTGCTCGGCAGCGGCGATCTCGACATGCAGCTCACCAGCCGGGGCAATACTGTTAAGCAATTGAAGCGCGGGCTCAACGGACAGCTCTCCTTCGATTTCCGCGATGGCGCGGTCAAGGGCTTCAACCTGGCCAAGATGATCCGCGATACCAAGGCAAAGCTGAAGGGCGAAGGCACCATGGTGTTGAATGAACCGGAACAGACCGATTTTTCAGAACTCAACGGTCGCGCCACGATCGTCAACGGTGTGGTGAACAACCAGAGTCTGCTGGCCAAGTCCCCCTACATTCGCCTGGAGGGAAGCGGCAAGGCCTATCTGCTGGAGGAGCGGTTGAAGTACACCGTTCGGCCGGTCATCGTCAACACACCGGCGGGCCAGGGAGGAGAGGCACTGGAGGATCTGGTCGGCATACCCATACCGGTCAAGATCAAAGGTAATTGGAACGACCCCGATTTCTCCATACAGCTGTCGAAGATCCTGGAGGAGCAGCAAAAGGCGAAACTCAAGCAGAAGCTCGATCAAAAGGTGGACGAAAAGATCGGTGAGAAGCTGGAGGAGAAGGTGCCTGAGGAACTCAAGGACAAGCTGAAGGATAAGCTGAAAAATCTCTTTTGATGGCGGCACGGGAGAAGCGGGCTCAAACAACGCTCCCAACCATTCCACTCGAAGAGGCGGAGAGCTTTTATCAACGCGTGCTGGCCTGGTTCGACCGCCATGGCAGAAAGGACCTTCCATGGCAGCAACCGCGGGACCCCTACCGCATCTGGGTCTCGGAGATCATGCTGCAGCAAACCCAGGTGAATACCGTAATCGGTTATTTTGAACGCTTCATCCAGAGCTTCCCCGATATTCCCACCCTGGCTGCCGCCGATCCGGACAAGGTCATGCATCATTGGTCCGGTCTGGGCTACTATGCCCGGGCGAGAAATCTGCATCGGGCGGCAGGGGAGGTCATGACCCGGCATCAAGGGGTGCTGCCGGATGATCTCGACAGCCTGCAGGCCCTGCCCGGCGTCGGTCGCTCCACCGCGGGAGCGATATGCTCCCTCGCATTCGACGCATATGCCCCGATCCTCGACGGCAATGTGAAACGGGTTTTGGCGCGCCATTTCACCATATCGGGGTGGCCGGGCAACAATGCTGTGCAGAAGCAGCTGTGGCGGTTGAACGAACAACTGACCCCGCACCGTCAGACCGCGCAGTACAATCAGGCGATGATGGATCTGGGCGCCACCTGCTGTGTACGGGGCAAGCCTCTCTGCGACACCTGTCCGTTGGCGCAGAGCTGCCAGGCCCTCGCCGAGGGGGATGTTTCACGCTACCCGGCCCCCAAACCGAAAAAAATACTGCCGGTGCGCGCCACCCGCATGTTGATCCTGACCGATCCCGCCGGCGATATTCTGCTCGAGCAGCGGCCGCCCAGCGGTATATGGGGCGGGCTGTGGAGTCTGCCCGAGTGCCCGCCGGATCAGCCTTTGAAAGCCTGGTGCCGGGAGGTGTTGGGCTGTGATGTGGAAGAGTGCGACCATCTGCAGCAGAGGCGCCATACCTTTTCCCACTTCCACCTGGATATCACGCCGGTCATGGTGGCGGTGAAAAACCCTGCAAAGGGCCTCATGGATGCCGGCCCCAGGGTCTGGTATAAACTGTCACAACCCGACGACCGGGGGCTGGCCGCGCCGGTCAGCCGCATCCTGCGAGAGATCGACAGACAGATTAGCGAACATCAATCCGGAGGAGAGGCACCATGGGCCGTACCGTACAATGCGTCAGACTGAAACGTGAGGCCGAAGGGCTGGATCGCCCCACCTATCCGGGCGAACTGGGGCAGCGCATCTTCGACAACGTTTCCAAGGAAGCCTGGCAGGAGTGGCTCCGGCACCAGACCATGCTGATCAACGAGAACCGGCTCAGCCCGGTCGATCCCAAGGCACGCCAATTCCTCGAACAGCAGATGGAGCAGTTTTTCTTCGGCGAAGGCGCCGAGCTGCCGCCGGACTATCGCCCCCAATAGGCCCCGGCGGGGGTGCGGACTTGACTCAACCGGGTATCCCCGGTTTAATACGCCCTCTTCTCTAAGGCCAGGTAGCTCAGTCGGTAGAGCAGGGGACTGAAAATCCCCGTGTCGGCAGTTCGATTCTGTCCCTGGCCACCATTCAGATCACTGGTCAACCATTCCCGATTTCCTTATCAAAAACCTCCTTCCATAGATAAAATTTTTAAGGCAGACGCGACATGTCGGGGCAAACAGGCCAGGTTGTCTTGCTATCGGGTGATACAGGGATCCCTGGCGCTTCCTGCGTAAATTCCTAAGAGACGGGTTGATCCAGGGGACTGAGAACACCGACACCGACACCGGGCCGATTGAGCACATGTGTGTAGATCATGGTGGTCGACACATTGGCATGGCCCAGCAGGGCCTGCACGGTACGGATGTCGTAATTGGCTTCCAACAGATGAGTGGCGAAACTGTGCCGTAGAGTATGGCATCCCACCCGTTTGTTGATCTGGGCCACAGTCGCCGCCCGTTTCACTGCTTTTTGAATCGCAGTTTCATGCAGGTGATGACGGCGGATCGCCCCACCATGGGGATCGACCGATAGACGGCCAGAAGGAAAGAGGAACTGCCACTTGGTTTCACGGCCAGCATTTGGGTACTTACGGGCCAATGCCCCGGGCAAGATAACCTCACCGTAACCCGCAGCCAAATCCTCTCTATGCAACCGCTCGACCTCACGGATCTGATGCTGCAGCTCGGCAACCAATGTCTTAGGTAGCGGAACATACCGATCCTTCTTGCCCTTGGCCTGGTGGATATGGATGCGTCCATATGCGAAATCGAGATCCTGCACCCGGAGCCTCAACCCTTCGAGCAGACGCATACCCGTTCCATAGAGCAGAGAGACAACCAATTTGTGAATACCCGTCAGATTGGATAGCAGGACGGTTGCTTCACTGCGACTGAGAACGACAGGCAGAATTTGCGGCCGTTTGGCTCGAGCAAAGGCTTCAAGCTCTCCCAGATCACGTTCCAGCACCTGTTTATAGAGGAAGACCAGTGCATTGAGTGCCTGATTTTGAGTGCTTGCACTGACCCGACGCCGGACGGCCAGGTGTTCGAGGAAGCGTTTCACCTCGCGAGCTCCCACTTCAGATGGGGGTCGGTTGTTGCAAAACAGGATGAATCGCCCGACCCATTGTTCATAACTTTGTTCTGTGCGGTAGGCATAGCCTCGACGTCGAATCTCCTGAGTAAAACGAACCAGCAGTAAGTGGTGGTCCTTTCGCACCTGATTGAGAGCGCTGTGCACCTTGCGTTCTTTGATGTAGGTCAGTTGCTCAGGTGTGAGTTGATGTGCGGTCGTTGGGTGGTCCATTTCAAGCTGCTTGGCGGAATCAAACCAATAGTGCCAATCGACATCCTGACACTGCGGCGTCTGCAACAGATCACAATAGAGAATCCGTATGGCATCGATGCATTGGTGGAATTGCCAGCCTGTGAGACGTTTTTCGCGGCCTATCATCTCAAAGTAGTTGTGGATTTTCAGGATTGAAAGCGCCTTGATTATGTGGTCATTTTGCGCCTTAATGAAATCCTCGAGACGCTTAACATACCAGCGCCGTTGCTTCTCTGGTATGGAAGCTTTAATTAAGCAGTTGAGATACTTATCGTAAAATCGCGAAGCGGGGTCAGGGACGATGCGAGTATTCCCAGTCATATCAACTCTCCTTGTCAGAAAACGGACCTCTTGTCCGGAAGCAACCGTGCTTCGCATTATGTTAGGCCGATTCGGCCATTTAAACAATAGGCCGCCTCCGCACTATTAGTAATAGTAAAGATTCTGTCTAATATAATGTTCTGCTACTAAAATTATGCGTAAACAATATCATTTCAGAGAAACTAAAAAAGGTTGCTTGATTTGGGATGTTCATAGACTTGTAGATATGTCTCAGAATCTTCCTTTAATTTCTATACCTTTATCAGAGATCAAAGAATTGGATGAAGATTTTTGGTATAGCAATACATCTCAAAAACCAACTTGTAGATCGATTGTAGATCATTTTAAACTTATTCAAGAAACTGATTTGAATTATCCCATAATAATGTGCTCCGAAGGAAGAGTTATGGATGGTATGCACAGGGTTTGCAAAGCATTGTTAGAAGGTGAGAAAACTATCAAAGCTTACAAATTTAGTTCAACCCCTAGTCCTGATTACATTGACGTTGCAGAAGATGATTTACCTTATGACTAAATTTAAAAAAATAATAAAAATGCAGAACAAAAAATGCACCTGACGCTTACAGCGCAGGTGATTTAGGTACGTTATGTGTCAGGAAAACAGTGTGAACGAAATCGATGAAATAGAACGGAAGATCTCAGAACTATATGATTCTGTTCCAGAACAAATATTGATTGATGTTCCTTTCTCTCTACAATTCGAAGCATGGATGTCATTTTCAAAGAGTTACTTATCGGCAGCAGCGGTTGTAGAAAATGAAAAACCACAAAACTGGCTACCAATAAGGCAGCTTTTAGGTCAGTCAATTGAGTTGGCATTAAAAGCGTGTATATTTGCGGAGAAAGAAACTCCCGGTCATGGTCATAACCTAATTGAGTTGATACGTATTTGTGATAGAAAAGGTTATAAATTTAAATCATTCGATATTGCAGCAATAATTCATTTAAACCACTTCTACTTCAAAGATCTGTCAACAGAAAGCAAATTTAAGTCCAGATACCCAACTAATAATAATGAGGCGCTTGGGGGTGTCGTTCCTGAAGTAAAGAAGTACGCATCAATAGTTGATGCTCTGCAGAAGCAAGCAGAACAAAAAATGAAATTAAATTTATAATGGTGCATATTAATTACAAACACATAACAATCGGCTGCACTGGACATTTTGCTCTGCTGCGCGCCGCAAAATCCCAGTGAGCCGGGGCGTTATGTGTATCTCAGGCTTCAGCTAAACCAAGATGTTTGACGAAGGGCTTGAAGTCTTTATCTGAAAATAGAAGAGGGAGTTTCTGTTCTATGCAAAATGTCGCGATAATTACATCTGCAGTCTTACGTATGGTAATGCCCTTTTTGCGTAGCGCTCTAAAGTTCTCAGCACTCTTTATAGCCATTTGCATACCGAGCATATCGAAAATAGTCACGTCATCAAAAACTCTTCGTGCTGTCTTGTAGTCTTTGTCATGCCTAAAACCCTGAAGCACCTCAGTCAGAATCAAATCACCAATGGCTACGGGCTTTATTCCAAGAGTGCGGTCGAGTTTCTCTGCCTGGGAGGTGTCGGCTCCGGAGAAATAATCAATCCATACGCTGGAGTCCACTACGATCATGAGTTGGTTCTCATATCATTAAGGTCGCCGGTCCATTGTAATTTGCCACGAAGTTTCTTTATATTTTCCTGTTTATTTAGTCTAATCAATGTCTTAAGTCCAAGCTCAACCGCATCTTTCTTGGTCTTTAGGCCAGTGGCTTTCAGAACGTCATCCATTAATTTGTCGTCTATCTCAATATTTGTTCGCATATCTAGGCTCGCTATGTATAATCTACGAATGTGTACAAAGTATCAATCATATACACATAACAAGTCAAGCAAGCGGACGCCTATTCGACGCCGCTTCTTGAAGCGTTAGGCATCACGCAGAGAGGATTGCATGTCCGAGGGATTGACTGAATCAGAAAAATTTGTGAACTCTATTAGTGAGAGAGCTTTTCTTAATCTTTGGACTCATCCAAATCCAATTGGGAAGAAAGGAAAAGAGCTTTGTGATTGCTTAATTGTCTGCGGAAACCATATCGTTATTATTTCTGTGAAGGATATTAAGTACAAAGATACAGGTGATGAAGCGGGCTGGAAGAGGTGGACTAAAGCAGCAATAGATAAATCGGCTTCTCAAATATGGGGCGCTGAACGATGGCTAGATTCTTCTGTTGAGTTCACCAGGCACGATGGCCGAAAGGTCGAATTGCCACCAAAAGAGGATCGAATCGTACATCGTGTATCTGTATCACTTGGGGCTCAGCGAAGAATACCCACAAAGTCGGGAGATCTAGGTTATGGAATCGTACATGTTTGCGATGAGTTTAGCCTTGGAGCAATTTTTGGCCTTCTAGATACGATCACGGACTTCGTTGGTTTCCTTTCCGAAGTTGAGGCTCTAATAAGCAGAGCCAATATAGTTTTCAGCGGCGGTGGCATTGAAGACTTATTGGCAATCTATTTATTAAACAATCATTCGTTCCCTTACAAAGAAGCTGATTTATTAATAATTGATGATACGGTTTTTCGAGGGTTCATAGACTCTGATGACTACAAAGTGATCCAAGAGTCCTATAAGGATTCATATTTTTGGGACAAGTTGATCGAGCATTTTGTGTGCGATCTCCTTACTGACGGAATGTTTGAATATGGCACAAATCAGGTCACTGATAATCAGCTGGCTCTTGTTCAAATGGCCCTCCAGCCGCGTGGTCACAGAGCAAATCTAGTCGATGCCTTTTCTGAGTTTTTACAGAAGCCTGAGTTAAAAATTGCTGCAAGAGTAGTTTTGGCGCACAAAAACACGGCATTTGTATTCCATCTAGGGCCAAGCAGTGATCGAGAAGCCAGGGTTCAAGAGCTAGGCTTAAGGTGCTTGGTTGTAAGAGGTCGCCTTCCCAATGTCAAAATTGTAGTTGGCATATCAAGAGATAAGTTGGGTCCGTCAGAGGTTGGGTACTCTCATGATATTGTTTATGTAGACATCCCTGAATGGAATGATGATTTCGAAGAACAAGTAACTGGAATACAAAAGGAGCTCGGTTACTTCGAAAACGCATCCTGGGCTAAGAGACCAGAAAATGCCTAACAACAGCGCCGCCGTCGGCGAAAAAGGAAATAATTTTTAAGTATGTCAAATAGTCCTTTTGAAGACTTTATCGAATTTTTAGCCAACAAGCACGGCGAAGAGCTTTGGGTTACAGTCTATAAGCGCGAGCCAATTAACAATACTGATCATGATGGTGGAATGTATTGCGCCCTTGTTAGTCAAGAAAAAACGGAACATGCAATGAAGCGACCTGGCTGGGATTTGATGATAGGCAATGGGGGACCGGGTTTTTGTACGTCATATCAAGATGGTGAAGAAATTACGACTTACTACACCAATTCAGATGATGATTTTTTGAGACCAATTCTAGTTCGAGATTTTCATGGAAAAAAGGAAGACTACATAGAAATTCTTGAAGAGTTTCGCCTGTTTCACAACCTATATCATGACAACAAAACTGGCTCTTTTCTTAGCTTCGATGAAGTTGGTGATGAAGTTGAAGTGATAAAAGTGGAACGAAATGAAGTAAAAATCCGAAGGCGATACTTACGTTCCTTTATGGCCGCACGCCAGATGAACCTGCTTCTATATTTTGAACTGACTCGGCATTATGAGCAGAGAACAGGCTTTTCTGACGACGTAAATGGTGAATCGCTTACCTACACAATCTATTCCGGAGATTCATATTCAGATGGATACACATCTTTTTCGAGGATATTAGGAAAAAAACTGATTCGATGTGAATCCGTGGAAAAGTGTGGTGTATGGCCATTTGAGCAAGAGAAGGTGTATCAGGATTTCATTATTGGTGGCGATATTGATGATCCCGAAATGTTTTCGTGTAACCCTGATCTGTTGGCTAATTATTTCGGTGCAAATCCTGATGCTCCTCATTACCTAACTCCAGTATTTTTTCGTAAAGAAGTTATGCAGAAATACTACAGTTCCTCTAATTATGAAATCACAGATGGGCATTTATATAGGACTGGTGCGTGGAGTTTGAGGTTTGATAATAATTCACCAAATCATGTGTCAGTATTTTTGGGTGATTTAGGCAGGGACTTGCCAAGTAAAGAACAAGTTTATTGGAAAAGCTTTAATTTGATACCCGACGGAAGAAAAATTAGTAGAACAAACTTTGAGCGGAGCTTTTTGGGCAATTTCTACGATGCTGAAAATCCAGAGCACAGATTTAAACAGAAGTTTAGAGACATCCAAGCATATTGGTACAAAAAATACGGCTGGTATCTTTTCTTACCTCTTTCTACTAAGGATGAGCATTTCTATGAATCGTTGCGATCAATGTTAAGTAATGAACAGTCGGAATTTGACGCTCAAGTACTTGCTCTTACAAAAATCACGATAGACTCAATAAACGTTAAGTCTCTTAGAAATCACCTCGGAGTAACTGACAAATCGACTAAATCAATATCATTAATGGAAGCTCTTCTTGAGAAGTTAGAATCCCCGCATTTTTCGGCTCTATCCAGTCTATTGAAAGGAGTTCAGTCTGTTAGATCAACTGGTGTAGCACATAGAAAAGGTACGGAATACGAAAAGACTATGTCAAAGCTAAATATTGATGAAGGTGATTACGCTTCTGAGTTCGATCAACTTTTATTGGGAATGCACTTTCTTTTCGAAGAAATTATGAAATTGGACTTAGAAAGCGATAATGAGCAACATGCCTAACAAAGCGCTGCTGTCGGACAAATTTTCCGCTGCGCTCCAAATTTGCCGCAGAGCGCGGCGTTATGTGTAAAAATAAATGTGCCTAGCTGTTTATATAGCAAGCAATCAGTCTCTTCCACTGGTCGAATGGAAGGAAGAGCGGCCTGCGTTCAACATTGTACGAATAACGAAAGGTGAGTTAGCTGTAAAAAGACAGTTTAATAATCCAATTATTGTGTATGCAGGATCACATGAAGGTTGTGGCTGCGGTTTCTTCAAGGAAGGTGAAGTTGGGGAAGAATTAACGCAAGTACAAGAAAACTACAATTCACTAGTCTCCTATCTCAGTGGTCTAGTCAAAGCAGGTGTGAGTATTGAAATATATTCGTGTTGGGAGGGAGATCAAGGGGCTGAGCCAGAGTACAGGCAAAAGTTATCTTTGGCAGCATTAGGGGCCGAAGATTTTGAGTTTAAAGAAAAGGCTTACTATGAAATCACATAACCAGTGGGTCAAGAGCGCTCCCTGCGGTCGCTGGGACCTCCGCTACGCTACGGCCCCTTACCCAAAACGTTGAGGCTGTCGGAAAACCCCAAAATTCGATAAAATTAAATAGACAGCAACGGTGCACGGAGAATGGAAGATGGCACGTTATAAGGATTACAACTACGACCATATGAAAATGCTGCCCGTGTCCTATGAGAAGCAAATCCTGCCTGGCAGTTTTGAATATTCCCTTTCTTACCTGATTGATAACGAGCTTGATCTAAGCGCATTTGATCAACACTATCAAAATGACTGCACAGGCCGGCCGGCCTATGACCCTAAACTGCTGTTGAAAATTATCATCCTGGCCTATTCCAAAGGCATTACCAGCAGTCGACAGATAGAGCGCCTGTGTCGTGAGAATATCTTGTTCATGGCACTGTCGGCTGACTTGCAACCGGACCACAGCACCGTGGCTGATTTCATCAGCCGAACGCCAGAACCGTTAGCTGACCTGTTTGGACAAGTGGTATTGATCTGCGATCGGTTGGGTCTGATCGGCAAAGAGATGTTCGCCATCGACGGTTGCAAATTGCCCTCCAATGCCTCCAAGACCTGGAGTGGCACCCATGCGGAATTGAACAAGAAACGCAAGAAGATCGACCGAGCCGTACGGCGCATGCTGCAACGGCATCGGGAGCAGGATACGGCAGAACAACAACCGGCCATCTATGAACGGGAGCAAGCGCAGATCAAGAAGCTGCGGGCAGCCTCGCGCAAGATCAAAAAGTTCCTGGATACGGAGCCCGAGCGCAAGGGTGTCAGCGGAAGGGTGGTAAAGAGTAACATCACCGACAACGAGAGTGCCAAGATGAAGACGAGCCATGGCGTTGTCCAGGGCTACACGGGTGTTGCGGCGGTGGATAGCGAACACCAGGTTGTGGTACATGCTGAAGCCTTTGGACAGGGGCAAGAGCATGGACTGCTCAAACCGGTGGTTGAGGGGATAAAGGAAACTTTCAAGGACAGTACAAGCAAAAAATCCCTGAAAAAGACAAAGATCACAGCAGACTCGGGATATCACAACCGAGCAATGCTTGAGTACCTTGAAGCGGAAAAGATCGATAGCTATATTGCCGATACTGGCTTCCGCGCCCGAGACCCTCGCTTCAAGGACCACAAGGCAGCCAAGCACCGAAATAAGCGTCAGGACAAAGAGCGCTTCAGTCAGAGTGAATTTAGGATTGATCGCAAAAGAGAGCGTTGCCGCTGTCCTGCGGGTAATTTGATGTGGTTAAAGGCGAGACGCACCAGAATTGGTCATCATCTTTTCATGCAGTTTCAAGGCTATGAGGAAGACTGCAATACATGCGGGTTGAGAAAGCGCTGCCTGAGAAGTGCCGCCCAACATACACCCAGACAGATCAATGTGGCCCTGGATATTACCAAGGAACAGAAGGCAGGTATCCTCGAACAGATGAAGCGTAAGCTCGACAGTCCGAGAGGCAGGCACATTTACAGCCAGCGATTAGGCACAGCGGAACCGGTGTTTGGTCACATTACCGATGCCATTGGCATCAAGCGTTTTAGTTACAGAGGAAAACGGAAGGTCGACGGACAATGGAAGTTGATGATGATGTTACACAATATCCTAAAGATCCATCGATATGGATGGACATGGGCATAGAAACAGCAAGATGAGCAACTTCATATGCGCATCGCGTGGATGACGACTATATCAGTAAAACAATGAAAGAGTACTATCGAGAAACATGTTGCAAGATATCTGTTGCATTAAATCACGTTATTCGACAGTCTCGTTATGCGTAAAAGTATGATCGTTCAAAAACTAAAAATATGGATATTATCAATCCTTGGTGCTCCTCTGCTTTTATTAGCACCATTCGTTAAGAGGTCAATGAAAAAACTAGAAGGCCAAATAGAGAATGACCCTGAATCAGTGCCAGAGCATATAAGAAAATATCATGCTTTTACGAAAATGGATGATCAAGCATATGAAGAGTTAAAAAGTGGTAATTATGATGAGGCCCGTTCAATATCTACAGAGTTACTGAAGGTGGCAGAGCAATACAAGGACGATTGGAATTATGGAAATGCGCTCCATCATGGAAATACAGTATTAGGTCTAATAGCAATTAAGGAAGGTAAAATAGACCAAGCTATCAAATATCTCAGGAAATCTGGAAATGTGGAAGGTTCACCTCAGCTAGATAGTTTTGGACCAAGCAGGTGTCTGGCTATGGAACTATTGTTGAAGGATAGAAACCATGAAGTTATCGAATATCTGGAATCCGTAGAATCATTTTGGGAGCACGGTTATAAGGAACTACCGAAATGGATTAAAATCATTCGGTCTGGAGAAATACCAGAAACATGGCAAAGGCTAAAGTATTGAATCGCATAACAATCACATGCAGCCGATACATTCGTCGCTACCGCTCCTCATGTTCGGCTGATGTGAGGCGTTATGGGTTCTGAAGGTTGGCTTCAACGTCCATGCTTTTGTGGAGAATTCGAATGATACTTATTGATTGTTCATCGACTTCGTAAAATATGGTATGGCTTTTATGGTTGTGTTTTCTCAAGCCTGACGTAATGTAATCACATGGGGTACCAGAAAGAGGATTCTCGGATAGAAAGTGAAAAGTCATATCCATGTCTTTAATATAACTTCTACGTTGACTTGAACCCCATGTTTTCTGAGTATAAATAGCAATGGATTTTAAATCCGCGCGAGCGGCACTAGTGAGGAAAAATGAACTCATACACCCAGTTCATCATCAAGTTCTTGCATCAAGCTTTCGTAGCTGTAGTCAGCTGTTCCACTAGCTTTGCCTTCTTCAATCAACGCGCACAGGGTTTCAAGTTTCCTCTCTTCATCTTCGAGCTTCCTCAAGCCAGCACGAATAACTTCACTCACAGACCCGTAGCGGCCGGTAGTGATTTGACGTGTAACAAACTCTTCGAAGTGGTTACCCAAGCTAATACTGGTGTTTTTAGCCATTACATAACTCCAAAGTACCAATAATTAGCGTATTTTGGTATAAAACCCATAAAAAGTAAAGTCAGTAGGACAAATCTCCCTACAGGTCTCAGAAAGATTAAGGGATTTCATGATGAGGCTATAAGAGGTAAATGGAAAGGGCATCGGTCATCCCGCCTGGTGCTGCAATACTGCGTTATCTATAAGACTTTGAAAGACCATATATTAATTCAGGTAGTCAATTTGAGCCCGCACGATTACAGGAAGAAATGACATGAAGGATTACCGCCGAGCAAAAAAGACGATTGATGTTTCAGTCGGGGAATCCGTACGCATTGTTCGCGAGCTTCAGGGGCTCAGTCAGAATGAGCTGGCTGATTTAACGGGAATTCCTCAGTCCACCATTTCTGCGATTGAGAACGATCGAGTGCAACTTGGTGTTGAAAGAGCAAAAGTACTCGCGCGGGCACTCCAGTGTCACCCAGCCGTAATGGTCTTCCCGGGATGGGACACCAATAGTGAAGTCGCGGCATAACAATACAATCAAATCGTTCGCTTCACCCCCTGCGACACCGCTACGCGGCGCGCCTTATTGTGGTCTTTATATGTGTATAAGGAAATGAACCAATGTTGAGTACAGAAATACAAGAATCGATTAAAGAATGTGTGCTTTGTTGGTTGGCTACCGTCGATTCTGATGGTGCCCCGAATGTTTCTACAAAAGAAATGTTCGTATCGGATGGAAATGACCAAATATTGATAGCAAATATAGCGTCACCCAATAGCACAAAAAATATTGAGTCAAATAATAATGTATGTGTGAGTTTTATCGATATTTTTAAACAAAAAGGGTTTAAGGTAAAAGGTACAGCAACGATCATTGGCGAATCAGCAGCTTCATATCATTCAAAACTGAAGCTTCTACAAAGCTTGGGAGGCGAAGGGTTCCGGTAAAAAAGATCATTGTTATCAGCGTTGTTTCAGTTGAGCCAATTATTGCTCCCAGCTATTGGCTATTTCCAGATACAACCGAGCAAACACAAATTGCGCAATCTATGATTACGTATGGAGTAAATCCCCGTGTGTAAATCGCATAACAAGCATGCTCATGGAACGGAAAACATGCAGAAGAGTTAGAGGATGTTAACTATGATTTTAGAAATGACTTTAACAGGCCCTAAGACAAAAAGCTCACGCGAAACTCCACGCCCGGTTCCATGTTCACCACATCCACACTCCCTTCCATCGCCGTGGTTAACTGACTTACCAACGCCAAGCCGATTCCTGTCCCGACTGTCTCGCGGGTGAGTTCGTTTTCAGATCTGTAGAAGAGTTTGAAGATCTTTTTCATCTGATCTTTCGCGATACCTGGTCCATAGTCGCGTACCTTGAATACCACTCTACTGTCCTGCTGTGAGAGACACGCAATATCTATGGCCTTTTTCTCTGCCTTGGCGGAGAACTTGATGGCATTGTCCACCAGGTTGATGATGATCTGAGTGAAGTGGTCCGGGTCGACCTGCAGTGTTCGAGATGCACAGTCAGAGGGAGAGCTGAGCATGAGGTCGAATCCGGCGCGAGCTGTCTGCGACTCGATCTTTGACCCTATCAGGTCCATCAACTCACCTGCTGTGACCGGTTTCAGCTGAACCTGCAGGCCGTTTCGGGTCATGCGTGCGAGTTGCAGCACGTTATTGATCAGGCGCGTCAATCGTTCACTCTCATCGTGAATGTAGTCGTAGTATTCTCGCTTCTTGTCTTCCGCCACCCAGCCCTCGCGAAGCATTTCGCCATACATGCGTATCGAGGTAAGCGGCGTCTTCAGCTCATGGCTGACGGCGGATACGAAGTCCTGCTGTTGAGTGATCAGGTTTATCTGCCCCACGCCCAAGCGGTATATGGCATAGAAACCGGCGCTGAGAAGCAAAAAGAGAATCAGTGCGATCCATGCTATGACAGCCCCGCCCGGACCTGCGGGAAGGTGTTGGATAGTGAATATCAATTCCAGGTCATTGAGGGGAGCGGTGAGCCGGGTTTGGTAGAGGAGCGCGCCGCGAAGCTCCTCGGTGCCGGCCTGATAACGCTCCCCTCCAGATGCCGAGAATGCGGTCAGTAGATTACCCTGGTAGGCGGTGATCAATTCACTCATCTGTGCGAGGGATGTAGCGCGAAAGCCGGTTTCCATGAGGCCGCTCAGAAAGGGGTTTTGCTCCACAAGCATGCCTTGAATATAGCGCTGGTTTTCACGCCACACCTTTCTGTAAAGCACGATGTGGCCGCTGTCGAGAAGGCTCATTTCAAAGGGATCGATCTCGCTTTCGAAAGTGCGGATTCTTAACGGCGCCGGCTTCGGCAGCGGCGGTGCAGCCATGGTTGTCGGCTGCGTGGCGGGAGACTCCGGTTCGGGCAATGCGCTGCGCTCTTTGCGCGGGGCGCGTTTTGCCGATCCTGCTTTCGGCTTGGGCGCCATCCGTTGCTGGCGCAACGGCGCCTGCGCGGTTTCGAAGCTGCTGTCCAGTTGCAGGTCTTCCACGCGGCCAAGTATGTTGGGCCCGGTAAGCGCCTTTGACGGGCGATCCGCTTTTTGCTCCGACAAGTGATCAAAGACAGCCTGCCCCGCAGCAATTTCTTGCTTGATGCCGTAATCCCCGGACGCCTTATCACCCTCATCAGTTATCTTACTATCCCGAATGCGTCGCGACTCCGTATTGGAAGAGTAGAGGGATCCAGTGCTATCGCTGAGCGGGACCTCTTCAGGTGTAATCATTGCTTCGGTGAGCTCGTCCTCTCTGTCCTCGTGTAGTTCGGCGCGCACCAATCGGTTTTCACCGAGGATAGCGCGTAGGCGATCGGCAAGTTCCCGCCGTTGCACAAGCTCATCGGCCTGAATGCCGTATTCACTGGCGGTGAGTGGTGAATCGGGGAGCAGCGGCGTTTTAAAAACACCCTCGCTATCCACCTGAAAATAACCGATCAAGCCGGGTATCGGGGAGCGCAGAGGAAAGCTCGACAATGCTGAACGTTGAATGAAATTGCTGTTGGGATCACCGGCAATGATGAGAAAGTTGTAATCGACAAATGCGCGACGCTCCTCCGTTTCGATGAGCTGGGTGTAGCCCTTGTCGATGCGCGTTGCCAGCTCTTCGGCCAGTACCCGGTGGCGATGAAAGGCCTCCCACTTCAGTTGGTCGTAGGCTTGATAGATCAGTAGGCCACTGGGAATCGCCAGGGCGAAGAAGAACACCATGAGCCAACGGCGCAGCTGCTTTTTGTTGAGGCTGTTGAGGGCGAGGCGGGCCATTTCAATCGACCAACAGGCGGTAACCGGCACCCCGCACCGTGGTCAAAAAACGGGGTTCCGCTGAATCGGTTTCTATCTTTCTGCGCAACTTGGCGATATGTATATCAACCGTGCGGGTTTCGATATCGGCATTCTTCGCATAGCCCCACACTTTGTTGAGCAACTCTTCACGCGGTACCGGGCGTTCCCGGTGGCTGTGCAGGTATTCGATAATCTCCATCTCCCGTCTGGTGAAGGAGAGCGGCTCGTCACTGCGTTTGCCTGACAGGTTGCGAATATCGATCTCCACCGCGTCACCCAGTCGAATGTAGGCTTGGCTGGCTTCGCTGTTACGGGCGCGTCGCAATACAGCCTGTACGCGCAGCACCAATTGCGCAACCGAAAAGGGTTTCGCCACATAGTCGTCCGCGCCCAGGGTCAGTCCGTGTACGATATCTTCATCACCGGTCTTGGCGGTCAACATGATGATGGGTTGATCCTTATCCTGTTCGCGTATGCGGTTGCAGATATCGAAGCCGTTCATTCCAGGCAGCATCACGTCGAGCAGGATCATGTCGAAAGTGCCGGTCAGGGCTTTCCGCAGTCCTGCCGGACCTTCGGCTGCACTGTCCACGGCAAAACCGTGGTAGACGAATACGTCGATCAGCCCTACCCGGATAGCTTCTTCATCTTCGACAATCAGGATGCGTGGTTTTTGATTCATGCTGCTCCAAATTAAGGCTGTTTTATCTCATTTCATTACATGGCTGTATTAAAAAAAGCAAGCCGCAAATATTCGCGAATGATTGTCGGACCGCAAATGAACGCGAATAAACTGAAATTGAATAATCACAGCCCAACAGGTTTCAGAATAAAGCGGTATTTTTATTGATAGGCTACCAAGTTATCGCATGGGCAATGTAAATTCCATGTAAATCTGCCATCCACTGTTTTACAGAAATCTGTCTACTCGCCAAGGCGTCGTGTTCTTAGACTGTGTTTAGACATTCAAACACAAGGAGACTGACATGGCACTCATCACACGCGTATCACAACTGTTTCGAGCCGATGTCAACGCGGTTCTCGATCGCATGGAGGAGCCTGAAATCCTGCTTAAGCAGGCGGTGCGTGATATGGAAGAGGCGTTAACCAAGGACGACCATCGGCTGAAGGTCATAGAGCTGGAGCTGAAGCAGGTTGCATCGCGACAAAGCGAGCTTGAACAACGGCTAGGGCAGGTGACTGAAGAGCTGGATCTCTGCTTCGATACCGGTAACGAGGCATTGGCCCGGACGCTGCTGAAACGCAAGCTGGAATCGGAGCGCTATCTTAACTATCTCGCCCGCAAACAACAGGAGTTTCAGGAAGCGGGCGAGGCCCTGAAAAAACGTATTGATGAAAACCGCTCGCGTCTCGAGTCCATGCGACAGAAGACGGAATTACTTGTTGGCTACGATAGTGATGAGGATGAGCGCAATAGTTGGAACGAGACGGATTTCATGCGTCAGTTCGCCGTCAATGAGGATGATATCGAACTCGCCTTTCTGCGTGAAAAGCAGAGGAGGACGCAGTCATGAAACGCCCCGGCTTTTTTGAAGGCGTCGGTGTAGCGCTGGTCGCCACTATCGGTGGCGGCGTGCTCTTTAGCGCGCTGACAACAGTTTTCGTTACCGACTTTGTACTACGCATGCTTATAGCAGCCATGGGCTTGCTCTATGTGATCTACCTGTTGCGACGCAGCGGTGAAAAGGTCGGACGCATTACCAGTGTGAGTGTCTGGCTGGCGGCAGCAGTTGTTATCTGGCTGATGGGACTGAGCCTGCCGTTCTATCTCATGGCCCATTTGGGAGTTGTCTGGTTGATTCGCTCGCTCTATTTCCATTCAAGCCTCATCTCGGCATCGGCTGACATGGGTCTGGTGTTGTTCGGTTTGGCGGCGGCGGTATGGGCGTTGCAGCAAACAGGCAATCTGCTTCTCGGTGTGTGGAGCTTTTTTCTGGTTCAGGCACTGTTCGTATTCATCCCCAAAACCTGGAAGCGAGCGAGCAAACAGGCGATCGCCGCCAATAGTACAGACGATGGTTTTCAACGTGCCCATCGCACGGCGGAAACCGCGCTCGCCAAGTTATCAACTGTCCGTTAGTCAATGTGGAGAAGATCATGAAATCGAAAATCATTGCAGCAGCACTGTTCACTTTTACCGCCGGTGGTATCGCGTTCTATCCCGCACTCAAGGATGTTGCTGCGGTTAACATGCCGCAAACGGATCCTATCCAGGCGCCGGCGGTGCATACCATTACCCAGCAACACCCGAAAATCGAAGTGGTATTCGCGCTGGATACCACCGGAAGCATGGGCGGCTTGATCCAGGCATCCAAGGAGAAGATCTGGTCTATCGCCTCCACCATGGCCCAGGCGCAGCCCGCGCCGGAAATCAAGATGGGGCTGGTGGCCTATCGAGACCGGGGAGACAGCTATGTCACGCAAGTCGTGGATCTCTCGGAAGATATAGACACGGTCTACGCGACACTGATGGATTTTCGCGCCGAAGGCGGTGGTGACGGCCCTGAAAGCGTCAACCAGGCCCTGCATGATGCGATCAGCAAGATCTCCTGGAGTCAGGACAGGGATGCCTATCGGGTCGTCTTCCTGGTGGGGGATGCGCCGCCCCACATGGATTATCAGGATGATGTGAAGTATCCGCAAACCCTTAAGGTGGCCAATGCCAAGGGGATAGTGGTCAATACAATCCAGGCCGGCAACAGCGCCCCGACACGCTTGGTCTGGAGCAAGATTGCCCAGGGCGGTCTCGGCCAGTACGCCCAGGTCTCTCAAGACGGGAGTGCGGTGGCGATCAGTACGCCGTTCGATGAGAAACTGGCCACACTCTCAAAGAAACTGGATGAAACCCGCCTTTACTACGGATCGGATGAGGTGTTGGAGAAGAAGCGCCAGAAAGTGCAAGCGGCTGACAAGCTGCATGAATCCGCCTCGTTCGCATCCCGTGCGCGCCGCGCCACCTTCAATGCATCTAAGAGCGGAAAATCCAATCTATTGGGTGACAGTGAATTGGTGGACGATGTGGCCAGCGGCCGGATTGAGCTCGATGCCATCAAGAAGGATCATCTGCCTTCCTCCATACGCGCCATGGCACCGCAGGAGCAACGTGCCATGATCACTGAAAAGGCTAAACAGCGTAAGGTACTGCAGGAGGAGATCGATGAGCTCTCGGCACAGCGTAAGGAGTATCTTAAACAGGAGGTGAAAAAGTCCGGTGGAGCCAAGGGTTCGCTGGACCACAAACTCTACAGCGCCATTCGCGAACAGGCCGGGCGCAGCGGTATTCACTATGAGGCGGAAGCGCCGGCCTATTGATCCATGACTGAAGCATATGGTTCTAGGGCCAATTGGATCAGTGTTAACAGGCCCTAAGTGATGCATGTTGAAGACAAGCCCGGCCTACTAGCCGGGCTGGCGGCGTAATAGGCTGAGGCCCGGCAATATCTCATCGAATTTCAACATGATGTGGCTATGACTGATTGAGGCGGGATCGTTTTCATACCCTTCCGGAGATCAGGCTGCCGCTGCTGACGGAAGCAGTGGGAAAACCTTATCGTAGACCCAGTTAAATGCCAGGGCGTAGAACAGGAAGAACAGCATAAAGCCTAAATCCAGCATGAACGCCTGCCATAACGATATCTGTAACCAAGAGGCGATGATCACAATACCCACCAGCAGCAGCACCGCTTCAAATCCCACTGCATGAAGCAGACGCACTTTGAAGGGACGCGGACGCGGCCAGTTCTTTCGTTGTTCCCAATGATCGAATCCCCAGTTGTAAAGGTAGTTCCAACCCATTGCCAATAGGCTTAGCGCCAAGGTCAATCCGCTGACGGTGACGGCCGACTCTCCGGTCACCCAATGGGCGGCAGGGGCGGCGAACAGGATGGCTAAAAATTCGAATAGGAGGGTATGGCGCAGACGGTCCAGTGGGGATCTCATCGGTTTGCTCCTGGTAGCAACATGGCTGTTATTATGCGTTATAATCAGATAAGTAAAAGTTAGTAACTATCTTTTTATCAGATAGGTGTGCATGCGTTTCAGTCTCAATCAACTGCAGGCATTCGTCTCCTCCTGTGAACAAGGCTCCTTTTCGCGGGCAGCCCGGCAACTTGGCAAGGCGCAGTCGGCGGTGAGTACGGCCGTGGCGAACCTGGAACTGGACCTGGGGATGGATTTGTTCGATCGCTCAGGACGCGAACCGCAGATGACCGATGCGGCCCGGGCGCTGCTGCCGCAGATCCGCGCATTGCTGGACCAGGCCCGGGATCTGCAGGGACACGCCGACGCCATGGCTCAGGGGGAGGAGGGGAAATTGACTCTGGCGGTGGAGGAGTCCCTCATCGGCCCCGAGCTTGAGCGAATGCTGGTACGCTTCGAACGGATATTCCCGCAATTGGAGTTGGAGTTTCTCAATCCGGCCCGGATGGATATTGTCGATCTTGTAAAGCAGGGGCGGGTGGATATGGGATTGCTGCTCTCCACGTTGGAGCTGCCGGAGGGGTGCAGGCTACGCGCGATAGGGGAGATGACGCTGATTGCCGTAGCGGGCACGAGGCACCCCCTGGCTGACAGAAAGTTGCTGTTGCTGGATGACCTCAAGCCCTATCGCCAACTGGTGTTGACCTCAAGGGGTGCGCAGATGCGGGTCAGTGAGCAGGTCGGTCATCAGGTTTGGCGGATCGAAAGCCAGTTCAGCCTGCTGGAAATGGTGAGGCAGGGGATTGGATGGGCTTGGGTGCCCCAGCATATGGTGCGGGAGGAGATCGCCGCCGGTCGCCTTTGCCGGCTGCACTGCGACCTGGGGGCGGATCGCTACCATATCCCCGTCGATCTGTTGCTGGCGTTCAATTACCTCGAAGGGAAGGCGGGACGGTGGCTTTACCGGGAGATCGGCCGTTTGCCGTTTCTGGAGGGCGGCTCCAATCACTCCCTCTGATCGGCGCATTTTCAGACACAACAGAGCCGATTGGATTAGTCTCAACAGGCCCTAGCAGTGTCAAGAAAGTGCGCCGGTTGGTATCGATATTTCATGGTGCTTCTTCGTCCCCCATGAGTTTCATCAGCATCTGCGGCGCGAAACCGGCGGTAATACCGCCGTCGATGGGAATATTGGCGCCGGTGATGAAGCGACAGGCATCGGCAGAGAGGAACTGGCATAGGGACGCGATCTCGTCCTGTTCCGCAAAACGGCCCATCGGGCAGAGGGTTTCTATCAGCTCACGTTGCGGATGATCCTCCGGCCACATGGCGCCTTCGGTAGCACCCGGGCTGATGGCGTTGACACGGATGCCACGAGGAGCCAGCTCCATCGCGACACCCTTGACAAGGCTGAGCAGACAGGATTTCGCGGCGCCGTAAGCGGTTTCACCGAAGTTCCCCAGACCGGTCAGCAGCGTGGCGGTAAAGACGATGGAGCCTCCATCGTGCAGATGCGGCAGCACGGCGCGCATTACCCTGTAGTGTGCCAGACTGTTGAGTTCGAACATATTCTGAAGTATCACGTCGCTCGTCTCCTCGATCATGGTGAATTCCACCACCGCGCCGGCATTACTGATCAGGATGTCGATTCCATCCAGGATTTCGGCGGCGGCATCCACCATCTCGGTTATCTGTTCCGGCTGAGTCAGGTCGGCGGCGACGAAGTCGGCGCCGATCTCCTCGGCGATCCCGGGTCCTTCGCTACGACGACCGGTGACCACCACGCGAGCGCCCTGATCGACGAAGCGGCGTGCGGTGGCAAGGCCCATACCGCTGGTTCCGCCGGTGATGAGCGCGGTTTTCCCATCGAGCGAGAAAGAATGTTCGGACATGTTTTATTCCTGGCGTTGAAGATTTCTTGACATAAAAAAATAATGCGACTTAAAGCGCTTGGAGGCCATATCAGTACAAGTCATTCTTGTGTCAGCAGAGTACATAAATGTTGTCTTGCAGGTGTACGAGACGGCTTTCATCACAATGATGTGACCTTATTGTCTTTTACGCTGAATCTTTTCATTCGCGATCTTCTCCATGCATGAATGCGCACACAATGTCAGCGCTGCCGCCATGTATTTCTAAAGGTCACTTGCAGTTGTTTTTTCCGCCAGCAGGCAGAGCATCTCAAACAGAAGAGTGGCCCCGTTGAGCGCAGTGGCGCCGGTTGGATCCAGCGGCGGCGAGATCTCGACCAGGTCTCCGCCGATAAAATTGAGGCCCCGCAACTCACGCAGGAGTCGTTGCGCCTCACGCATTGTGATGCCTCCCGCTTCCGGGGTGCCGGTGCCGGGGGCGAAGGCAGGGTCAAGCCCGTCGATATCGAATGTCAGGTAAGTCGCACTGCCACCCACAATTTTTTTGGCTTCCCCGGCAACGGCCCTCCAGCCAAGATCATCGAACTCTTCAATGGTGACTACGCGCATCCCATGGTTGTAGGAGTAATCGAGACCATCGGCAAAGTTTTGGCCGCCGCGAATGCCTATCTGTATGGTTTTGCGCGGATCGATCAGGCCTTCCTCAACCGCCAACCGGAAGGGCGCGCCATGGTGGAATTTCGAGCCCTGGTATTCCGGCCATGTATCGGTGTGGGAGTCGATATGGATCAGGGCTATCGGCTCCTTGTTGTAGCCGGCCAGCGCCCTGAGGATAGGGTAGGTGACTGAGTGGTCGCCACCGACGGCCAGCGGCAAGACGCCGGATGCGGCGATCGCTGTGAAGTACTTTTCGATCTCCCTAATCGCGAGGTCCAGGCTGAACTGGTTACTGAAGCGAACATCACCCAGATCAGCTATCCGCGCGATGTCGAAGGGGCGTACTCCGGTTGCCACGTTGATGGCCCGCATCATGGTGGATTCGTTGCGGACTTCACGAGGCCCAGAGCGTGCGCCAGTGCGGCATGTCAGGCCGCCGTCGAAAGGGATGCCGATGAGACCGATATCCACCTGACTCAGATCGTCCATCCGCGGGGCGCGCATAAACGTTGCCACCTCGCTGTAGCGTTGGCTCTGGATGGGGTTATAGCTTTCACCAAGGATGTCCCTGGCTTGGTAAAAGTCTTCGATATGCTTGTTCGAGGTCATTATTCCCTCCTTAGATACTCCTTTTTTAGGATTCTCAGAATGGTGATTGAAGGGCGGGGTGCCCCGCTCGTTCGTCGCTCTGCCAACCAATAATGAGATTTAAATTCAGAGTTGCGCAATGACGGATTTGGTTTCCAGGAAATGATCCAGCTGTTCTCTTCCCATATCCTTTCCTATACCGGACATTTTGTAACCGCCAAACGGCATTGCCACATCAACGATATCGTGGGCGTTGATACAGACGGAACCTGTTTCCAGTTGCTTGGCGACACGGATCGCGCGTGAAATATCCTTGGTGAATACCGATCCGGACAGGCCATAGATATTGTCGTTGGCCAGGCGTACCGCTTCCTCTTCTGTTTCGAATGGGATTACCGTCAGCACCGGGCCGAAGATCTCTTCCTGAACGATAGTCATACCGTTGTTGCAGTCGGTGAACAGGGTCGGCTCAATATAGTAACCCTTCCGGTCCACGGCATTGCCGCCGAAGGCTAGGGTGGCGCCTTCCTCCTTGCCGATCCCGATGTAGTTCATGACCGAATCGAACTGGCCTTTTGAGATCTGCGGGCCCTGGGTGGTATCCGGATTGAGCGGATCGCCAATCACCACCTCCTTGAGTGAGGCGACCAGCGCATCGATGGTGGCCCGGTATATTTCCTTGTGGACGTACAGGCGTGAACCCGCAGAACAGACCTGGCCTGCGTTGAAGAATACCGAGGCATGGGCACCTTCGACGATTGCGTCGATATCGGCGTCCTCGAAGGCGACCATCGCGGACTTGCCGCCCAGTTCCAGGGTCAGGTGTTTCATGCCTTCAATGGCGGCCTTGCCGACTGTCTGCCCTGTCGGGGTGGAGCCGGTGAAGGAGACCTTGCTGACGTCCGGATGTGCCGCCAGCCGATTGCCGATCACGGAACCCTTGCCGGTGACGATGTTGATGACACCGTCAGGCAGTCCTGCTTCCTTGAAGATCTTCATTACATACAGGATCGACATCGGCGTCATCTCGGCAGGCTTGAGTACGATGGTGCAACCCACTGCCAGCGCCGCGGCCATCTTCCAGAAAGCCATGTTCAAGGGCCAGTTCCAGGGCACGATTGCACCGACCACACCAACCGGTTCCTTCAACGTGAAAGCGAAGGTATTGGGAGTGGAGATCTCTCGGGTGTTGCCTTCGATCTTGGTGGCCCAGCCCGCCATGAAACGGATGTGATCGATGGTGCTCAGGATATCCACTTCGTAGCAACCGCCGATCGCTTTACCGGCATCGATCGCTTCGATCTCAGCGATGGTCTGGGCGTGCTCTTCCATCACATCGGCCAGCTTGAGCATCAGGTTCTGACGGCCGCCCGGGGTCATTTCCGCCCAGGGACCTGACTGAAATGCCGCCTTGGCCGCCGCCACGGCGCGGTCGGTATCGGCAGCCGTGCCCCGAGGAACGGTAATCAGCGGGCAGCCGTTGGACGGGTCTTCAACAGTCGAGGTCTCGCCGCAATCGGATTCACAGAATTCGCCGTCGATAAACATCTTCTGATGTCCGGCGGAGATGAACTCGCGGGTCTGCCGGGTGACCTTGTAGGTGACCAGCATCGTTTCAATAGTTGGATTCATGGTTGTTTCTCCAGGAAATTTTCCGTTAAAAAAGGCGACCGTGCAGGCTTAACCATGGATCGCTTTACCGTTGATGTTGCGCATACATTCCACAATGGCTTCGGAGATGGTTGGGTGCGCATGGATCATGCCGCTGATATCTTCAGGCAGCAGCTCGGCCGACTTCACCAATAGCAGTTCATGTATCAGCTCGGTGGCGTTGTGGCCGACGATATGGGCCCCCAGCAGCTCGTCAGTCTTTGGGTCGCACAGTACCTTGACCAGTCCGTCAGACTTGCCGACCGCAATGGTTTTACCGGCGCCGGAGTAGGCGAAGGTGGCCTTCTTGACCTCGATGCCTTCTGCCCTGGCAATATCTTCACGCAGACCGAAGCCGGCGACCTGAGGTTCGCAGTAGATGGCGGACGGCACCAGACCCGGATCGATCGCCTTTCCGGCTGGAGCATGGCCGGCCATGTGTGCGACTGCGATCTCACCCTCTGCGGAGGCGACGTGAGCCAGGGCCGGGGTGCGGGTGATATCGCCGATGGCGTAGATACCGGGGGAGTGGGTCTGGTAGTAATCGCCTGTCTCGACGTAGCCACGCTCGTCGAGCTTAACGCCCATCTCATCAAGTCCCAGGCCTGCGGTGTTGGGTTCGCGGCCGAAGACCACCAGCACCTTTTCCGCATGCAGCTTCTGTTCTCCATCGGCGTTCTCAACCGTGACGGTGGCGCCCAAGGCGGTTTTCTCCAAGGTGTCGGCACGGGTACCTGTCAGGATCTCGACGCCGTCACGCTTGAAGCATCTCTCCAGCAGCGCGCAGGTTTCGAAATCTTCCGTCGGCAGCAGATGGTCGGCCATCTCGACCAGCGTGACGTCGACACCGAAGCGGTTCATGACGTAGGCAAACTCGCAACCGATGGCGCCGGCGCCGAGGATCACCAGGCTTTTCGGCAATGCGTTCATCGCCAGAATGCCGGAGGAGGAGAGCACCACCTGTTCGTCGAACTCGAAGCCAGGGATATTCATCGCGCGGGAGCCGGTAGCGACCAGAATATTGCTGGCGGTAACCTTGCGTTCGCCGTCAACGGTCACTTCGCCACGGCCGGTGATCCTGGCTGTTCCCTTGATCATTTCGATCTTGTTGCGCTTGAGCAGAGCAGCGACGCCGCCGGTCAGGGTCTTGACCACCTCGCGGGAGTTTTGTTGAACTTTGTGGTAATCCAGGCCGCTGCGGTCGACACTGACGCCCACTGCTTCCATCTCTTGCAAAGCGTGGAACGTTTCAGCCTGGTGGATCAGGTTTTTCGACGGGATACAGCCCCAGTTCAGGCAGACGCCGCCGGGGTTGTCCTTTTCAACAACGGCCGCCTTCAGGCCCAGTTGCGCGGCATGGACCGCGGATACGTAACCGCCTGGGCCTGCGCCGATCACTACAATGTCATATTGTGCAGACATGAGACTATCTCTCTAAACAGGTGAGGCCGGCCCTGTTCGGCGCCGGCCCGGGAAATTCCGCGTCAGGCCAGCAGCAAGGTTGGATCTTGCAGCGCCTGATGCAGGTAGTTCATAAAACGGCTCGCCGGGGCGCCGTCGATCACGCGGTGGTCGTAGCTGACCAGCACCGGTGCAATGTGACGCAGTGCGATCTCGCCGTTGTGCTCGGCCGGTTTCAGCTTGGCCCCGCCGATACCGACGATGGCGTTGTTGCTGCCGTTGAGGATAGAGTTGCCGGCGGTGCCATCGGGGGCAATCCCGGCGGTGGTCGAGAAGGTGATGGTGCTGTCGGCCATATCCGCGGCGCTGAGCCTGCCTTCGCGGCCCAGACCGATCAGGCGCTTCATCTCCCGATCGATCTCAACCAGACGCAGGCGATCCGCGTGCCTGATCACCGGCACCATCAGGTTCTCGGTGTAGCTGTCGCCGGACGGTACGGTCAGCGCCATCGCAACGTTGATGTTGTCGTATACGACGATGTCGTCGCCTTGCAGGGTGGAGTTGATGATCGGCACCTGTCTGGCGGCCCAGGCGATGGCCTTGATAAAGAAGGCGTTGACCGACACCTTGGCGCCGAGCATCTCTTCTTGCGCGACCATCCGTTTACGCGTTGCCAGCAGATCGGTGACGTCCGCTTCGTTCCACTGGGTCAGGGTGGCGGTTCCGTTGCTCTTCTCCATCAATGCGTCGATGATGGAGTGGCGAATGCCGGACATCGGAATCCTGGCCTGCTCGACCAGGCCCGCCGGCATACCGGCAGCTGCAACAGGCGCACATCCCATGCCGGTCCGCTCGGCTTTTTCGATATCACGCTTGACGATCCGGCCCTCCGGCCCCGTACCTTCTATATAAGCCAGGTCCAGGCCTTTGTCGGCGGCCAGCTTTCGGGCCAGCGGGGAAGCCTTGATGCGGCCGCTGTCGATCGCGGCGGTTACCTGAGGGGGAGCAGTTGTCGGTACGCCGGCAGACAGCCTTTCCGTGGGGGGGGCGGCAGCGGCTTTCGCTGAATCAGCCGGTGTAGTGATGCTGATACCGGCAAGCGCTTCTACGGAGTCGGCGTAATAGGCGATCGGCGTTTCCACCGGCACGGTCGTTCCGGCTTCAATGATCGGCTTATAGTAACCGGCCTCAGGGGCTTCCAGTTCGTAGGCCACCTTTTCGGTTTCCATACAGGCGATCTCCTGGCCCTGCTCAACGAATTCGCCTTCAACAATCAACCACTCCTGAAGCGTTCCCTCGTTCATTCCCATGGCCAGTTTTGGCATCACAAACGGTTCTGCTGTCATCGTGTTATCCTCCCCGGGCCTCAGGCGCAAACAGCGCGGATGGCCGCTTCGATCTTTTGTGGGTTGGGCATGATGTAGGGTTCCATGTGGCCGCCGGGTACCGGAATATTGGGGAAAGTGACCCGGGTGACCGGGGCGTCAAGCAGATCAAAGCCCTGCTCCATCACCCGGGCGGAGATGGTGGAGGCAAAACCGCCGTTCTCCCAGTCTTCGTCGACGATTACCAGGCGGTTGGTCTTCTCCAGCGACTTCAGCAACGTCGGCATATCGAACGGTTCGAAGGTGCGCGGATCGATCACCTCGACGCTGATTCCATCTTTCAGCCTCTCGGCGACTTGCAGGGCGTTCTTCAGTTGCAGACTGTTGGCCAGCACCGTCACGTCGCTGCCTTCGCGTTTCACCTCGGCCACACCCAGCGGGACGATGTAATCTTCTTCGGGAACCGGTCCTTTATCCATCATCAGACCCATATGCCAGGGGATTACCACCGGATTGTTGTCGCGAATCGCGGCTTTGAACAACCCCTTGGCATCATAGGAGGTCGAGGGCATGGCCACCTTTATCCCCGGTTGGTGCAGGAAGGCGCCGTGGATCGCCATGGCATGGTCGTTCGCCAGGCGGCCGCCGGCGCCGACAGCAGCGGTGATCACCAAGGGCATCGGGGTCTGGCTGCCGTGCAGGAAGTACTGTTGACCGGTCGATACCGCCACCTCGGAGAAGGTTACGTAGGTAAAACCGCCAAACATAAAGTCCACCACCGGGCGGTAGCCGGCCTGTGCCGCACCCATCGCGGTCCCGTACATGCCGGATTCGGAGATGGGGGTATCGATCACCCGCTCGGTACCGAACCGGTCAACCAGCCCGGTGGTGTGAGGAAATATGGCGCCGCGCAGATCCTGACCGATCAGGAACACTTTCTCATCCTGTTCCATCTCTTCAATCAAGGCTTCACGGATCGCCTCGATTAACGGCAAATCTCTTGACATGGTTCTACTCCGTCATGAATCACTGAGCGTGCTGGTTAGGGCGCGTAAACCGCAGCCAATAGCGCTTCTTCGCTAGGTTCGGCTTTCGGCTGGGCGTCGGCCCAGGCCCATGCGTCCGCCACTTCGTTAGTTGCTGCCTCTTTGATCTTGTCGATCTCATCCTGTGTCAGGATGCCGTCGGCCAGTACGCGTTCGGTAGCGATGACCATCGGGTCGCGCTGCTTTAGCTCATCGATCATCTCCTCGGTGCGGGGCTTGTCTTCGATCAGGTCTGGCGTACCGATATCGTGTTCACGAAAACGAGTGGTTTTACACTCGACGAAGAAGGGCCCCTTGCCGCTACGGCAGTGCTCGATAGCGCGAAGCGCTGCTTCCGCGCAGGCAAAGACATCTTGCCCGTCCACAATCTCGGCAGGCATATCGAAACCCAGGGCAAGGGAAGAGATATGTTCCACAGGGTGCATGTCATCGGTGCTGGCGTGGATGGCCAGCCCGTTGTTTTCACACCAGAAGATAATGGGCAGTTTCCAATTGGCGGCCATCAGCATCCCCTCGTGGGCACGGCCCTGGCCGTAGGAGCCGTCACCGGAGCACATCATCACGACCTGCCGTTTACCGGCGCGCTTGGCCGCCCAGCCCCAGCCAGTGGCGGGGGTGAAGTTGTAGCCGATAAAACCGGAGTACATGAACTGATTGAATGCCGGGTAGGACGCATGGAATGAGGAACGGCCGGCGCAGCAACCACCTTGCTTACCGGTATGCTCAGCCAGGTAAGTCTTCAGCTCGATTCCCTTGGAGAGCATGTGACCCATGCCGTGGGCTCGGTGGTGCGGGCTGAAGAAGTCATCCTTGTTGAGGAAACTGCAGGCGCCGACGCCCGGGGCAATACCGCCTTCCCCCGGGTGATAAAATCCCAGCAGCTTACCGGCCATCATACGTCCGTACATGGTCAGGTCGTACTCGTTGGTTCTGACCAGATTGGTGAAAAGCGTCACCATTTGGGATTTGTTCAAGCTCATGGAGTGGATTGCTCCTTCGAAATGCCGGTTCGCATGCAATCTGACCAAGCACATGATCGGCTAACTGTTGTCGATATACAGGTTACCTTTAGTATAAAAAGGGAGAATTCTTCTCAGAATACCTCATGTGCTTAGGAGCGAGCGAAGGTTGGGTTAAAAAGGTAAATCCCCCAGTGGCTTGGTTGATATCAACAGTTTGACAGTAACGGGATTCTCACAGCAACCCCGTAGCGCGAGCCGATAACCAATATGATGAGGAGAAATCATGAGACAAAACTAAGAATACAGATGTTCGTTTACATCTCGTCGCCTTGCAGTGGGCGGTAAACGGTCATGTTCTTATCCAGCATCCGGGGGTTTTTCCCTACCATGAACCGTTGCAGGCGGTCATGGATGTATTTCCAGATGATGCCGATATTTTCTGTGACGTAGAAGCGGTCGTTTGCTATTGCATCGATGGTGGCTTCGGCAACAACCGATGCCGGTGTTGAATTGCCTTCCTGGTCGAACATGGCGATCAATTCGGCTGCATAATCGCGGTCACCCCAGACATTTTCTTCCCAGGTTTCCGGGTGATCTTTTGTTTGCGCCAGCATCTTCGTCAGCATTTCATAGGGGCCGTTCTGGGTGTTGCCGGGCAGCACTGCGGTGACGCCGATGTGCGATTTGCGATCTTTCAGATCGTGATAGAGGCATTCGGAATAAGACAGCAGAGCCGCTTTACTGGCGAAGTAAGGGGCCGGGTCGCTCAGTGCGGCAATGAAACTGAAGGCAGAGCAAGTAATGACAAGCTGGGCTTCCTCAGTTTTTTCAAGATATGGCAAGAATGCTCTGATGCCGTAAAAAGGGCCATGCAGATTGATTTGAATGGTCTTCTCCCACATGCTGACTGAGAGATCTGATGCGCGCCAGCCTTCATCACTGCCGAGCAGTGCGGCGTTCAGATGCACGATATTCACGGCGCCGAACTGTTTGATAGTCTCTTCGGCAAGTCTCTGATTGGCCTCCAGGGTCGAAATGTCGACATTGATGGCCTTGAGACGATCACCGGCATTCATTTCGGTCAGGGTGGCGTCTATTCCTTCCTGGTCGGTATCGGCGAGCATGACACGCATGCCTTCGTCCAGATACGCCTTGACGAGGGCGCGACCAATTCCGTTTGCTCCGCCAGTAACAACGGCGACTTTGTCTTTGAAATTCTTGATCATGGTGATCTCCCTTGCTTTTTCGTTACTGGTGGGTGTTACTGCCTATCGGGAAACATCGGACGTTTAGGCAAGATAACCACGCTAAAGGTAAGTGTTGAGTTCGTTCTGCGATTCGGTTTTGCTCAAGATGCGGCAAGATACGAATCGGCATACTCCTGTTGATTTCAGGTTTCGTTCAGTATAGGGGGTGAGCGTTTCCCTCTGAATACCTCATCTGTTTAGGTGTGGAGGAAGGCAGGCCCTAGTGATAAAGGTATTGTCGGTAAAACATATAAGGCTAGTTTTTTGGGGGCTGACTGGCCAGGTGTCTAGTGTCGGATTTCACCATGTTTGCGCGAGACAAAATGACAAACAGCAGTGCAGTGGCGGCATTCATTGCCAGACATAGATAGATCACAGCCGATAGGCCGGTGCTTTCAATCAGGAAGCCGCTGATGCTGGCGCCAAGGGCAAAGCCGAAGGCTTGCGCGGTAGGCACCATTACAACAAAGCGGCCACTATGGTCAGCATCGGCGATGGCGGCATAGATGTAGGGAAGACCATAGTTCCAGGCAGTATTGAAGGCCATCCACACCAGTGTGTAGAACAGAAGGTTGTCGATATCAATCAGGAATAGCGCAGCCACGACTTGGATCGTCAAGGTCAGAGTAAAAGGAATCAGGCGCCCAATTCGGTCGCCCTGAGCGGTGGCGACGGCGGAACCGATAATGCTGACGCCCATTCCGAGCGCCAGTGCGAAACCGATATCCGTATTTTCGAAACCCGCATGCGTGCCGATGCGTTCGATAAAGGTCCACAAGCCGCCGACACCGATATACCAGATCAGTTGGGCGCCAAGTCCCCAGAAAACCGGACCCGCGCCGGGCCTCGATCCATTTGCCGACGGGTCTCCCTTATGGGAGCATTCGGGTAGGATTCTGGTGATGGGTATAAGAACCGCAGCCAGTAAGCTGACAGGTATCAGGATTCCGGCGATTCCCCATTTGATCTCGGCATGAGGCAACAGCAAAAGGCCGAGAAACATTGAGGCCACATGGACCATTACCATGAGAGCGAAAGACCTGTCCGTATTTCTCGATTCACTGATGGCGGCAATGCCGATAGCAAAGGCAACGCCGCCACCAAAAAAACCGGTCAGCCCTCTGACGATGAGGAGTGCGGTGAAATCGGTCAGCAATGCCGAAATGGCGTTGCCGATGATAAGAACGAAAATGGCCGACAAGGCTGCGTGGCGCCAGCTGACGCGACGAATCCAAAATACCGCAAGTGCAGCCGATATACCCAAGCCCAAGGGTTCAATGCCGGCCAACAGTCCAAGCTGATCGTTGTCGAAGCCCAGGTTGTTTGCCATAGCTCCAACAAGTATGGGCAGTATATTGGGCACTAAAAGCCCGATAGTCGTGAGAAGTATCGCTGCAAATAAAACAGGCGCCTTATTGATGTCTTGTGTATTCATATTGTGACATTTCACTTTTTTTGCTTATCAATACAACCAGCTCATATGTGCAATACGATGGATGCGGTTATTGGGTTGAGAGAAAACCCCAGGTTCAGTATGCCCGGGTTTTATTTGTTCGAAAATGTCATTTGCGAACTTTACGAATTCATTTCCGATCACGATGATTGGGTATGTTTAAATATTGCCGATATATGTAAGTCGCGTGGTTGTTGTTCGTAAATAACATCTTAAAGATCGGAAATGAAATTACCGGCATATTGGTGCCTCCGTATACTGGTTCTAAACTTATCCCGTAATCAGGCAATTCTAGCGCCATGGCGTCACCAGAGTGTGCAGTCTTAATATCAAAGGTAAGTGCTGATTGCATTTCCGGTTGGATAAAAGGCATATTACTGAGGAGTTGGGTATGGCTTATACAATTTCATCTTCACCGGTGCAGCGCACTGTACCCTTCCCTAATTCAATGGGTTTTGACAGTTCAGGTCAGGCGTTCTCTGAGGGGGCTCCCGCAGATGTTTCCATTCTGGACTGCATCGGCTCATTGTTTGAAACTGTGGCAACGGATGAGTTTTACCCATGCCTGGTGGATACATTGCGTAAGGTGGCCTATTTCGACGATCTTGCGATCATTGTTTTTCGCTCAGCCAAAGTGCCGACGTTTCCTTATCTGGAGCTTGCTGTTTCAACGCCGGATGCCAACATCGCATATTTGCAGGGGCTCTATACGCAGAGTCCCTGGTATGATTACTGCCAAAAGGGTGGAGGAGGATTTAAAACGCTTCGGGAAGTGGCTCCGGATGGGTTTTTCGAGAGCAGTTATTACTATAAATGCATGATGCCCGCACGGCTTAAGGACGAGGTAGCGTTTGCAATTCAGGGAGAGAATGGCGCAGGTTATGTCATTTGTCTGGGACGTACAAGCATGTTGCCGCCCTTCAGCAAAGATGAAGCCCGTCAACTGGAAGCGCTCACTTCAACGATAAGGCATGCGATTTTGAGTCATAACCGGCTTTGCAAAGTAGCGGCTGGGGTATCAGACAGCGATGGTGAGGATTCAACAAGTGTTATTGCTGCGAAATTGAAAAATATTGCATCCAATATGCTTACAGAGCGAGAGTTGGAAATCCTTGGTTACCTTATCCGGGGCTACTCTTCAAAGGGTTGCGCCCGTGAACTCGACATTTCTCCGGCCACTGAGCGGGTGCACCGAAAAAATATCTACCAGAAGCTTGGGGTCAACTCCCAATCCGAGCTCCTTGCTCGTATTTTCGATACCCTGTTCACCTGAATGCCTGGAGATGCGGTTGTCGATGTTTCGTATTGCATGTTACTTGCTTTAGGAAGTGGTGATTGATTCGATAAAAGCTATCCAGAGGGGAGATTCGAAAATCTATCCTTGTGGTTTAAGTAGGGATGGATATCCGGTTCGAAATTTATCGATTTAGGGAGAGAAACACCTGAAGAATGAGTGCAAATGACATAGTTGGATTTTAAGTGATATTTTCAGTGTTTTGTGAGTTATACATACTTTCCTGATAAGTTTCATATGAAACCAAAGTCGATAAATACAGGGAAAGGCAGGAACTTGATTAGTGTCTCCTGTATTCGGGTTTTACATTAATAGGAAATAGGTATGAGTATAAATTTGCAGGATAAAGTTGTCATCGTTACTGGCGGCGGTAGTGGTATCGGGCGCGAGATGTGCAAGCTGTTTGCCGTTGAAGGCGCCCATGTAATCGCGGCTGATATTAACCGAAAGGGTGCTGAAGAGACAGTCGGCATGCTGAAAGGTAGGAATCCGGGTTTGGCATTGGCCCTGGATGTGAGCGATGCGGACTCCTGGGCTGTATTGCGGGACCAGGTTATAATCACCTATGGCCGCATTGACGTGTTGTGCAACAATGCCGGTGTTTTCCGGATTGGCGCATTCCATACCGCGCCAATCAACGATTGGCATCTGCAGTCCCGTATCAACATCGATGGCCCTGTCCTGGGTTGCAAGGCCTTTATTTCCGATCTGATTCAACAGGGTTCCGGCATTATTGTAAACACTGCTTCATTGTCGGGTCTGATTGCCGCTCCCGAGTTGAGCACCTATACAGCCAGTAAGTTTGCTGTGGTTGGTTTTTCCTATGCCCTGAGACAGGAGCTTGCCGACAAGGGCATTAAAGTTTATGTGCTTTGTCCCGGCGCCATCGATACGCCAATGAACCACGATGTCGATGTTCCCCTAGAGGATCGCCTGATCCCCCCCGCCGATGTTGCCCAGGGTGTTATTGATGCCATCAAGGCGGACGATGACCGCGTGAATATCTTCACCCATCCGGAATTCCGAGACATGCTTGCCGGGCAGCATCAGGAGGTCCTCGATGAATACGATGCCTTTAATATTGCCGCTGAACAGGTGCTTTAAGCGGGCAGGCGGCCTGCTGAGATGAATGGGTCAACACTGACGGAACTTACTCAAGATGACCAAGGAGATGGTTGCGGTCTTTTCTTTCGCAATGGCTGTCAGGTTTTTATGTTCAGTGACAGTGATGAATGCCATAGCTGCAGAGAGAGTATATGCAATCTGGACGGGGATCGGTGATTTATGTATCTGTAATTTAGCGGATCGGATCTGATGTCATACTCTTCGGGGCTATATATGGCACAACATTTACAAGACAAGGTTGTTATCGTTACAGGCGGTGGCAGTGGTATAGGGAGAGCGCTCTGTACGTTGTTTGCGGGTGAGGGTGCGAAAGTGATTGTCGCCGATGTGGATCGCGAAGCTGCAAATGTCACACTGGATATGATAGCCGGTAATCAATATCCAGGTGTGGCGATGACTCTGGATGTAAGCAGTGCGAAATCCTGGGTGTTTTTTCACGAACTGGTCAGTAACGCCTATGGTCGCTGTGACGTGCTCTGCAACAATGCCGGGGTGTTTCGTTCCGGCGAGTTTGATACGGCTCCCCTGGATGACTGGTTTCTGCAATCCCGCATCAATATAGATGGTGTGATTTTGGGTTGTAAAACCTTTGCTCCGGGGATGGTGGCGCAGGGGATGGGCAATATTGTCAACACAGCCTCTTTGTCAGGACTTTTGGCGACGCCAGGGTTTTCAACCACCTACACGGCCAGTAAATTTGCCGTTGTTGGGTATACATTGGCTTTGCGCCACGAGTTGGCGGATAAGGGAGTTCAGGTATCGGCATTATGTCCGGGGGTAATCGATAACCGCCTGGTTCAGCCGTTGGAAGTTGCTGAAAAGGTCGTGGCTGCAATTAAGGCAAACGACGGCCGGCGTTTTATTTTTACCCACCCTGAATTTCTTTCGGTGTTGGAGGCGCATTACCAGAGTTTACTTCAAGAGCACTGCACATTCCAAAAAAGGCATGAAGGATGATGATTGTGAGTGAACGCAGCTTATGACCTGGCACGGGACACTCCTTGTTTTCCCTTCCGGAAGGCCGTCCATTACTCGTTAATGGTTTCAATCCGCTCTTAGGAACCGGGACGAGTAAGCGGATGCAGTATATCATTTTCGACGTTTTCAATAAAAAATAACCATCTAGAAACTCAAAAGATTAAGAGTAAGTTTATGTCGGTATTCACAAGGCCTTTCTTCACAGGGTCTTTCTGAAGATCGGGAATGCTGATATGGAGCGTTTTTACCTGTAAATAAAGCGTTACGTATCAAAGATACACTGAATGTAAATGTGCGGTCGGTAAAAAAGGACACATTTTCATGATTCATGATTTTACAGATAAAGTTGCGGTTGTTACCGGAGGCGCCCATGGTATCGGTTACTCGATGGCGCGTAATTTTCTCGATCTTGGGATGAAGGTTGTTGTCACCGCCTCCCGTCAAGCATCTCTGGATGAGGCCGCAAAAAAATTGAATGGCGGTGATGATCTGTTGACCGCACTCAGCGATGCGGGTGATGCGAAGGCTAATTTTGATTTGGCGAGCGTGGTTGAGGAGAGATTCGGCAAGGTGAACCTGCTATGTCTCAATGCCGGTATTTCCAAACTTGCGCCGGTACAGGAGTTGAGCATTGAAAGCTGGCGTCAACATCTGGCTGTGAACCTGGATGGCCCATTCTACGGGGTTAAGGCTTTCCTGCCGCTGTTGGAAAAACAAGAGCAGGCGCATATCGTTATCACATCCTCTATCTTCGCCTTCTTCAGTACAGCACTGCAAGCGCCCTATTTTGCTTCTAAAGCAGGTGTGACGGCATTTGCGGAGTCACTCCACTACGACCTGACGGCTGCCGAATCTGATGTCGGGGTGACGGTCGTATGTCCGGGCAATACAAGCACAAATATGGCGGAAGCAAACCTGACCGGAGATGAGGATCCTGCGTTGGCCGAGGCGATCAGAGCGGAGATCGCCAAGGGTGACGATCCGCAGCTGATTACCGATGCGACATTGAAGGCGATCCGTGAAAATCAGTTTTATGTACTGCCCAATACGGGTGACTTTCAAATGTGTATTGATGCGCGATACGAGCGGGTTATGGCACAGCGAAATCCTTCCTGGGAGGACGTTGGCGAGGCGATCTGAGCTGCTTTGATAATCAACACCAGAGATACAGAGGAGAATCTGCAGTGACCACAGAAGAAATAGCTTATGGGTGTATTGAGCTTTGGAATCAGGGTAGGTTTCGTGAAGCGTATGAAACTTATTACAGTGATGATGCCGTTAAGGTGGAGCCACTGTCCTGGGGCGAACATTCCAATGAGGTATCAGGTAGTCAAAACCTGGCTGATCATGAGGAGTGGCTGACGGAGGATTGGTTAACGATTAATTCCGTGAATATATCCGAAGGCCCGTTCATCGGCGCCACCGGCTTTTCGGTGATCATCAGAAGCGACTTCACGATCAGTGATACGAAATCACGCCATATTTTCCGCGAGGTGGGTGTATACACTATTGAAGACGGCAAGATCGTCAGGGAAGAGTTCCTTTACGATGAGGCTGAAATGGCGGAAACAAGGCGTTTGAACAGCCTGACGGGCAGCTCTTGATTGCCGTGGTTGATCATCACTCGACGAATTAAGCGGGGGATCTGATGAATTTCCCGCTGTCCCCCCCATACTGCACCTCTCTGTAACAATGCTCTAATCCATTTCCAAGGAAACATCGATAGCCGACTAACCAAGCTGCAGACAAAAGCCGGTGTTGACACGCTTGTCATTTCCGAACAGACTTGAATCGTATCAGCATAAAAAAACCGGACGTGCCCTGCGAGCCCGAGCATGAAAAAAGAACTATCGATGGCGACCCTGTATGCGCGCTATTTACCTGAGGTGCTTCAGGAGTTCGGCTATGATCCGGTTCCATTTCTGACTCGGCACCAGCTAACATGGGAGCAGCTCAATCAACCGGATGCGCGTCTCTATTACGATAACTATCTGGGTTTCCTCAGAGAGATACTGGCAAAAACGGATATTCCCGGACTGGGGCTGAAAACGGCCTCTCATATCAGTTTGTTGAAGATGGGACTGTACGGCTATGCGATGTCCAGCTGTAAAGATCTGCAACAGGCGCTGAATATTCACTGCAACTATTCCTGCCTGGAAAGCGACTTGATCCAGGATAGCTTGAATATCCAGGGAGACAGCGCTACCTATTCAATCAACTCCAATCTGTTCCGGGGGCATGAGGCGGTTATACGTTTTGAAGTCGAGCAGGATTTTGCCATGTGGTTTAAAGCTGCAGAGATGTGGTGGGAAGAACCCTGCAATTGGTTTCAGAAGGTGGAGTTTTCCTTTGACCGTCCCAGCTATGCGGATCTTTACGAGGAATTCTTTAAATGCCCGATAAGGTTCAAACAGCCGGTTGACCAGTTTGTTTTCAGTACTGAGCATCTGCATCGGCCGTTTGTGAGCTTCAATGCCCAGATGATGCAAATGACAAAAGAGAAATGCGCCAAGCTATTGGATGAGAAGATCAAGGATGAAGGCCTGGCGGGCAAGATACGCATACTTATTTCATGTCGCGGCACCCCCTTTCCGTCAGCACAGGAAGTCGCTGATAAATTGAACCTCAGCGAAATCACTATGCGCCGTCGACTTAAGAAAGAGGGGACGACCTATAAGACACTCCTCCATGAGTTCCGCATGGAACTGGCAAGTCGCTATCTCAGGGAAACGCAAATTCCCGTAAAAGAGGTTGCCTACCTAACCGGGTACACGGATCCCGCCAACTTTACCCGGGCTTTTACGCTCTTTTTTTCAATCCCGCCAAATCAATACCGTGACTCATCAACGGGGAGTTTGTAAGTCGGTGGCCGGCAATAAAACAAACCGGCGCTTATTTGGCGGTAAACGATATAATTACCTTTCTCAGAAAGTATCGTCACCTATCTGCAATCGCTGTAGTCCCGATAGTCAGTCTGAAAGTGTCCCGTCAATCGGTATGTAACGTATTAATAAATAAAGACAATCAATCCGCCTACCTCAAATGCATTATTAAATGCGCCGCCAAGAACAACTATAAGTGATATTCAATAATGCCAACAATGGACTGGCAATGGAGACATTGATGGTTTGGAAGTAGCGGATTGACTTGCAGCAGCAGGGAAATGCAATGAGTTCTGTCATGGCTGCTGTAGATTACTAACCAGGCGTATGCCATCAATTACTGTCTTTAAAAGAGCTATCTGTCGTATTTTCTCAAGAAATCAAAAGGGTTTAATTATGCTGAAAGCAGAATACGTTTTTAGACGGCCACCGCTAACTCTGGCAGTGATAGCGTGTGCGATGCTGATGACGCAGGCGCCGTCAGCTGCTGCCTTTGAGTTGAATTTCGGTGAAGACTCTGAGTTGTCAGGCAATCTTGACATGACCTTAGGCTATGCAGCCTCTTGGCGTACTCAGGATGCCGATAGCAGCGACCTCGTTCCAGGCTATTTAGCCCGAGGCCTGAACTACACCGCCGACGCCCGCGATCCCGATGCCGGTGATCTGCTTACCAATATTGCCAAGGCAACTGCAGAACTGGACCTGGGTTGGAGAAACTATGGTCTGGTGGCCTCGGTCACCTATCAGTATGACCATGAGGTGATGCGCTCCGGTAATGCGGTGGATGTTTTCACGGGTGAATCTCGCGACTCTTCAGAGGCCGCCGAGGACTACGCCGGCAATTTCGTCGATGTGCATGATGTCTATGTATACGGCACTTTTGATGTCGGTGAAAACGCCAACCCGCTTGAAGTTCGAATCGGTAAACAGGTGATCAACTGGGGTGAAGGACTGTTTTTCGTTAACGGTGTGGCGACTCAGGCGCCGTTGAACTTCAATAAATTAACGACCCCCGGTTCCGAGCTAAAAGAAGCCTATATCGGCAATGAAGCAGTGTACGCCCAGTTGGGCATCGGTGATGAAAGCGCGCTGGAAGTCTACTCCCAGTGGAGATGGAATCGCACAGAACTGCCGCCGATGGATACCTTCTTCGGCTCAGAGGCGTTGGGCCGTGGTGGCGATGAGCTGACTTCGTTTGGTATACCCGCCCGCCCATCAGACATCGAAGCGGATGACAGCGGCCAATGGGGTTTGGCGTTCAGAACCAATGTGGGGAACGTCGAGTATGGTCTCTACTACAGTCGATATCATGAAACATTGCCATTGTTGGGAGTGGATCAGAGTGATCCGGGGAATTTCGACCCGGTCATTTGTGGTGGCTTTCCATGTAACAGCGTATTCGGCCTAAGTCAGATCTGGGCCGAAGATCAGGATATGTTCGGCGTCAGCGCATCAGGCACCCTGGGCTTATGGTCCATTAATGCCGAGCTTGCTTACCGTCCTGATCAGGCGCTCTGGGGCGATTTGTTTGCTAAAGGCTACACTAATCTGAATCCGGGAGATGATTTCCTCACCAATGTCGAGCGGCACGACACGCTGCACGCCTCTTTACACGGTGTCTGGCTGGGTAGGGGGATCGATGCGCTGGGTATCGATAACCAGGTGGGTCTATTGCAGTTCGGCGTCGATTATATCGAGGGAGATCTGGATAATCTTGCAGTTCATTCCACCATTACCCGTAACGAAGATCTGACTACTTTATCTCCTGACAGCACTGCCTACGGCATAGCGGGTGAATGGATCGCGACCTGGAACCAGGTGCTTCCAGGAGTGGATTTCGAGCTGGACCTCTTTCTTCAGCACGATATAAAAGGCAATTCGCACTGGTGGGGCAACTTCGCCGAGGGTCGAACCATTGGCTCGCTGGGTCTGGATGCGATCATCCGGCAGGACCTGGTGGTGGGGCTGACCTATGCCTGGATCAATCAGGGCAACTCCGATTATGAAGACCAGGATACTCTCAATCTGTCTGTCAACTACAAATTCTGAGCCGCCGGGCTATAGTGGAGTGTAAATATGTTCAAGCAATCAATTATATATAGCGCCTTGGTAGCGCTCAGCCTGGCAACAGGTTCAGTGTCTGCGGCGGTCACTGCGGAAGAGGCAAACCGTTTAGGCAATGATCTAACCCCGGTTGGGGCGGAGAAGGGGGGGAATGCCGACGGTACCATTCCCGCCTGGACCGGCGGTCTGACCGGCCCCTTGCCTGGTTGGCCGAGCGCCACCAACGATCGCCCAAATCCCTATGCCGATGATCCGATTCAGTTCACCATCACGGTCGCGAATATGGATCAGTACGCCGATAAGCTGCCCGAGATCGCCAAGGCGATGCTGAAGGCGAAACCGGATCAGTTCAAAATGAACGTCTACCCAACCCGGCGGACAGCGGCCTTCCCCGAGGAGTATTACAGCCGGACCAAGGAAAACGCTCAGAAAGCAAAACTGATCAACGACGGCAATGGTGTCGAGAATGTCTGGGGGGCAATCCCGTTTCCGATTCCGAAAAACGGTAATGATGTGATTTGGAACCATTTGCTGCGCTACAAAGGCGTGACCGTCGAGGGTTTCTCCGGTGAAGATCTGGTCTATGACAACGGCAACCGCCTGCAGTGGAACGGTCCGAATGAGATTCATCACCCCTTTCAGGACCCCGGTGATGACAAGGCGCGAGCTGAAGGCACGATATTGCGCTTCTCATTGACTACATCTGAACCTACCCGAGACAAGGGTGAGGGTACCCTTGCAATTGACAATATTGATCCGGTGAGTACGCCACGCAAGGCCTGGAGCTATGATCCGGGTGAACGCCGCGTGCGCCGAGCGCCGACCCTGAACTTCGATACTCCGGATCGACCAATCACGGTATTCGATGACTGGGATCTCTTCAACGGTTCGCCGGAAAAATACGACTTCAAACTGATCGGTAAGCGGGAGATGTATATCCCGTACAACAATAACAAGATCAACAGTCCGGTCATTGACCGAGAGGCGGCATTTGCTCCCGGTTATATCGATCCGGACCTTTTGCGCTATGAACTGCACCGGGTTTGGGTGGTAGAGGCCAACGTGAAGCAGGGGGTACGCCATCTCTATGCCAAGCGTCGCTTTTATGTGGATGAGGATAACTGGACCATTATGGCCGCCGACAAGTATGACGGCGCCGGAAACCTGTGGCGCGGTGCATTCTACTATCCGGTGGTGGCCAGCGAGATCCCCGTATCGACCTATGGGGTGTCCGCGCATATCGACTTGAAGACAAACGGTTATTATGTGGTCAACCACAGCGCGGGGACGAAGGGTTGGGTATTTAATGTTGAACCTCGACCTGTTAGCTATTTTACGGCATCTGCACTGCGTCGTCGCGGCCGTTGAGACCTGACCATGCCCTCATGCTGAGGGCCTTTGCCCTACGGAGAGCCAGGTGGCCATTTTTCCCCGAATAAAAGTGGCATTGAAAAAAACCGGATACCCAGCCGAGGGCAAAAAGATGTTGAGACTTGATACCAATAAACCCTTCAGGCCGATTCGGGGTGCGCTAATGGCCATGCTGCTGGGTTGTATGGCGTCACTGACGGTATTGGCCGATTATCAGGATCCGCTGGACTCGCCCGCGCTGATCAAAACCGCTGCCGCCCGATCACTGCTGCTGGATGTGGCGCAGGCTGGCGAACGGTTGGTGGCTATCGGTGCGCGCGGGCATATCCTGACATCGGATGACCAGGGACAAAGCTGGACCCAACAGCCATCACCGGTGCGTGCGCATCTTACGGCGGTCTACTTTGTCGATGCCGACAACGGCTGGATTGTCGGCGCCGACGGCCTGATCCTTCATTCCGGCGACGGTGGTATCAGTTGGACCAAGCAGTTTGACGATCGCGATGCCGATCTGAAGGGTCCGCTGCTGGATGTCTACTTCTCCAGCCCCGATAACGGCTTTGCGGTTGGTGTCTATAACAAGTTTTACCGCACACACGATGGCGGTAAGAGGTGGCAGATAGCCCAGGATCGGGTGGATAATCCGGATGAGTGGCACTTGATTTCGATCGCTGTATCCAGTGACAAGCGCTATGTTACATCCGAGATGGGATTGCTGTTCGTGTCGGAAGACGGTGGAGAGAGCTTTTCGCCTCTGCAGACCGACCATACCGGCTCCTTTCACGGCATCCTGAGTCGTGAGACGACTGAGGGAATGGATCAACTGGTGCTGTTCGGTGTTGGCGGTAAACTCTTTACCAGCCTTGATGGTGGTGACAGCTGGAATGAAATCGATACCGGCACGACAGCCGGACTGTCCGGTGGCACCTGGCTTGCGGATGGCGGTGTGATGCTGGTCGGCGCCGACGGTGTATTGTTGCGCGGCAATGCCGATCTGAGTCAATGGCGTACCGAGTTCACGGACAACGGCCTACCCCTGACCAGTGTGACCGAACTAAACAATAAGAAAATCCTGACGGGTATCGGCGGCACTCAGGTCATCGAGTAGACCGTCGTTGAATTGGAGGGTAGAGGGAGACAGTGCAATGAGTGATACCAAGACTCCGTATACTCCCTCGCTGATAGAGCGGGTGATATTCGAAAACCGGCTGGCGATCATACTGCTGAGTCTGGTCATAACGCTTTTTCTGGCCTATCGCGCCACTTTCGTCACACCAGATACCCGGCTCGACCGGCTGGTTCCGGCCGGCCATGAATTCGTCGTCCAGGCCAAGTCATTCCTGGCCGATGATACCTTTTCCGGGGGCAGTTACATCCGGGTTGCGGTGTCAAGCAAAGCGGGCACGATCTTTAACTACGATTACCTGAAGACCCTGCAGGAAATCAGTGACGAACTGTCTTTGATGGACGGCGTCGACACCGGTGGGCTGAAATCGCTCTGGACGCCGAATATGAGCTGGTTTTCGATCACACCGGAGGGATATGAGAGCGGCAAGGTGATCGAAACCGGATTCTTTGCCGATAACGAGGCATCGATGCAGCAGATCAAGACCAACGTGCTGCGTGCCGGCATCGTTGGCAACTACGTCGCCAATGACTTTCAGGCCAGCATGATAGATTTTCAGCTGCTGCCGATCAGCCCCAAGACCCGCGAGCCGGTAGATATCCAGGACTTTTCCCATCGCCTGGAGCAAGTGCGCGAAAAATACGAAAGCGATGACCTGAAGATCCATATCATCGGCGATTCGAAGAAGGTGGCCGATCTGATCGACGGTTTTGGCCAGATCATGTTCTTTTTTATGATCGCATTCGCCATCACCGCTGTTTTGCTGTTTAACTACTCGCGTTGTTACAAGGCTACCGCGGTCCCGCTGCTCTGTTCAGTGATAGCGGTTATCTGGCAGCTGGGCATCCTCAATCTGATGGGCTATGGGGTGGGGGTGTTCTCGGTGCTGGTGCCCTTCCTGGTGTTCGCCATCGCCATCAGCCATGGCGTTCAGGTGATCAATGCAGTGGCCCATGAAACCGCCAAGGGCGAATCCCGCTTGGATGCCGCCCGCATTGCCTTTCATCACCTGCATCGACCTGGCCTGGTGGCGCTGCTCTCGGATGGCATCGGCTTCGGAATGCTGTTGGTGATCGATATCGGCGCCATCCAGGATCTTGCGATGGTGGCGAGTATCGGCGTGGCGTTGGTGATCTTCACCAACCTGGTGCTGTTGCCGGTCCTGATGTCCTATATCGGGGTAACTAACAGCTGTGTCGAACACACTCAGACCAAGATGGACCGAAAATCGTGGCTGTGGGAGGGGATCGCCCGCTTTATCGAACTGGGTCCGGCGCGTGTTGCCTTGGTGCTGGCCATCTTGCTGGCCTTCGGGGGATTCTATTCCGGACTCGACCTGAAGATCGGCGATCTGGATAAGGGCGCACCGGAGTTACGCGCCGATTCGCGCTATAACCGGGACAACGTCTATATCATCGACAATTTCACCACCAGCACCGACCTGATGACCGTCTTTGTCGGTACCCAGCCGGGACGCTGCGGTGACTATAAAGTGATTGATCTTATCGATTTGCTGGGCTGGGAACTGAGCAATACCCCAGGTGTGCAGTCAGTCTCTTCTCCTGCGGAAACGGCTAAGCTCAATCGCTATCTGGGGAACGAAGGCAACTTTAAATTGATGTCGTTACCCCGCGACGAACGCACTCTGGAGCGGGCGCTATCTTTGGTTGGCGGCTACGTTACCAATGCCTCTTCCGACGATTGCGACCAGAAAAGGATCGAGTTGGAACTGGCGGATCACCGACAGGAAACCCTGGTAGCCGTCGTCGACACCATTCGCCGTTTTGCCACCGCAAATGATGATCAGGATGTGTGGTTTCGCCTCGGGGATGGCAATGCATCCTATGAAGCGGCGACCAACGAGGTGATCGAGCGCGCCCAGTATGAAATCCTGGCCTATGTCTATGCAGTGGTGGCCCTCATGGTGCTGTTGATGTTTCGTTCGCTGAAAGCGGTTGTCTGCATCATATTGCCACTGGCGCTCACATCCATCCTGAGCCAGGGGCTGATGGCGGTACTGGATATCGGCGTCAAAGTGGCGACACTGCCGGTTATCGCGTTGGGGGTCGGTATCGGTGTCGACTATGGGATCTATATCTACAGCCGTCTCAACTCCTACCTGGCGTTGGGGCATGCGCTGCCCGTCGCTTATCTGGAGACCTTGAAGACTACCGGCAAGGCGGTATCCTTCACCGGTATAACCCTGGCGGTGGGCGTGGCCACCTGGATCTTCTCGCCCATCAAGTTCCAGGCGGACATGGGTATTCTGCTGACATTCATGTTTCTTTGGAATATGGTGGGTGCACTCTGTCTGCTGCCGGCGCTGGCCTTCGTGCTACACGGTAGGCGTCGTCATCCATTACCGGCAGAGAGGCCGCTTCAGACCTGAGTTGGCATTGACGCAGGGCCGTTGAGATAGAGTCATTTGCATTCTTTTTGTTACCGGCAGTTGTTCTGAAGATTTAAAAGGCTGCGGCGATAGCGGATGAAGTGGCCGGAGCATGGCTTTAACGGCTCAGTCGATCAGGTCGTTTTCCGGACGGTTCAACTCCTTGATAAAGGTCTGCAATACCAGATTGGGGCGTGCGCCTTTGCGAGTGATAGCGGCATAGCGTGTTTTAAAATGGTATCGCTCAGGCAACAGCGCGCGCATCTTCTCCTTTTCGACCCAGCGCTCCGCATAGTGGACCGGCAGAAAAGCCACGTACTGGCCCGACAAAATCAGAAAGGCCGCTCCCTCTCGGTCGGTTGCAGTCGCAGCCGGGCGCATTATCTGTAGTAACGACTTGTTTTCCGACGGTACTGCGGCAGCGGGGAAAACGGCATCCAGCTGATGGATATCCGCTTCGCTCAGTTGGCTGTCGTCACGGGCAAAAAGTTCATGCTTGTGGCCACAGTAGAGCAGGGAGTCTTCATCGTACAGGTCGATAAACTCCAATCCCGTCAGGTGGCGAAAGTCGGGTATCACACCGATATGCAAACGGCCATCCAGCACACTCTTCTCAATCTCGCTCGGTGGCATCATTCGGATATTGATCCTGACTTCAGGCCCTTGCTGTTTCAGTGCCGAGAGTGAGTTGGTGACTCGCATATGGTTGGACATGGTTACGAGATTATCGGTGACGCCGATATTGAGTTCGCCCTTGAGGTGGGCGCTGATGCTGTTGACCTGGGTCTTGAAATTCTCCAGCGATGCCAGCAGCTGCAGTATCGCCTGATACACTTCAGCGCCCTCATCGGTCAGCGAAAAACCGGCCCGGCCGCGCTGGCACAGCTTCATACCCAACCGTTTTTCGAGATCATTGATGGCTATGCTGATTGCCGAAATGCTGATATTGAGCTCTATCTCGGCCGACGAAAAACCGCCGTTTTCGACTACTACCCGAAATATCCGCAAGAGCCGGATATCGGCATCGCTGATCTTTCCGCTAAAGGAAGCCCGTTTGACCATGTTTGTATCCTATCGACCAGGCGTTGTCTGCATAAATCACTCTTAGGGCCTGTTAACACTAATCCAATTGGCCCTGTTGTGCCTGAAAAAGCGCCAATCAAGGCGCACCCCAAGGGCACTTCCTTCGGGGCGC
>JBEVXH010000003.1:290954-533456 GCA_040506195.1 Candidatus Thiodiazotropha sp. | reverse complement strand
GGGTGCGCCCCGAAGGAAGTGCCCTTGGGGTGCGCCCCGAAGGAAGTGCCCTTGGGGTGCGCCCCGAAGGAAGTGCCCTTGGGGTGCGCCCTGGAGGAAGTGCCCTTGGGGTACGCCTGAAAAAGCGCCACTCGGCGTTGCTCGTCGCTCATTTGGAATAACCAAACCTCTCTCCTTGCGCCCCGAAGGAAGCGCTCTTGGGTTGCGCCCCGAAGGAAGTGCCCTTGGGTTGCGCCCCGAAGGAAGTGCCCTTGGGGTGCGCCCCGAAGGAAGTGCCCTTGGGGTGCGCCCCGAAGGAAGTGCCCTTGGGGTACGCCTTGATTGGCTCTTTTTCAGGCACAACAGGGTGTATTGGATTAGTGTTAACAGGCCCTAACAGGCATATTGCAGAAGGGACTGATCTGCAATGTGCTTCCGGGCCTCCACGCATGGTGGTGTTTCTAACCTTGTTCCATCCCGCCAATATGCCTGTCATAGCGGGGCGCGGTGTTTATTGAGACACAAGACGGGAGAGGATAGCTAGATTCCAAATCAATGTCATCCCGGTCTCGATCGGGTGTTGCTTGATAAGGTGGGTAGCGTGGGTTCAGCGGCTGTCGATGCTGGAGAATGCGAGACGGCTCTCCCGACCCATAGCCGGGATTTCGGGTACCAGCAGGGAGAGTGCGAATGATACAGCCGCCATGGCCGCACCCGCATAGAAGACCAGTGCGGGAGAACTCAGCCAGATAATGCCGAACAGAGCCGGTATGACCACAGCGGCAATATGATTGATGGAGAAACTGACACCGGCACTGGAGGCGATATCCTCGGGCGCCGCTATTTTCTGGAAATAGGTCTTCAGCGCAATGGCCATGGCAAAGAACAGGTGATCGATGATGTAGAGTCCGGCGGCGATCCAGCCGCTCTCCACCACGGCATAACCGCAAAAAACCAGAATCAGGCCGGCGTATTCGATCAGCAGCGCCCGGTGTTCGCCGATGCGGCCAATCAACCGGCCTATGCGCGGCGCCAGGAAGGCATTGATGGTGGCGTTGACCAGAAACAGCAAGGCGATCTGAGAGACAGTGTAACCAAACTTCTCCACCATCAGAAAACCTGCGAAAACGATAAATATCTGCCGCCGCGCCCCCGACATAAAGGTCAGTGTGTAGTAGAGCCAGTAGCGTTTGCGAAACACCATGTGCTTGTGTTGTTCCGTCTTCTGGGGAAAGAGTGGAAAACCCAGCCAGGCAATCGAGGCGATCACCAGGGTAAGCCCTCCCATGATCAGATAGATCCACTGGTAGTCGAGACCCAGTAGGTCGTCAAACATCCAGATCAGACCGAAGGTGACGATCGAGGCGAACGAACCTGCCGCGATCAGGCGTCCAAGGGACTCTGCGGAATGTGATTTATCGATCCACTGCAGCGCCAGGGAGGTCTGCAGGGTCTCATAGTAATGAAAGCCGATCGACATGATAACGGTGGTGATATAGAGGCCGATCACTGACGGAAAAAAACCGGTGACGGCTGTACCTAGTCCCAGCAGGGCGAGCGAGATATAGGCCAGCCGTTGTTCACGAATCAACAACAGCAGGAATACCACGGCAAAGGCAAGGAAACCGGGGATCTCTCGCAGGCTCTGCAGGATACCCATCTCCTGTCCGCTGAATGAGGCGCGTTCGATGGCAAAGTTGTTCAACAGGGTCTGCCAGGCCGCGAAGCTGAGCGGCACAGCGACAGCCATCAGCAGCAGCAGGAAGTCGGGGCGACGGAGTCTTGATCGTGTCGATTTTGCCATGATTACAATTATGGGTCTTTTTGATTTGGCGTAATAGCTATAATATGACAATGAATATCGATAAAAAGACAGTTGATCCCTCCATCCATGTGGGTCATGTCATCGATCCGCAACGGCCTGTGCTTTCGATTTCGATAGAGAGGCGTGGGGCCGAACTGGTCACTCGGCATGCCCACCTGCGCGGTCAGCTGTTGTATGCGGTCCGTGGTGTAATGAGAATGAGTACCGACAAGGGGGCCTGGCTGGTGCCGCCTGCGCAGGCGGTCTGGATACCGCCTGGGGTGATGCACGAGGTGGAGATGACCCAGCCGGTATCATTCCACTCGATCTACATCGATCCCGCCTACAATGACGGTCTGCCCGACAGCTGTTGCGTGCTGCGCGTGACACCGCTGTTGCGGGCCATGATTCTGGAGGCTAGCAGCATCGGCAATGAATACGCAAAGGGTAGCGCGGAATGGAGACTGATGGTGGTTATTGTGGATCAGCTGCAAAAGATCGAGCAGTTTCCCTTCCATCTTCCATTTTCCGACGAACCGAGAATCCGCAGGATTATCGATACCCTGACGGCAGATCCGGCGGATGACCAGACCCTGGCGGAGTGGGCGACACATGCCGGTGCCAGTGAACGCACGCTCGGGCGGCTTTTCATCAAGCATATGGGGATGAGCTTTGGCGGCTGGCGTCGCCGCCTGCGGTTGCTGGAGGCCATGAACAGATTGGCGGACGGCGCGCCCGTTAACGAGGTCGCATTTGAGTTGGGGTACGCGAGTCCGAGTGCTTTTATCGCCATGTTCCACGAAAACCTGGGCGAGCCGCCGGCCCGTTTCTTCAATGAGTCCAATCGCAATCGTGCTGCCGATGCCCGCAAGTAGTGGCGCAAAACAGTTTGCGGAGTTGGCTTTAAGAGATGCATAGTTTATCATCTGCTTCCTTTTTTCCGGTCAAAGACCCAATTTCGCCGCCCGTGGAGAGCAACAATGGCACGTGTCACAGTTGAAGATTGCATGGACTATGTAGACAATCGTTTTGATCTGGTTCTGCTTGCCACCAAACGGGCGCGTCAGCTGGTCAATGGGGTGGAGCCGCTTCTTCCATGGGAAAACGACAAACCGACCGTGATGGCCTTGCGCGAAATTGCCGAGGGCTTGATCTCGGAACAAGACATGCAAAAGCAGCAAGCCGAAGAAGAGCTGGTAGTGGATGAAGGGATGATGGAGATCGACATCACCCCCATGGAACCCGGTAAATAAATCCGCTTTATCTCCGCTTTAAACCACATTCCGGTCGGCAGCCGCAGGCTGCCGAAGACGGCTGTCGCCGCGATACTATCACCACTTGCGACACAAGGCTGAAAGGCCCAGAATTCCCCCTATTCCCCGGTCTGTTTTCTTGACCCATTCGGGTTGTTGAGCGAAGCTGCGTTTCGATCACTATGGCAAACCCCGGTTTACGGCCAAACCGACTATTATGACAGACTGATCATACTGAGTGGGCAAAAGTGGCGTTGGAGAGGTGAATGAACAATCCCTTAGGCAATCTGGAAGATGATCAGGAGGCGCCGCGTTTCCTTATCAGCGACCTGTGCGCCTATCTCGAGTCCTACCTTTCGGCGGACCATATTCGTGAGGTATACAGGGCCTATCTGTTCGGCGCCGAAGCACACGTGGGACAGCACCGCAAGACCGGGGAGCCTTATATCTATCATCCTGTTGCAGTGGCGCGCATTCTGGCTGACATGCGTATGGACTATAAGTGCCTGATGGCGGCTATCCTGCATGACGTTATTGAGGATACGCCCACCGCCAAAGAGCAACTCGCGGATACCTTTGACGGCGAGATTGCCGAGCTGGTCGATGGCGTGAGTAAACTCTCCAAAATCGATTTCAACTCTCAGGCTGAGGCTCAGGCCGCCAGTTTGCGCAAGATGTTGTTGGCGATGACCAAGGATATCCGGGTGATTCTGATCAAGCTTGCCGACCGCCTGCACAATATGCGGACCCTCGGGGTGATGAAACCGGAAAAATCCCGGCGAATCGCCAAGGAGACCCTGGATATCTTTGCCCCCATCGCCAACCGGTTGGGTATCAACAGCATGCGTCTGGAGTTGGAGGAGCTGGGCTTTGCCGCGTACTGGCCGATGCGTTACCGGGCCTTGAAGAGCGCCGTTACCGATGCCAGGGGTCACCATCGCGAGCTGGTGGAGAATGTGGAATCGGCCATACGCTCCCGTATCGAGCAGGAAAAGATGGTGGGGCAGGTATTCGGACGCCAGAAACATCTCTACAGCATCTATAAAAAAATGTTGAAGAAAAAGCTGAGCTTTTCAGATGTGGTTGATGTATTCGCCTTTCGCATCGTGGTCGATGCGGTCGATACCTGCTACCGCGTGCTGGGTGTGGTGCACAATCTCTATAAGCCGATGCCCGGACGTTTCAAGGACTATATCGCAATACCCAAGGCAAATGGCTATCAGTCACTGCATACCGTGCTGTTTGGTCCACAGGGTATGCCCATCGAGATTCAGATTCGCACCGAGGAGATGGATAAACTGGCCGAATCGGGGATTGCGGCGCACTGGATGTACAAGACCGGTGAGGCGAGTGGCCAATGGGTCAAGTCCCGGGCTTCGGACTGGTTGCAGAATCTGCTGGAGATGCAACAGGGTGTGGGCGACTCGGTGGAGTTTCTCGAGCACGTCAAGGTCGACCTGTTCCCCGACGAGGTCTATGTGTTCACTCCGAGGGGGCGGATCATGGTACTGCCGAAAGGCGCTACAGTGGTCGATTTTGCCTACAGTGTGCACACGGACGTGGGCAATACCTGTGTTGCCGCACGGGTCGACAGGCGGATGGTGCCGTTACGCACCCGCCTGCTCAACGGCCAGACCGTGGAGATCATCAACTCTGAAACCGCCGGGCCCAGTCCGGCCTGGCTCAATTTCGTGGTGACTGGAAAGGCGCGCGCCAATATCCGCTCCTATTTGAAGAATCTCAAGACACAAGAGGCGGTCAGTCTGGGCAGGCGTCTGTTGGAACGCGAACTCGAATTGATCTCACTCACCCTGGATGATCTGGATCAGGAGACAATCGATCAGATCCTGACCGAGTTTCGCCTGGAACAGCTGGATGATCTGTTGGCAGGCATTGCTTTGGGAGACCATATGCCGATGTTGCTGGCCCGTAGATTGGCGGGAGAGGATCTGACTCCGCCGGCGAACGAATCCGTTTTACAGCAGCAGGTGCCCGCCGGCACGTTGGCGATTAAAGGGACTGAAGGGATGGTGGTGAACTTCGCCAAGTGTTGCCGACCCATTCCGGATGATGCCATTGTCGGTGTCTTCAATCCCGGCAAGGGCATCGTGATCCATCGCCAGGGTTGCCCGAATCTCGGGGATTATAAAAAGCACGGCCATAAATGGATCGAGGCTGAGTGGGAATCGGATGTGGAAGGGGAGTTCGCCACCATGATTCGCGTAGAATCGGGCAATCAAAGGGGTGTCCTGGCTTCCGTTGCCTCGGTTATCTCTCAACAGGGTTCGAATATCGAGCATGTGGGCTCTGAAGAGCGGGATGGTCTGACCTCCACTTTAGTCTTCGTCATTACTGTGAAGAATCGACAGCACCTGGCGAAGATATTGCGCCACGTGCGTTCCCTGCCTTCGATTATGCGTATCAACAGAGTGAAATGATAATTATGAATTTTGAATTATCGTTGTGTTCGCGTCGCACACACAATCAATTCAACATTCGAAATTCATAATTAACAAAAAGAGGTGTTAAACATGAGCCGTGAAATCATCCGTACCGATCAGGCTCCGCAGGCTATCGGTACCTACTCCCAGGGAGTCAAGGTTGGCGATACTGTCTATCTTTCAGGTCAGATACCCCTGGTGCCTGAGACCATGCAGATGGTGGATGGCGATATCGAACAGCAGATCCGACGTGTTTTCGAGAATCTGCAGGCTGTTGCCAGGGCTGCAGGCGGCAGTTTCGCCGATGTCGTAAAATTGAATGTCTTTCTGACCGATCTGGAACATTTTCCTGTGGTCAACCAGGTGATGGCGGATTACTTCTCGGAACCCTATCCCGCCAGGGCCGCAATCGGGGTGGCGGAACTGCCCAAGGGTGCTGCCGTAGAAATGGATGCCATAATACAGTTTGAATGATGAATCGTGGGTTTTATCTATGATTAGTATCATGTGGCAGCGGTTTTTCTAAAATCAACTGCTTGCCGGCGGGAGATTGCAGCTTAGGCGGATTGAATGGATAGCCAGTTCGAACAGATGATGCAGGTCAATATTCAGGGGCGGGTGTTTATCATCTGTCAGGCACATGGTGTCACTGATCCAACCATCATCGGTTATTATAACGAGATCATGCATCAGGCGATCAGCGCCATGCTGACTGAAGAGAGCACCCCGGCAGACTTCCACAAGCTGCTTAACGAACAGGCTGATTGGTTAGACACGGAAATCAGCCAGATCGGCGGCGCAGCGCAAGGTGCCGGATCGGACTCCGCCATAATCGACGACGCTGGGGATGATGGGAATGGCGGCGGGGAGCAAGCGCTGAAAATCCTGAATGCCGACAAGAAGGCCACCGGGTATGTGCCCGAGGCCAAGTCGATGCCGGAGCGTCTCAAGGATCGGCGTGCCGATATGGAGCATCTGCTGTCGAATGATTGTGTGACCCTTAAACTGGTAACCCCCAATGAGGCCGATAAGTTGAAGCACGGCCTGGTGGGCAAGGATCCCGATAAGGCGGAAGAGGAAGTCGTCGCCATGTTACGCAACAACCTGCATGCACAGGTGCGTAAATTCATACGAAAACATAACGGCGGTCCCTGGGCGACAGCCACGCTGCAGTCGGAAGTGCGTATGGATATCACCCGCACCCGATCCGTGCGTTCCCTGGTCTCTCTCTCCCGGCAGCTGCTGGAGGAACGGGATGAGTGGTTGTCGAAAACCAAGAACAGCCTGACCGGTCGATTTTTCGGCGGTAAGGTGAAACTGGATAAATAGTATTTCACAGTAGGCCTTTTATGGGTAAGCAATACGATCATATCAGCGAAAAACATATCGATTTCATCATTCGTCAGCAGCTGTTTTTTGTCGCAACCGGGATGAGTGACGGGCGGATCAATGTCTCACCCAAGGGATTGGATAGCCTGCGCATCTTAAATCCCAATCAGGTGGTTTGGCTGAATCTCACCGGGAGTGGTAACGAGACGGCAACCCACCTGAGGGATGACGGGCGGATGACCCTGATGTTCTGCGCCTTGGAGGGCGAACCCAAGATTCTCAGGCTCTATGGACAGGCAGCCAGCCACCTTGAAGACAGCGAAATATGGGATGCCCATATCGGCCGTTTTCCCCTGCTCCCCGGAGCCCGGCAGATTATCCTCATGGATGTGGATCTTGTCGCCAGTTCCTGTGGATTCGGGGTGCCGTTGTTCGAATATGCCGGGCAACGGGATGCCCTGGTGGAGTGGGCTGAAAGAAAGGGTGGCGAGGGACTCAGGGAGTTCAGGGAGAAGCGTAATAAAGTGAGTGTCGATGGGAAGCCCACCGATCTGGTATAGCATCTCAAAACTGTTCCTGAATTACCCACAATACTCAGCCACCGATCGGGTGATCGTGAATTTTCAGAAGCAAGCCGCAAATGCTCGCAAATAGTTATAAGTCCGCAAATGAACGCGAATAAACGCAAATCTGTTTATTAGCTCAGCACTAGGGAAGTTTGAATGGTCCCTATCCTGCAGCTTGAGCAATACGACGCTAGCGCGGACTGTCTCGCCGTAACTTTTGGTTTAAACCGCCACAATGGCGCTTATTCGCATCCATTTGCGGACTATTCATAATATGCGTCTATTTGCGACTTGCATTCATAACGCCTTCTGTGGGGGTGAAGCAGGCTAAAGCATATAGCTGAGAATGGTGGATAATCAGGAAACTTTTTACTCCCCATGCAGGGTAAGCGTGACGCTGCGCTGGTGAGGGTGGGTACGATGTTCCCACAGATAGATCCCCTGCCAGGTACCCAGTGCGGGTCTGCCTTGGCTGATCGGCAGGCTCAAGTCCATATGGGTCAGGATCGATCGTACATGCGCCGGCATGTCGTCCGGTCCCTCCAGGGTGTGATCGAAGATCGGATCGCCGTCAGGCACCAGGCGGGACATGATTCGCTCCAGGTCGGTACGTACCGTCGGATCGGCATTTTCACAAAGGATCAGAGAGGCGCTGGTGTGTTGGATGAAGAGGTGGCAGATTCCGGTCTCTATCCCGGCACGGCTGATGGCCTCGGACACCTCACCGGTGATGTTGTAGGTGTTGCGTCCCCGGGTCTGAATCCTTATCTGTTCCTGGATTACCATCTTTGCCTTTCTCCCGCCTGTTCTGGCATGCTGTGAATGAGCGAATAGTACAATAGGCCCTTCACCTCATCGAGTGGGTTGAACGGCTAAACAGAAAACCAAACCGTTATTGCTTTGGCCGCAAATCACCGAAAACTGCCGCAAATGATATGACAATGTGCCCGGCTGCTACACAATCCACTGCCTATTCTGCCGTTAAAGGCAACCTGATCAGAATTTCAAACCGTATTACATTTGGATTGCCGATCGTAGGCTGCCGCTATCCTTATCTGAGAAGGTTTTCGTTCTTTTGCGGTGATTCGCGCCCATTTGCGGCTTTTCCCTCCTTGCCATGTCGCCCATTTGATCAAAGGAGGAGCCGCGCAACGAAAGTGAACAGCTTTGAATAAGGAAAGTTCATCAACGAGTCTGGCCGAACAACCCGTCACGGTATTGAAAGGGGTCGGGGCGCGTAATGCCGAAAAACTCGCCAGGTTGGGCATCGGGAGTCTGCAGGATCTGCTGTTCCACCTGCCGTTGCGCTACCAGGACCGAACACGGATTCAACCGATCGGCAGTCTGCGGCGTGGTGATCAGGTGGTGATCGAGGGGGAGATCGATCTGGCGGAGATAAAGTTCGGCCGTCGCCGCTCGCTGATGGTGCATATTTCCGACGGCACAGGCAGCCTGTTTCTGCGCTTCTTCTATTTCAGCAATGCTCAGCGGCAAACGCTGAATCGCGGTGTTCGAATACGCTGCTTTGGTGAGGTGCGCAATGGCCCCAACAGTCTGGAGATGGTCCATCCCGAGTATCAATGCATCGATCCGGATCAACCTGCGGCAGTGGAGAGGTCGCTGACGCCGATCTATCCCACCACTGAAGGTGTTCATCAATTGACCCTGCGCGGTCTCATGCAGCAGGCCCTGCAGTGGTTGCAACAGCAGCCGGAAGGTCTGAGGGAGTGGTTGCCCCAGTCATTGTTGGCGCGGTTTCCTCAAATGAATTTGGCCCAGGCAGTCAGTTACCTCCATGCGCCGCCTCCCGATGCCGACCAGCAACGGCTGCTGGCGGGGATTCATCCGGCACAACAGCGACTCTCCTATGAGGAGCTGCTCGCCCATCAGATCAGCCTGCGCAGCATGCGGGCGCACCATCAACGCATTCGCGCCACCCCCTTTGTGGCGGACAACAAGCTAAAGCAGGCCCTTATTTCGGCGCTGCCGTTCCAACTGACCGCCGCTCAGAGCCGGGTTGTGGCGGAGATTGAACAGGATCTTGCACGCTCCCGGCCGATGCAGCGCCTGGTACAGGGAGATGTGGGTTCGGGCAAGACCGTGGTCAGCGCCATGGCGGTGCTGCAGGCCATCGGCGCCGGCAGTCAAGTGGCCTTGATGGCCCCCACCGAACTGCTGGCGGAACAGCATTTGCGCAACTTCTCCCAATGGCTGCTGCCGTTGGGGATCGAAATCGGCTGGCTCACCGGGCGACTCAAGGGCCGTCCCCGGGAAGCGGTGATTGAACGGATCGCGGCAGGTGAGATACAGCTGGCGGTGGGTACCCATGCCCTGTTTCAGCAGGATGTGGTGTTCAACGATCTCGGTCTTGTGGTGATCGACGAGCAGCACCGCTTCGGTGTCCATCAGCGACTGGCCTTACGTGAGAAGGGGAACCGGCAGGGACACACCCCCCACCAGTTGATCATGACCGCCACGCCGATCCCCCGCACGCTGGCGATGACCGCCTATGCCGACCTCGACCTGTCGATCATCGATGGCCTGCCGCCGGGTCGTAAACCGGTTACCACAGCGGTGATATCGGATCGCAGGCGCGACGAGGTGGTGGAACGGGTGAGGGCGGCCTGTACCCAGGGGCGCCAGGCCTATTGGGTCTGTACCCTGATCGAGGAGTCGGAGGCGTTGCAGTGCCAGGCGGCGGAGGAGACCGCACGGCTGCTTGCCGAGGCCCTGCCGGATTTGGATGTGGCCTTGGTACACGGCCGGGTAAAACAGGAAGCGAAAGAGCGTGTCATGCGGGATTTCCAATCGGGCGCGGTTGATCTGCTGGTTGCCACCACCGTGATCGAAGTGGGCGTGGATGTGCCGAATGCCAGTCTGATGATTATTGAAAACCCCGAACGCCTGGGACTTGCACAGTTGCATCAGTTGCGCGGCAGGGTGGGGCGCGGCAGTGAGGAGAGCCACTGCGTTCTGATGTACCATTCCCCTCTTTCCGCCAATGCCAAAGCGCGCCTGACGATTCTGCGTGAGACCGGCGACGGCTTCATGATTGCGCAAAAAGACCTGGAGATGAGAGGGCCGGGGGAGGTGCTGGGTACCCGTCAGACCGGTGAGATGCAGCTGCGAATCGCTGATCTGGTGAGGGATCAGGGGATGCTCGACGAGGTGCGGGAAGCGGCGGAGATGCTGCTGCGGGATGATCCTCAGGCCGCGTCCCAGCTGGTCAAGCGCTGGCTGGGCGAGCGTGTCGATTATGTCAAGGTTTAGAAGCGATAGGATCAGCGACTGTGAAGCCTCCAATTTCGTCATTCAACCGCAGGGTGTGCGATAATAGTCCTTTTTCTGGATGAGATAGCTTGAGTCAGCGGATAAGCAGCAGGTCGAACCCTGAGCCGAATTGGAGCGATTGGCGTCATCGCTCGCATACGCAGATACCACCGCAGGTTGCATCATGGTTGGGTGACAGGGGTTCGCTGACTCAACGCGTGATCCAATGCTGTGGCGAGGGTCAGTTCAAAGTGCGCCTGCTGCATCAGGGGTGGGGAACGCCTCTCAACAGCGAGTGCCGTATATTGAGAATACGCAGAGGGTTGATAGCGCTGGTGAGAGATGTAGAGTTGCAGTGCGACGGCACCCCCTGGGTTTTCGCCCGTACGCTGATACCGATCACCAGCCTCAAGGGCGCGGCGCAACGGCTGACGCAACTGGGTGAGAAGCCCTTGGGGGCAGTGCTTTTTTCGGATCCGAAAGTGATTCGGGGTGCAACCCAGGTAGCACGCTTGCTGCCCAGACAGCCAATGTTCGAGACGGCCTGCAATCATCTGCAGAAAAAACCGAATCATCTGTGGGGGCGACGCACCCTGTTTTTTATGCAAAAGAGACCGTTACTGGTGAATGAGATTTTTCTCCCGACCCTGCCGTTTAAGGGAGATGACAGTCGATGACAAGTCAACAGGTTGACATGATGCCTTCGGGTGCCGGCCCGGTGGGCTGGCTGGAGCGTCTGCGCCGCTACGCGCTGCTGGTGCGGCTGAATCGACCGATCGGAATATTTCTGTTGATGTGGCCTACTCTGTGGGCGTTGTGGATCGCGGGTGAAGGCACGCCGCCCTGGCATATCGTTTTGGTGTTCGTCACCGGGGTGGCGCTGATGCGATCCGCCGGCTGTGCGATCAACGACTATGCCGATCGTGAATTCGACGGCCATGTGGCGCGCACCCAGGCCAGGCCCATTGCCTCGGGACTGGTCAGTCCGCGCGAGGCGTTGGCTGTCTTTATGGTACTCTCCCTGCTGGCCGCCTCACTGCTGTTTTTTCTCAACTGGCCAACCCGCTATTTGTCATTGGTGGCGCTGTTGCTGACGGCAGTCTACCCTTTCATGAAGCGCTATACCCATCTGCCCCAGGTAGGGTTGGGCGCCGCCTTCGGCTGGGCGGTGCCGATGGCATTCATGGCACTCAATGAAACAATACCGCCGGTTGCATGGCTGCTGTTCTGCGCCACTCTGATCTGGGCGCTCATCTACGATACCGAGTACGCTATGGTGGACCGGGAGGACGACCTCAAGATCGGGATCAAGTCGAGCGCTATCCTGTTCGGCCGCCATGACAAGCTGATCGTCGGACTGTTGCAAGCGGCCATGATACTGCTGCTGTTGTTGACCGGGATGCTGCTCGAGCGCGATGCTTTCTACTATCTCGGCCTGTTGGGTGGCGCCGGGTTGTTTGCCTATCAACAATGGCTCATCCGGGCCCGCGAACCCAAGGCCTGCTTCGAGGCCTTCCTCAACAACAACCAGTTCGGCATGGTGATCTTCATCGGGTTGCTGGTCGACTATCTGTCATTCGGATAAGCAAGGGCTCACTGGGCGGGTATGAAATCGATATCCTGCACCCGCAGGCGCAGACACACGATCAAACAAAGCCCCGAGCCGTAGAACAGGAAGGCATTAAAAGCCTGATACTGCGTCGATGCCGGCACTTTTCGATCAACGGCAAGGTGTGTGAGAAAGGCCTCGATCTCCTGTTTGCCTCTTGCAGATATACATGCCACTATCCATGGGCGCATGTATTGCAGATCAGTTACTTAACAACATACAATTCGGTATATACGACAATCACAACCCAGATATATCAGACACATCTGGGGTATATTTATAAGTTATGCAAGATAAAGGAAAAGCAATGAGAGAAATACATGGAGGTTGTCATTGTGGAAATATCACATACGAAATTGAGCTTCCGAATGCCCTAGAAACGTATAATCCTAGAGAGTGTGATTGCAAGCTTTGTACAACCCATGGTGCATCCTATGTCTCAGACAAAAATGGAACTTTAAATATCAAAATCAAAAACAATGAATATGTAAGTAAATATCGGCAAGGAAGTCGAATAGCAGATTTTATTGTGTGTAAAAAGTGCGGTGTCATGACGGGTGTTTGTTATGAAGAAGGTGGTGTTATATATGGTTCTGTAAATATCAGGGCTACAAGAGAGTATGGGGAATTCGGTAAGGGGCAAGTTGCGCATCTAACAGAACTGTCTGATAAGGAAAGAATAGCGCGCTGGAAAGATCTTTGGTTTTCTAATATAAAGATTGAGAGTGAAATTGCATAACAAGCAGCGCAACACGGACTCCTGCGCTGACGCGCCTCCGCCGGTTCGCTGAACGTTATACCTCGAAAGAGAAACATCGATGGATAAAATAGATCTTAAAAAAGAACTCAAACACCTCTACAAACCATCAGCCAAGAAAGTTGATGTTGTCGAGGTTCCACAATTGAACTACCTCATGATTGATGGAGAAGGAGATCCAAATACATCTCAATCGTTCCAAGATGCTATCGATGTTTTATATCCGCTTTCTTATACATTGAAGTTCATGATCAAAAGGGGAGAAATAGGAATTGATTATGGGGTGTTGCCACTAGAAGGATTGTGGTGGACAGATGATATGTCAGCATTCAGTGTGGAAAACAAAGACGGCTGGAAATGGACACTTATGATTATGCAGCCAGAACTTGTCACAAAGGAAATGGTTCAAAATGCTATAGAGCAAGTAAAAGAAAAGAAAAATCCAGTATCACTGCCACTCGCAAGGTTTGAATCATTTGAGGAAGGAAAGGTTGCACAAATAATGCATATTGGCCCATTTTCGGAAGAAGGCCCAACTGTAGAAAAAGTACATTCATTCATTGAAGAAAATGGGAGCCAGAGAAGGGGAAAGCATCATGAGATTTACCTTAGCGATATTCGGCGCGCAGCCCCAGAGAAGTGGAAAACTATTATCAGGCAACCAATGTCATGAAAAGGTATAACAATCAAAATCACACGGACGTCAAAAAGCGCCGCACCGCTCTACTTTTTGCCTCCGGTGATTTTGGGCGTTGAGGCTGTCGGAAAACCCCAAAATTCGATAAAATTATAAAGACAACAACGGTGCACGGAGACAGGAAGATGGCACGTTATAAGGATTACAACTACGACCAGATGAAAATGCTGCCCGTCTCCTATGAGAAGCAAATTCTGCCGGGCAGTTTCGAATATTCCCTTTCTTACCTGATTGATAACGAGCTTGATCTAAGCGCATTTGATCAACACTATCAAAATGACAGCACAGGCCGACCGGCCTATGACCCTAAACTGTTGTTGAAAATCATCATCCTGGCCTATTCCAAAGGCATTACCAGTAGTCGACAAATAGAGCGCCTGTGTCGTGAGAATATCTTGTTCATGGTACTGTCGGCTGACTTGCAACCGGACTACAGCACCGTGGCTGATTTCATCAGCCGAGCGCCAGAAACGTTAACAGGCCCTAGGACAAGTGATATTGATCTGCGACCGGCTATCAATACTCGAATTCAACCAAACAAGCCGTTCCGTAATCGGCGAGATAGCGGATGAACGGTCCACTAGCCAGATACCTTCTCATAGCCTGCCCGGTCAGTTGCTGACATGTTCTTACTTGAGATTCGCCACAGTGTAGTACTGGATCACTGTCAACAGGCTCTGGAGTCATGAGTGAGATACAAGGCATTTTGCTGGCGGCCGGCGCCGGTCAGCGTTTCGGCCGCCACAAGCTGCTGCATCCGCTCCCTAACGGTGAGTTGGTGGGTGTGGCGGCGGCGCAGAATCTCGTTAGCGCGTTGCCCAACGCCCTGGCAATCGTACGCCCTGATGATGTTCGCTTGGCCGAGGGGCTCGAGGCCCTCGGTTTGAGTGTGCTGGAAAACGCGCTGGCGGAGCAGGGCATGGGGTGGAGCCTGGCCATGGGGGTAGGGGCAAGTGCCGATGCAGCGGGCTGGGTGGTGGCGTTGGCGGATATGCCCTGGATCGCGCCTGTGACCATTCGCTCAGTGGTCCAGGCGTTGGTTCAAGGCGCCGCTATCGCCGCACCCGCTTTTCAGGGACGACGTGGCCATCCGGTTGGTTTCGGGCAACAATGGGGAGGCCGTTTACAGGCCTTGCGGGGTGACCACGGCGCACGCCATCTGCTGCAGGTTCATGCTGATGAGCTGGTCTTGCTACCCACGGAAGATCCTGGTGTTTTGCTCGATATCGATCAGCAGGGTGACTTGAATGGCGGAGGGGTATTTGTGGGTTAGTGTTAGCCCTGGCAGTCCAGCCACCTGCAATGAACCGGAAATCGGCCGTCGGCTTCGGGGGCGAGCCCCTCCTCCGCGAGTCTGCGGTACTGTCTTTCGTTGCCCGGATAGTCCGCGATCCGCCGCTGACCGGTGATCAATCGGTACCAGGGCAGTTCGCTCCCATGCGGCAGTTTACGCAGCCAGGCCAGCACCTGGCGAACGTGAACGCCGCAAAGTTTGGCGATATCGCCGTAACTGCAGTAACGGCCCGGCGGGATCGATGCCAGGGTGGTGTAGAAGATCCTGCGCATCTCTTCCGTGGCCATAGTCATCCCCCGTTTCACTGTATCGATTGATGAAATGAATCGCTATTTCTATTCTTGACGTATTGTTAGAGGACGCACCCGGATCGGGAATGTAGAAACATCTCAACATAAGCTGTGTAACCCTAGATGTGAGATAACCATGACCAATCAAGAAACTGTCGTGCCGGGACAAGTTCCCGCGCTTGCTCTGTCTGCCTGGCGACCAACCAGGGATACTCTGCATCAATATGCCCGTATTGTCAGTAAGGTGCGCAGCCATTTTATGCCGAAGTCAAAGCACTGTTGGCATATTACCCTGAGTGTCTACACCCATGGATTGACCACTACACCCTTTCCAGTCGGCGCACAGAATTATGAACTCATCCTTGACCTGGTCGCGCATCGACTGGTGTTATCCGGCAGTGATGGCAGGCTGTCATCGCTGCCCCTGGCCGGACAGAGTGCGGCGCGTATATGCCGATGGATCATTGCGGCGGTTGAAAGCTATCGTCAGGCTATCAATTGGGTGGATGTTGCATTCAAGGCATTCACGGGTGGACTGAGGGAGGAGGCCAGTCCCGTACAACTCTTTCCGCACCATTTCGATCTTGCCTTGAATTGGTTCTCCGGCCGTTTGGTCCCCGGTGTCGATCCTGCGGATGCTGAGCATGCCGACGAGCAGATGAACTTCGGCTTTGTGACTGGCGATGAATCGATTCCGGATGCCTATTTTATGTGACCGCCTACCCTGAGCCCGCTGATTGGATGGAACTTGAGTTGAAGCAGGGTGCCTATTGGCATATGGATGGCTGGGCCGGTGCGGTACTGCCCTATGCGGAATTGTTGAAGCACGATCAACCCTATAGTTTGTTGCTTGTATATCTTCAGCAATTACGTTTACATGGAGCGGGCTTGATGGCTTGAGCTACCAATGGTATGGCATGCACCGGATCTCAGATAGTATAAAGAATCAGAATGAGATATTGATATGGACACTGCTATCACAATAAACAGCAGTCGTGATCGGGTAGTTGCGGAGTTTCAGCGTGTCCGACAATTTTCCGAGACCCTCTGTCAGCCGCTACAGCTGGATGATTTTCAAATCCAATCCATCGTTCAGACCAGCCCGCCCAAGTGGCACATCGCCCATGTCAGCTGGTTTTTCGAGGCCTTCGTGCTGCCTCACTTCAATCCCGACTACCGGCCCTTTCATCCCCGGTACGATTATATCTTCAACAGCTACTACTACACCCACGGCATGATGCATCCCAGACCCCGGCGGGGTCTGTTGTCACGCCCGACAGTGGACGAAATCTACCGATACCGCGCCCATGTGGACGAACAGATGATGCAGTTGATGGAGACCGTAGATGAGGAGGCTTGGAGCGAACTCGCATTCCGGGTCATCCTTGGGCTCAACCATGAGGAGCAGCACCAGGAACTGCTGCTGATGGATGTGAAGCACAACTTCTGGTCGAATCCACTGAAGCCGGCCTATCGGGACGATCTGCAGACCCCCTCCGGCAATACCAGGGCGATGCGCTGGGTGGAACAGGCGGGTGGCGTTCACCGAATCGGTCATGGAGAGGATGAGGGTTTCGCCTATGACAACGAAACGCCACGGCACGCTCTATTGTTGTCCGATTTTCGGCTTGCCGATCGCCTGGTGACCAACGGTGAGTACCGGGTGTTCATGGAAGACGGCGGCTATGACGATCCGGCGCTATGGCTCTCCGACGGTTGGGCCCTGCTGCAACGCGAGGCTTGGCGGCATCCGCTCTATTGGGAGCAGCAAGAGGATGAGTGGCTGCAGTTCACTCTGGGTGGGCAGAGCCCACTGAATCCTCACGAACCCGTCTGTCATCTCAGCTACTATGAGGCGGACGCCTACGCCCGCTGGTCGGGCAAGCGTCTGCCGCTGGAGGGTGAACTGGAGGTCGTGCTGTCCAAGCAGCCGTTGAGCGGTAACTTCGTCGATCGGGATCGGCTTCATCCCGCGCCGGCGGGGGAGATGGGACAGTGGTTTGGCGACCTCTGGACCTGGTCGGCCTCGCCCTATGCCGCCTATCCAGGATTCAAGCCCTTGGTCGGTTCAATGGGGGAGTACAACGGTAAATTCATGTCCAACCAGATGGTGCTGAAAGGTGGTTGTTGCGCGACACCCGCTGGTCATGCACGCGCCAGTTACCGTAACTTCTTTTATCCGGATGAACGCTGGGCCTTTACCGGCTTGCGACTCGCGGAGGACGCATGATGGAGAATGTTACCTTTCACGATCATAAGCCCCAGGCGCTTAGCCTTTATGACGCGGTGGTTACGGGTCTCTCCAAATCGGACAAATCGATCCCACCGAAATTCTTCTATGATCAGCGTGGATCGGAACTGTTCGACAGGATATGCGAACAACCGGAATACTACCTGCCTACCGTTGAACGGCGTATGCTGTCGAGCCTCGCGGAGGAGATAGCAACCCTGACCGGAACCGGGCGAGTGCTGATCGAACCGGGCGCCGGCAGCGCCGCAAAAGTACGCCTGCTGCTCGATGCGTTAAGGCCGAGCGCCTTTGTGCCGATGGATATCTCCTTCGACTATCTGAAATCGAATGCAAGGGCTTTGGCGGCAGAGTATTCCTGGTTGCCCATTCATGCCGCCTGTGTCGATTTCACTCACTCATTGCCGATTCCTTGCGAAGTACCCAACGGACCTCGCTTACTCTTTTTTCCCGGTTCCAGCCTGGGTAATTTCAGCCCCAGCGAGGCAGGCGGATTTTTACGCCTGGTACACGATACAGTGGGTAGCGGGGGTATGATGCTGATCGGTGTCGACACCAAAAAGAGCGAGCGGGTGCTGAACGCCGCCTACAACGACGCAGCGGGCTTGACCGCGGATTTCAACCTGAATCTGCTGCAGCGCATGCAGCAGGAACTGGGCACTGATATCGATCCCGAAGTCTTCGAGCATCTCGCCTTCTATAACAACCAAGAGGGGCGCATCGAAATGCATCTGGTGAGCACTGAAGAACAAACGCTTCGCCTCAACGGTCACCGCTTCAAATTTGAAAAAGGCGAAACACTGCACACCGAAAACTCCTATAAATACTCACCGACGGAGTTTATCAAACTGGTCACAGAAAACGGATTTACCCAGGTTCGTCATTGGGTCGATGAAGATGATCTGTTTGCTGTCTACCTGGTGGCAGTTGCCTGAACCGAATATAAGTATACCTGATTACCCCTAAACCTCAGCCATTCTCAAGAGGCGATATGGCATAGGTGGAGTGCGAAGAGCGGCAAAAAGCAATCGTTCAATCATGGCGGGTAAATCGAAACGGCGGTTAAACCGATATTCGAACTCAGCAAGATAACGCGACACATGTTTATCTCGAATCGCATGAAAAGTACCCAACAGACTGTTTTTGACATTACCCAACATCGTATTTACCCATTTGAAGCACGAATACTGGACACTTTGGCGCCCACCACCCGTCACCATGGGGTTATGATGGCAATCAGCGGTTGTCACGCCACTAAAGCACCAAAGCCCATCGGTAAAGACTTCGCTGCCAGGCATCAAGCAAGACCGGGCGTATCGGGCGATTTCACGTTTGCGGAAGCCCCTTACACGACGCAGTTGAATTTTCATGGGCCTGCCGTCCCGCGTCGTCTCAACAGCAGCCACGAAAGGGATTTTGTTGCGCGATCCACGACCACGCTTACCGGCTTGCTCGCCTCCCAGATAAGCATCATCCAATTCGATGCGACCTTCCAGTTTTTTTCCACGCTCACGTTCCATCATCACCTGCATCAACTTATGCTTGAGTCGCCAGGCAGTGTTGTAGTTCACCCCGATTTCGCGGGATAGTTGCAGCGCCGAGATACTTTTCTTGCGTTGGGTCAACAGATAGATCGCAAGAAACCACGTTCTCAGCGGCAGCTTGGTGCCATGGAAGATGCTGCCGGCGGTCAGGGAAGTCTGATGATGGCACTTGTGACATTGATATATCTGACGCTTTTTGAGTTCACAGCCTGTTGTGTTGCCGCACTCAGGGCAGACGTAGCCCGTCGGCCAGCGCAAATCATACAATGCCTGGCGACACTGATCCTCGGTCCCATATTGTTCAAGAAAATCGTGCAAACCAAGGCCTTTTTGAAATTGAATGGTATTTCTCGGCATGATGAAATCCTCTTTTATTCAGTAGGTTCCATTATGCTTGCACCACAGGCTCAATAGCTGAGCTTCATGAGTAATCAGGTAAGTATATAACAGGCCCTAGTTACAATAGTGTTATTGTTTGGTGTGAGTCTTTTGGTGAATTCATTACATCGGCCATGTATCGTGAATGAAATCAACTGTACCTGATAAGCGCTGCGAGGCGTGCAGATGAAAGCGCAAGCGAACGTTTGTACGTTAGGACCAATTGGATTAGTGTTAACAGGCCCTAAGTCAGCCACAATACTGGCGCGAATGAAATTGCGGGCAATCACACCCGGCCGACACGAAGAAGCGCAATGGCACGTTATTCGGACTCAATATTGATCACATGACTGACCTGACCCGCTGGGCTGCATTGATACTTGCCTATCTCTTTCTGGCGCTCGCGGTGATCGGTGTGATTCTTCCCGGGTTGCCAACGGTGCCGTTTCTGCTGTTGGCCGCCTGGTTTGCCGCGAAAGGATCAGGGCGACTGCATCGTTGGCTCTATGCTCATCCGCATTTTGGAAAGCTCTTGGTTGATTGGGAGCGGCAAGGGGCCATTTCACGCTCCAGTAAAGTTACGGCTGTGATACTACTCGTCGCAGCATGGGTAGTCATGTACCTGAGAATCAGCAGTCCATGGGTGATGGCGGGTTTGACAGCGCTGTTTGTATCCATTATGGCTTTTCTTCTTACAAGACCTGAACCCCGTTAAAGCGTGGACATAGATTACCGACTCCAAAAGATAGGTACTGTACTACGGGTTTTTCCTCGCGAGAGTGGGTAGCGCGGTTCGCGTTTCCAGACAACCACATCCATTGGATTTACTGCTAGGGACAAATCCTTATGATCCAGATAATCAATAAGTGACCGCGCAAGTCTACGTGCCTGTTTACGCCTGGTATCCGATGCAGGCACGCCGGCACAAGGCGCGATGATGACATTATTGTGTTTGAGGAAGGGTTGCACCCACTCCGGCAGTTTTTTCTCCCTCAGTTGTTCTTTGGGCAGCGTAATGGCCGCACCTCTTACCCGATTCTCCAACAACGCCTGAAGTAATGCGGAATAATCGATATTCCCGCTACGCGATGTGTTTACGATAAACGGGCGGTTTCTGGCAAAGTAGAGTTCCTTGCCCTTGAATACCTTCTCATCGCCCGCTGTATGTATACTGATCACATCGGAGTGTTCCAGCACCTCGCTTAGTTGATTGTATTCAATCACCGGTTTCTCAAGCGGTGAACGCTGGTGGAAGTTTTCATAGACGGTACGGAGATGTGAATCATAGCCGATCACTCGTTGACAGTGAGGGCGTATTTCCGTGGCTACAACCTGGGCAACGTTTCCACATCCGATAAGGCCGATCACGAGATTGGCCAACTCGAAGCCGGTCAATTCATCATTCTCCAACTCTGATAAGGTCTGCACTATCAAGGCCTTCTTGGAATCTCGCGTGCGGAATGACCTGCTGATCAGTTTTACCATCAAGCGTGCAGCCAGGTTTGCCACTTCGTAGCTGTTGCCATATTCAGTGACCTTGACCAAAATCCCATTGCGCGAGGCATCAGCGATGTCGATCTTGGTGATGTCATCGCCGAATACGCCGATCACCCTGAGATGTTTGCCGGCAGATTCAAGCATTTCGAAATTGATCGAAACCTTACTGCGGACCAGGATGGCAGAATAGTCTCCAAGCTCCAGCAGCGGCCTCAGAATGCGTTTCTTCGGCGAGATGATATCAGCCTCGAATTTCGCCTCCTGGAAGAGGTCAAGAACCAAAGGAGATAGTTCACTGTCTAGGAGAACGCGTCGGTTTTTCATCCAGCCACCTTGATATAGAATAATGGGTGTAAAAAGTAGTTCCAGAATATGAGGTTACTACAAAAATTATTGTGCGTAGCAGCAGTCGATCTGTATTGGATACGTGAATCTCTGTTTTTATTCTTTAAGTCAAGGTGCTGGAGAAGTCATAACCAGTCCAATAAGTGTTGTTTCAGGGTCGGTTGAAATGAGTATGTTATTGCAACGGGGGAATTGGTTGTTCTATCTGAGGTTCGTCAATTATGACGAATAATCATCTATTTACTCCATATGATTGATATTGAGATTTAACCTATCACGCTTCATCAACAGCATTGATGATAACTTCACATTGAGATTGACCGGCGCCTTTTCAGGCCCAACCCGGAGGGCTGGGGCTGTTTTCGCGCCCAGCGGCGTTATCAATCGCTCATGTAGAATAACTACACCATGCTCATTCTGCCTTGCTGGGCGGAAAAACTGCCCCAGCAGGGCGCATTGGATTAGCGTTAACAGGCCCTAGTAGGTTGAAAACAGCTTATTGAGTTTTGTGCCGATACGCTCAAGTTCCCTTATCGTGTAGTCGTAATCGACCTTATCCCGATTAAACGTTGGTTGGCCGCTTTCGTTGGTCGAGCGGTAATCCTCCTTGTTACTCTTGAGAAAACCACAGATTGAGCGTAGCTGGCTGATTGCCTGTTTTAGTGTTTGCGTATAGTCAATCAATGTTTGTTGAAGCTCGGCCGCATTTCTCAAAGGCAGATCATCTTCGGCGACACTATCGATCTGCTCAACCAATCCTGCAAGTTCATCCTGTAGCGTATTCAGTCTTTGCTCATAATCGCTGTACAGCGAGCTCGTTTTACCCTTCAGGGCGTAGAGGATCATACGGTATGAAGTAATACCGAAAAGAGCGCCATGTATTTCGGCATACTGGCGATGGACATCCGAGACACTACACCCTAAATTGATAATTTTAGACATCTGCAGCAATCAACCTCATTGTTGTTATGCCTTATTGTCAGGCTCTCGACGAAGATGTTGCTGGTAGCGTGACTTCAGCCATACACCTAACACCATCATGCCGAGTGCGATGGATGTCAGGATGAAATCAAGTTGTTTGTTCACCATGTACATGGCTGCGGCGATCAGCGCGGTCACCCAGAATGTCACCACGACGATGACCCATCGATTCTTGAGGCTGTCACGCTGTTTCTCCCAGGCGTGCCAGTCGCTTCCCGGTTTCTGTTTGTGTTCTCCCATTATCTTGCAACCTTAGTGAGATGTTTACAGCATTCAACAGGATTGTACACGATTCAGGCGTAATTTCTCCTGAAGGTTAAACCCATAATATCCTTAAGGATGCGTTAATTTGATTAGTGGCGAGCTATACATTTAAACGATGACATATCCCGTCTATGTCTTAAAGTGATATTGCATTATCGATATTGGTCGAATTTTAAAGGGAAAGGTTGAATGCATGGCACGATATATTGCCCTTTAAGGACCGGAAAGGAATTACACACCGCTCCCTCGAGATCGGTAACTGCTGCTTTCATGCTCCACATCAGGAGAAAAAAAGTACATAATCGAAGTGCAGTGGATGGGTTTGTTTCAAGTGTCAAAACTTAGCCGGGCGAATTTCGCCTTATGCCCCATATCCCATTGCCATTAGTGTTAAGGCCGCATGATTGGTATAGCTTATGTTCGTCACAGAGTTTCTGATAACTTCTCTGATTGTGGTGATGATACCGGGTACCGGTGTGCTCTATACCGTCTCCACGGGTCTGACCAAGGGGTGGCGCGCGAGTATTTTCGCCGCGCTTGGCTGTACCCTTGGAATCGTGCCTCATTTGTTGGCCAGCGTGTTCGGGTTGGCGGCCATATTGTACGCCAGTGCCTTGGCGTTTCAGGTGTTTAAGTTTCTGGGGGTATGCTATCTGGTTTATCTGGCCTGGACCATGTGGAATGAATCCGGCGCCATGCATTTCAACAGCAAGCCGGATACCGATGGATATGGAAAAATTGCCATGCAGGCCATATTGATTAATATCTTGAACCCCAAACTCTCGATTTTCTTCCTTGCATTTCTACCGCAATTCGTTCCGAGCGGTGCATCATCACCTGTTTCATACATGCTGGCATCAAGCGCAATTTTTATGGTTATGACCCTGGTTGTCTTTGTTGGTTACGGAGTTCTGGCGAACCAAGTGCGTCAATATGTTTCGCGGTCACCCGGTATGGTTCAAGGAGTACAGAAGGTATTTTCCGGATTGTTCCTTGCGATGGGCGTCAAACTGGCGGCTATGGAACGTTAAATACGATTGCGGCAGCAATGGGATTTGTGAAAATCGAACTGTCTGTTCTGCGGGGCGTGTAAGATGCGAGCTTCGGAAGCAAATAATCATAATGCGATAGCGTTTTACCTTACGGCATAGTGAGACCAAGAATGGCAATACCATGTATTGAACCAGGGCTGTTCGGACTGGAGCCGACAGGTTTCATAACTGAACTGGTCAGCATGACATGAGGCTCTGGTCACTCCATCCAAAGTATCTGGATTCAAAAGGTTTGGTGGCATTGTGGAGAGAGGCGCTGTTGGCACAAAAGGTTTTGCAGGGTAACACCGTCGGTTATGTCAACCATCCTCAACTCACCAGGTTTAAGGAGTCAAGAAATCCGCTTGGAGCCGTTGCGACCTATCTACGGCAAATTGCCGGTGAGGCCGAAAAACGTGGTTACAAATTCGATAAAAGAAAAATTCTCAATAAAAGCGTGCGTACCCGATTGTATGTTACAGAGGGTCAAATAAACTATGAATTCAGGCATTTATTGAAAAAGCTAAGAGAGCGGGACCCTGTTGCCTACACGGCTGTAAGAAACGCATCAACCATAAAGCCACACCCATTATTCAAACTCCGCAAAGGACATGTCGAGGAGTGGGAAATCAGGCAATGAATGTGTAATCGCAGATCGACTTCAGTAACTCTCATCCATTGTCTTCGTTCTCTGGTTACGATCTGCTTGCGAACAGGCTTCAGCAGCGGCTCAGGGGTAAGTCCCATACCTAGGCACGACTGCCGGTCCGCATACCCGATTGACGTTCCCTGTTGATTCAGCGAAACAGCAGAGAGACCTCTTTGAACTTCGGGTTGTTGGCGTCCCCCATCCACTCAAACGCAACCGATTCACTGTTAGTGACCTGAACGCCATTTAAACGCATCCGTTGAAGTGCGTTTTTTCGGTGATGGGGATTGCGTGAAGAGACGGCGTCCTCAACCACGAACACCTGATAACCCCATTGTTGCAGCCCGGATGCAGTCTGCAGGACACAGATATGGGCCTCGAGACCGACAATTACGACCTGTTTCCGATTGCCGTTATCTGTCAGTTCCTCTTCGAATCCCGGGGCGGTACAACAGGAGAAGGTCAGTTTGTCTTTTGCCTTTGTGTGCGGCGGCAGGTGTTTGGCGATTTGCGGCAGGGTGTTGCCCAGCCCCTTGCCATAGTGTTCGGATAGGATGATGGGTACCTCCAGCGCACTTGCCGCCTGGCTGAGTCTAACGATATTGGTAACCATTTGATCCAGGTCGGGCTTTGGCATTGCCTTCGTCAGCCTCTCCTGAGTATTGATGATCAACAGTTGACTGGTTTTGGCATGGGTCAACGGTAATTCACACTTGCTCTTAGACATGGTCTCCCTCACTTTTATAGTTATTCGCTGTGCTGCGAAATTTAACCGGGGAGCAGCAACAGGCTGGTAGGTTAGAACTCAAACACCACGGGTGCCGGTGCATTGATCAACGGCGTCAGCTCCGTTTCCAAAATGCTCTCTTCCTGAAAGATCTTATCGGCATGCCGGGTGATCAACATGCACTCCATCACCGGTGCCGTGCCGGTGACGACAAACAGTCGCCCGCCAACATTCAGCTGTTGACGGAAGATTTCGGCCTGTTGACTGGTGGGCAGGGAGCCGGTGACGGCTATCGCGTCAAAAGGCCCTTCTTCCAGCGGGTCGGCAAGGGCATCTCCGTTGATCAGGGTGATATTTTGAATACCTTGCTGTTCGAGTTTCTCTTTGGCCTGCCCGGTAAATTCGTTGTGGAAGTCGATGGAGACGACCTCTTGAGCCAGGTTTGCCAGGCAGGCTGTGAGGTAACCGCTGCCGGTACCCACTTCCAGTACCTTGTCTGTCGGTTGGATGGCCAGGGCCTGCATCAATTTGGCTTCGATTCGGGGGAACATCATGTGCTGCCCCTGCCCGATGGGTACCTCGATATCGGCATATGCCAGATCCCGGTAGGATTGCGGAACATAATGTTCCCGTGGAAGAGATTCCATTAACGAGAGTACGCGCGGATCGAGTACCTCCCAGGGACGGATCTGCTGTTCCACCATGTTGAATCGTGCTTTCTCGAAGCTGCTTGCCATCATGAAAATATCCTGGTTATTAATATGGTTTAATGCGGCAGAGGATTAAGACTACGTATTTTATTACCTCCGGGCAAGATTCTCCTGAGCGATTTTAGCCGATCAAGCGGGCCAGACTCCGTCACTCTGTGGGGTATTTCGATACAGGTATCTGACCTCCGGATTGAATGGTCGGCTCTATTCGTCGATCTAAGTTGCTGTTTATAAACCTTATCTTGTAATGTGGCCGGCTGGCTTGGAATGATTGCCGCCATTACTGCGCGTGTTCTGTCGAACCGCCATCCGATTAATCTTGGTTCACCGCTGTGGAATCGGGTTATACTGCGCGGATTGGCAGGCTGGGGGTGTCCATGGCGGGTGGCCGTCTTGGGCTGAGAAAGACCCTTACTACCTGATCCGGTTAATACCGGCGGAGGGAAGCTGAAACCTTACCGGGCTCATCTTCGCCTCAGCCGCAGCGAGGTTTCAAGCATGAGCGTAATCCCTGAAGATTTCATCAAAAAGACCGCCACGCTTTCCGAAGCGGTGACCGGCCCCTTCTATAAATCTCGTAAAATCCATGTCGATGGCTCCCGCCCTGATATCCGTGTGCCCATGCGTGAAATCAGCCAGGAGGCGACAGCCGCCAGCTTTGGGACGGAGGAGAATCCGCCGATCCCTGTCTATGATACTTCAGGCCCCTTCACCGATCCGGCCCATAAGATAGATCTGCTCAAGGGGATGCCCGACCTCCGCTCCGGCTGGATTCGGGAGCGTGGCGACAGCGAGCTGCTTGACGGCCCCAGTTCGGAATACGGCCGGGTGCGGCAGAGTGACCCTGCCCTTGCCCATCTTCGTTTCGAACATATTCATGCCCCGCGACGGGCGAAACCCGGGAAAAATGTCACCCAAATGCACTATGCCCGCCGGGGAATCATCACCCCCGAAATGGAGTTCGTAGCTATCCGGGAAAATTGCCGCCTGCAGGAACTGCGTGATGATCCGCGTTATGCCAAACTGCTGCGTCAGCATCAGGGTGAGCCCTTCGGCGCCCGTATCCCCGATGAGATCACACCGGAGTTCGTGCGCGATGAAGTGGCGTCCGGACGGGCAATCATTCCCGCCAATATCAACCATCCCGAGTTGGAACCGATGATCATCGGCCGCAACTTCCGGGTCAAGATCAACACCAATATAGGCAACAGCGCCATTACCTCATCCATACAGGAGGAGGTGGAGAAGATGGCCTGGTCGGCCCGCTGGGGCGGCGATACCCTGATGGACCTCTCCACCGGCGACAACATCCACGAAACCCGGGAGTGGATATTGCGCAACGCCCCCATGCCGATCGGCACCGTGCCCATCTACCAGGCGCTGGAGAAGGTCAACGGCAAAGCGGAAGAGCTGAACTGGAAGATTATGCGCGATACCCTCATCGAACAGGCGGAGCAGGGGGTCGACTATTTCACCATTCATGCCGGTGTATTGCTGCGTTATGTCCCTTTGACTGCCGAACGGGTTACCGGCATCGTCTCCCGCGGCGGCTCGATCCTGGCCAAATGGTGCCTGGCACACCATCAGGAGAACTTTCTCTACACCCACTTCGAGGAGATATGTGAGATCATGAAGGCCTATGACGTGGCCTTCTCCCTGGGCGACGGTCTGCGTCCCGGCTGCCTGGCCGACGCCAACGATGCTGCCCAGTTCGGCGAACTGGAGACCCTGGGGGAACTGACCAGGATCGCCTGGGAACATGATGTACAGGTAATGATCGAGGGGCCGGGTCATGTGCCGATGCAGATGATCAAGGAGAACATGGACAAGGAACTGCAGGACTGTTTCGAGGCGCCCTTCTATACTCTAGGCCCCCTGGTTACCGACATCTCCCCCGGCTACGACCATTTCAGTTCCGGAATCGGCGCTGCCCAGATCGGCTGGTACGGTACCGCCATGCTCTGCTATGTGACACCCAAGGAACATCTGGGGTTGCCCAACAAAGAGGATGTGCGCGAAGGGATCATTACCTACAAAGTCGCCGCTCATGCCGCGGATCTGGCGAAAGGCTTCCCCGGTGTCCAGCTGCAGGACAACGCCATGTCCAAGGCGCGATTCGAGTTTCGCTGGAGCGATCAGTTCGCCCTCAGCCTCGATCCTGAGAAGGCGATGGCATTTCACGATGAGACACTGCCCCACCAGGCCCATAAAGTGGCCCATTTCTGCTCCATGTGCGGGCCACACTTCTGCTCCATGAAGATCACCCAGGATGTGAGGGAATATGCCCGTTCCCAAGGGGTTGGCGAGGATCAGGCACTGCAACAGGGAATGCGGGAGAAGGCGGTGGAGTTCAAACACCAGGGTGGTGAGATCTATAAGGAGCTATGAGACTTGATCGCTATCTCTGCCAAACCACCGATCTGACCCGGTCCCAGGCGCGCAGCATCATCCGGGGGGGCAGAGTCAGTGTGGGGGGCGCTCCTGTCACACAACCCGCCAGCCAGGTGGATATGCAGGCCGAGGTGGTCCTTGATGACAGCTTGCTGCCCCCGCCTTTGCCACGCTATTTCATGTTCAACAAACCCCTGGGCGTGGTTTGCGCCACCCGCGATCCCAGTCAAAGGACGGTTCTGGATCTGTTCGACGTCCCCAAACGGAATGCGCTGCATATCGCAGGGCGGCTCGATATCGATAGCACGGGATTGGTGTTGGTTACCGACGACGGTCAATGGTCGCATCGAATCACCGCTCCCTCGAATCACTGCCCCAAAACATACCATGTCACACTCGCTGAGCCGCTGACGGTGGAACAGGCCTCCAGCGTGGGTGCAGGTCTGTTGCTCAAGGGCGAAAGCCGACCCACAAAACCGGCAACCATTGAGAGGGTGTCGGAGCTTGAGTTGCACCTGACGATCACCGAAGGCAGATATCACCAGGTAAAGCGGATGTTTGCGGCGCTGGGAAATCGTGTCGTGGCGCTGCACCGGCTGTCGATTGGAGGGCTGTCATTGGACCAGTCTCTCGTGCCGGGAGGGTATCGTTCATTGAAGCGACAAGAGATCGAACTGTTTTAGGGCCTGTTGACAGGACCTAACCACCAGCTGCTCACTTCTCTTAGTCCTGGTTTACCATTGTGGATTAAAGTTCCAGTAAGGGTCGGCCGATCCTATACCAAGTCAACCTGCTTACTGGCAGGTCGTCGTATGCGGAATAATAAGGACAATGACCTGATGTTTCCTATCGTTGTTAATCGCCTGAGACGGCGGATAGTTTCAGGAACTGATGACCAGGCGCTGAAAGACTCGGCCGCTGCATATCTCATTGAATATTTATGACTACGATATAGCGTGTTTTACGAGAGGTAAGGTCGTGCAGGGGAAGGGGTTAACAGAGGCGCTGCAGGCAGGGGTTTTTAGCCAGAGTGATATGGTGCAGCTGCAGGAAGTGATCGACGCTTGCGATGTTGGACTCTGCCTCATAAATACCGATCGTCGGGTGGTTGCCTGGAATCGACATCTATCTGACATTACCGGAAAGGCGGATCAAGAGGCGCTATCAGAGCCGCTTGAAGAACTTATCCCGCAGCTGGCGGGACCCCGCTTCTCGAAAATGGTGCTCACTGCTGCGCAGGCAACCCAGTCCGATGGTTCGTTGCATACCTATTTCTCCCTTACCAGTACCCGTCATCTGTTCAGAGTCGATGAAAGATATTTTATTCGGGTCAGTGTCAAGCCGCTGATGATGCATCCGGGTTACTGTCTGGTGCAGATCAGCGAAATCGACTCGAGCCTGCTCCAGGACGAGAAGCTGGCTACCTACACCATGGCGGAACAGCGGACTCGGGCAATGCTCTCTTCGGTGGAAGATGCGGTTATTCTGCTCGATGCGGCAGGCAGGGTCGAATTTGCCAATCTGGCTGCGGAAGGTATGACTGGTTACTCCAACCGGCAGATGGTGGGACGCCGATTGACTGAGGTATACCGGGTCTTCGATGAATCGGTTATGGATAAGGATCCGCTTCCGCTTGATAGGATTATCGACTGCGAAGGAGCGCTGCTGGTATTGAAACACAGGGAAGGCCCGAGACTGTCGGTGCAGCAGTCGATTACCCGTCTCATGGATGAAGCGGGCAATCTGGAGAGTATCGTGCTGGTTATCAAAGACACCAGCCAATCAAGAAAGCTGGCGGCGCAGCTGAGCTGGCAATCAAGCCACGATCCGGTAACGCGGCTCTACAATCGAACCGAATTTGATCGTCAATTGACAAGTTTATTGGAACGGCCAGCGGTAGAGGAGTGCGTGCATTGCCTGCTCTATCTCGATATTGACCGCTTCAAGATCGTCAATGACAACTGTGGTCATGCCGCGGGGGACGAGCTGCTGCGTCAACTGGCCAGTCTAATCAAACGCTCCATCCGCAACAGCGATCTGTTGGCCAGATTGGGCGGAGATGAGTTCGCCATACTGTTGTCCCAGTGTTCTGTCGAGGCGGCTGAACGTATCGCTGACAGCATTCGTCTTTCAATCCAGGGTTTTCGCTTTGTCTATGGAGATAAGAGCTTTTCGCAAAGTGTCAGTATCGGCATGGTGCCGATAGACAATCAGAGCAATAATCTGGAACAGATTTTGAGTTTGGCGGATTCGGCCTGCTTCTCCGCCAAGGAGGAGGGCAGGAACAAAATCCATATCTACGACCCTCTAGGGAGTTCTGCCGCCAGGCGGCACGGTGAAGCGAAATGGGTAACCCGTATACGCAGTGCGCTGGATGAAGACCGTTTCACCCTCTATGTACAGCCCATTAAATCGATCAACAACAAAGCGGCAGAGCATGTTGAAGTATTGATTCGCATGTTGGATGAGTCGGGTGAATTGATCCTTCCCGGGGCCTTTATACCGGCAGCGGAGAGGTTCGGTCTGATGCCGAACGTGGATCGTTGGGTGATCGATCGATTGATACGCTATATGGTGGACAACCGGGAGGTGTGTCTCGCTAGGGGAGGGCGTTACTTTGTCAATTTGTCGGGCCACTCTTTGTGCGATGAAGATATCCTGCAGTTGATCCTTGACAGAATCAAACGTTATGACATTCCAAAGGGGATGCTCTGTTTCGAAGTCACCGAAACCGCGGCCATATCCAATCTGACCTCAGCCGAGCACTTCATGCGCACGCTGCAGCGTTTCGGTTGCGAATTCGCCCTGGACGACTTCGGCAGCGGCCTCTCGTCTTTCAGCTATCTCAAGCATCTGCCTGTGGAATATCTGAAGATTGACGGGGCGTTCGTCAAAGAGATGCTCGATAACCTAATCGATGATTCGATGGTGGATGCCATCAACCGGATCGGGCATATCATGGGATTGGAGACCATCGCGGAGTTTGTGGAAAACGACAGTGTCTTGCATCGCCTGAAGGATATCGGGATCGATTACGCCCAGGGTTATGGGATCTGCCGGCCATACCCCATCGAGAAACTCTTCGAGTAGGCGAGCCCAGCACACAGCTATCGCTTCACTTATAGCCATTCCCGGCTGCCCGCTTTATTCAGTTACCTGATTACTCACGATACTCAGTTGCCGATCAGGTGATCGCGATCTCTACAAACAGGCCGCAAATACTCGCAAAATAGTTCTAAGTCCGCAAATGAAAGCGAATTAACGCAAATCTATCTATTAACTCTCCAACAAAGTTGATTGGATGGACCCAAATCCTACAGTTTGTGCAACACCCTTTTCCGATTGACTGTCTCACCTAAGCTTTTGGATTAAACCGCTAAGATTGTGTCTATTCGCGTATGTTTGCGGGCTATTCATATTATGCGTCAATGTGCGGCCTGCATTCACAGTGCCCTCAGTGACGATGAAGCAGGCTAAAGCAGATAGTTGAGCATGATGGGTAATCGGGTAGCCTTTACGTAAACGGTTTCGGGTCATAACGTGACAATCAGGCGCACTGCATCCAGACGCACCCTGGTGGCCTGCAGATACTTGTGTAGTGCAAGGCCTTGATCCTGCATCAGGCGGATCTCCTCCTCGCGTATCCCCGGGTTGTGTTTTCTGAGTGCCATCATCCGTTGTATCTCTTCCGTGTAGTGCTCCATCATCCCATTGACGGCACTGTTTTTTAGCGGCTCCATGCTGTGATGGGCTGCGGTTTCAGTTTGCTCGACCATTGCTCTTATTTGTTGACGGTAGCTATCGATGACCGGTAGCAGGGTCTGTGTCTCCAGGGGCTGGGCATTCTCCAGCAGATCGTCGCAACCGATCAGTTGATCCCATCGCTTGCCGTTGGCATCGAACAGGATACGGATCAGTGTCGGTGGCAGGAATCGGGCGACATGCAGTTTGCGCGGAGCCAGGCACTCGACCACGAACAGGGACTCCAGCAGAAGTTGTCCCGCTTTAAGTTTGGCGTGCTTGCAGGCGAGAGCGGTGCTGTTACCGGTCTGCTGACCGATGACATGTTCCATAGCCCCGCTGACCAGGGGATGTTCCCAGGTCAGCAGTTGACGCTCCTCATGGGCAAGGGCATCGCAGCGATTGTAGGTAGCCGTCATCCCCTCGCTCGGCAGGCCGGGCAGCTGGCCCGCGATAACCTGTTCCCCGGGACGCAGAATAAAGCCTGATCCCAGCTCCTCTGTGTCGATGTTGTAACTGTTGAACAGTTGCTCGAGATAGTCGCGCAGATGATGGGATCGGTCCTGCGCACGCAGCTCCTTGACCAGCCAGCTGGCAGTGGGCTCACGGCAGGCGCCCAATTCCAGCAGGTGGTCGCGACCCTGCTGCAGGCGCTGTTGGGTCACCGCCCTGAGTTGTCGCGTCTCTTCCAGGAGCCGTTCCAGATTGCCCTCCCCATCGATACCCTCGAATGATTCCCATAGTACCGGACTGAGCTGTTTGTACAGTTCATGGGCGCCAGGCACCGGGTGGCTGAAGGCATCCAATCCATCCCTGTACCAATGCAGCAGTACCGATTGCGGACCCGGTTCCAGATAGGGGAGATGAATCTGTACGGTCTCTTTCTGGCCGATCCGGTCGAGTCTGCCAATACGTTGCTCTAAAAGATCCGGATCCAGAGGTAGGTCGAAGAGGATCAGGTGGTGGGCGAATTGAAAGTTGCGACCCTCGCTCCCGATCTCGGAGCAGATCATCAACCTGGCCCCCTCCGGGTCGGCGAACCAGGCTGCAGATCGATCACGCTCGATGATGCTCATCCCCTCGTGAAACAGGGCGGCGCCGATCCCGGTCTGCACCCTGATGGCCTCCTGCAGCTCGATGGCGGTCTCCGCATGGGCGCAGATCAGCAGGTATTTCCTGGAAACATGTTGTTTCAACTGCTCGATCAACCATGCAACCCGGGGATCGACAAGCCACCAGGCGGGGTGTCCCCGGTCGGCATGTAAACGTTCAGGGGTGAGGCTCAGCTCCGCAGGAACATCGCTTTCTATCCCTGCCCCCTCATATTCCACAGGCACGGGCAGTGGGTAGCTGTGCAACTCCCGTTTAGGGAAGCCGCTGACACCGGCACGGGTGTTTCGAAACAGCACACGACCGGTACCGTGTCGATCAAGTAACATTGAAATCAATGTTTCCCTGGCCGTATCCCGCTGTTCCTCATCGGTATCGTTCTCTTCGAGCAGGGTCAGGAGGGGTTGTTGTTCACTCTCGTCCAGGATATCCCACAGTTGGCTTGCAGCCACCTTCGTTATCCTGTTGTGCCGGAGCAGTTGCTCGACAGCCTCTGCAACAGGCTGGTAGTGGTACTCCTCCTCCTGAAACGCCTGCAGATCATAGTAGCGATCCGGATCGAGCAGTCGCAGACGGGCGAAGTGTCCTGCCCGCCCCAACTGTTCCGGCGTGGCGGTCAGAAGCAGTACTCCCGGTGTTTTAAGCGCCAGGGCCTCAACCAGCAGATACTCGGCACTGGGATCGTCGGCTGACCAGGTCAGATGGTGTGCCTCGTCCACAATCAACATATCCCAGCCACCATCCAGGGCTTGGCTGAGGCGTTGAGTATTGTGATGAAAAAGGTCAAGGCTGCAGAGCACCAGCTGCTCAGCGTGGAAAGGGTTGTCGGCCTGTCCCGAATCTTGGATGGCCTGGCAGGTCTCTTCATCGAATATGCGGAACTTGAGATTGAAGCGCCGCAACAGTTCCACCAGCCATTGGTGTACCAGGGGGTCCGGTACCAGGATCAGGGCTCGGCTTGAGCGCCCTGTCATGAGTTGATGGTGCAGTATCAGGCAGGCCTCGATGGTCTTGCCAAGTCCCACCTCGTCGGCCAGCAACACCCGTGGATTAGGCCGGTTGGCCACTTCGTGGGCGATGTACAGTTGATGAGGGATCAGATCGATCCTGGGTCCGCCCAGGCCGAGTATGGGTGACTGCAGATGTCGTCCGAACCGGCGCAGTGTGTGATAGCGCAGATTGAACCAGTGGGGTGGATCGATCTGGCCCGCGGAGAGGCGTTGCTGGGGTTGGTCGATACGTAGTGAGTCGCTCAGATCCGCTTCCGCCAGTGTGGCCTGCCTGCCGGTCTGATCTTCTCCCAGATAGTTCAGGCAGCCGTTCTTCTCTATCACGCGGGAGACCAGCAGCATGTCGCCATCACGGCTTTCAACCCTGTCTCCGGCCGAAAAGGCGACCCGTGTCAGGGGAGCCCCTTGTCGGGCATAGACCCGGGTTTCTCCCACTGCGGGAAAATGGATGGAGACAGTGCGTCCTTGGCACTCAACGACACTGCCCAAACCCAGCTCCGATTCGCTATCACTGATCCAGCGCTGGCCGGGTAAGAAAACTGGCATTTGGGTATGGTCCTGGCAAAAAGAGGCAGATGATATCATTTCACTGTTTTTGATCCAGTGCGGCGTTGTCCGTTCATGCGGCCTGCGGATGGTTTTGGGGCGGGAAAAGACTTGAGTCTGGGCGGCGGCTGGGAATAATAGTCCGACGACAAACTTGAGTGTGGTGAATTGTGGAAAAGAAGTTTGAAAAGATACTCTGGAGCAGCCGGCTTGTAGTCCTGGCTGCCGTTGTGGCAAGCATGGCTGCGGCCATCGCAATGTTCTATATGGCCTCGGTGGACGCTGTTTACATGATCTCTCACCTCGGAGATTACGCCTCCCCTTCGCTGAGCGCGGAGCAACGGATCGATTTACGATCCTCTACTGTTACCCATGTGGTAGAGATCGTGGACGGTTATCTGTTGGCTACGGTGTTGCTGATCTTCTCCCTCGGCCTATATGAACTGTTCATCAGTAAAATCGATTACGCAGAGAACTCTGAGAGCGCCTCGAATGTTCTGATGATCACCAGTCTGGATGATCTCAAGAGCCGGTTGGCGAAGGTCGTGATGATGATTCTGGTGGTGCGCTATTTTGAGTTTGCACTGGGCATGGAATTCACCACGCCCATGGATCTCCTGCAATTTGCGGGTGGCATCGCCCTGCTTGGATTGGCGCTTTATCTGGCTCATTTGGCAGACAAGGATGGCACTCATTGATTTGCTTGATCTTCGTAACAAGTTGATTAACAAGTGGAATTTCATGACTACAAGTGTGCCGTTAAGTTGTTTTCCATGGGGTAGGGTGTGTTGTGATTTAATGTAAACTAACCTGATTGATAATTGTCTTTGATAGCCAATGGTGGTCTATTTACTTTATAATTTGCCGGGTTTAAGGGAAGGGTAATACCCATCCCTTCAGGTGTGTGAGTGATAACTATTTGAATTTAGAGGATAATACCTGATGAATAAGATGAAGATGATGCTGCTGGCAACCAGCACGACAGTACTGTCTCTGGGTGCCGTGGCAACTGCTAGCGCTGATCCTGTAGCACTTGCGACTCAACGTGGCTGCATGGCCTGCCACCAACTTGAAACCAAGGTAGTCGGGCCTGCTTATAAAGAGGTCGCTGCCAAGTATAAGAGCCAGGAAGGCGCCGCCGAGATGCTGGCCGCAAAGGTTAAGGCAGGCGGATCCGGTGTATGGGGCCCCGTACCTATGCCCCCTAATGCGCATGTCAGTGATGAAGACATCAAGGTCATCGTTGACTGGCTGTTGACGCTCTGATCCAAAACGTCCATCCAAATTGGATGCCGGAAAAAGCGCCTGTTCCAGTGTCAGGCGCTTTTTTTTTGTACATAAAATCAGAAATTGCGATCTATCGGATGGGTCAAATGACATGTCTTGTGTCAAATGGCCTATAAATGCCATGAATTGACATAATTCACTTCAATTTGGATTGCCTTGGGGTAGGCATTGATGTCATTCTCGTCAGCCTTTGAGTCAGCCATATACGGCTACTTCCGTCGAAGATTGATTGAAGATAGTGATACGCACGAGGAGTTCAGCATAATGTCCTGTTTCAAACGTTTTTCTCTAGTCGGATTGTTTCTCATCTGTGCCGGCCAGGCAGCTGTCGCGGGCAATGTCGCTGATGGTATTATGGTGGACGACCCCTATGTCCGGGCTGTTCCGCCCGGTCAGCCGAACTCTGCATCTTTCATGGGATTGCACAATATGGGTAAAGAGGGGAGTGCCTTGACGGCTGCCAGCAGTCCTGCCGCTGAGGTGGTGGAGTTGCATACTCATACCATGGAAGAGGGAATGATGCGTATGCGCAAGGTGGAGAAGATTGATCTGCCTGCCGGCGAGATGGTCAAGTTGCAGCCCGGTGGGCTGCATTTGATGCTGATCGGTCTGAAGCAGAAACTGGTCCCGGATGAGAAGGTGTCGTTGACTCTGACCTTCGAGGATGGATCGAGCCTGCAAGTGGATACCACGGTGCGTAAATTGCAGATGCGCATGAAACAGGATGGCCACCAGGGCCATATGCATTGATAGTTGATTACTGCGCCTCCCTTTAATTCCCTTGAGGTACTGAAGCAGGCATTCATTTCCGGGTTGCAGCGGTTGCTGCGCAATCCCGGTCTCGGCAGCTATATACTGGTGCATGCCAACGCCTGTTTTGACACTGATATCTATCAGATACTCAAGCGGGATTTGGCGCACCGTTTCGATAACCTGTCCGTATACTGCCGGGAAGCCTTGAGCGAAGGTCGTGAACTGGCTGGCGCCGAGGATGATCAACTGGTCTTTCTGAAGCTGATGGCGATCGGATTTGAGGGTATACAGGCCACCGAATTTCGCGAATCGGGGGAGTGGGAGCTGCAGTTCAATCATGTTCGGGCATTTCGGCCCTCCCGCATGAGCCGGCAGCCCGTGCACGGAATCAGTCGTCCCTTCGACCCGAACGGATTCAACTTCAATAAGCCCTATCTTCGTAAAGAAGTCCTCTGGGCGGGGGAGTTACGGGGGAATGAGATCGAGCTGCTCTATAATAAATTCCCCTTCGCGCCACTGCATGGGTTGCTGGTGCCGGACAGGCGTGCGCGACATCCACAGCTGTTGAGTGCCGGCTACCATGAGTATGTCTGGTCTCTGGCAGAGGAGTTGGGGTCAGGATTGCCGGGACTGGGTATCGCCTACAACAGCTATGGTGCCTACGCTTCCGTCAATCACCTTCATTTTCAATTCTATGTGCGCTCATCTCCTTTGCCCATTGAAAGGGCGTGTTGGCATCATAATGGCGGTAGATTGCAATACCCCCTGTCGTGTGAGGTGTTCAGCTCCGCAACTGCTGCCTGGGCGCATATACGGACACTGCATGAACGGAAGACCAGTTATAATCTGATCTTTCGGCCAGGCCGACTCTACTGTCTCTCACGCAAACGGCAAGGTCATTATCAGCATGCGCCCTGGACGAATGGTTTTGCCTGGTATGAACTGGCCGGCGGAATGACCACCTTCAGTCGATCGGATTTCGAAACCCTGGATGGTATGGCGATCGAGCAGGAGATGGCTAAGCTCAGGGTGTGATCGGGCAGTGACTATAACCATCTCAACAGGTAATAGAGGCGAAATCCTTCGGACGAGCGTGAAGGCCCCATCACCTCCGCTGCGTGACGGTCTTTCTGCTCTGAGGCGGCTGTCAGGGCATCTTCAGCGCTGACGAACGGTTGTACGCAGTTTTCGGGGAAGCGCTTGCGGCGTTGGCTGGGGGTGTAGATAACCGCGTAACAGCGCTTCACGATGGTTTGGTCGGGGTCTTTCTGCATAGATAGAACCTATGTCGGGTTGGAGTGTCTGATTTTGACCTTTATTAGAAAATTCTGCTATAGTTTTGCAGCTTTTTTGGTGGCTTTTGAGGTTTCCGCCCATGGGAAGGTGGAGCAGCGAAGCTCGGAATTTCAACATATCCAGCAGAATTTAGAGCAGGATTGATCATGAATAAATGGTTCATAACCGCAACTATCGCCCTTGGCATCGGTTTCAATCTGGCCCATGCCGCCGGGAATGCAGATGAGGGAAAAAACAAGGCTGCAATCTGTGCAGGATGCCATGGCGCTGATGGGAATAGCCCTATCAATCCCCTGTGGCCGAAAATTGCGGGACAGTCTCCAAGATACATCGAGAAGCAGATCAAGGATTTTAAATCGGGCGCCCGTGTCGATCAAACCATGTCACCGATGACAATGCCGCTCTCCGATCAGGATATAGCAGACCTGGCTGCCTATTACTCCAGTCAAACACGGCAGACCGGTGAGGCTGCAGCGGACAAGGTCAGTGCCGGTGAGGCGATCTATCGGGCCGGCAATTCCGAGACCGGCGTGGCTGCCTGTATGGCCTGCCACGGCCCTGCAGGATCAGGTAACCCGCAAGCTAATTTTCCCGCCATAGCCGGTCAGCATGCCCCCTATGTGGAAAAGGCGCTGAAAGATTTTCGTGACGGCAAGCGCACCAACGATGCGAGCAAGATGATGCAGGGAGTCGTATCCCGCATGAGTGACGAAGAGATGGCGGCGGTTGCCCAGTATGTACAGGGTCTGAGCAGGTAATCACCATTTTCTGTACCTGTATTCGATACAATAAGGCGGCATATTGCCGCCTTTTTTACGTCTGCATGCTATTGTATTAACAACTTGTGCGATGACGCTCAAGTTTTAAACCAGTGTTGCCGAAAAGACTAGTGCAGTCGAGGTAATAATCAAAACACGCGCCAGAACAACGATGCACAATCAAATCATTCAGAACCAGTCCATACTGGACGGTACAGACAGACTGCGCCTGCTCAGCTACAACATACAGGCCGGTGCCGACACCAGGCGCTACCATGAGTATGTCACCCGTGGCTGGAAACAGATGCTGCCGCATAAGCAGCAGCTGGGGAACCTGAATCGGATTGCGCATCTGTTAAAGGATTTCGATGTGGTGGGGCTGCAGGAAGTCGATTCAGGCAGTCTGCGCAGCGGTTTTATCGACCAGACCGCCTATCTGGCCGAGCATGCGGGCTTTCCCTACTGGTACCGGCAGGTGAATCGAAAGTTGGGCAAGCTGGCTCAACATAGCAACGGTGTGCTCAGCCGGGTTGAACCGAGCATCATTTCAGAGTACCGACTGCCCGGATTACCTGGCCGTGGCGCCGTATTGATGGAGTTTGAGACCAACGAGAAGCCTTTGGGTATCTGTATGATGCACCTGGCATTGGGCCGTCGGGCGCGTCTGCGCCAGCTCTCCTATGTCAGCGATCTGGTATCTCACTACTCACATCTGGTATTGATGGGGGATTTCAACTGTGGCTGCAGTTCCGAGGAATTTCGCTATCTGATCGAACGGACCAACCTGCAAGGCAGTCCCTGCGACATGATGACCTTCCCGAGTTGGCGCCCGAATCGCAAGCTGGACCATATCCTGGCCTCACCCACCCTTAAAGTGGCCAAGTCGGAAGTGCTCAACTATGCACACTCGGATCACTTGCCGGTAAGTCTGGAGATCGAATTGCCGAAAGATGTTGTGCTGCCCATGGCCGCATGAGGGATTTCCTCGACAATACCTGGATTTGGTTGCTGACAGCATTACGGTTACGCTTTACATACTCTCGCGAGAATGGCGATAAGCGATGAATGAGAAAGACTGGAAAGAGCGATACGAAGATCTGCTGCGTCAACATGAAAGCGAGGATGAAGCCAACCGCGAGCTGGAAGAGTTACTGACTCGCACCATCATACGCTTGACCCTTGCAGCCAGCGGCTTCGATTCCCGCCTGGACCCCCACCTGAAGGGTGTCCGTGACGCTGTCCGCGGTGGTGTCAACGATAAACTGAAGAGTAAACTGAACGCTCTGTCGGATGGATTACTCCACTTCTCGGAAGACGCGGGTGAAGATGATGTCGATAAGACGGGCGACTACATCAAGCTGCTCGATTCCCTCCAATTAAACAAAAAAGAGGCACAGGAAGCGGCTGGGTTAATGCATCAATTGGCCGATGATCCGTCACAGATGGAGATTGATCGGTTTTCCCGATTGGTTCAGCTCTTGAGCAGAGACCAGCCCGTACAAGTGAAAAAGACAGGCTTGTTCGAACGACTGCTGGGTAGCGCTCAAGGTGAACATGAGCAGGGACTGAAACCCAATGATATTCTGCTCAATTTATTGGACCAGGCCTCGTGGCCGGGGCATTGGGGAGATGAAATCAATCAATTAAAACGGCGTCTCGACGGAAAGGCATCAACCGAAGCCTGGTCGGAAGTCCTGCGTGATCTGCTCGAACTCTCGGCAAAATCCTATGGTCAGGTTCAGATGGAGATCAAGGAGGCAGAGGATTTTCTGGAGGAACTGACCCAGCGCCTGCAGGATCTGGGTGTGCATCTGCAAAGTGCCCACGATGGACGAAATCAGATTATCGAGCACGGTAGAAGTTTGAGCGAGAAGGTGACCGGCCATGTCGGTGATCTGGGTGAGAGTGTCCAGGCGGCGACCGATCTGCAACAGTTGAAAACAGCCGTGCGTGAACGCTTGAGCCTTATCCAGAGTAATATCGATGACTACCTTCAGGAAGAGAAACAGTGGCACCAAAAAACCGAAGAGAGTGAACAGGAGCTGAAACATCGATTGGCGAAGCTGGAGAAGGAGTCCAGCGAACTGCGCTCACGCATGGTCGAGGCCCATCATCTGGCGCTGATTGATGCCGTGACCGGACTACCCAACCGCCTGGCCTACGAAGAACGGGTGGAGCAAGAGTATGCCCGCTGGAAGCGCTTCAACGACCCCCTCTGCATGTTGGTATGGGACATCGATGATTTTAAATCGATCAATGACCGCTTTGGTCATCAGGCCGGAGACAAGGCCCTGCGGGTCATCGCAAAGAGTCTTCAATCACGTCTCAGAGTAACTGACTTTATTGCCCGCTATGGTGGTGAGGAGTTCGTCTGCCTGCTTTGCGGTACCGAAGGTGGCGAGGCATTGAAAGTGGCTGATGAGATGCGCAGGTCGGTAGAGACCAATGGTTTTCATTCAGCGGGAAAACCGGTTCCGGTGACCATCTCGTGCGGTATTGCGCCCTTTACGGGGAGTGATTCAATCGACAGCGTGTTTATAAGGGCGGACAAGGCCCTCTATGGGGCGAAGAAGGCCGGCAAAAACCGTTGCCAGTTGGGTTAAGCGCCGGCAACATATCTGAGCCCAGGGGGCAGAGCCCCGGATGTTCAACCCGGAGATCATATCTGCTGATAGAAATAGCGCCACGGATGCCCGATGCAAGCAAGTTTCAAAGCCGTGAGCAGTGTGGGTGATGGAATCGCTTCCTGGGGGAAGATGTTTTCCACAAATAGAAACAGGCGTCCACAACCGGCGCTCTGCCGGAAGTCGTAGGTAAACGGATCCTGGCGGTGACCGCAATGGGGACAGCCGACCTTGCAGCCGTCATTACCCGTCAGGCAAGATTCGAAACTGTGACGCCACTCACTCAATCGTTTACGGCAGGCCTCGCAACGAGGGGGCTGGGTGTTTGTGCCGCAAAGTAATTTGGGGCGGGGGTAAGGGCCGCCTTGTACAAGGTGGCAGAAAGGTTCGCCAGGGGCATCCGCTTGCAACCGGATATAGGGAGAGCACCCCATGAAGGTCACCAGCTGCATGAAATGTTTCCCCAGCAGATACCCAGTGCCGCTCTCCAGGGCTCCTTCTATCAAACCTATCTCATGTAGTTTGGTGAGGATAGCTTCTGGATCATCAGGCAGCAGATAGGGATCTTCCGGTGTCAGCACCAGGCGACCGGTATGCAGCGGTTGGTTCATTGGCTGTAGGAGACGGGTGCCGGGAGTGGCGCCGGTCGATAGAGTGGAACCGCTGTGATACTGTTTTTCGGTGAGCCTTCCACCAGTTTGTCGCTGTAAGTCATATAGACCAGGGTATTGCGTTTTTCATCATAGAACCTGACAACCTGCATCGTTTTGAACAGAATGGATGTGCGTTGTTTGAAAACCTCTTCACCATCCCGTGATTTGTTCAGAATGTCTGCGGTAAGCTTCACCGGACCTGTCTGTCGGCAGGCGATTGAGGCGTCTGAGGTGTCCTCTGCAATACCGATGGCGCCACCGACGCCTCCTGTTTTAGCCCTGCTCAGATAACAGGTGACACCGGGAACAGCCGGATCATCGAAGGCCTCGATGATGATCTTGTCGTTTGGACCCACAACCCGGAATTTGGTACTTACCTGCCCCAGCTCTTCCCCTTGCAGCAGGGAGGAAAAAAGCAGACACAGCAGCGCGGCCGGAATGGTGTATTGCCTCGGGCGGTCTGGGTTGTGTATGGGCTGTAGAGCGACTTGCGGTTTGAGAGTCATGGTTCAAGGTTTTTTTGTGTCCGATTGTTCAGGGCCGGCTGGGATGAATCCAAATACGGCCTGTTGACACTAATCCGAAACGCCCTGTTGCGCCCCGAAGGAAGTGGCCTTGGGGCGTGTCTGAAAAAGGCGTCGCCCTGTGTGGTTCGTTGATCAGCTGGATGTTTCAGAAACTATACCACGCCGACACTGGTATTTTATCGGGCACGACAGAGCCGGAAGGATCAGTGTTAACAGTGCCTAGAAAAGAGCACAGACATCCCTGAGCAAGGCGCCCCTGTGCCACTCCAGCTCGTGTTGTTGGATAACGCCAGACTGCGAAGGTCTGTCGACTACAGGCAGCTGCGCCCGACAGGCCTTGTCAGGCCAGCAAAACGGCATGCCATCTTTGCGCCACCGGGAAAAAGGGTCTCAATATAGCGTTTGGTCCAGCGGCAATCGTTTTGGTCCTTGCACAGATTGCGGGCCAGGATCGGTATCTCCGGCGCGATCTCATACTCTTTGTAAAAACGATGCAGAAAATCGATCAACAACCAATGTTCTTCGGTCAGTTTTACACCAGCGGCTTCTGCCAAAGCTTCAGTCACTGCAGGACTCCAGTCATCGAAGTCGAGTAGATAACCTTCATCATCAACGGCGATCATCCGACCTTCTACTTCGATGGTCCTGTTAGCCTTTACCGCCTCAGGCGGATCGGATATATCGGGGTGTTCAAGCCTCATGTTGGTCTCCTTGGTGTGCATTTTGCCGTGTTTTTGTTGTTGTTGTCTTTTAAAAATAGCAGGATAAGCCGGTGATTTTCCAGCCTGATGTTGATATAAATCAACTCTTTTATACTTAAGAGATATTGAATATAGTCGGTTTCTATAACTAACTGTCCATAAAAAGATTTTTTGGATCAGTGGGCTATTAATCCGCACCAGTGTTTCCCCACGGAAATTGTCCCGACCCGGTATCAGGCATTGGCTGGAAGTCAATGGGAGTGTGTCATAGATCAATTCGATGATCCTGCGCCTGGCCATTTACGGAGACGTCGTATTTCCGCTCCAATTCTTTAATGGGAGGGCTCCTAGGCTGCCATGCTCAGGTCTCATGCCTGTTGTAACAGATTGTGAATCGCCTGATTCCAACCAGCAGGGCCGGGCAGTTCAGTGATCGTGGCATCGGGTCGTTGTTCAAGTGTGATATGAGTGCCGTCAGGTTTGCGTACTATGATCGGAATATCGACTGCCAGCAGCATCTCCCGATCAATGTCGCTGTCACCCAGGCCTACTGTTTTGGTGACTGCATATCCGTTCCGCTTCAGATGTCTGGCCACATATCCGATTGCCTTGCCTTTGTCCGTATCACCCAATAGGTGGTGGAATCCGTCGCCTTGTAAAAGTCGCAAACCGGCATGGGTGACATCCAGCCGGAACTGACTTAGCCCGGCTTCGCTGCCTTGCCAGAAAAACACCTCTGAACCGAGTCTGTGCATGGCGAGCTGCGCCAGCTCCTTGTCCAGTCCGGTATATGCCATGACCTCATCCACGGTCATGTCTCCTAATCCCAGGGTGTCGTAGCGGGGATTTGTCCGGCTGTCGACGAGAAAATCACGGATCTGCAGATAGCCCGGAGGAGCGATCTGCGGGGCTTCGCCGGGATAGATGATAACGGCGCCATTCTCACCGATCATGGGCCCTTCGAGTCCGAGTCTTTGCTTTAAAACAGCAAGTTCAGCATGGGTCTTGCTTGACACGGGAATGACCGGAATATGCCGTTCTCTGAGTCGTTGCAGTGCGGGAAGTGCCTCATGGTGATCGTGACTATTGGGGTCCAATAGTGTGCCCTCAAGGTCTGTGAATACAAGCCATCCCATTGTCATTGCTCGGAATTCTATGCCTTCTGAGGAGTTAAATCAGGTGTGCTGTATAAAGCCCGCAGTCAAACTGTGCGCATTAGCATACCTTGAGATTGGTATATCTGAATGATCTGGCGCAATTGACCGACTATTCGTCACACCGCAGGATCGGGTGAATATTAACCGAGCACCTGAATTGTGATGATCATGCACTGAAAAAAAGTGAGGGTGGATGAATTCCATGCCCGGCCTTTGGGATGAGATCTGATACCAATGCAGCTGTCACGACACTCCATATACCCTGATATTGATAAATCACATGTTTAAGCTACTCCATCGACAGCTATCATTATATCCTTGTCAAGCTTAGGGCCTGCTAACACTAATTTAATAAGCTCTGCTGGGGCAGTCTTTGCGCCCGGCAAGGCAGAATGAGCGAGTTGTAGTCATTCTAGATCAGCGAATGATAACGTGGCTGGGGCGAAGACAGCCCCAGCCCTTCAGGCACACCCCAAGGGCGCTTCCTTCGGGGCGCAACAGGGCGCATTGGATTAGTGTTAACAGGCCCTAAAAGCGTTTGGGGCATTCTGACCCGCATTGTGCCGCCATGGAACTCGACCGGCAGGTATGCTTTCAAAATGCTATCAAACCCATTATCAATAAAACCTCTCCCGCTGAGGGATATAGTGAATAGACTTTCAATAGCCACTGCACTGTCAAATTTCAAAGGGGTACTGACTGAGACAATCAGTTGGGATTCTACCGCCAATTTCTTTTTGGCAAGAAACAATGCGGACGTGACGCTCGTGACTCCCCTGAGTGGAAAATATTCCGCCAATGGTTTGTTGGCCTGGCCATGCCTGTTGTTTTTAATACTGATCTCCACGTCCGGCTGGGGTGCGGAAAAGCCGGCCCCCCTGGTCATCGTTGCGGAAGTCCTCGAGGATGATTTCATCGAGCGGATCGAGGCATTGGGTACACTCAGAGCGAATGAATCGGTCGAATTGACAGTGAATGTGACGGAGACGGTCAGTGCGGTTCACTTCGATGACGGTGAGCGGGTTGAGACCGGACAGGTGTTGGTGGAGATGACAAACCGTGAGGAGCATGCCCTGTTGCAGGAGGCCAGGGCCACCCTCAATGAGGCCAAGCGCCAATATAACCGGGTCAGTCGGCTCGAATCTCAGGGAATCGAGGCGCAGTCACTGCTCGATCAGAGACGACGCGAAGTGGATACCGCTCGCGCCCGCCTGGCGGCCATCGAATCCCGCCTTGCGGATCGGCTGATCACAGCGCCCTTTTCGGGTGTTATCGGTCTGCGCAACATCAGTGTCGGCGCATTGGTGGAAACCGGCGATACCATCACCACCCTGGACGATGACACCACCATGAAGCTGGAATTCGCCGTGTCATCCGTCTATCTCGCGGCTCTGCAACCCGGCCTGCTGATTCGTGCCCGCAGTCGGGCCTTCCTGGATCGTATCTTCGAGGGCGAAGTGAAGGTCGTGGATAGCCGGGTCGATCCGGTCAATCGCTCGGTTCTGGTGCGAGCGATGATTGCCAATCCGGAGAGGTTGTTGAAGCCGGGCATGCTGATGACCGTGGAACTCATGCACAATCCCCGCCGTACCCTGCTGATACCCGAGTCTGCGCTGATGCCGAAGGGTAGCGATCAGTTTGTTTTCGTCGTTGAGGGTGAAGAGCATCGGGTGGAGAAACGGAAAATATCCATCGGATCACGCCGCCCCGGCGAGGTTGAGGTGGTCAGCGGGTTGATGATAGGGGAGCGTGTCATCACCCATGGCACGGATAAGGCCAAGGCCGACGGGAAGGTGCGTATCAAGGGCGTGCAGAAAGGCGAGGTTGCCGTCGATGCCTTACTCAAGCCATTGGTCAAGGCCACCAAGGGCAAGCCATGATCCTTTCCGACATCTCAGTCAAAAGGCCGGTCTTCGCTTCCGTCCTCTCGCTGTTACTGATTGCCTTCGGACTGGTTGCCTTCGATCAGCTGCCGTTGCGCGAGTACCCCAATATCGATTCACCGATCGTTTCAGTGGAGACGATCTATCCCGGTGCGGCCGCCAATGTGGTGGAGACGCGTATCACCCAATTGATCGAGGATAGAATCGCCGGTGTCGAAGGGATCCGTTTTATCTCATCGCTGAGCGAGGATGGACGCTCCGCGGTCACCATCGAGTTTGACGTGCAGCGGGACATAGACGGTGCTGCCAATGATGTGCGTGATCGGGTATCGGCCATTCTGGACAATTTGCCGATGGAAGCCGAGCCGCCGGAGATCCAGAAGGTCGACAGTAACGAAGATGTCATCATGTGGCTCAACCTGGTCAGTGACAGGATGACCGTACCCGGGCTGTCCGATTATGCGCGGCGCTACCTGGTCGATCGCTTTTCGGTGCTCGATGGCGTGGCCCGGGTGCGGGTGGGCGGTGGCCAGACTTTTGCCATGCGTATCTGGATCGACCGACAGGCCCTTGCGGCACGCGGCTTGACGGTAGCCGATGTGGAGCAGGCCTTGCGCGCCGGGAATCTGGAGTTGCCCGCTGGGAGCATCGATTCGGTCGACAGGGCGTTCACGGTACGGGTGGACCGGACATTTCACTCCGCTGACGATTTCGCCAGGCTGGTGCTCGCCCGGGGCGATGACGGTTATCTGGTGCGGCTGGGTGAAGTGGCCCGGGTTGAAAAAGGTGCCGCAGAGACACGCACCTTCTTTCGCGGCAATGGTGTGCCGATGGTCGGTATCGGTATCATCAAGCAGTCCACCGCCAACACCCTCGCTGTGGCCGAGGCGGCCAAGGCAGAGATGGAGCGGGTCAATACCACCCTGCCCGAGGGTATGAAGATCAAGCAGAGCTTCGATAGCTCTGTATTCATCGAAAGAGCTATCAGCGAGGTCTACAAGACCCTGCTTATCGCCATTCTTTTGGTGGTTACCGTGATCTTTCTCTTCCTCGGCAGTGTGCGCGCAATGATTGTACCGGCGGTGGCGGTGCCGGTTTCACTGATCGCCACGTTTCTGGTGCTGCTGATACTCGGTTTCACCATAAATATACTGACCCTGCTCGCCCTTGTGTTGGCGATCGGCCTGGTGGTGGATGATGCCATTGTGATGTTGGAGAATATCCATCGTCGTATGGAGGAGTATGGCGAGTCAAGGCTTGTGGCGGCCTTTCGCGGCGCCAGGCAGGTTGCCTTTGCGGTGATCTCAACCACCGTGGTGCTGGTGTCCGTGTTCACCCCCATCGCTTTCCTCGGGGGTGATCTCGGACGGCTCTTTTCAGAATTTGCCCTGACCATGGCCGCAGCGGTCGGCTTCTCCAGTCTGGTCGCCCTGACGCTGTCACCCATGCTGGCATCCCAGATCCTGCCTGCCGGCAATGTCGGCAGGGTAAGCCTCAGTCGATGGGTGGACGGGCTGTTTGGGCGTGTCCGGGATATCTATATCAAGACACTTTATGTGGCAATGCGCCATGTATGGCTGATGCTGTTGCTGTTCGCCGGTATCGTGGCGATGGCTTACTGGCTGTTGCAGCAGATACCGGATGAGTATGCCCCCAAGGAGGACAGGGGTGCCTTCTATCTGATCGTCAACGGCCCGGAGGGCGCCTCCTATGAATATATGAAGGAATATATGGATGAGATCGAACGGCGCATGATGTCCTATGTGGAGTCCGGCGAAATCACGCGCCTGCTGGTAAGGGCGCCCAGGCGATTCAGTAACTTCGCGATCTTCAACGGCGGTATCGTCATTAATGTGCTGAATGAGTGGAACTTGCGCCGCAGTGCCTGGGCGATCATGAATGAACTGCGAAAAAACCTGTCCGATCTTCCCGGTGTGAAGGTCTTCCCGGTGATGCGCCAGGGCTTTGGCCGACGCATACAGAAACCGATCCAGTTTGTGATTGGAGGCGGTACCTATGACGAGTTGGCGGAATGGCGGGATAGGCTGCTGCAACAGATCGAGCAAGACAATCCGGGTTTAGTGGGTCTTAACTGGGACTATAAGGAGACCAAGCCGCAGTTGAAGGTGGATATCGACTACGATCGGGCGGCGGAACTGGGTGTGACCGTCGAGACCATCGGCCGTACGCTGGAAACCATGTTCGGTTCGCGCAGGGTAACGACCTATATCGAGCAAGGGGAGGAATACGATGTCATTCTTGAAGGTGAGCGCAGCGATCAGCGTACTCCCACAGATCTGAATCATCTCTATGTCCGCTCCACAGCCAGCGGTCAGCTGGTGCAGCTCTCCAATCTGGTGACGCTGCGGGAGATCGCCGACTCGATCAGCCTGAATCGCTATAATCGTGTGCGCGCCCTGACTATCGAGGCCAATCTGAAACAGGGGTTGGCCTTGGGTGCGGCGTTGGAATACCTTGAGGGATTGGTGCGGGAGCATCTGCCCGCTCATGCCATCATCGACTATAAGGGGCAGTCCAGGGACTACAAGACCGCAGGCAGCTCCGTCGTATTCGTGCTGATACTTGGCGTGGTGGTGGTCTATCTGGTACTTGCCGCACAGTTCGAGAGCTGGTTGCATCCATTGGTGATCATGTTGACCGTGCCCCTAGCCATGGCGGGGGCGCTGCTGGGCCTCTATCTGACAGACCAGACGCTGAATATCTACAGCCAGATAGGTTTGATCATGCTGGTGGGACTGGCGGCAAAAAACGGTATCCTTATCGTTGAATTCGCCAATCAGCTCAGAGACGCGGGCAAGGTATATTCAGATGCCCTGATAGAGGCTGCCCATGTGCGATTTCGCCCGATCGTGATGACCGGTATAACCACGGCTGCCGGCTCCCTGCCATTGCTGTTATCAGCCGGTGCGGGTTCCGAGACACGCACTGTGATAGGCACTGTGATCCTTTCGGGTGTCATTGCCGCGACCCTGTTTACCCTGTATATCGTACCTGTCGCTTACCATCTCCTGGCCAGGCGTAGCAGATCACCTAAGCAGCTCAGCCAGCAACTGGAGAAGGAACTGGCGGAACAGCAGAACCAGCCGGATTAGCGTGAATAATCATAAAACCAATCATGTAAGCAGCATTATTTCGCCGCTAATATACACAAACCACCGCTAGTGGAATATTAAGTGGCTTCAGCGGTAGCCATGCTCATCGTCATACCTTTAGCGATTGCCTTTTTGTGGTGATTGGCGTTCATTTACGGCTTGTTCCTTGTCTGGTTAGCAGCTTCTTGATTAAGGGGAGAATCCTCAATACATATGTTGGCCCCCATTCACGGAAAGCGTCGATCCGGTTATGAAGCCTGCATCGTCAGCAACCAGGAACAGCACGGAACGGGCAATATCTTCCGGTTCTCCAAGGCGTCCAACCGGTATTGTCTTGATGATTTTCGCCAAAATATCCTCCGGTACGGCACGCACCATGTCGGTTGCCACGTAGCCCGGCGCCACAGCGTTGACGGTAATTCCTTTGGTGGCGCCCTCCAAGGCCAAGGCTTTTGTGAAACCATGGATACCTGACTTCGCCGCCGCATAATTGACCTGTCCATACTGTCCGGCCTGGCCATTGACAGAGCCGATATTGACAATGCGGCCGAACCCCCGCTCGCGCATACCACTGATGACAGCGTGACAGGCATTGAAGCATGAGGCCAGATTGGTCTGGATGACCTTGTCCCATTTTTCAAAGTTCATTTTATGCATGGTCCCGTCTCGGGTAATGCCGGCATTGTTGATCAGAACCTCAATTGGACCGATCTCTTCTTCAATCTTTGCGATTCCAGACTTTACCGCATCAAAATCGCCGACATCGAACTTATAGGCGGGGATGCCGGTACGTTCAGTAAATGCCTTGGCCGCCTCTTCATTGCCGCCGAAGTTTGCGGCAACCGTGTAACCCGCATCTCTCAATGCCACAGAGATTGCCTCACCAATTCCGCGTGTTCCTCCGGTCACTAATGCTACACGTCCCATAGATCATCTCCTCTGCTTGATTGTTGATTTATTGCTTATTCAGATACGCTCGAAGGCTGCAGCGATACCCTGACCGCCACCGATGCACATAGTGACCAGCGCATTGCGTCCACCGTTGCGCTGTAGTTCATGGATCGCCTTAACTGTGACGATTGAACCGGTCGCTCCGATGGGGTGGCCCAGGGAGATACCGCTGCCGTTGGGATTGGTTTTATCCATCGGAAGATCGAGGTCTCTAATCACAGCCAGGGCCTGGGCCGCAAAGGCCTCATTGACCTCCAATACATCAAAGTCGGTGATTGACATGCCCGTATCCTCCAGAAGCCGCTTGACCGCGGGCACCGGACCTATGCCCATGTATTTGGGGTCACAACCGGCAAAAGCGTAGCCTATCAGTCGTGCCATCGGTTTGAGCCCCATGGCTTGCGCCGTATCCGCCGCCGCCAACACAACGGCTGATGCGGCATCGTTGATGCCTGAGGCGTTTGCAGCCGTGACTGTGCCGTCTTTCTTGAAAATGGGGCGTAGCTTGGCCATGCTGCCCATATCGGCATCGGTACGAAAGTGTTCGTCTTTTTCGAACAGTATGGTGCCTTTGCGGGACTTAATCTCGATTGGCACAATCTGATCTTTAAAACGTCCTTCTTGCCAGGCGGTTGAAGCGCGTTTATGGCTTTCGACGGCCAGTTGGTCCTGTTCCTCACGGGTTATTCCCCACTTCTCGGCAATATTCTCCGCAGTGATCCCCATATGGACATTCTCGAAAGGATCCGTGAGTGCGCCTACCATCATGTCGATAATTTTGCTGTCCCCCATGCGCGCGCCCCAGCGCTGGTTGACTGAAGTGTACCCGGCGCGGCTCATACACTCGGCGCCACCACCGATAGCGACATCGCAATGGCCGGTTTCAATTTGCTGGGTGGCCGAGACAATCGCCTGCAGACCGCTGCCACACAGGCGGTTCAAGGTAAATGCAGGGGTGTCGACCGGCAGGCCCGCGTTTACCGACGCAACACGGGACAGATACATATCTCTCGGTTCTGTGTGGATAACGTTTCCCAATACGGTATGTCCGACAGTATCGGGATCAACACCGGCACGCGCGACCGCCTCTTTGATGACGGTTGCAGCCAATTCGCACGGAGCAATATCTTTAAGGGTGCCGCCATATCCGCCGACGGCTGTACGTACTGCGCTCAATACGATTATGTCGCGGGTTGTTCCCATCTCCCCCTCCGTATCATTAGTGAATTCTATCCCAGCATAAATATATTAGCATGGAAAAATCATCCGTTTGTAAATTGCTCGTCCCTGCAGTGGCACAATGTGAGAAATGGCTGTAACTGCAAGGGTAATCACTCCCGGTTTAGTTTGTCATTATGGGGCATGCGGATTCGGGCAGCGGCATGTCTGATCCGTAAAGGCAGCTGATCTCGAATCCGTCGAGTCGGTTGCAGGTATTGTTGCCTATCGTCATCGATGAAACAGCAAATGGCGGTCGAACCTGATCTATAGCTTTGTCGAGGTGGACAACCCCTCCATTGCGCCGGGTACCCTGAATGAGAGTGCGAACAGGCCCTAGGGCCTGTTAATACTAATCCAATCGGCCCTGTTGTGCCTGAAAAAGCGCCAATCAAGGCGCGAGGAGAGAGGTTTGGTGATTCCAAATGAACGACGAGCAACGCCGAGTGGCGCTTTTTCAGGCGCAACCCGTAGGGCTGGGGCTATTTTTCCGCCCAGCAGCGTTATCATTCACTCATGTAGCATAACTACACCTCGCTCATTCTGCCTTGCTGGGCAAAAAAATAGTCCCAGCAGGGCCGATTGGATTAGTGTTAACAGGCCCTAGTACTGTGGCTTGCTCCCCGACACTTTGAGGGTGTAGGGGAGTTGTATCGCTCTACGGCTTTTAATCAAGAAATAATGCCTTCGTCCAGGCGGCTTGATTCAATCAGGAAATCGTAGCAGCGATCGCGATCCTTCTTGTCCGCGCGCAGCTTCATGGCGGCACGCGGGTGTTGATTGAGGTGTCCGCTGATGCCATAGATGTCATTGAATCCCCATTCGATCTCTTTGCGCAGAGGGACGAATTCCTCCTGGATCGCTTTGTATATGGGTTCGACGTCAAACTTGGGGTTTTTCAAGAAATTGAGCAGCAGTTCAAGGTTGCAGTTACCAGCGCCGCGACCGATGCCATTGATGGTTGCATCGAGAAGGTTTACCCCGTCGATTATCGCCTGCTGGGTATTGGAGAAGGCGAGTTGTTGATTGTTGTGCGCATGGAATCCCAGTTCCTTGCCTGGCGCATATTTCTTGTAGAGATTCAGGTAATCGGTCACCTGTTCGGAATAGAATGCGCCGTAGCTGTCAACGAGATAAAGGTAATCAAGTTCAGCGGTCTCCTCAACCTGGTTGAGGGCCTCGATCAACTCGGTACGAATGGCGGCAGAGCAGGCCATGATATTGATGGTTGTTTCGTACCCCATGTCCTTTGAGCGTTTGACCAGGTCCAATCCTTTGTCGATGTCGGGGACATAACAGGCCACACGCGCCATGTCGAACGGACTTTGATCTCTGGGTTTCAGGCTATTGAAATCCACCCGGCCGATATCGAACATCACCGCGATCAAAGGTGGATTGTCACATTCATGGGAGTCGATGATCATCTTCAGATCATCATCGTCACAGAAGTTCCATTTGCCGAATTTATCGCGACTGTATTCCTCGCTGACGGCAAGCTTCTTGCCCAGTTCGATAATATCCACGGCGGAATCACAGGCAGCGCGATAGACCGCCTTTACGAAATTATCGGTAAAATGGTAGTTGTTGATCAGACCGCCGTCGCGAATGGTACAGTCAAGGACTTTGAGCTCTTTGCGAAACACGTTGGGATTCCTCGTGACATCAGGTGGGATTGAATCTGCTGATTCTAGCCGATCGCATACGCACGTACTATAGGTGAGTTTCAGAACGGATCGATATCATCATGAAATGAATTACAGGTTTAATCGATAACCTGTGCGTTGACAGTCAGGGCAGTGCCGTTGGGGTCAGTGATGACAGGCCCTAGGAGGCCTTACTGAGTGGTGCGAGTGTTTCCAATAGCTTATCGACCTCAGATTCGACGGTTTCCGATATTTCGAGGCAGATATCAGATGAGACATTGGCGCTGTCCAATGCCGATGGATGAGGTTGCAGCGTCCCCTGGCCAAAGGGTTGGTCTTCATTCCAGGACCTGGATAGAAGTACGGCGATGTGTACGATAGAGGTCTCCAAAGAGAATTTTCTGGAGCGCAAGGGTTCCGGGTGGAATTCGGTTGTTTCGATCAGGGAGTCCGGCAGTTGCCACTGTCGCATCAGGACAGCGCCTACCCGGGCATAATCCAGACCCAGCAATTCGCGTTCGACATCCACTTGTGGCAGTTGTTGTTCTCGGGCGAGGTTATCGGCCCTTATGATCTCCTGGGGAACGCTTTGATAAAGGATCAGGTGGCCGATGTCACTCAGTAGGCCGGCGACAAACAGTCGCTCACTATCCAGCACACCCCGTCGTTTGGCGAGCTGTTGAGCGGCAAGTCCGCTGAACGCGCTGCTTCTCCAAAAACTACGCATGTCCAGGTGGGCGGAATCGATTCCGCTGAAGGTGTGGGCGACGCAGGTTGTCAGCGCCAGGTCGTGGATTTGCTGGGCGCCGAGCATACTGACGGCTCTTATCACGGTCTCTATTCGGCCGGCAAGGCCGAAATAGGGACTGTTAACCAGTTTGAGCACTCGGGTCGTCAATGCCGAATCCGTACTGACGGCATCGGCAATTTCGGTAATTTCGTAGTCGGGTTGCTCGACCACCGATTTCAGTCTTAAGTAGGCTTCAGGCAGGCTGATGAGTTTGGCTTCGCGGGTCACCTTTTCCCAGAGGGTTGGCATATTGTTACCTCAAATCGCTACGTACCCAATCACTTGGCGCCACGGTACTATTGCTCGCTTCCGGTTTCAATGCGCAGCATGAATAAATATTGGTCGCTGGCGTATAGGGGAATTATATCAGCCCTGCGCCATAATCGAAGCGCGGATTAAAGGCGGGAGTGTATGGCCGTGGTGTTTGACTCACCCGCGCCTTAATTGCCGTATATCGATTCCATCTTGCTGGCGATACGGCTCTTATTCTTTACTTCATTCAACGGGTATTTCACGATGATGCCATATTGTTTCAGTTCTCCGATCCTGATTTCCGCATAGGGAACTTCGTTGCCCGATTCTACCGCGACTTTCACGTTATGTCGTTCCAGACAGTCGCTCTTATTGATCAGACCGCAGTAGTCAGCCGGCTGACTGATAACATCGATCAACAGATCAAGGTAGTCGTTGATGTTCTCCAGGCCACGTGAGGATTCAGCGAGTTTTTGTTCCGTATCGGCGAGTTGTCTGGTCAACCGACTCTGTTTTTCCTGTGTCAGTCTCGACTCCTCGGAGACAAAGTCGAGTGCCCCATGTTCGGCCTGTAGTGATCTGAGTGACATCTGAAGGTGAACCCGTTCTCGTTCCAGGTCGGCTTTCTTTTCTGTTTGGTGAGCGATTTTCAATACCGCTTCGGCAACAAGGTGCTGAAAGGCCCTTTCCCGCAGATCCAGTCGTACCAGCGCCTCCGATTCCGCCGGTTTGACGAGTTTATGATCGGAGAAGTTGATTACACTCTGCATGATATCGCTTTGCACCATATCGCCCTTCACGGTATGGCCCAGTACAGTCTTTTCATGACGGCTCATCAGCATCAGGGCATAACCGTGGGATAGAGAAAAACTGCCTGGTTCATTCGCGAAGGCGCGGAATTCCCTGGAGTGGCTGAACAGATGTTCCATCTGCTCGGAAGAGCCGAAATAGGAGTAGACCCTGGGATCGGTTGCAAAGGCCTTGGTGCTGATCTCTATCGGCCCTGGAATCTGAGTGATAAGTCTGTCGATGTGGCCGAGGGCCGTATCGACGGCGGGTAACAGTTTTTTTCGATAAGCGGAAACCAGTTTGATACGTGAATCGAAGTTATTTACCGCCAAGTCGATATGACTGTCGAGTTCCTGGGAGGAGTATTTCGACTCGTAATGCCGTTTCGACCTGAAGAGTTTTCTTAGCAAAGGGAGCATCGAGTTTTTATCGCCACTGGTCTAATTACTATCCCTAACTATAGACCCGACAACTGAAAATGCATGGTATTCAAGGTGCTGGCCGTGAATGATAAGCGGATATGACTATTTTCGGTCACGCTCCATCCGTTTCTTGCCGGCAACTGTAACAGAACTGTCATAAAGGATTGCTATGGTCATTGAAACGACGGGTGGCGATGGTAAATATTTATGGCACCAAGAGGCAAGACATGGGTAAATTTGCAAGCAGGTTACGCATTGGGGAGAAGATAGGATTCGGATTTGGTCTGGTGGGTCTGCTGTTTCTTGGTGTAATTTGGCAGTATCACTCGATACTGCAGCAATCGCTGGCTGACTACCAGCGTCTCCAGGATGTCTATGGTGCAATAAAGAGCTATGCGCTGGAGATCGAAAACAGCATGCTCGAGGCGCGCCGGGTAGAAAAACTGTTTCTTATCGATCGCAGCGAAGCACGTGTGGAGGAGGTAGGCGAACATGTGCAGGATGTACTCCGGTATGCGGAAGAACTGGGAAAAATCGATCAGTCCGCCGCCCATACATCGGGTCGAATCTCTGAGCTCAGTCATGCCTACAATCAGCAATTCCTGATGATTGCTGACGCCTGGCGAACAAAAGGACTGGATCATAATTCAGGTCTGCAGGGGGCATTTCGTAATACCGTGCATGAGCTGGAAGCAATGGCCGGCCGTTTTAAAGTGGGAAACCTCTATTTACAACTACTGCAAATACGTCGAGGAGAGAAGGATCTCGGGCTACGGCGTGAAGCGCGATACCGCGACGGGGTATTTCAGCTTATCGAGCAGTATAAACAGATATTAACCGACTCAGAGCTGGAGCGTCCGGTACAGGAAAAGTTTTTGCAGGAGATCAATACCTACCGTGATGCTTTTACGGTCTATGCGCGTGATGTGCTTGCGAATCAAAATGTTGCAGGCGGTAAGGGACCGTTTCGGCAAGCAGCCCACCGGCTCGAAGCGCTCATCAACGGTCATTATATACCCGACCTGGAACAACATATTCTGCAACTTAGGCGACGGGAAAAGGACTACCTGCTCAGGGGTGACAAGGTCTATGTGGACATGGCGCTCAACGAGCTCGAGCTTGTCAATGCCCAGGTCGAGGGGTCTGGCATCTCCATCAAGGATAAAGCCATGTTTGGTGGTTTATTGGCAAAATATAAAAATGACTTCCTGGCACTGGTAGAGCAAAACGGGAGAATTGAGCAGGTCACTGAGGAGATGAAAAAGGCGGTATCCGAAATTGCCGGCCTTGTGGATGACAATGTGGTCAGCGCCAACCACACGATGAATCAGATGGCGTCGGATATCAATCTCATATCCAGAGAGAACGAGAAACTGATGTTGTGGATTGTGGCCGGTGCTGTCTTATTGGGAATATTCTTTGCCATTACCATCACACTGCGAATCGTCCACCCGCTGCGGAAAATGGCGGGTATACTGGATCAACTGGCGTATGAGGAACCGGTGGAACGGATGCTGTTTGTTCCCGAAGGGCGGGATGAGGTTAATTCCATGGCCGAGTCGGTCAACACGATGGCCGATCATAAGGCGCGTTTTATAGCCTGGTGGAAGATGTCGATGGAAGAGGCCGATGTCTGTGAGCAGCTTAAGAAGGTCATCACGGCGGGTGACGGGCAAAAGAATCAATCGCTTGGAGAGGCTGAAAAGGAGTTGTTGAGCGCAATCGCGGCAAGGGGAGAGTTACTCACGGAACAATACCGTGAGATATTGCGACTCAACAGGGGCATATCCGAGCGGGCGGAAAAGTTGCTGAAGGAGCATCACAAGGGTGAATCGGGTACATCGATCAATACGATTTACCATTTGACGCAATCGATACGCAATATTCTTGAGATGACGGCGACACCGCACAACTCCAAGGCGATGACAGGCTAGTGCTGGAATCGGGGAGTGAACGGCGTAGCTGACGAAAGGCCTTATATTCGTCTATCTGCCGGGTATATTGGATTAGCGTTAATAGGCCCTAAGACATGCGGGTCATTCCGGAATGGGTATTACCATGACAGGCACCTTGGAGTGGCGGATGACGCGGCGTGCGGTGTCTCCCATCAGGCCGCCTCGCAGAATGCCTTGGCCACGCTTACCGATGACCACCAGGTCGTAGCCGCCGGAGTGGGCCTTTTCCACGATTCTGTCACCCGGTTCGCCAATGTCGACCACCACGTCGTAGGTTGCATAGGGTGAATCGTCGCTGCTGTCCATGCACTCTTCGCAGAACTGTTCGATACCCTCTTTAATCGAGGTGTCGCTGCGTTTCCGGTTCACCAGGATCTCCCTGGCCTCTTCCACGTTGCGGTTTCTGATCTCGTTCCAGAGCTCCTCATTGAAGTAGCCTTCGAGAAACTTCTCGAATTCACGGGATTCCACCACGTGGAAGACGGTCAGTGCGGCATCGTAGGTATGTGCCAGACTGGCGGCATGAGGAAAGGCCAGGCGGCCCTCTTCAGAGAGATCGGTGACATAAAGGATCTTTTTATAGCCGATGCGGGGTAGTTTTCTGTTAGGCATATCCGATCTCGCTTATCAGGTCTTTACCGGTGATTTCTTGAACCAATCCAGCCAGATGCCGCTGAGCAGCCAAGCGTAACCGTAGGTGCCGATGAGGATCAGTATGAAGGTGACGGCGATATCCTTCGCTGTGCCATCCAGTGAAAAGCCGGGTACATAACCAAACAGGAAAGGACCGAGGTAGAGGAATTTGGCGAATTTGAATGATGTGAAAGCGGTCTTCCACATATTCGCTTTGGCGATGGTGGCGCCGGCGAAAGCGGCGATACAGACCGGCGGTGTGATGTTGGAGTCCTGCGACAGCCAATAGACTATCATATGGGCGGCAATCGGGTTGACGCCCAGTTCGGTGAGTGCGGGCACCGCAACTACCGCTGTAATCAGATAGGCTGCAGTAACCGGAACACCCATACCGAGAATCAGCGAGGCCAGGGCGATTAGCAGGATGGTCAGCCAAAGTTTGCCATCCGCAAGCTCGATGACGATGTCGGCGAATGTAAGCACCAGCCCGCTGTAGGTGAGTACGCCGATAATAATACCGATCACGCCCACAGTGGCGCCGATTTTCAAGCTCGATTCAGCGCCGGCGCGGGACGCTTCCAGGAAGCCTTTCAGATCGATGCGTGTACCCTTGCGGAACCAGCTGACGACAATACAGGCAACGATGCCGAGGATGGCTGAGTAGCCGGGCGAGTAACCGAGTAACATGAAGATGGTGATAATGACCAGCGGCAGGACATAGAACCACTCCTTTTTGAGTATCTCCTTGGCGCTCTCCTTCGATTTTTCACCCACGATGTTGAACCGCTTGGCCTCATAGTGGACCATGACGAATACACTGAAGAAGTACATCAGGGCCGGAAAGATGGCCACCAGCATGATCGTGGAGTAGGGTACGCCGGTCAATTCGGCCATGATAAAGCCACCGGCTCCCATGATAGGCGGCATGAACATACCGCCGATGGAGGCAGCCGGTTCGATGCCGCCCGCCACGTGGGGTCTGAATCCGGCCTTCTTCATCATCGGAATGGTAAAGGCGCCGGTGGATACGGTGTTGGCGATGGCGCTGCCGGAGATGGAACCGAACAGTCCTGACGCGATGACAGATACCTTGGCCGGACCACCGATCTTGTGACCGACAGCGGCAAGTGGGAAATCGATGAAAAAGCGTTGAGCGCCGCTCTTCTCCAGGAAAGCGCCAAAAATCACGAACAGGATGATATAGGTCGCCAATACATTGGCCATGATGCCGAACACGCCATCGCTCTTGTAAAAGATGCTGGTGCACAGGTCAGGGAAGGTGTCCCCCGCATGCGATATCATCTCCGGGGCGTACTCGCCATACACGCCATAGAGCAGCATGATCGCACCGATAATCACAAACACGCTGCCGACTACCCGCCTGGCAAGTTCGACGCCTATCAGCACACCGACCATGGCAATCCACTTATCGAGTTCGGTCTCTGCGCCGGCGCGATAGTTGATGACCTCGAAATTGACAATCCAGTAGCCGATCGATCCGATGGATGCCGCGATCAGTAGATAGTCCCACACCCTGCCCCAGACAGTGGGTGTGCGGTAGAGCATGAAGACGAGCATATAGGTGATGATGATATAGATGCCACGATGGTACTGGGTGGCTGCGGGTTCCAAAACTGCGGAGTAGGAGTAGAAGAGCACCAGTCCCAGTGCCAAGGCGTCGAACATGATCTGTTCGATTTTATGGAGTTTTTCATAAAGCATCGTATGATCCGCTAGCTAAGGCTTTTCAACGCCGATAAAAGAAAACCTTGTGAGAGGTCATTCTTACGGCTATTTTGAATTTTATTACTCTTATCCTTTCTCTACTCCAGTATCGCTCTGCATCTGGATGTGACGGTGTGACGATCCCGTTGACACCGGTGCGAAATGAACAACCGGAATATGAAGCCGATTGTTAACGCGCTATATGCTGTAGTGATAATACGCCATTCTCGTTGTTATCTTGGCATTTAAACATGATGTGGTCGAACTGAGTTCTTAGTACCTTTTGATCCATAAAACATAGACGAAAAAGATGATCTATGCCAGCAGATGGCAAACAAACAGCCAATTCTTGACCCATGAAGCGAATCATGATGTTGGCTTCATGTTGAATCGCTTAAGCGGATGACTCGCGCAGTAGACCTGCGGCCCGCTGCATGGCTTCAAGCGCCGGTACGACTTCCTGCCAGCGTCTGGTCTTGAGACCGCAGTCGGGATTGATCCACAGTCGATCTGCCGGGATCCACTGCATTGCCCGCCGCATTAGCGTCATGATCTCATCGAGGGATGGGATGTTTGGGGTGTGGATATCATAGACACCCGGTCCGATTGCGTTAGGGTAGTCGAATGCCTCAAACACCTGCAGCAGCTCCATGTCCGAACGGGATGTTTCGATGGTGATTACATCCGCGTCCATGGCGGCAATTGCCCCGATTATGTCGTTGAACTCCGAATAGCACATATGTGTATGAATCTGGGTCGAATCCTGCACGCCGTTGGCGCATACTCCGAATGCATGAGTGGCCCATTCCAGGTAACCCTGCCATTCACTGCGCCTCAGGGGTAGTCCTTCCCGCAATGCCGCCTCGTCAATCTGGATGATTGCGATCCCGGCCCGTTCCAGGTCAAGCACCTCGTCTCTCAAGGCGAGCGCCAGCTGAAGACAGGTGGCCGCGCGGGGCTGATCGTCGCGCACGAATGACCAATTGAGCATGGTGACGGGGCCGGTGAGCATCCCTTTCAAAGGTTTTGTCGTAAGGGACTGCGCATAGTCTGTCCACTCGCCGGTGATGCAGTGATGACGCTCGATATCACCGTAAATAATCGGCGGCTTTACGCAGCGTGAACCATAGGATTGCACCCAAGCGTGCTCCATAAAGGCAAAGCCATCCAGCTGTTCGCCGAAATATTCCACCATGTCGTTGCGTTCCGGTTCACCATGCACCAGCACATCCAAGCCGATCTCCTCCTGTTGCCGGATGCAGTAGGCGATCTCCTGTTTCATGGCCTTTTTGTAACTGTTCGGGGTCAGCTTGCCGTTACGGTAATCCCTGCGGCATTGACGTATTGAACCGGTTTGGGGGAAGGAGCCGATCGTGGTGGTGGGGAAAGGTGGCAGATTCAATCTCTGCGCCTGTACCTGGCTGCGGGCCTCATAGGGACTTCGACGTTGCGCCATCGATGGAGTGATTTCCGTCATGCGTCGATGAACGGACGGCTTGATCACCCGCTGAGATCGCTTGCGTGTGAGCAGAGCGTCGGCGTTGTTCTCCAGTTCGGCTGTCACGCTGTCTCGCCCCTGATTGAGCGCGGTGGCGACGAGTTCAAGCTCAATCAGTTTCTGTTTGCCAAAGCTGCACCACGCTTTGATCTCCGGATCGAGTCTTTGTTCACATTCCAGGTCGAGTGGAACGTGCAGTAGTGAACAAGAGGGAGCGAGCCATAGCCGTTGTCGGAGGCGGCTATGGATCGGCTCCAGCCACGCCAAAATAGCGTTGAGGTCACTCTTCCAGATATTTCGACCATCGATAATACCCAGGGACAGGATCTTATGCATGGGCAGCCAATCGATAATCCGGTTGACCTCCTCCTGTTGTCGGCTCACGTCGATATGCAGCCCGGCAACGGGCAGTTCGCATGCCAGTTGCAGGTTTTCCCGCAACTGACCGAAATAGGTGGTCAGCAGTAGTTTGACCGGGCTGCTCTGCAGCTGGAAATAACTGTTGCGCAGAGCATGTTGCCAGGTTGCGCTGAGCTCGGTCACCAGTATCGGTTCGTCGATCTGCACCCACTCTACACCAGCCGCTGCAAGCTGAGTCAAAAGATCGGTATAGATGGGCAGCAAGCGCTGCAGTAGATCAAGTTTGTCGCTACCGTCCTTGCTTTTACCCAACCAAAGATAGGTGACCGGGCCGATGATAACCGGCTTGATCCGCTGGGGGTCAGTGCCGGTTTCGGTGATTTGCGTGAGCAGTGTATCGATCGCCAACCGAAATTCCGTGGCGTGCTGAAATTCCGGTACGATGTAGTGGTAGTTGGTGTCGAACCATTTGGTCATTTCAGCAGCCGCCTCAGGTGGCGTATCCTTATTGGTGGCGCCCCGGGCAACCTGAAAATAGTCATCAAGGGTGGTGATCCCCGCTTCCTGCCGGAAACGGGGTGGGATATTGCCGAATAGAAAACTGCTATCCAACACCTGGTCGTAGAGCGAAAAATCTCCCACTGTCAGCATGTCCAGTCGAGACTGCAACAGCAGATTGTCCCGGCGGATTTGACGGGCCGTCCGTTCCAGTTCCCGCTGGTCAAGCTCCCCCCGCCAATAGGCCTCGAGGGCAAATTTCAATTGTCGCTTGGTGCCGATGCGGGGAAGTCCGAGGTGATGTGTTGTGACCATAACCCTTGCTCTGAGATGTCATTATTACGAGGGCGCTATTGTAAGGAGGCAAGTTATGAAAATATAATGATTATATTGCTATAAAATATGAAGAATACTCATATATGATAGAGCTGACCCACCTCAAGATCATCGCAGCCCTGAAGCGTCATGGAACGCTCACTGCCGCAGCCGATGCACTCTTTCTCAGCCAGTCTGCACTTTCACACCAAATACGATATTTAGAGAGAAAGCTGGGTGTTGAACTCTGGGAGAGGCAGGGGCGCCGGTTGAGATTGACTCGCGCCGGCATACAGTTATTGAAGACGGCGCATGAAATTCTGCCCATCCTGGAGCAGACTGAGCAGACCTTAAAAGCCTTGGCTGAAGGGAAGCAGGGGACATTACGTATCGGAGTAGAGTGCTATCCCTGTTATGAATGGTTGAAGGACGTTATTGCTGACTACTTGAGTCGTGAACCGGATGTGGAAGTGGATATTTTTCACCGTTTTCAATTTGCCGGGCTGGAAGGGCTATTGAATCGTCATATCGATCTACTGATCACTCCGGATAGGGTGGAACAGCCTGGGCTTGGTTTCGATACGCTTTTCCATTATGAGTTGATGCTCTTGGTATCCGATTCCCACCCATTGGCTGAAGCATCGTGGATAAAGCCGGAGCAGTTGGCGCACGAGAACCTTATTACTTTTCCGGTGGCGCCGGAGCGTCTGGATATCCTCACCCTGTTCCTATGGCCGGCGGCGGTGAGAACGATAAAACAGAAGCAGATTGAGTCATTCGAGATTATGCTGCAGATGGTGGCCTATAATCGTGGCATCTGTACTTTGCCGGACTGGCTGGCCGTCAAAGTATGCGCGGAGTTGCCTCTGAAAGCGCTACATTTAGGGAATCAGGGCATCAATAGGAAGTTGTATGCGGCCTATCGTCATGAAGATGGAGGAATCGGCTATTTGCAGCGATTTCTGAAAAGGGCAAAAGGATTTAAACCCTAAGGTAGGGCATTTTCAGGATAAATTAAGACCCTCACATTACGGAAACAAAACAGTTGAGCAGGCGTATGTATACTCAGTCTCATCATGGATATACCGATGTATGAATATCAGGTACAACAGGGCGCATTGGATTAGTGTTAACAGGCCCTGATACGGGGCAGTGCAATAGATCGGTGGCGGACCAATGAAGAGATTTCTTACTTGGCGGGATGACTGGTTTCTGGGGATCGATGAAATCGATCAGCAACATCTTCATTTAGTGGCGCTGGTCAATCAGGTGGCGGACTCGGTTATGACACAACAGTCGGAATCGAATGATGACGGTGGCGCGATGCGGCTGGTGCTGCAGCTTCAAGAGGAGACCAGGCGGCATTTCAGGGATGAGGAGGCCTTTATGCGTAATCATGAATATCCCCTTGTCAGCAGTCATCATCGGGAACATGCACTGCTGCAGGCTGAGTTGAGTGATTTGATAAGGGAGATAGAAGAGGGGAAGCGCAGGCTCGATATAGAAACCCTGACTTCACTCAAGTATTGGCTCATCGATCATGTCATAGACAGCGATATGGACATAGCCCGTTACATGAACACTCGATAAAGACCATGCAGGGACAGAGGCTGTCGATCTGTACGTTACAACTTCAAAAGCCTACCATGGTAATACGGCAGCATAACCGGCGATACCGTCCGCAGCTCGGGCCGGCTGTGTGCGCGGCCGATGACAGAGCTTAACAATCAGTATGGACTGAATGATGTTTAAAACGGTCGATGTCAAAGAAAAATGCATTGAATCAGTCGGGGGTTGACTGACATGGCAGTGAGTGTTTTCGATCTCTTCAAAATCGGCATAGGCCCTTCCAGTTCCCACACCGTCGGGCCGATGCTGGCAGCCAAGCGATTTGCGGAAAGGCTGTCGGATGAGCGCCTGCTAAAGGTTACACAAAGAATTCAGATAGAGCTGTTCGGGTCACTGGGAGCCACCGGCAAGGGACATGGGACGGATAAGGCGCTATTGCTCGGACTCATGGGAGAGTCGCCCTCAACGGTGGATGTTCAGACCATACCGCAGCGGATCGATGCTATCCGCGAGCAGAAATCAGTGGTGCTGGGCAGTGGACTGCGGCTCTGCTTCGATATGGAGGGTGATCTTCGGTTTCATCGGAAAAAACAGCTAAAACTGCATGCCAACGGTATGCGGTTCACGGCCTTCGACGACAAGGGGAAGGAGATTTCACAAAACCATTTTTATTCCGTTGGAGGTGGTTTCGTCATTGAGGAAAATGCGCGAGGCGAGGTTGTTATCAGCGAGGATAAAACCCTACTCAAGTATCCTTTTCATAGTGGCGAAGAGTTGTTGCGGGTCTGTGACGAGCAGGGGCTCTCCATCAGCCGGCTGATGTTGGAGAATGAAAAGTCATGGCGTAGTGAGCAGACGATACGCGACAGTTTGCTGCAGATTTGGCATGTTATGCAACAATGTGTGGAACGGGGTTGCACTACTGAAGGGGTGCTGCCGGGTGGGTTAAAGGTCAAACGACGCGCTCCACGTCTCTACAGGCAGCTCAGTAACGATGCGGAACTCAATCAGGTGCCGCTTGGCACCATGGACTGGGTCAATCTGTTTGCTCTGGCGGTCAACGAGGAGAATGCCGCCGGAGGCCGGGTGGTGACCGCTCCTACCAATGGGGCTGCCGGAATTGTTCCTGCGGTACTCCACTACTATTGGCGTTTTTCACCGGGAGCAACGGAGGATGGTGTGATCCGATTCCTGCTCTGTGCCGGTGCGATCGGTATCCTGTACAAAGAGAATGCCTCGATTTCCGGTGCCGAGGTGGGTTGTCAGGGTGAGGTCGGTGCTGCCTGTTCCATGGCCGCGGGCGCATTGGCCGAGGTATTGGGCGGCACGCCGCGCCAGGTTGAAAATGCCGCGGAGATAGGAATGGAGCACAATCTGGGCTTGACCTGCGATCCGGTAGGTGGCCTGGTGCAGGTGCCGTGTATCGAGCGTAATGCCATGGGCGCGGTAAAAGCCATAAATGCCGCGCGCATGGCCTTACGGGGAGACGGGTCACACTTTGTTTCACTGGATAAAGTCATAAAAACCATGCGAGAGACCGGCGCGGATATGAAGACAAAATATAAAGAGACCTCGAGGGGGGGGCTGGCGGTCAATCTTGTCGAGTGTTGAATTTGATCTAAAAAAGGGGAAGGATTAGCTGAATCTGATCGATAAAGGATGATAGAAACCAATATGAATGAACAAGGCGTCTTTTACAGCTGGGAACAGGCCTGTGACTACGTCGGTGACAGTCGTTTTCTGCATGAACTTGAAGAGTTCTATTTCCACTTCAACGGGTTCGCTTCTGTCGAGGTGGAGAGCGGAACCTTTGACAGGGTCTATGTGGACGGTTATCTCAAGCTCTACGCCACTGATGTCAACGAGCTGAAAAAGAATCTGCCGGTCACCTACAGCAGTGCCATCATCGATCACAACATTACTATCAACGGTGTCGTTCGTGATGACCTGTTTCAGAAGTTTCTGGTATTTGACGAAGAGCTGCTCATTGGCGACGGGAAGGGCGAAATGGATAATGAGTTCAACTATCCTGCCGACATGCACTTCAACCACGACGACTTGAATCGCGTCTGTGATACTTACGGTATACAGCGTCCGGATTCAGAACCTCAATCCAAGCCTATTGTTGTCAAGGATGAGGTTACGCTGCAGGTGATCGGAGCTCTTGCCTGCATGCTGGCCATGAACAATGATCTCGAGGCCTCCCTGCACAACCAACGGCACATATCGGAAATCATTATCGACGATCTTTTCGTTATGCTCAGCGGTATGGGGATCGAGGTCGACGGTAAACAGAAATTCCTCTATGAGAAACTCATTTCAGAAGGTGTGAAAAGCGTCATCGAAGCTTGATCTGTGTACCGGGAAAGCCTCTCGACACTGGGGTATGATGTCCCGGTATCTATGCCGTTGCGGAAAAAAATGATCGAGAGGGCCGAGGCCCTCTCGAAAGTCGAGACATCAAAGCTCAAGCCAACCATTTTGTCGTAATCTGCAACGGCCTTCAAAGGCGTCCGCCATGGCCGTCTCTTTCATTGCGCATTATCCGTGCACAGGATATGCGCATTTGACTCGCCAGACTGTGCCAGTCCCTCAAGGTTTGATATGACCTGCATACTGGCCTCTTCCATCATGCCGATGTTGTTGATGCTGGCCTGCTTATCCCCGCTTTCAAGATGGATCAGGGCCTGTTTGCCGTATTTGTGAACGTCCTGATGGGGTGCTTCAATTTCACGATAACCGGGAAGGCTGGAGAAGCAAGAAACCCCTTCGCCGTTATAATACCACTGGCCCAGGCGACAACTCCTGTGATCGGAGAGCGCGTCGGAGGGGAGCTCGGCCAGACCGAGAAAGACCTTGTAGATGCTGAACTTGAAAACCAGATGATCAAACTTCGCCAGCTCCACGAAGGTCCGCAGTGAGGTTGAGGAGATGGTTTCCTCCATCGATTTCGAAAGCTCGAATTGCTGTTTGATGGTCGCGATGGAATCTGAGACCTGATTCTGAAAATTGTGGGTTACATCCATCATCGATGACATGGTATCCATCGATTTCTTTGTCTCTTGCGTGATGGTGTCAACCAATGCGGCGATTTCCGTTGTAGCCTCCCGTGTACGCCCGGCCAGACTGCGAACTTCATCGGCGACCACGGCAAATCCCCTTCCCATCTCGCCGGCACGCGCAGCCTCGATTGCCGCATTCAATGCCAGCAGGTTGGTCTGTTCCGATATGCCCTGAATGATACTGACGAAATTACTGATGTTATCGGCAATCGTACCCAGTTTATCAACGCTTTCGGAACTCTGTTGGGATATCTGGGTGACACTGTCGATTTCACTGTGCATGACCTCGACACTGGCGATTGCCTGGGTTGATATCTCAGAACCGCGGATTGCATTCACCTTTTCATCTTTCATGTTCGTGGCTGTATGCATCAAAGAGTGCTGAAGCTCACTGAAAGAGTCGCTCAGCGTGGAGAAATTCCCCAGTAACTGTTGTTGCAGATGCAGTTCTTTTGATTCCTGTTCAATCCGTTGATGCAATTGCGCATTCTCTTCCTGGAGTGTGGAGATCTGTGCGGCCTGCAATTCGACCTGACCGCTCTTCTCTTCCAGCTGCTGTTGTAACCGGGAGATCTGTTTCTTATTGGATATGCCAAACATAAGGATTCTCGGATGAAGAAAGTTAACGACTACGGGTTTTACTGAATTAGATATGCCTATAGCGGCCGATAATCGCAAAAATAAAGGTTAAAAGGTTGCGAAAATGTAAAATAGTGTGAGAAAACAGAGGCATCTTTGCAATAGGTCTTGCTGTCGATACCGTCCCGGCCATATGTTGCATAATCTTGGATGATGCTTTGTTATAAGGCTTTGGATTGAATCCGGAGTGATCTATAACAGATTTCGGCAGGCTGCGAAGCGTATGATTTCTTGTATCCAGGCGGGAGACATCAGCGGTATCCGAGGGTAGTTCAAGCTTCATTGAGAGACGGTCCGATCGGTTATTAGCGATTCAGGGGCGTCGTTACCGGTCTAACTGCAACTCGATGGTGCCGGTGGCCTCGATGCGCAGTGTCTGATTTCCCGCAGCGAGTGTAGGGGCAGCGGATGCCCCCTCCAGGGCCATCATGTTGGCGCGCATTCGGAATGGCTGAACCGGCCGGTCCGATGCCTGTATCGATATTTCAACCAGGCGATATGTGTTTCGTCCAAACTGTTTCGTCACCAGGTCAGCACGTTTGCGGAAGGCGTCGATTGCCTGCAGCGTCAGCGACTCCTCCACCTTTTCCCTTTGCGCCGGCGAGATTGCATAGCTGATTGAGTCCAGAGCCAGGGTAGACTGCAGTTGGTTCAGCAGTTTACTCAGCCTGTCGCTGTGGGTACTCTGCAGGCGGATCGATTGACGTACACGCCAGCCGCTCAGACTCTTCTGCCGGTAGATTGGCGAAGTCTGATAGCCGAGGGTCTGCACCTTGATGCCATCTCTGCCCTTTGCTTCACTAACGGCCTGAGATATCAGGCGGTTGACGCTATCAGTCAGCGAACCAGGGTCACTCCCCTCTTTCTGTGCATAGAGGACCGCGATTAGGGTGTCATTCTCAACTTCAGCCGAAGCACTGCTGTGTAGCTTCACATGATCGTAGCGGTGGGTCTGCCCCTCAGCCTGTAGCGGGGATTGCAGCGCCACAAGGCTGAGACAGACGAGGAGAGATGCGGCTAGTTTCTGTATGGTCGATTTGGACATGCAACCTCCTGTCATCGTCTGCTTGCGCCCATCAGCAATGGGTCGGCTGGTATCGGTCGCTGCGACCCGCCCTCACACTGTCCGGGTTCTGAGCTGTCGGTATATCCTAATAGTAATTGTCTGATAATTATGTACAACTGCCAATTTGTATCCATTTATGGGTAGGCGGAGCGGATTCATAGGCTTCCAGGGAAGACCGGATTCATATCCTCACGGCGAACTTAAAGTTCTCGTCCAGTCAGGCGATATAGATTACTGCAGCTTGCAGGGAATTGTTGAAATTCAGCGGGTTGAAATGGAAGGCGATGTTCCGCCCTCAGGTAATGAAGTGGTTCTGGACAAAAACATTATCGTATCAACATCGGGTACTAAAGGGAGAATCAGGTAGGTAACCCCGGATTTCATGCATTGCGGCGGTCTCTGTAAAAGCGGACTGCTGGGCAAGCGGCACATAATCATCCGCCACCCGGATATGCCGTGTGGTGTAGTCAAAAAGCTTTGGGAGACCATTGTGATTGGTGTAGCGTGTTTCGCGTACCACATTGGTGGGTCAAGTCATTGGTGTGGAAGGGTTTAAGAGTTATGAAACGTCTGTACTTAGCCACCAGGCTGAAACTCCTTGTAGCGGTTTTCGTTATCCTGAACCTGCTGACCATTCTATCGGCCCTGTTGCTGGGCGGTTACCAGCACTGGTTCTGGGTATTCCCTTTGCTTTCCATCGCAACTGCCATGCTTGTCGGACATCGGATGAAGATGCCGTTCTATGTTATGCAGGAGATCGAAAGGGCACTACAGGAGATGCTTCTTGGGCAGTTCACTTCCCGCATTACCAGGGTGCCCTGGATGGGGGAAGCCGGGCATATCGCATGGAACCTGAATGAATCGCTGGATCAGTTGGAGACGTTCTTCAGAGAGGTCAAGACCAGTTTTGAGTTGGTTTCCAACGGCCGCTATTATCGCCGCACCTTGCCTACGGGATTGCATGGTGAATTGGAAAAGACTCTGGCGCGTATCAATGAATCACTGGATGCAATGTCGGAAAATGCAAATTATATCAAACGCAATGAGATGGCGGCTGAGTTGCAGGAACTGAATACCAGTCAGATCATGAGCAATCTGTTGCTGAGCCAGAATGATCTTATACGTATCACCGATGAGATGCAGAAAGTCTCTTCGATAGCCACCGACAACATGCAAAAGGCCGAAGAGAATCAAGAGGCGGTGTCCCATGTCGTCGATTCCCAGACCAGGACCCTCGGCCTGATAGAGCAGAGTCACCAGACCATGGGTAAACTCAATACCATGAGTGATGAGATAACCGGCATCCTGGGTATGATCGGCGAGATTGCCGACAAGACCAATCTGTTGGCTCTGAACGCCTCCATTGAGGCGGCACGCGCCGGTGAGCACGGCCGTGGTTTCGCGGTGGTGGCGGACGAGGTGAAAAAGCTGGCCGAGAGCACCAAGACAGCGACAGATGAAATTCGTGGCGTGGTGACCACCTTTCAGGGTGAAACTACAGTGATGCAGTCCAACTCCGATGAAATGCTGGAAATGGCGAACAGTGTGCAGAAGGCTGTGGAGGAGATGAACACCAGTTTCAATCACTTCGCAGACAGGGCGCAAAAGACCTATGTCTCCGTCAATTTTGCACATGACATCTGCTATGCCTCACTGATCAAAGTGGATCATATGATCTATAAGCAGAAGGCCTACAAGTCGTTTTATGCGGGAACCGACAATCCCGATGCTCAGGCCGTGCTGGTGGATCACCATAATTGCCGGCTTGGCAAGTGGTATTATGAAGGTATTGGCAAAGAGAGCTTCGGTCACCTGCCAACCTTCAAGCAACTCGAGACGCCGCACACGGCAGTACACAGCCACGGCCATGCAGCACTCAACTATCTGTCGGAGGATTGGCAAAAGGATCAGCAACTGCAGAAAAAGATTATAAGCACTTACACGGAGATGGAACATGCAAGTGACCGGGTGATGGATCGTATCGATGCCATGATTTCTGAGAAACACAACTAGCAGGGGTGGGGCCATGAAACGAGCTATCACGCCGACCGATCGGGAAATCCTTATGGATGAGCACGATTTCATCGTCTCCAAGACGGATTTACAGGGACGCATAACCTACGCCAACCGTATCTTCATGAAGATTGCCGGTTACAATGAAGGGGAACTGCTTGGTGTGCAGCACAATATTATTCGTCATCCCGATATGCCGAGAGGGGTCTTTCGTCTGTTGTGGAATGTGATCGAGTCAGGGAATGAGTGCTTTGCCTATGTCAAGAACATGGCGAAGAGCGGTGACTTCTATTGGGTTTATGCGAATGTCACGATCGATTATGACGATAACAACAATCCCATCGGCTATTTTTCGGTTCGCCGCAAACCCAGCAGGGAAGGAATCGAAGCCATGATTCCAGTCTACAAGGAGATGTTGAGGATCGAGCAGCAGGCCGGTGCGCGCGATGCCCCCAATGCATCGTTGCAATGGCTGGTGGATGTGCTGAAGAGCAAGAATACGACCTATGAAGAGTTCATTCATACCTTGGGTCATTGATATTCAGTCGAGCTATTGAAACTGATTCGCCATGCTCTCGACAGTCATTGTTGTTCACGTTCCTGGATCCGGGTGACTACTTTGTTCGATTCGGAATGTGGCGATCTGGAATAACCTGTCGATTCTCCCTGATTGATTTTGAGTTCCGATTCATAGGTATTTGCAATCCACCCGTTATTATCGGGTGGGCTGTAACGGAAAAGGTACATCCTTTCCAAACAGCGCTACACTAGACAATCTATGAGTCAGGGAAAACGAATATCTGATCCGTTCCGTCTACTGTTCGGTCGCGAGAACAGTGCCGTCTGGCTGGTTGCCGTCTTAGGTTTGAGTCTCTCGTTTGCCGCCATGCTGCTGATGCGGCAGCAACTGGAGGCACACAATATGCTGGACTTCGAATGGGTTGCGCACAATCGTATCCGTGCCCTGACGCATGGTATAGACAACAGCATGCTCGCAGTGACTACTCTTCGCGATCATGTCATAGCATCCGGCGAGGTCAAGGGTGAGGAGTTTCAGCTGTTCGCCGGCTCCCTGCTGGATCGCTACCGGGGTGTTCAGGCTCTGATCTGGGCGCCACGGGTTAAAGGTGCGGATCGGAGTCGATTCGAAGCCTCAGTTGTATCGGGTAGAAAGGCCTTTCAAATCTCGGAAGGCGACGGACATTACGAACTGCTGCCAGCTGCCGAACGGCCAGAGTATTATCCTGTAAGCCAGGTCGCCCCTGAGAACAATCAGACCATACCGTCCGGATTTGACCTGGGGTCAATACCCAAATTTGCCGATGCCTTGTCGCGAGCCAGAGATCTGGGGCGGATGGAGGCGAGCGGAAGAATCGCATACCCGGTATATCAGGATGGTGTTGAGTACGGTTTCATGGTCGCCAGTCCTGTGTTTGCCGAAGACGAAAAAAATGAGACGGTAAGCCAGCGCCGTACAAATCTGAGTGGATTCGTGGTTGGTTTTTTTCGCCTTGCCAGCCTGACCAACGCCGCCATATCGTTACTGGAGCCGCGGGGTGTGGAGATCCTGATCCTGGATGAATCAGCGCCGGCAACCGAGCGTTTTTTACATTTCTATACCAGCCGACTCTCTCCCAGGCGAATCGGGGTTGACGAGTATGAGGGCTGGATGGATGACCCGGACGAGGCGAAGGTCATGGAACGTGTCCGGATCGCCGATCGTATATTGGCGATCGTCTGCGGCCGAACCAATATGTTCCGTAGCGCCGAGGCGTTTCAGGAAGGCCCCTGGATGGTGTTGATAGCGGGATTGCTGTTTACCATGTTATTGGCATTCTATCTGGCCAGAATACGCGAGAATATCCGACAGCGCTCGGCCATGGAACTGCAACTGGTCGAGCGGGAGGAGTTGTTCAGGCAAATGACAGAGACTGTGGATGAGGCGTTCTGGTCGACGGCGGTGAATGAAGGCGGATTGCTCTATCTCAGTCCCACCTACGGCAGGATGCTGGGTATCGCCAATGATATCAAACGCCAATCCTTACTCGATGCGGCCTATCCCGAAGACCGGTTGAAATTGAGCGAGGCGCTGCAACGCATCAGCCGCGAAGGAGGAGATGTTGAGGTCACGCACCGGATTCAACGTGCGGACGGTACCCTGCGATGGGTACGAACGCGGGGATTTGCAGTACGTGACAGGGATGATCGGATTTACCGCCTGGTAGGCTTCATCGAGGATATAACCGAACGAAAGCTGGCTGACGAGGCGCTGCGAGAATCTGAGGCAAAGTTAAGAAATCTGTTCCAGCAGACACCTGATATCATTATGACCGTCGACCGCAAGGGCAAGATACTATTGATGAACCGGTCGGTTCCGGCACTGCCGACAGAGAGGGCGGTTGGACGAAACTCCCTGGCACTGATGCCGAGAGATTTCCGCAAATGGTTCCGCAAGGCATTGAAAAAGGTGTATCGCAAGGGGAGCACCCGGAATTTTCAATATTCGGCAGACGATGGCACCTATTGGGAGGGGCGTATTGTACCCATATCCAGTAGCGAGGGTGCAGTGACGGCCGCGATGGTGATCGCCGGTGATGTCACGGAGAAGCGCAATCTGGAGGCTCAGGCTTTGCATAACGCCCGTCTCGCCTCCATCGGTGTGCTGGCCGCCGGTGTGGCGCATGAGATCAACAACCCCAACAATGCGATACAGTTCAACGCGTCATTGATTTCACGGGGTTGGCAGGATATCACACCTATATTGAACGAATATTATGAGACGCATGGTAATTTTGCGCTGGGCGGTATGCCTTTCTCAGAGGCCAGGGAGAGTTTTCAACAACTCCTTGCGGGAATAACCGGTAACTCAGACCGCATTCGTCGCATCGTGCAAAATCTAAAGCACATGTCCCGGCAGGATGCTGGCGAGCTCACCGAAAAGGTGGATATCCAGCAGGTGCTGGAGGAGACAGTTATGATTCTCCACAATCAGATCCAGAAGTTCACCGATAACTGTTCCCCGGATATCCCGGACGACCTACCTCTGGTGCAGGGTAATTCACAGCAACTCGAACAAGTATTCATCAATGTTTTGTTAAATGCGTTGCAGGCTCTGCCCGATCGAAGCAAACGAGTGAATATCGAGGCCGGCTACGATAGTGACGAGAGTGAATTATGGGTGGCTGTCCATGATCAGGGGCGTGGCATATCGGAAAGGGACCTGAGTAAATTGACGGAACCCTTTTTCACCACCCGGACAGACGCCGGTGGTACCGGTCTGGGCCTCTCCATTTCACGCTCAATTGTGGAGCGGCATGGTGGCAGTATGAGTTTCGAATCGGTATTGGGTGAAGGGACCCGTGTGACAATCCGCTTCCCGGTCGTTCAGAAGGCATGAGGGCGTAACAAGATGGAGCATGAATCGAAGATGGCTTTCCCGGTAGTACTGGTGGACGATGAATCCAGTGTGCTGTTCAGCTCCAAGATGATTCTGCAAAGTGCGGGTATCAAGGAGGTGGTTACTCTCGGGGATAGCCGTGAATTGATGCCGTTGTTGGCTGAGCAGGATGTGGCTGTGGTGGTATTGGACTTGTTCATGCCTTATCTGTCCGGCACACAGTTGCTGCCGGAGGTCGTCAGGGAGCATCCGGAGCTTCCGGTAATCGTCATGACCGCAACCCAGGAAGTGGAGACTGCGGTTGCCTGTATGAAAGGGGGAGGTTTTGACTATCTTGTAAAACCGGTGGAGGAGAACCGCTTCGTCTCGAGTGTAAAGCATGCCATGGAAGTCAGGGCTTTACGCCAACAGGTGAGCGCCCTCAGACGCAGCCTGATGACGGATCAGCTGGAGCATGGGGAGGTATTTTCCGATATTGTTACAGTCAGTCGGAAAATGCGCTCTCTATTCCAGTATTTGGAGGCTATCGCAGTCTCTACGGAGCCTGTGCTTATTTCGGGTGAGACAGGCACCGGCAAGGAGCTGCTGGCAAAGGCCATTCACCGGTTGAGTCATTGCAAAGGTGCCTTTGTTCCGGTCAATGCGGCCGGACTGGATGACACTCTGTTTTCGGATACCCTGTTCGGTCATCGCAAAGGTGCGTTCTCCGGAGCGGACACAACTCGAGAAGGCATGGTTGCCAAAGCAGAGGGCGGCACCCTTTTTCTTGACGAAATAGGTGACCTGACAAACGCCTCCCAGGTTAAGCTGCTGCGGCTTCTGCAGGAGCGGCGCTACTATCCTCTGGGTTCGGATATGGCTAAGGTTTGTAACACCAGGATCCTATGTGCGACCAACCGCAATCTGAATGAATGCATGTCTGCCGAGTCCTTTCGCTCCGACCTCTACTACCGTCTGAGCGTACATCAAGTGGATATACCGCCATTACGTGAGCGTGACGAGGATATTCCTGCACTGGCGGCTTACTTTATCTCAGAGGCCGCTGATTCCCTGGGAAAAGATGCGCCTGAAGCGAGCCCTGAATTGCTGACGCTGCTTGCGAACTATCATTTTCCGGGCAATATCCGAGAGTTAAGAGCGATGGTCTTCGATGCGGTGGCGCGCCATAAATCGGGGCATGTGCTCGGGATAGAGAGTTTCCGCAACACGGTCAAGTTGCAGCAGGTGGCTACTGAGGAGAGACAGGATGAGATTGCCGCCATGGAAGGGCGATTTCCAACTCTGAAAGAGGCAGAGCAGTTGCATATTGAGAAAGCACTGGATCGGGCGGGGGGTAATCAGGGTACAGCCGCCGCCCTGTTGGGTATTTCACGGCCCGCTCTAAACAGACGCTTAGCTCGCATGCGGGCACGCTGATTCGAGGGCCGTCAACATGACATGTTGTTACCGGTAACAGCCCCTAGATCAGGCTCAGTATCGCAACGATGGAAAAAATGCCGATGATAAACAGTATCGGCATTAAAAAGAAACTGAATGAAGGTTTGACCATTCCGGCATTGTCTCTAGACTGCATATTTAGCTCCTTTAAGATGGTGTCATTGTATATGGCATGCTATGGCTGACGGGGTGAGTGCAAGTACGCTATGCGTTGAGCATGCTGTAGACTTTATTTACAGCATTCAGCTCCTTCTTCAGCTTTTTACGATTCGTCATTGAACTCTCGCTGGTCAGTTTCTTTCGCAGTTTTTGTTTCTCCGCTTTGACTTGGCTGAGATAGTACTTCAGTTTTTTCCGTTGTTTTTCCCGCTTTTTCTCAACGGTGTCTAAAAGGAAGTTAATTTCTTTAACCAGCTCTTGATGTTTCATTGATTTCCTTTGCCTCCACACAGGGATTTGAACCTTATCTGCATTACTCACATGCACGAATAGCGCCAACCAAATGGATTTGTGATTAACGATGGAAAATCAGATAGATAGGGTGATTTATTGGAACAGGAAAACCAAATGATAGGTGTAACAAGATGAACACGCTTCCCTGCCGTCATTAGGTCTATATTGCAACAGGTCTTGTAAATCAGAAGGTTATAAAGCCATATTCGTCATACTGTACGGCATGTAACAGGTTAAAATGTTACACCCCCCTTGATGACATCATCCCAGCAATCGCCTTTCTCCCAACCAGATGGCAAGGCGTTGTAGGGGATGGCGATTCCCGCCGGGTCGCCAGGTACGGCGTAATCGGTTTTGGTAAGCATCGAACTGGAGACCCCATGGTGCGGCCAGGACCTTCCCTCTACCGAGTAGGATTTTCAATACCTGGGTTGCGGCAAGGCCCGCGCACAATTCGCATCCCATTGGTGTGGAAGGCCCCTTTTTGGCCATGAGGTCAATCCGTTCGGGTAATACCAGAGAGGTGGCGTGAAGTGCGGCTGGCGCCAGGCCGACGAGAAAGTGCAGATATTGCTGATACTCGCCTTTTCCTTCCAGCTGAAAGTATGCCTCAAAACTCATTCCAGCAGGTAAAAAATTGAGCAATGCCGAACCCATCCCCAGAGGCGCAGCGGTGACTGCAGGGATCTTCATTCGATCACAGGCGGAAAAAAGAGCCCGTCTCGCTTCGAGGGCAAAGAAATCAAGTCCATCCAGATAGAGATCGCAATCACTGAGAAAGTGCTCTGCCCGGGCAGGTTCCACTCCCCGCTGGAACTGATTGATATCGAGTTCGGGATTGATCGACAGGGCCATTTCCAGCAGTACATCGAGCTTGGGTCGGCCGATCGTTGTCAGGTTGGCGCCCACCTGGCGATTGAAATTCTCGATTGCAAAGGTATCGAAGTCAGCCAGATTGAACCCCCCCACACCAAGCCGGGTCAGGGTCAAAAGATGGCTGCCCCCCACCCCTCCCAATCCTGCAATGGCGACTCGGGAGTTACGCAGTCGCTGCAGCTCCGACTCAGTTACCCAGCCGGTGGTACGTGAAAATGCCTTATGGAAATCAAACTGGATCATTGTACTGCCGATAGCCCGTTTGAGATTTTCCCTGCCATGGCTGGCTATCCAATTCATCATGAATCAAATCGTACAGCGTTAAGATTTGGGGATTCATGTGACATGTCAATTCACTGCGTGGCAACTCATACAGCGCTCGTTCGCCTTTCAGCTCAAAGGTGGAACTGATCGGCCTGAACAGTAATCCATAACGTTTCAGATGGCGTTGCAATCTCGGTTCCATCACTACCAGGGCGAAATCGAGCTTGCAGATATCCACCATGGCGATGGCCGAAAGATAGAGACCGATGGAGATGTTGGGGAAATTGCGCCGTTCATGCTTGGTAAAGAGTGCAGGATTATGACTGCCGAGAATAAAAGGTTTACCGGCCTCATTGGCCCGCCGGCGAAAACAGCTCGGTACCGCCAAGCGGGATATCTCTCCAACTTTACTCTGGGTAAGGTGACTCAGGTTATCGCTTCTTATGATATCGATGTCGTGAAGCTGAAAGGGCAGGCGGGCCTGCCTGTTACCGGCCGGTGGCACTACCAGGCGTACGCAACCGGCAATATCCCCCGTCCGTTTATGCTCCAATAGGCAGTGATGTGCGTAGTCGTCACATTCATCACGCTCGAGACGACTCTCATTCAACGATTCCCAGCCCAGTTCCTCGGCATAGACCTGATAGCGAATGCTATAGCTGAAACGCCTTTGGTGGTGTGTTGCTGCGTAGCGGGGATAAAAGTAGATCGAAAAATTCCTTGCCAGGTTATCCATTCCCATCTCCCTTATTTAGTACTAATGCCGGATATTAGGTTATGGCATGATTTCCTGATGGCGCACAGTCTCAACCGACTATCGAAATAGTGTGATTGATCCGCTGCAGTTGCCATGTGAAACAGGCAGTAGTCTTATAAACATAGTCAGTCACCGGAGAAGAGACAAATGTTTCAGATTGCAACGGAAACTCGAACAACAGCAGAGAATTGCATTGCCCCGTATCCATACCCTTTCCTCAGGCTGTGGGCAGGTTTGAGAATAGTGCCGTGTGCGGTAATTGATCTGGATCACGGTTTGCTCTTTTGATTGTTAATTATCAGTTACATTGAGCGCTATATTTACGTCCATATTGATGCCGGAAGATAGGGATGCGGTAGGGATGCAGCAGACATGAAGTACTTAATAAAGATGTATATATCACTGGTCGAGTCGTTAGGAATTCACACCACCGATCAGCTCTATGAGCTGATCAGCACCAAACAGCACGGAATGCCCATCTCCCGTCATCGCGCTGCGGTCATGCAGAGTCGTGTTTTTTTCTTCAGTGTGATTTTTGCTGTATTGGTGCCCGCCTGGTCGGTAATCGATATCCTCTATCTGCCCCAGGCGCTGTGGAGCGAGTTGTTGCTGATTCGTTTCCTGGCTGCCGCCAGCTTCGCTATCATCGCCTGGCAAACCCGCAGAGAACCCGATCTCATGCTGGCCCGCATGCTGCTTGCCGCCATGCTGGCGATAACGCCACTCTTCTACCTCCTCTCGGATCGGATCATTGCAGATCAACAGCTTGGCGGAGCGGCCATGATACTGGCGGAAGTCTATGCCCTGCTACCTTTTGTCATGGTTGCTGGTCTGACACTGTTTCCATTGGCAATATCTGAGTTTCTCGGCTATGCGGCGTCGATCTTCCTGGTGGTGGTTTACTCCGTCTATCCGGAGAACCCGGCTAAGATTGCCGAAGCCGTCTCAACGCTCTGGCTGCTGATACTGTTGCTTGGTGTCGGCCTGTTTGCCTCAATGACTCAACTTCGCTACATGCTGTCGCAGGTCAGTCATGCCAGTTACGATGTCCTGACAGGCATGCTCTCCCGTCGTGCCGGCATCGAGATACTCGAATTGCAGTTTCGTCTGGCGCGGATGAGTGAAAAGCCCCTCTCCATCCTCTATTTTGATCTGGATAGATTCAAGGTGATCAATGACGCTTACGGCCATGATACGGGTGATACCGTATTGAGAGTCGCCTCACGGCAGATTCGTGATACGGTGAGAAAAGGGGACAGTGTCATTCGCTGGGGCGGTGAAGAATTTATCGTCGTACTCCCCACTGCCGATCATAAAGAGGCGAACGATGTCATTACACGGATCATGCTGGCCGGCCTCGGTAATCGACCGGATGGCTCGCCCGTCACCGCCAGCATCGGTATCGCTGAAGTTCAGCAGGACAGATTGAAAGACTGGAAATCCCAGGTCGAATTGGCGGATCATCGCATGTATACCGCCAAATCCAACGGCAGGGCACGTTGCGTCGGTGTCGGTGGCCATTCTCTTGAGTGGTTGACGGCTATGGAGCGGTCTGCCGGGTTTTAATTCTCTCGTACATATATTTTTCATTGAAGCCCTGTCGCTTCGCTTGTCCAAGTAGCCAGCCCATTTTAATCTGCATGGGCGTATTCAGCTGATAATTTATGTATCATTATTAAGGTTTTTGTGTCGAAAATATTTACACTCCACAACCGCACTCGCTTCTCGTCACCTATTATGCACTGAAAAATTGAGGTTTTAATAAATCATTAAAACAATAGCTTGTTAAGCAAGCCTCATATCCGGTCACTCAATTTCGGCACAGATATTGCCTTATAGATATTCACCAATTGATCCGGAGATTACTACAGTGAAACAGATCATTCGTCAGTGTCATTCATTGCTTGTTGTCGCCCTTTTCTTGTTCTCCCAGGCAGCCGTGGGAGTCATCATTACCCAAAATCCGCATCTGGGTACGGATGTTGGAAGTATTGATATCTTTATCTCTGAAGCCGATATGCAAGGGAATCCGGCTGCTGAGACTGCATGGGTCAATTCCGTACTCGCTACATCCGGTATTTCCTATTCGGTACAGGCCGAGACTGTTGACTACTTTCTCACAGATACCGCAGATGTGTATGCGTTCGAACTTCAATCCGCTACAACCGGTTATTTCGTGATAAAGAATGCACAGCGGGTGGCACTTTTTCAGAATATCGGTGCGCTGGGCTGGGGTGTATTTGATGTCAATTCTCTCACTAGCGCAATCAATCTGCCAAGGGAAGAGTTTCAGATCAGTCATGTCACAGAACTCAACGGGAGAAATGTAAACGTGCCTGAACCCTCGACAGTAGTATTGTTGGGGCTGGGTCTGGTAGGTATTTCCCTGGCAGGACGAAAGGGGATTATTAATCAGGCGAATGGGGAATAGCTGACTGTAAGTATACCGGTGTTATCCGAGCCTGTTTTATCAGGGTCAGTCGAATACGCAGGTATGCGCTTATTGGATAGTGGTATGTAGGGATCGTGTTCGTGCGGTATCGCAATCGAAATCAATCCCTCGCCACGATCTCAACGCCTTCGGCAATTCTGTCCCCGGGATGCACGACCACGCGTTCTCCGGCCGAGAGCCCGGAGAGGACCTCCGCTTCAAGGCCGGTACGTCGGCCCAATGTGACCTGGCGTTGTTCTGCCTTGCCTCCATGCTCCATGAATACCGCCCACGCATCGCCATTTCTGAACAAGGCGGTCAAGGGCAGTTTGAGCACACCGCTGCCGCGCCACAGGACAATGCTCACATCAACCTGATAGCCGTGGGCGATGCGTGACCACTCTTCCTTCGGAGAGGTGAAATCGATGATCACATTCACCCGCTGCTCTTCGATGCCCAGGGCCGAGACCTTGGTGAAACCGAAGGGTTCCACCCGGCGTACTTTACCCGCCAGATCGGTTTCACCACCCCAGTTTTCTATGATCACCTGTTGTCCGGTTTGAACCTTGACAGCATCTGAAGAGAGCAGGTCAGCGACGATCTCCAGTTCGGTAGGGTCGCCTATCTCCACCAGCGGTTCGCCGGCGCTAACCACTCCCTCGCTCTTGTGCAGGATCTTCAGGATTCGGCCATTCACGGGTGCCTTGATCGGTACACATTGGCAAGCTTCAGAATTGCTCCGTGTCTCGACGGGGGAGATCAGCTGTGCCCGCGCCCTTTCCAGTTCCGCCTGGCGTGCCTGGCGGGTGGCGATGGCGGTTTCCAATGCCGCCTGGCGGGTCTGGTGGGTGCGTTCCGCCGCCTCCAGCTCCCGTTCCGAAATTACGGCCTCCTGGCGCAGGCTGCGTGCCCTTTTCAGTTCACTGAGGGCGAACGCGAGTTCAACCCTGGCTTCCTTCACTGTCGCTTCGGCAAGTATCAGATTCGCTTCGGCCGCGCGGATATCGGCCCTGGCCTGGGCTTCGCTACGAGGATCGAGCAGGGTCGGGTCGATGGGTTCGATCTCCGCTATCAGGGTCTCAGCTGCAACGACTTCATCGCCTACTTCCGCATCGATACGCATTGCCCTGCCGCTGATCGGTGCCGACAAAACGAACACATCCTCTACCCGGGTCTCACCCTCTTCATTCACGGTCACCACCAGTTCGCCGGGGCTCAGGGTGAGTAGATCCACCGGGATAGGTTTGGGGATGAAGGCCCATACCAGTGTGCCTATCAGGATCAGGCTCAGCAGGCTCCATAACAGTATGCGTTTCCAATGTGCGTTCATGTCTCTCACTCACGTGTTTTCAGTACTGCAATCAGATCGAGATGATCAAGCCTGCGTCTGACCACTGCTGCCGAAAAGGCGGTGGCGCCGAGGGTGACCAGGACTGCTGTTGCGTCGGTGGCGGCCTTGATGACAAGGGGTATGCGGTAGAGTTCGGAGTCCATGGCGTTGGTCATCACCCAGCCCAGGCCATGTCCCACGAAACAGCCCAGGGGCAGTCCGACCAGAATCAGCAATGCTGCCTCACCCAAAAGGATGTAGGAGATCTCGCCGCGATGGAATCCCAGCACTCTCAGCGTAGCCAGTTCACGCCCGCGTTCGGACAGGGCGATGCGGGTACTGTTGTAGACCACACCGAAACCCAGCGCACAGGCGAAGGCGGCGAAGAAGGTGATATAGATCATGATGGTTTCGGCCATGGTGTCGTTGAACTCTTTCACTGCCGCGTCCTTCAGCACCACTGCCGAGACCTTGGGGAGCGATTTCAGGCGTTGGTAGAGGGAAGAGAGCTGATGCTTGTCCACCAGCAGATTGACCGCTTCCAGGCTGGGCCGTTGATCCATCAAGCGGTTCAGGGCTTGAATATGCATATAGGCGGGGGTGCCCATGTAGGTTTCAAACAGGTCCACTACCGGGATTTCCCGCTTGGGGCGACGATCCTGCAGAACCTCGACCCGTACAGTGTCGCCAATCCCCACGCCCAGTTTCGACGCCAGTCTGGTTGAAAAAATCAGGCCGTCCGGCGGCACTTGGAGCACCTCCCCGCCGGCATCGTAAACCCGCTGCAGATGGGGGTTCGGCAATACACCCTCTATGGCGCCCCGATGGCTGCGATTGCCAGCCAGGAAGTCGGCGCTTACGGCACGCATCGGCTCGGCAGCCAACACCCCGGGCATGCGTCTGAACTCATCCAGGACGATGTCCGACTGGGTCTCCACCAGACCTACCGTCATGCTCTGTCGCTGGGCATCGTGAAAGTAGACCTGGACAATCTTTTCGATGGAATCGATCCACTGCAGCGCCATCACCATCACTGCCACCGACAGGGCGATACCCAAGCTGGTGAGCAAGGCCCGGATCGGTGATCGGAAAATCTGTCTCAGGATGATCCGGGTCGGCTGGTCCAGCAAGTGTCCGGCACGGCTTTTTGAGAGTGCTGTCTTGCGGAACATCGGGGGTGCGGGTGGCAGCATCGCCTCGGCCGGAGGCAGGGTCGCAGCGTAGCGCACCGAACCCAGACTGCCTGCCAGGGCAGCGATCAGGCTGACGATGGCGCCAATGGCGAAAACACCTGCATCCGGGCGGAATATGAGCAGCGGAAAGCGGAAAAACTCCGCGTAGAGCTCAGTGTTGACCCGGCCCAGCCAGGCGCCGAGGAGCCAACCCAGCAGGATTCCGACACTGGCCATCGCCATCACCAGCTTGGTGTAGTGCCAGCCCACCTGCCGGTTGCTGTAACCAAAGGCCTTCATCAGACCGATCTCGCTACGGTCGGTGGCGATGAGCCGGCTCAATACCATATTGCTGAGAAAGGCTGCCACGGCGAGAAAGATGACCGGCAGGATCGTCGACATGCTTTTCAACTGTTCGATTTCATTCATCAGAAACCAGTTCGAGATCTGATCCTTGCGTGCAATCGCACCTTGGCTGCCGTAGCGCTCGAGCAGACGGTCGAGCCGTTCGATTACCTGCCCGGGATTGGTATCGTGAAGCAGACCGAGACTCAAGTCGTTGAAGGCGCCGTCGAGGTCGTAGGCGGCAGCCATCGCCTCCTGGCCGAGCCAGATGATGCCGTAGCGCATATCGTCGGGGGTCAGGGCTCCGGGTCCGATGGCGTAGATGAACTCCGGGGAAAGGGCGATACCGACCACCGTGAGGGTGCGTTGATTGCCGTTCATCAATGCCTGCAGTTGATCGCCCGGTTGCAGGTCATGCGCCTCGGCGAAGGGTTCGCTTAGCACGGCTTCGTCGGGGTGACCCGCGGCGACCTGGCGCCCGCTGCGCAGTACCAGTCGATTCAGGCGGGGTTCACCCTGTTCGGGGATGGAGACCAGTTGACCGATCACCGGCTCTTCAAATCCCTCGATGGAGAGTGTGGCGAACTGCTTGATACGCGCTTCAACCGAGCGCACACCGGGGATGGTGCTGATGCGTTCGACCAGTCTAAGAGGGGCGCGTTTCACGTTGCTGAAAACTTCTGCAAAGCGTTGTCGCTGGTAATAGGCGTCTGCGGTATCCTGCAGGGCCTGCTGGGCGGAGAGAGACATTACCAGTACCGCCACGCCCGAGGCGATCACCACAGCAATGGCCAGTACCTGACCGCGCAGTTTCCACAGGTTACGCAGCAGCTTTAGATTCAATGCGCGCATGATGTCACCAACTCAGCTCCCTTGCCGGCTGGCGGCTGGGATTGCTGGCACTGTCGATGACCTGGCCATCACCGAAGTGAAGCACCCGATCGGCCATGTTGCCGATCACGGTATTGTGGGTAATCACTGCCGTGGTCGTGCCCAGTTCCCTGTTGACCCGCTCAATGGCCTCGAGCACAAGGATTCCTGTATGGCTGTCCAGGGCGCCGGTGGGTTCATCGCACAACAGGATATCGGGGCGCTTGGCGATGGCCCGGGCAATGGCCACCCGCTGCTGTTCGCCGCCGGACAGCTGCGCCGGGAAGTGATCGAGCCTTTCACCCAGTCCGACCAGCGAGAGGGCCTCCGCAGGTGCCATGGGATCGACGGCAATCTCGGTCACCAGGGCCACATTCTCGCGTGCCGTAAGGCTTGGTATGAGATTGTAGAACTGAAACACGAACCCCACGTGATCACGCCGGTAACGGGTTAGCAGTGACTCATCCCCTGAAGTGACATCCATATCGCGAAAGCTCACCTCTCCGCTGCTCGGGGTGTCGAGGCCGCCCAGAATATTCAGCAGGGTCGATTTGCCGCTGCCTGAAGGGCCCAGCAATACCACCAGTTCCCCCTCAAACAGAGATATATCCACCCCACGCAAGGCGTGTACATCCACCGCACCGGTGTGGTAGGTCTTGGTAAGAGAACGGCCCCGCAGGGTGATCGTCTGTTGCGTTGCTGGGTTCGGTGGGAACAAGTCTTTCATCACTCCTTGAAGTCAGAATGATCAACTCAGAGAGTGCAGGCGCCGCAAGTAAACCAAAGCGGCTCACCTCTCCCTTCTGGAAGTATAACCGGCCATGGGGGAGATGAGTTGACTGATAACAAGCCAACCTTCGAAAGCGTGCCGCGTATTTTATTTATCAGGAAAACGGGCAACAGAAGCGAGTGAGTATGACAGAGCCATGGGGTGGTAATTACTTTTTCTTCGAAGGCCTTGCGGAGGTCGGCAGCAGGTTGATCTCGCCTTTCTCGTTAAAGGGTAGGGATATTATGCTGTCCGGTGTGCTCAGGCTGCCGCTTATCTGATAATCGAAGGTCCCGTTCTGGCGTTCCTGAAGTGCGCCGAACTGTTTGATCAGACCGAACACCGTACTGCTTAACTTAACTTCGAGTATGGATTCGCTGAAACCCTCGACGGTGGCTTCCTGATTACTGACGCCCGAGGCGAACCGTTTGCCGTTCAGATCCAGGTCGAAACTCATGCCGTCGATATTCAACTCCTCTTTAGAGCGGTTTTGCAGGCGGATTTTGACCAGATAGCGCTGCTCCATAAGGGTCGACTCAAGCGGCTTCAAGTCGGCAATGGTTACCCTGATTCTCTCCTCCTGGGTCTGCAGGGAGGCGCAACCGGAAAGGATCTGGAGAAGAAGCAACAGAGCAGTGCAGACGGTTAACCTGGCAAATGCATGGGCTTCTATTCCGGGATACCTGTGGCGTGTCTGAATCACTCTTTTTTTTCCTTTGTTCATCATTGCGGACCCTGTTCCGTATGTTCAATCGGTGTTGGTTCTTGCGGCTTGGGTTTTCGCCACGAACCGAACAGTAGTGTCAATAGCCCCAACAGCAGTTCGTCCGCGAAAGGGATCAGGTCGGGAATCAACAGATCGATGACAAACAGCGAAGCGGTCACCAGAAACAGCTGGCGGAACTTCAGTCGGTCGGCGTATTTCAGCAAGGCTGCGATAATGGGTATTTGAGTCATCTGGTTTCGGATTCTCAGCCTGTCATGTGAAAACAGCACTCCAGCAATAAGTTTGCGATGCAAAACCGTATCGATCACCACTAACAATGGTCTCCGAAGAGCAGGCGCCAGTCCAGTTCAGAGTGTGAAATATTATGACTTTGTCCGATCATGCGGGTAATCACTTCGGCCGTTCCATCACCCCAATGTGGGTAATTACTTATGTGAAAAAGTAGGGTAACTACCCATAAAAAACATGGCAACCATAGGGTAGCGTTAGTGCAAAGGAATTCTTAAGAATTAACATAAGTTGAAAAAAAAATGAGATTTTGGGCTTTACTGAGGCTGTTTCACGAATCTGAATTCTCAGTATATAAAAAATGGAGAATGGATGGGGTGACCGGTAGGTGTGCAGGCTCTTCTGCTAATGAATCGGGTTTTTAAGGGGTTTTTTTGGGATTTTGGTGTGCTCGCTCTTCAAGCTGGATGAGGCTTGGCTCCGATATCTTGAGGGAAACCGGTTCATTGGCGGGTTTGTACGCCACGCTGGATATAACAACAACGTCAATCGTGAAGGTATGGTGCTATATACGGCCGGCTTAGTAGGCAGTCTGCCGGCCGCACTCAGTCACCACCCTCCGGTTAAGTCAAATATTTCACCACCTTTCACCATGACTAATTGGATGCGGTATTGCGTGAGGTCGCTTTTCACGCGGCATCCAATGAAATGGGGTCGTTGACTGGTTATAGGAAAAACGGTGGCGCTAGCCGCTGTCGTGTTCGGAATGACCGCAAAGCAGTAACAAACGACTGAGTTAAATTTAGCTTTCACATTCTGGAGAAGCGTATGACTAATAGACTCACGATGTTGCATGGTTATGCAATGGGGATGTTGATACTTATAGGGAGCCTGGCGCTGCCGCAACCGGCGGATGCTGTGCCCGCTTTCGCACGCCAGACAAGCATGCCCTGTACAGCCTGCCATTTTCAGCACTTTCCAACACTCAATTCGTTCGGCAGGTCATTCAGGTCGGGTGGCTACACACTGACCGGTGGTCAGGGCATGATCGAGGGCGATGATATCTCCCTGCCGTTGATGTTGAACGCATCGGTGATAACCAAGCTGCGTTATGTGAAGAGCAACGGCAACACCAATGCCGGCAGCGACTATGGTGTCATCGAATGGCCGGACGAAGCGGCTCTCCTGGTGGGGGGCAAGCTGGCCAAGGATGCCGGCTTTCTCATGGAGCTGGGTTTGACCGATGCCAACTCTTTCCTCTCGACCAAAGTCCATTTCAACGTGGGTAAGGCGGGAGGCACCCAATTCAGTGTCATACCCTTCTCCACCGATGGCCTGGGATCGGCATACGGATTTGAGTTGCTGAATACCGGCGCTCAGCGCTCGCAACGGCCGATTGAGGATCGCACAGGATTCAGTGCCGCCCAGGCGCTGGGTTTGGGCAGTGGTGAGGCTACCGGTATCGCGCTTGTTGCCTCGAGTCATAACTTTTTCATCAACTACACTCCATGGGTGCCGGGTTGGGAAGAGAACAACGTGGAGGTCAAGCCGTCCGGGCTGGCTCACTACCTGCGCGCCGCCTACACCCCGTTTATCGGGTCCTGGGATACCGGGTTCGGATTCCAGCTCTGGTCGGGAGATGCGGAAGTTGCCGATGGTGCAGGCGGCGAGACCCTGATTGCAACCGACGGCTGGGTCGTGGATGGCCAGATGCAGGGCAGTGTGGGTAGTATGCCGTTGGGTATCTATGCCAGTTACGGCAGTTGCTCCGCCGATGAGTCCCATTTCCTGGAAGGCTGCACAAACACCGATGATGGCGAGGCGTTCGGTATTCTTGCTCAACTGGGTATCCTGCCCAATAAAGCCAATGTCTTCGCCGCCTATCGTGCTCTCGACGACGGCTCGGAAGAGGATTCTGAATTCAATTCCACCACAGTCGGCTTAAACTATCTGTTCTCTCAAAATATTCGTTTTGAGCTCTTCTATGTGAAAGAGAGTGGTGATGGTGTGGATGCACGTGATAATGAACGTGACAGCAAATGGCTGTTCCAACTCTTTGCCGGTTATTGATGGACAGCATGCACGCAAATCTAAAAACGAATCGACTTCTCAGTCGCCTCGGCTGCATGTGGATTGCAGTACAGAACCAAGTGAGGATTAACTCATGAACAGAATTGTTACTAGAATGGCTGGATTCGCAGCGTTGATTAGCGCATTCGGATTGATTTCACTCCCTGCTTACGCGGGTGATACTTATCAGGGCTATACCCTTTACAATCAGTCTTGTTTTCTCTGTCATGGAACAGATGGCAAGGGCAACGGGCCGCTGGCAAAAAAACTCGATGTGGCGCCTGCCGACTTGACCGATGGAGATAACGGCTCGGCAGACAGGTCGGACCGAGAGCTGTTTGGTATGATACAGGGCACTATCAAGCACGGTTCGGGGACCAGTGCCATGCCGCAGTGGGGATTGGCCATGCCGGGTAATCAGATCAATTCCCTGGTCGCCTACATCCGTTTTCTGCAGAGATCCAAGCACTTCCTGATAGGGGATCCTGAAGTGGGGAAGAAGGTATATATCAATAACTGTGCCGCCTGTCACGGTCGCTCGGGTAAAGGGGACGGGCCGCTGGCGGCCGTGCTGAATCTGAAACCGAGGGACCATACGAACAGTGCTGAAATGAACAAGCATCCCAACTCCCACATGGTTGAGGTCGTGACTCATGGAACACCGGGCAAATCGCTGATGCCCGGCTGGAAGGAAACGCTCACGAAATCGGAGATTGAAGGAGTGGTGAGTTATCTGCGTTTGTTATCAACCTACTAGATAACTAATAGAATGAACTGGGTAGGGCCGCTGCCGAAAGGCAGCGGCTTATTTTTTACCGCTTATAATGCATCGAGAATTTTTTTACGGACTTGTTGATACTCCTCTTCCGTAATCAAGCCCTCCCGCCTGAGGTCATCAATGCGGATCAGGCGTTGTTTAACCGTATTATTCGCCGGCTGTTTGCCGGCTTCGATTTTTTCAGTCTTCGGTGTATGCCGTGGAGCGGGACTCTGTTGAGTAGCGGAGTGACGCTTTTGCTCCATCTCCACGTTTTTGGCTGCTGGCGGCCTGTCCAGTGGTGAAATAACTGAAGGAGCTACTGCCTTGGCAGGTTGGGAGGACTGTTTGCTGGTGCTTGACCGGGTTCCGCTGCAGTTGAGTTCGACCGACAACCCTGTGTTGAATTCCTGGTAACGGATGCGTCTTCTAAGATCCTGGCAACCCGTTTTTCTGATCAACAGTGTACCGTACATCGGCTCTTTACTGGCATCGTAACCCGCAGGGTAGATCTGCTGTTGCGGGATTGAGATCGGCGTTTCACCGATCGCTATTCCCATCACGTAGACGGTGGCTCCACTGGGTTCGGTATCAACATTAAGTGGCATGTCACCCGAAATTCCGCCTATACCCGTACAAGCCTGGAGCAAAGGCAGGCAGGCTGTGATGCAGATCGCATCTTTTATCCCCGATAACAGATGTTTCCCCATTTCGTGTCCTCTTTAACAGGATTTTGTTCTGGCCTGCAGGCACTATAAATCAAGCCATTAAAAATGACACGTCCATCAGATGGCTCGTTGATTCCTTATGAGGTCCTGGTTGATGCCATCTCTGGCATTTTCAAACTGCCGGGACAGGAAATAGCGTACCCGGTGTTGTGCATATGAGATTGTTTGCAACGTGAAAAGATGATGACGCGCCCTTGCGGTGTTGAAAACGCATAAGAGATCCGAAACTTCTTAACGTTTAATTAAGTAGTAACTACTGGATCACATTTTTTGTTTTTGATCACAGGTGTTTAAGTTTCGATTAAGAATGAGGTACTAGTTTCAACCTTAAAGAATTATGACTGCCTCAGGAGATGCGCTTTGTCACAAAATAACACTCAGGGGGCAAACTCTGGCATGAGGTGTGATTGCTGCAAATGGACAAGTAAATGCCCGAGCTGTTTAGGGTTTTTCATTGGTTAGGATGGTTTTCTGGCCCTTTTATGATTAGCTCGGACTTGAATTGTTACAAGTTGATGATGAGTTTTTTTAAAACTCTGGAGGTTTGAGATGAATACAATTGTGCGATTTTTTGCGTCTTCCGTTATGGCGCTATCCCTGATATATCTACCTTTGCCTATATCAGCGGATGATGCTGCCACATCAATCAATGGAATGACTGAAATCTCTTCGGAGAGTTTGGATGAAACACTGGTCATCGTGAACAAGATCGTGGGCGTAGATGCTGAGGGTAATGAGCATATCCTCTATAACGAGGAGGATGGGCGTGTATATCGCTTGGACAATATCGAGCAGTCGATCCATGACATGAATGCCAAGGGCGTCGATACCAAGGGAACCTTCTGGTCTCTGCAAGCGGTGCTGAGTGACACTGTCTATTTAATGGGTAAGAACAATAATCCCTATCCAGCGCAGCGTGTCGAGACCGCCATCCCTGAAAGCCTACCGTTGGCGGTGGAGAATCTGCGTATAACCAAAGACAGGGTTATCGCTATCTATACCACTAACTGTGATAACAACTCGATTTAACAATCGATCCTCCCTAACAGATTTGCCAACAAGCGAATCTGTCAGCGCAGAGGATTTCTGTGTTTCTAGCGAATTGTCAATTTTTTTAATTGATTCTCTGAATGCAGAAGTGGATTGTTGCAAGTCTGACAATGGTGGGTGTCGGCTGATTGGTTGCTGATTGAGAATATGGGGTTGACCGTTCACGCCAAGATTAATTATCACAATCGCTTATCGCGATGAGAAAAGCAGCGGACAGGAAATTTGGCCGGGGGATTACCATTGCAACAGATAAGCAGTGAACCCGGTATTCAGGGAGAAGGCGCGGCTTGGCGAGCAAGAATGAGCAAGATCGGCAATGATATCATCGTTCTGCCTATTACTCTTTGCGACGCCGAACCCCTAACCGTACCGATTTCCTGCCGAACTTATCGCTTACCGCATCCATGGTTTGGTACAGACGCTCCTGTTTGGGGTTGTAGTCAGTCGTTATCTCATCAAACAGGTCAGCCTGCTCCGCAGCCTTAGTGGCACCGTTATCCCAGCCACTGACACCCAGACCCACCAGTCGCACCGGTCGTCCGGCCCATTGTTCGGACTGATAGAGCTCCCATGCCTGTTGGTATATCTCCCGGTCCGCTGATGTCGGCGTCGCCAGGGTCCGGCTTCGGGTATGGGTCTCGAATCCCTGGAAGCGGATTTTGATGGTCACAATACTCCCTCTGCAGCCCTCCCGGCGGGCAATATACCCCACCTCCTGCGCCGCCCAGTGCAGGCTGTCACGCACTATCTCCGGATCGGTGATGTCTTCGTTGAAGGTGGTCTCTTTGGAGATTGATTTGCGTTCACTATCGAGATGAACGCTGTCCGAGGCGATGCCATGAGCCTGCTCATGGATTTTAGTGCCGGCCAGGTCACCCAGGTGACGCCTCAATTCCAGCAGGGATAGACGACGCACGTCGGCCACCGTTCGCAGGCCGATTCGCTGAAGAACCGGGGCGCTCTTCGCCCCCAGTCCACGCAGGACGGTCAGGGGTTGGGGATCGAGGAAGGCTTGTACTTGATCCGCCAGTACGATGGTGAGGCCATCGGGTTTCTGGTAGTCGGAGGCAAGCTTGGCAATCAGCCGATTAGGTCCGATACCAACCGATGCAGTCAATCCCACACACTCCAGGATAACCGCCTTGGCGCGGCGTCCGATCACCACAGGGGGGCCGATCAGGCGCTGCATGCCGGAGATATCCAGGAAAGCCTCGTCCACGGAGACCTTTTCCACTGTCGGAGAGATACTCTCCAGGGCCTGCATGATCTGTCGCGAAACCTCTCCATAACGGGTCATGCTGGGACGCAGATAGACCGTCTCCGGCGGCAACCGACGGACAGCCTCGCTGATCGGCATGGCAGAGCGCACACCATAGCGCCGGGCCTCATAGGAACAGGTGGCGACCACGCCGCGTTTGCCCGGTTTCGCGCCCACGACCAGCGGGCGTCCCTGATACTCAGGGTGGTCACGCTGTTCGATGGATGCAAAGAATGCATCCAGGTCGACATGCATTATCAGTCGTTGGGACATGTATTGCAGTATACAAACACGATCACCATGATCAATCCGAGTTGGTCTTTTTCTGTCATGGTGGGTAAAGAGACAAGCCTTTCTGCATATGATCAGTATCACCTGCCCTGATCCTACACTTTAAAATCGAATCTCTTGTGCAGCCGGTTTAACGCTATCACCGCGGTTATTGACAAAGGCCTGGTTGCGCCCGGCATTCTTGGCCGTGTAAAGGGCCTTGTCGGCATGGCCGAGAAGGGTATTGAGGTCGCCGCCGGGGTGGTCGTCCACACAGGCAAGACCGATGCTCACTGTGACCTCGATGCCGACAGGGTTGAGCTTTTCCACTGCTATACGCAGATCTTCGGCGCGGGCCGGTATTTCGGGACCATGGGCGATGACGACAAATTCCTCGCCGCCAAAACGGGCGGATAAACCGTCATTGAAACGTCGGTTCAGCAGTCTGCCCAGTGCCATCAGTACCTTGTCGCCCATCAGGTGGCCATTGGTATCGTTGATGCGCTTGAAGTGGTCGAGATCGATGATCATTACCCAGCCGTTTTCGATACTGGAGAGAAATCGCTGGCCTTCGTCCACCAGATAGAGCCGGTTGCGAGTGCCTGTGAGGGCGTCTGTGGTGGCAATCCTCTCCATGTCCACCGTTTGGCGAAGCAGGGCGTCATACTGATACTTGACCAGCAACAGTGAGCGTATCCGTGCCATGACAACCTCTTCCACCAGAGGTTTTATGACGAAGTCGTTGGCGCCGGCATTGAAGACCTCCACCTGGGTATGCGTCTCATCGTTGCCGGTGGTTACCAGTACCGGCAGTTCCTGCTGAGAGTAGTGCATGCGTACCCGCAGGAAATAGAGCAGGTCGCCGCCGGTCATTTCACCCTTCAGATGGAAGTCGGTGATTACCAGGTCAAAACCTTTTGCACGTTGAGTACGGGCGCTTTCAAGCAGGGATTGAGCCTCTTCCACCGAGGTGACGTGCAGGACCTCCATGCCGTGCTGTTCCATTATCTGTCGGGTAACGGTGGCGGCAGTCATGCTGTCCTCGATGTATAGGATGCGGCCACAGAGGTCGGGGTTCCGTTCCATGAATGATTTGATGAACTGTCCGAAAGCCTTGAAGCCGAGAGCCTTGTCAAAATAATCGGTGACGCCTGCACTAAAGCCTTCGTGCAGCAGACGCTGATCGGCATCGGTGGAGACCACGATGACGGGAGTATAGCGATTACGCTTACTGGAGCGGATGCTGCGACAGAAGTCCAAGCCGTCCATGTCAGGAAGCAGCAAGGCGGTGGTTATCAATGAATAACGGTCTTGTTCAATGAGTTCCAGGGCCTTGGTGGCGCTGGCGCTGCTGGTGATAATGATCTCAGGCATGGCTGTCTGCAGCCGCCGGGTAAGTACTTCGCGAGCGGCGCTGGAGCTATCCACCAGCATGATACTGTTGCCCATACTTTTCTCACAATCCTATGATCGGATAGTTACATCATTTTCTAATACCCAATACTGGCGCACGCAACATTTATGCAGAATGTGCGGTTGCTAGCCGTCGGGGAAGCAGTGCATGCCAGCTCTGTCCTTGAGAAGAAGTCGTACTTAAATATTTCATTCAGTTTGGTCAACCCGGCACTCCGGACTTGAAGGAGTGGTTCAGGACAAGGGGATTATAAAACCGCTGCCCGCCGGCTCCAATCAGGATCTATCTCTTCATCCTATCCCTGCAAGAGTATGGGCAGACCTTGACCTCGGAAAGGATAAATGCCCTGTTTACCCAAGTCCAGTGATTGATCCCCGCATGATCATTGATCCTCGAGCGTAAACTGTTCTCCTGCTGGTGCGGGTACAAATTCACAATGAAATAGATGTTAACTTCAAACATCGTTTGTGCGACCACCCGGGATCGAGATAGGCTTGGCGGCAGTTCAGCGAAGTCCATAGTTGATGGGGATGGTGAACTCCCATTGATCACGTTTAAACTCCTCGGGAAAGGGCAATCTGCCGCTGATCTTCTCAACCGCTCGACGAGCGGCCGCATCTAGCAATTTGCTGCCTGAACTCTCGACGATTCGCAAGGCCCCGATGACACCGTCCCGGCGGATGGTGAACCCCACCAATACCTCACCCTCCTGACGCAGGCGCACTGCCCGGCGGGGATAACCTTTGTTGTTTTCGATCGCCTTGCGCAGTGCGGCCTTGTACTCATCCTCGAGGCGCCTGATCAGGCCCATATCAACGGCAGGTGCGACCGGTAGCGGTGTCTGCTTTAGTGGTTCAGTGGGTTGCTCCACTGGAGGTGGTTTAGGTCTGGGCTTCGGCTCAGGCATGGGCTTGGGTTTCGGTACCGGCTTGGGGGCCGGTTTTGGCTTGGGCTTGGGCGGTGGCGGCTCGACCACTTCCGGCTCCGGTTTTAGCTCCACAACAGGCTCTGGTTCCTGGATAGGCTCCGGCTCCGGTTCCGGTTCCGGTTCGGGTGGAGGAGGGGGTGGTTGAAACATCTCAAGGCGTACTGCCAGCCGAGTTTCCGCGGCGCTATCGCTGGGTAGCTGGGCGACGCCGGTCAATACCAGTGCCAGCAGCCCCAAATGGATCAAGGCGGAGATGAAGAATGCCGGTGTATGGGTGCTCATCGACCGCCGCGCGCAACGATAGAGAGCGTCTCCAGGTTATTCGCCTTGAGAAGATCAACGACTGTTACGAAACGTTCGAAGCGTACCGACCTGTCAACGTAGAGAACTACCGGAGTTTGTTCATAGAGCGTGCTCAGCTGCTCCCCAAGCGCATCCTTGTCTAGCTCAATCTGATTGAAGAAAATCTGCTCATTTGCGTCGATGGCAATCTCCACGCCATCTACCTCGCTGAGCGTTTCAGCGTGTTCAGCCTCGGGCAGATCGAGGGTGATCTTACCTTGGTAGATGAAGGTTGCGGTGGTCAACACAATCGCCAGCAACACCAGCATGATGTCGATGAAAGGGATGACGTTGACGGTGTCAATGCGCTTCATGATCGCTGCAACCGTTTCCAACGTTCAGTGAGTAGATCAACCTTACGCAGCAGGGCGTTATAGAAGAGGATCGCCGGTATCGCCACCACTAATCCCATGGCGGTAGCCTTCAGTGCCAGGGCCAGGCCGAGCATGATCGTCGCCGGTTCGATATCACCGCCCTGGCCCAGGTCGTAGAAGGTGACCAGTATCCCCATCACGGTACCGAGCAGGCCGATATAGGGTGCGTTGGCGCCGATGGAGGCGATGGTCGTCAAGTGTGTGGTAAGCGCGATATTGAGGCTATCGGGATGGTCGTATTCGGCAAGACTGACCCGGGCGAAGAAGAGGTAGCGTTCGATGACGAACCACACCATGACGAAGCTCATGAGACCGAGCAATCCAAAGATAAAGATATCGAGATATTGTTTTACAAACTCCACAAAGCCTCCGACTGCAATCCCGGAAAAAAACAAGGGCCGAGATCATATTTGGATGATGCCTGATTGTAGACCCTGAGGTCCACTCACCCAAAACCGATCAGCCGGCCCTTACCGAGGATACAAACCTTTTTTCCTGAGTTACAAATCATTCCCTTGCGATAGTAGGGGCAGGTTATAAACCCCAAGTAACTTAATCATTCGGTACTATTTTTTAACAACCTGATCCATCAACTGATAATCGACGCAGGGCCTGATAGCACTCATCCAATCGCCCTAACCGCTTTCACTCAGTAGAACCTGTAGCTGAGCCCCGCCCAGAAAGCCCGTGGCGAGCCGGGTGAGAGAAAACGAGGATCTTCATATTCGTCACCCAGTACCTCGTCGGCTTCACCATAGAGTCCGAAGGTTTCGTACTCGGTGTCGAACAGGTTGTCCAGCTTGGCGAATAATTTGAGATTATCGGTGGCCGCATATTCGCCGCGGATGTTGATCACGCTATAGCCGTCGATCTCCTCGTCGAGATTGGCCTCGTCTCCACGCAACACGATATCCGAGCTGTACTGGAGATCGGCGCCTAGTGAAAACTTCGATGTCACCCGATAGGTCAGGCCGGCCTTGAGCAGGTTCTCCGGCAGTCCGGGTAGACGGTCGCCGGGTTGCACGGCGATTTCACCATCGATAGCAAAGGGATTGTTGGGGCTGGTGATGGTCAGGTTATCCTCGAACGTGGCCTTCAGCAGGGTGTAGCTCAGGAACCAGTCGATCCGGTTATCGACCAGGCTGCCGTTCAGGCTGAGTTCGATGCCCTGGCGCCTGGTTTCGCCTACATTGTCGAAGAATCCCTCATTGGTCAGGGCGCCGGCACTGATGAAAAGGATGTCATCCTGATTGACGGTCTGAAATAACCCGGCATGCCACTCCAGCCCTGCCCGGGAGCCCCGGACACCTGCCTCCCAGGTTTTCGCCACGACTTGATTCAACGGTGGATCGGAGAGGAAGGCGTTGGGCAGGCGGCAGGGATCCTCGGGATCGGCACAGGTCAATTCCATGGCCGTGGGGGCGCGGTTTGATTCACTGTAGCCGGCGTAGAGGTTTAGACCCTCTCTCAGGTCGTAGGCGAGGCCCACGGCCGGATTGAAGCGGCTGAAGCTGTGATCCCCGTTCAGGGCTGTGCCCAGCTGGTCGCGCAGCTCGATCTCGGTCTTGTTCCAGCGGCCGGAAAGGGTCAGCGCAAGTTTTTCGCTATAGGACCAGGTATCGGTAAAGTAAAATGAGAGGTTCTTGGTTTCGGTCTCCACCTCGGTGAAACTCTCCTCGACGAAGATGCCGCTGCCGATCGCCTTACGGCTGTCGTCGAGGCTGCCGAGTTCAGTGTCGGAGGCGAAATCCACCTCGCTACGGTCCGCCGCAAAGCCCACGATCAGTTGGTTTTCACTACCCGCCAGGGGTTGCAGAAAGGCTGTCTGCAGGTTCAAGCCGAAGGTGTCCTGATCACTTTCCGAGCGGTTCACGGTACCACCCTCGACCTGGTCATCCGCTAGGATGGGATTGCCATCCTGATCGAAGACAAGCTCCTCTTCGTCCTCTTCCTCTTCACAGATGAAGCCTGCGTTTACGCTCTCCTCGCACGCCTCGAAATCGGAATCGTCACCGTTCAGCGTGTCGATCTGACTGTTGCGGTAGTAGACCGCACCCTCCAGCACCACCTCGTCTCCCAGAAAGCGCTGTCCCCCCAGGCGCAGCAGTGTTGTTTCCTGGTCGGTGATGTCGGGACGGGTGAAGATCGTTTCCCGGTCCTCCTCCAGCAGATCCGCCGGCAGCGCTCCGTTGCCTATCAGGTTGCTGTCGCTCAGGCTCAGGGTCAGGTCGAGGTATCCCGCTTCTCCCCGCCAGGCCAGGTTGCCGAAGAGCTGTTTCGATTCCGACGGAGAGTAATCTCGCCAGCCGTCTTCATCGAAGTAGTTGCCGGTGATGAAGTAACCCATGTTGTCCCGGTTGCCGCCGATGCTGGCCTGGGCAGTATAGCGGCTGAACGAGCCGCCGGTGATCTCAACCTCGGCGCCGGGGTGGGTGAAGCCATTCTTGGTGCGTACCGAGAGGGCGCCGCCCAGGGTATTGAGCCCGAACAGGGGATTGGAACCCGACATCAGGTTGACTCCCGCAATGGCGGACTCGGGAATCACCGACCAATTGACGGTATCGCCGAAGGGTTCATTGATGCGCACCCCATCCATATAGACCGACATGCCCTGGGGCAGTCCGATCAGGGGCGAGGCTACGAATCCCCGATAGAGCAGATCCGATTGCAGGGGATTGTTTTGCGCCTCGTTTAAAAAGACGCTGCCGAATCGCTGGTTCAGAAACTCGGAGAGATCGAGGCTCTGCAGCTGCCGCAGATCATCGTCAGTGGCGATCTCGGTATGCATCGGCAGACGGGTGCGTTCGATCTCGACCCCGTGCAGCGGGGTGGTGCTGATGACTTCGATCGACGGTAAGCGTTCATCCGCCCACCCTGTCCCGGAGCCCGTCAGGACGAGGAAGGCGGCGAACAGCAACCTCTTGTGGTTCGTCTGTCGAAGCGGAACTGCGTACATGGTCGTTTTCTCACTTTTTTGTTGGCTGCTTTGAGAGAATTTATATGCCCTTCAGACCTTGAGTTGAAGAGGAGCTTTTCTCGGGATTTCGGGAAATTTTCCCGTACCAAAAAAGAACATATTTGAACAGTGTCACACGTGACACCGTTAAACATTCTCAGCGAATTCACCCATTGGGTCTGTATTTGAATGATGGTATCTACGCGTAAAAAAAGATTTGCGTTTATCAGCGTTCATTTGCGGGTCGATCAAAACTATTCGCTGACCGGGTCGATGATCCCATGTCGAATGGCAAGGTGTACCAGTTCCGTGGAGGTCTTTACATTGAGTTTGAGCTTGATCTGGGTGGTGTAGTTGGCTACGGTCTTATAACTCAGCGCCAGTTCGCCGGCGGTTTCTGACGGTGTCTTGCCGTGGGCCAGGAGGTTGAAAATCTGGAATTCACGGGTGGTCAGGCAATCGAATATCTCCCCACCTCCGCCGGCCCGGCGCAGGGCCAGATTCTGTGCCAGTTCATGATCGATGAAGGCCTGGCCCGAGGCCACCGCGCGAATTGCATCGACCATGATCTCGGCGGCGCTGTTCTTGGTGATATAACCCCGCGCACCGGCGGCCAGCGCCTTTTCCACGAAGGCTGTATCGTCGTGCATGCTGAATACCAGTATCGCCGCTTCGCTGTCACGGGCGATGATACGGCGGGTCGCTTCAAGACCGCCGATGCCGGGTAGCGATAGATCCATCACCACTACATTCGGAAGCAGCTCGGCGAAACGCTGGCAGGCTTCTTCACCCCGCTCGGCTTCGGCGACGACCTTGATGTCGGGTATGCCGTCGAGCAGGGTGCGGTAGCCTGCCCGCACCACAGCATGGTCGTCGACCAACAGTACCCGGATTGGATTCATCTGCAATTGCCTCTGTCAGCCGGTCTTCTGGGTAAAGGGTAGATGAATATCGATTGATACACCCTGATCAGGCTCGCTGGCAAGGGAGATTTTCCCATTCAGTGCCTCGACCCGCTCACGCATGCCCAGCAATCCCATACCCTTGTGCCTGCTGCTTTGGTCAAAGCCATGTCCATCATCCCGTATATACAAAGCAATCAAACCTTCTGCATTCCGCTCGAGTCGAATCTCAATCTTTTCCGCGGCGGCATGCTTGGCCACATTGGTCAGTGCCTCCTGTACGATGCGATAAAGGGTGATCGCCGTATCCTCATCAACCCCATCGAAGTTGCCGCTGATTGCGAGGGCGCAGAAACACTCCTCCTGGCGGTCGTTCCAGCCGTCCACCAACCGCTCTATTGCCGTTACCATCCCCAGCTCCTCCAGGGCTACCGGTCGCAGGCGGTTCATCATGTCCCGCACCACGCCATACATATGGTTGCAGACACCGATGATGGCATTGGCGCTCTCCGTTTTTCCATCGGCTTGCAGCTTGAGGGTCACCGCCATCGCTTTGATGGCGCTGATGGATTGTCCCAGTTCGTCGTGCAGTTCCCGCGACAGGTGACGACGCTCCGACTCCTGTACCGACAGCAGCCGCTTGTTCAGCTGTCGGTTTTCTCTCTGCTGTTCATCCAGCACCTGCGCCATGTGGTTGAACTGCTGAGACAGGCGATTGAGTTCGGGCAGGTTGAAATGGGGCAGACGGGCGGCATAGTCCCCCGACTGAATGATTCCAAGACCGGTGCTGATCTCGTTTACCGGCTGCAGCGAGCGGCGGATGATGATGGCCATCAGAATGATGCAGAGAATGGTGAAGGAGACGATGAGCAGAACGATCGAGCGCGCTTCCCGCCATGCATCCTGGATCTCATCGGTGGGATCGGCCAGGATAACGATCTCGCTGGTACCGATCAGAGGGCTGGCGATACGCTTGCGATACTCTGCCGGCGGCGGTTTCACCAGATCGATGAACCATCTGGGTACACTCAGTTGGCGTGCCTGTTGGCGTTCGCTGAATGGATAGATGATCGTGCCGTCACCACGAACCACTGCGATGTTGAGGTGGCGGATATCGTTCAGCCGCTGAAGATGGCTGATCAGGATCTGCTGCTCCGCCGGTTGGTTCTCGGCAGTGCCGCTGATCAGGGCTGCGGTCAGCAGTTGCATGGTCAGGCGGGCACTCGACTTGATCTCGTCTGAAATATTGTCGCGCGTGGCGTCAATCGCATAGTAGGCGCCACTGGCGAGCATACTCATGACGATTACGATCACCAGCAATATCAGGCGATGTGTCAGGGTCATGGGAACCCCCGGTCGGTAGTTGTCGGGAAAATATCCCTTGGCACCACTAAGACAACTGGATTATTTATAAGGATATACAAGCCGTCCATTCTATCGGAGTCAATCACGATGCCTGATGTTCGTCAAACCCTAATAGCAGCCGTATCAATATTCGTTACCTTCCGATTCGGCGTTACCATTGCCGATGAAGCCGGCAGAGCGACCGCCCTGGACGACATCTCGGTTACCGCCACACGGGTCGAAAAATCACTGGAGACCATTCCCGCCGCTGTCGGCATCGTGCAGCAGGAGGAGATCCAGTTTGCCGAGCCGCAGCTGGGTCTGGACGAGTCCCTTGCCAAGGTGCCGGGTATCTTCATGCAGAACCGCTATAACTTCGCCCAGGATCTGCGTGTCTCCATCCGCGGCTTCGGCGCCCGCTCCGCCTTCGGTATCCGCGGCATCAAGGTATTGGTGGACGGTATCCCGGAAACCCTGCCGGACGGCCAGGCCAACGTGGATAGTATCGATATCGGCTCAATCGGTAACATGCAGGTGATCCGCGGGCCCGTCTCCTCCCTCTATGGCAACGCCTCGGGAGGTGCGTTGCTGATCGAGTCCGAGGAGCCGCCCGAAACCCCCTTCATCTCCTTTCGCCCAACCTTTGGCGAAGATGGATTTCAGAAGCACCAACTCAAGTTTGGCGGCAAGCATGAACGCTTCGACTATCTGCTCAACATCTCTGATCTGAGTTATGACGGCTATCGTGAGCACAGCGCCACCGAGCTCAGTGCCCTCAACAGTAAATTCGGCTTCGATTTCGCCGGCGGCGGCCGCCTCACCACCGTACTCAACTACACTGACTCGCCCCGGGCCGACGATCCCGGCGGCCTGACAGAGGCCCTGGTCGACGAGGACCCGAGCCAGGCATGGACCCGCAACCTCAGCCTCGATTCCGGCGAGAAGCTGGAGCAGACAAGGCTCGGTTTTGTCTATGACAGGCCGCTGGGTGAGCGTGGTGAGCTGCGCGTGCGCAACTACTATGTCTCCCGCGATCTTGCCAACCGTCTGCCCATCGGGGCGACCGGTCATGGCATTCTGTTGGATCGTTTTGCGTTTGGTGGTGGAGCGCAGTATACCCATACCGCTCCCTTCTCGGGACACGCCAACCGGTTAACGCTGGGAGTCGATCTTGATCGTCAGGAGGATGAGCGCAAGCGATATCTGCTGGCGGGCGACAGCCTGGGCACGAAGATTCAGGACCAGGACGAACAGGTCGACAGTATCGGCTTCTACATACAGAACGAATACAGTATCAGTGAACAGATGGAGCTCACATTGGGTGGGCGTTACGATCGTCTTGACTTCGATGTCGATGACAACTTTCTCAGTAATGGCGACGACTCCGGCGATCGCAGCTTCCGTAAGTTCAGCCCGACCCTGGGACTGCGCTTCACACCCAGGCCCGGACTCAATCTATACGCCAATATATCCCGCTCCTTCGAATCGCCCACGGCCGTCGAGCTGCGTGACCCCGACGGCGCCGGCTTCAATCAGGAGCTCGATCCACAGGTTGCCACCAGTTATGAAATCGGCGTCAAGGGCGTGCTGGGGGGTGAGGTCCGTTATGACCTGGCTCTGTTCACTATGGATGTCACAGACGAGTTGGTTCCTTTTGAAATTGATGATACCGAATTCTATGAGAACGCGGGTGAATCGAGACGCAACGGATTGGAGGCTCAGTTGGTGTTTGAACCGATTAAATACCTGATCGCTACCCTGGCCTATACCTATTCCGACTTTGAGTTTGACGAGTTCATCGATGACAACGGCAGCGATTTCAGCGGTAATGTCATTCCCGGTGTCCCAGAAAATCTACTCAGCGCCGATTTCACCTATACCCATCCCAACGGTATGTACAGCCAGTTCACCGCCCTCTATGTGGATGATATCTACGCCAATAATGCGAATACGGTCACCAATGATTCCTATACCGTGGCCGACCTGCGTCTCGGCTATAGCAAATTTATCGGACCCTGGGAAATTTCACCCTTCGTCGGTGTGAATAATATGTTCGATAAGCAATACAACGGCAATGTGCGCATCAACGCTTTTGGCGGACGCTATTTCGAACCGGCGCCTGACCGGGATGTCTATGCCGGCTTGACTCTGCGTTACGACTTTGAAGGATAAGTCACGCAGGGTGCGGCTTGCCGCACCGAATTGATGAGGTATTGCGGATAATTAGGGCCTGTTAACAGGCATAAGCAGACGACAACCATCAAAGGAGAGCAACCATGGCACTGAACGACCCCTGCTGTACCTTGGTCCCGTACTTTAAAATCCACGAAGGAAAACTCGATGAGTTTTGTGACCTTGGTGAGCAGTTTGTGGAGAAAACCAGGGCAGAGCCCAGATGTATGCACTACGGTTTCAGTTTCAATGGCATGCAGGCACACTGCCGCGAAGGCTATATCGACGCAGAGGGGATACTTGCACATCTCGATAACGTGAGCGCGCTGCTGGATCAGGCCCTGAAGATCGCTGATATCACCCGGTTGGAGATTCATGCGCCTGCCTCCGAGATCGAAAAACTGCGCGAACCCCTGAGTGCATTGAATCCGGTTTTTTTTACGATGGAAATCGGTTTTCGGCGTTAATTCCTCAGGGGCCTGATAACAGGCTCTGATTTATGCCGCATGATTTGGGAGTGATATCTACGCATTCGGTATGACTCCATATCTAATTGCGAGTCGAACAAGCTCGACTGGGGAGTTAATGCCGAGCTTTTGTTTGATGCTCGTTTGATAATTGGCGACGGTCTTGTGTCCAATCTCCAGGTGACTGGCTATCTCCTCAACAGTGTTGCCCTTTGCCAACAGACGGAACACTTCAAACTCCCTTGTCGTCAGTTTTTGTGTGGGATCATGATCACCGGTCTCACTATGCAGGGCTACTTTCTGAGCCATATCCGTACTCAAAAAATTTTTCCCGATACTCGCTTGCCGCACGGCATTTATCAGATCGTTTGTAGACCCTGATTTTGCGACATATCCCATGGCGCCGGCTGCCATTGACTGGATTGCATAGGTGATGTTTTCATGCATGCTGTACATGATAATCTTCGCATCGGGCCAACGTCCTATAATTCGTCTCAAAGCCTCGATACCTCCCATGCCGGGCATCGACACATCCATAACCAATACATCAGGCATGGATTCACTGTATAACCGGTAGGCTTGCTCACCATTCTCAGCTTTACCTATCACGATCATGTCGCTGTTTTGTTCCAGTAGTCTGGTCAGCCCGGACCTCACAACGACGTGATCGTCCGCCAGCAGGACGTTGATGGTCTGACTCACATGACTTCTCCCTGCTTAGGGATGCTTACCCGGATGATCACGCCCTCTCCAGGTCTGCTATTGATATCGATCAGACCATTCACACTGTTGACCCGTTGCTGCATACCTGACAGGCCGAAACCGGGTCTTTGCTCCGACATGTCGAAACCCTCTCCGTTATCTGCGACCTCAAGTTCATAAGTTGTCGCGCATTCCTCCAATTCAATCCTGATTTCAGTGGCCTTTGAGTGACGACTGATATTTGTCAGGCATTCCTGCAGAATACGGTACAGGGTCAACTGCATGGTTTCGTCAAGTGCGGAAAACAGTCCCTGTATATGATATGTGAGACCTGTTTGTGAATGCCGTTCTTGCCAGGAATTGATGAGCTCTTGCAGCGCTTCTATGAAGCTTAACTCATCAAGGCCACCTGGTCTCAGGCGCTTCAACATGCTTCTCAGAATCACGATCATTTGGCACGCGACCTCATCGATTGCCTGGGCGCTTTTTATACTGGATGATAGATCCTTGGATTGCTGTATAACTGATGCGTCAACATGTATCGCTGTCAAATGCTGACCAATCTCATCGTGTAGCTCTTGCGCAAGACTTTTTCGCTCTGCTTCTTGCAGGGAAATGATCTGCTGGGTCAGGCGATGGTTATCCCGGATGCTGCTTTGCAATGTCGATGCCATCGTATTGAACTTGTGGCTGATACCCGCCATTTCAGGAAGCTTGAAGATGGGGAGACGCGTTCCAAGCTGCCCTGACTCAATGTCGGACAAAGCCTTTGTGATATGTGAAATCGGCCTCAGTGCGTGGGATACAACAATATAGACCATTATGTTTACAGCCAGGAATACCAGAGAAATCATCGTCAGCAACATTTTGGTTTCTTGCCACGCCTCCGCAATTTCGCTGTTCGGCTCCGGACTGATGACAAGCTCTCCCTGTTTGTCCGTATTGACATAGACGGGCAGACGTTTCTTGGTTATGTCCCGTAACGCTGTCTGCATCAGTTGTTTGAACCAATCAGGAGTGGTGTCGCCGTTTTCCGGGGGTGTTATGTCGTTACTTTCAACCAGATTATTCTGAAGGTCGTAAAAAGCGATCTGAAGATGACGAACATTTACCAACCGATCCAATTTGAATGGGGCCGGTTGTTGCTGTCTGAGTTCCTCGGTCTGATAAACATGCCGTAGCTCCGCCGCCAGCATATGCGCGGCAAACACCATCGCTGACGCCAATTCGGCACGGACATTTTCCCGTGCGTTATTGACCGCCTGTATGGCACTGATCACAAGAATGATCAACAGTACCAGTGTTACGATAAGATTGAGTCTGAATCGTAGGTTCACACATTCTCACCAAAGTAGGAAACAGTTCATTTATTCTAATCTTGTATATACCAGGTTCAGATAGGAAAAACCGCTTATCCGGACCAAGTATAAGCTTATTGGCATCATCGCAATGCAAGAGGATGCAGTGATGGCTGAAAGTAAGCGGATCCCGGGCTGCGCAGGTTATGCACGGCGATATCCTAAATAATAATATTGACCTGACAGATCTCCATACAGGTTCAGAATGGCGGTGTTATACGACGCGATTGCGGATTTCACCGGCTAGGAAGGCCTGGATATTTGCGGTCACGTCATTGACCAGCCGCTGCCTTGCTTCACGGCTGGCCCAGGCGATATGGGGCGTGACAATCAGATTGGGGATCTCAGGGTTGAGCAACGGATTGCCGTCTATCGGTGGTTCCGCGACAAGCACGTCAATTCCGGCCCCGCCAAGCTTGCCGTTGACCAATGCTTCCGCCAGTGCTGTTTCATCGACGATGCCGCCGCGGGCGGTGTTGATCAACAGGGCATGAGGCTGCATCAAGGCCAGTTCGCGGGCGCCGATCAGGTTGCGGGTGTTCGGCGCCAAGGGCGCATGCAGTGAAAGCACATCCACCTGGGGCAACAGCTCATCCAAGGGTATTCGGTCGGGATTCGGTCCGCTGCCAGGTCGCTGAGCCACCACCACGCTCATACCGAAGGCCTTGGCCAACCGGCTCACCCCTCGGCCCAGTTCACCGTAGCCCAGGATACCCATGCATTTACCCGACAACTCCCGGATGGGGTAGTCAAGGAGGCAGAAGTGGCTCGACCGCTGCCAGTCGCCACTTGCAACGGCTCTTTGATAGGGCTGTTGTCGAGTCGCGAGAGAGAGGATCAGTGAAAATACGTGTTGCACCACCGAGGGTGTGGCATAGCCGGTTACGTTTGTTACAGCGATGCCGTGTTCGGCGGCCGCTTCAAGGTCCACATTGTTGCTGCCGGTCGCTGCGATACAGATCAGCTTGAGATTTCGGCAGGCGTCTAAATGGGAGTGATCGAGCACCACCTTGTTACTGATCACCAGTTCGGCATCGATGATCCGCTCCATTGTCTGTCGGGATGAAGTAGCCTGATGCCAGCCCCAGTGGCGGGCCATGGCTTTGAGTGGCGACCAGACGATGTCTCCAGGGTCTACGGAGCCCACATCAAGAAATACACCCTTATTAAACAAATCCGCCTCCAATATGGGTAGTATCGGGTAGTCCTGAACGCGTAACGCTGAATGCGGTTTTTGCGCGATTCCGCTGATTTGCCGGCTGTCGGGGAATATCCGTCCCTTGATGGAAATGGCGCGCCCGACAGGATTTGAACCTGTGACCCCCGCCTTCGGAGGGCGGTACTCTATCCAGCTGAGCTACGGGCGCTGAATAGGAATCGTAGTGTAACGACAGGCGCCGGCGGCGTCCAACCCATAATCGACCGCCCCGAATCAGAAAGATGGCGGCCCGGGATAGAGTCGGTTCGAACTTTTTGCCGCCTGTGGGTATAATCGCCAAGTTTTGCAAACAGCCCAGGCCACTGGCCTCAAGAGTAACAACGGAGGAAGAGCCCGTGAAGATTAAAGCCGTATCCCTGTCTGTCCTCATCGCCCTGGCGGGACTAACCAGTCAACTTATGGCCGAGGAGCGGGCGGATGTGCTCGAAAGAATTGCCCCTATCGGTAAGGTGAGCGTTGCGGGCGAGGCCAAACCAGCCGCCGCGCCGGCAACCCAGACCGCTGCCGCTGAAGTGCCTGCTGCAGAGGCCCCGGCAACCGAGGCCCCCGCTGCTGAAGCCGCACCTGCCGCGGGTGGCGACGCGCTGGCCCTGGCCACCCAGTCCGGCTGCATGGCCTGTCACCAGGTCGCAACCAAAGTGGTCGGTCCCGCCTACACAGAGGTCGCCGCCAAGTACAAAAGTGACGCCGCTGCCCTGGATATGCTGGTGGCCAAGGTGAAAAGCGGTGGTGTGGGAAGCTGGGGCCAGGTGCCGATGCCGCCCAATGCCCATGTCTCCGATGACAATATCCGCACCATCGTCAGCTGGGTGCTAACCCACTAAGGCAGTTACAGTCCGCAAATGAACGCAAATGAACGCAAATGTTCTCAATGTGCCTGTCGTGCGGTGTATCTCACGCTTGCCGGGGTATATTGTCATGATTAATTGATGGGCAAGCTACGCTTGGCATAGAAGAGCTACGCAGAAAAAAATCATTTACGTTTATTTGCGGACGCATATCAAAATATGGCCTCATACAGGGTGCGGCTCGCCGCACCTTCGACCGTCTAAATATGCTTGTGCCATCGTGAGAATTGTGTATTGGTGCGGCAAGCCGCACCCTACGCGGCAACGTAGTTATATAATATCATTTGCGTTTATTCGCGTTCATTTGCGGACACTTATCGAAATAACTCCATGCCGTTCGCTATGAGAGCAGGGATTTCAGGTTGGCCAGGTGGGCCGATCCCCGTTGCTGTTTCTCCTCCTGGCTGAGTTGGCTGTTGCGGCCCTCCCAGCTGAGGTCTTCTTCAGGTAGTTCCTGCAGGAAGCGGCTCGGCTCGCAGGGGATCATCTCGCCGAAGCGCTTGCGTTTGGCGGCATAAGTGAGGGTCAGGCTGCGTCGTGCGCGGGTGATGCCCACATAGGCCAGGCGGCGCTCCTCCTCGATGTTCTGTTCCTCGATACTGCTGCGATGGGGCAACAGCTCCTCTTCCATACCGACCAGGAAGACGTGGGGAAACTCAAGTCCCTTGGCGGCATGCAGGGTCATCAGGTGGACCTGGTCCTGCTGCTGCTCCTCATTCTGCCGCTCCAGCAGGTCCATCAGGGTCAGGTGATTGACCATCTCCTCCAGGCTCTTCTCCTGCAGCTCACCGTTGTAGAGGGCCTTGATCCACTCCAACAGATCGTTGACGTTGTCCATGCGCCTGTCCGCCACGCTGTCGCTGCTGGCGTTGGCCCTGATCCAATCTTCGTAATCGATCTCCCGTACCAGGCCGCGGACTGCCTCCACCGGGCTGTTCTCGGCCTCCCTCGCGCGTGCCTCCATCAGCCGGTTAAATTGTTGTAAGCGATCATAAGCGCGCTGATTCAACACCCTCTGCAGTCCCAACTCGCGGCAGGCCGGTAGCAGGCCTGTTTCCCTTTGACTGGCATAGGTGCTGAGTTTTTCAAGGGTATTGGGACCTATCTCCCGGCGTGGTGTGTTGATGATCCGCAGAAAGGCGCTGTCGTCGTCGGGATTCGCCAGCAGTCTGAGGTAGGCCATGACATCTTTCACCTCGGTGCGTGCGAAGAACGAGGTGCCGCCGCTGAGAAAATAGGGGATATTATGACTGCGCAGCGCCTGTTCGAACTGCCTCGCCTGGTGATTGCCGCGATAGAGGATTGCGAAATCACTGTTGGCGGCCTTCGCCGTGAACTTCAGATGGATGATCTCCGAGACTACCTTCTCCGCCTCCTGCGCCTCGTTGCGGCATTCGAGCACACGCAGTTCCGGGCCCGGGCCGAGATCGCTCCAGAGCCGCTTGTCGAACACATGGGGATTGTTGCTGATCAGCTGGTTTGCCGAACGCAGGATACGTCCGCTGGAGCGGTAGTTTTGCTCAAGTTTTATCAATTTCAATTGCCTGAAATCGGACTGCAGCTTTGCCAGGTTTTCCGGGCGGGCACCACGCCAGGCATAGATAGACTGGTCATCGTCACCGACAACGGTGAATGCGGCACGCACACCGACCAGTAGTTTGACCAGTTCATACTGGGCCTGGTTGGTGTCCTGATACTCGTCAACCAACAGATAGCGGATCCTGTTCTGCCAGGTTTCGAGGGCATCCGGATGTTGCCTAAAAAGGCTCACGGGCAGCAGAATCAGGTCATCGAAATCGACGGCATTGAAGGCCTTCAGATTTCGCTGATAGGCGGCATAGATATGCGCCTTCCCGGCCTGCAAATCGTCCTCTGCGCCGCTCAGCGCCTGTTCAGGGGTTATCAGATCGTTTTTCCAGCCCGAGATACTCCACTGGATTGCATTGAGCTCAGACTCATCTCCCCGGTTTTCTTTACGCAACAGCTCTTTGAGCAGGGTGTCGCTGTCCTGTTGATCGAAGATGGAGAAGCCGGCCTTGTAATCCAGTCGCTTCAACTCCCGGCGTATGATATTGAGGCCCAGGGTGTGAAAGGTAGAAATGGCCGGACCCGCGCCGTTTTCGAGTCCTATCATGCCAGCCACGCGCTGCTTCATCTCCCTTGCCGCCTTATTGGTGAAGGTGACCGCCGTGATGGATCTCGGATCTATTGCGCAACGTTTTATCAGATGGGCGATCTTGGCGGTGATCACCCGCGTCTTGCCGCTGCCCGCTCCGGCGAGCACCAGCAGTGGGCCATCGATATAGTTGACCGCTGCTTGTTGACGAGGATTGAGATCGGACATGGGTTGCAGTCTTGTGGTTGTCCTGGCTAGAGGGATTGAAATCGAAAGGCGGAAGGTTACGCAGTGACGGGGTCCATTTCAACAGGATGTCTTGCTTGCTATGATGCGCATTTTATGTCGCTGTATAAAACGAGAACGAGTGAACACCTGATGGCGATGACAAGAGACCGGCGCCGCACCCCAAGGGGAGGCAATGAACGTCAGCTGACCCGAGAGTCCTGGCGGGTATTCCAGATAATGGCGGAGTTCGTCGAAGGCTTTGAGCAGCTCGCTCAGATAAGTCCTTCGGTCAGTTTTTTCGGCTCCGCACGCACCCCGCGTGATCATCACCATTATGCCCTGGCGGAAGAGATCGCACGGCTGTTGTCCGACAGTGGATTCTCAGTGGTCAGCGGTGGCGGCCCCGGGATCATGGAAGCGGCGAATAAGGGGGCCTTCGAGGGGAAATCCACCAGCATCGGCCTGAATATCCAGCTCCCGATGGAACAGGCCGGGAACCCCTATCAGGACATTGCTCTCAACTTCCGCCACTTTTTTGCCCGCAAGGTGATGTTTGTGAAACATGCATCGGCCTATGTGGTACTCCCGGGCGGTTTCGGCACACTGGATGAGATGGCGGAGATACTGACGCTGGTTCAGACCGGCAAGACCCGTAAGATCCCGATCATCCTGGTTGACGGGGCGTTCTGGCAGGGATTGCTCGATTGGTTCCGCGATACCCTGTGTACGGCGGGCACCATCAGCCCCGAGGATCTCGATCTGATGCAGGTCTGCAATCAACCTAAAGAGGTGGTGGACGCAATTTTCGCCCATTACGAGACACGCCGTTTTGAACCCTCGCCCGCAGAGCAGGAGATTCTGCTCGAACTCTAACCACGGTGGCTGATAGACTCTGTATAGAGGGTCTCCGGTGTTACCGGGAACAACCGGCTAGAAGTTGATGCACCTCCCAGGAGGGAGAAGATGTCTAATCATAGTTATGCGATCATTCCGGCGTTGCTCAGTCTGGTGCTGAGTTCCGCAGGATTAACAGCAGCGGAGGATCAGGACGCACCTGAACCTCCACAGGTGCCCCTGCCCGAACTGGTCGTCGACGGCGAGGTGATCGAACCCGAAGTAACGATTATCAAGCGGGAGGAGGGGACTATCTATGAGTACAGGATCAATGGCCAGCTCTATATGGTAAAGGTCCAGCCCGACGCGGGTCCACCCTACTACATGGTCGATCGGGATGGAGACGGTGAATTCGATTCCCGTTCCACCGACCCCACCAATATTTCCGTACCGCAATGGATATTGATGCGTTGGTAACGGTTCGAAACACTTCATGAAAGGCGTTATATCGCTACTCGAACGGATTGCCTCGCTCTTCGAACTCATCAATGAATGGATGGGACGGACCATATCCTGGCTGAGCCTGTTCATGGTGTTGGTCACCTTTGCCGTAGTCGTATTGCGTTACATCTTCGACCTGGGCTGGATCTGGCTGCAGGAGTCGGTCACGTTCATGCATGGGGCGCTGTTTCTGGTGGGTGCCGCCTATACCCTGAAACACGAAGGACATGTCCGGGTCGATATCTTCTTCCAGCGTTTCTCACCGCAGAGACAGGCATGGATCGATATGCTCGGCAGCCTCTTGCTTTTGATGCCGGTGTGTCTGTTTATATTTCTGATCAGTTGGGATTATGTGGTTCAGTCCTGGTCACTGCGAGAGGGTTCCAGGGAGGCCGGTGGCCTGGATGGGGTCTATCTGTTCAAGAGCCTGATTCTGATGATGGCGGGTTTGTTGCTGATTCAAGGAATCAGTACGGTCATCCGCAGCCTGTCACGCCTGATGGGCCGGGTTGACGAGGTGGAGGCGGGAAGCGATGGCTGAGTATCTGCCGTTGATACTGTTTCTGGTGGTCTGTCTGGTGTTGCTGCTGGGCTATCCGGTTGCCTTTTCCCTCGGCGGCACCGCATTGGCATTCGCCTGGTTCGGCAGCCTGAACGGCTATTTCGACGATGCCTTCCTGCAGGCCCTGCCCAATCGCCTGTACGGCATCATGACCAACGAAACATTAATCGCGGTGCCGCTGTTCGTTTTCATGGGGGTCATGCTCGAGCGTTCCCGGGTGGCGGAAAATCTGCTCGATACCATGGCCGCCCTGTTCGGTCCGCTGCGGGGTGGGCTTGGTATATCGGTAACCCTGGTTGGTATGTTGCTGGCGGCAAGTACCGGCATTGTCGGTGCTACGGTGGTTACGATGGGTTTGCTGTCTCTGCCGACCATGCTGAGACGCAACTACCATCCGGCTATTTCAAGTGGCGTTATCTGCGCCGCCGGCACCCTCGGCCAGATTATTCCGCCTTCCATTATTCTGGTCTTGCTGGGTGATGTGCTCTCCGCCGCCTACCAGCAGGCGCAGCTGAACATGGGGATCTTTTCCCCGGATACGGTCTCGGTTGGCGATCTGTTCGTCGGTGCGATGATCCCGGGTCTGCTGTTGGTGATGCTCTATCTTATCTACCTGGTAATCGTCGCCTTCGTCAAACCGGAGTCGGTGCCCGCCATTCCCCGCGCTGAGCGGGAACAGGAGCAGCAACTCCTGATGCGAGTGGTCAAGGTGCTGATGCCGCCCCTGCTACTGATCGTCGCTGTGCTCGGTTCCATTCTCGGCGGCCTGGCTACCCCCACCGAGGCGGCCTCCGTCGGTGCCATAGGGGCCATATTACTGGCGATCAGCCAGCGCCAGTTTACTTTGAAGACTCTGATGGATGTGATGAGCGGCACCACCAAGGTCACCAGTATGGTGTTCATGATTTTCATCGGCGCCTCCCTCTTTTCTCTGGTTTTTCGTGGGTTCGGCGGTGACGAACTGGTGACTGAACTGCTGACCGATCTGCCGGGCGGTGTGATCGGCTCCATGGTGGTCGTCATGCTGGTGATGTTCCTGCTCGGTTTCATCCTCGACTTCATCGAAATCACCTTCGTCGTGGTGCCGATCGTCGGTCCGATCCTCCTCTCCATGGGGCTCGATCCGGTTTGGTTGGGTGTGATGATCGCCTTGAATCTGCAAACCTCCTTTCTGACGCCGCCATTCGGTTTCGCACTCTTCTATCTTCGTGGTGTCGCCCCGATGGAGGTGACCACGGGCGCCATCTACCGTGGCGTGGCGCCGTTCATAGTGATTCAGCTGATAATGCTGGGTCTGTTGGCCTACTGGCCGCAACTGGCAACCTGGCTGCCGGCCGTTGTTTACGGCTAGGGCCGCATGGGATGCGTGTTAACGGGACCTGAAAAGATTGGGATCAGGGGTGTTGGTATGAATCGGCGATCCCCGGCGGGCCGGGGATTCAACCGATTAGTTGATGCCGCTTGAGCGACGCTTTGAATCAATCCAGCGGTATACGGATCTTCTGGCCGGGGTAGATCAGGTTGGGATCTTTGATGACCTCGCGATTTGCTTCGAAGATTTTCGGGTAATCGGACGCCTTGCCGAGAAAGCGCTTGGCGATTGCAGAAAGCGTATCGCCGCTCTCAATCGTGTAGTACTCCACCTTGGCCTGTTGTTGCGGTGCGGTGACGGCATCGGCGGTGACTTCACTGACACCCTTGACATTGCCGGCGATCAGGACCGTCTTTTCCAGGGCCTCGGCGCTTTCCGCGTTGCCTGACAATACCACCTTGCCGTCATCAAAACTGACATCCAGGTCCTTGATGCCCGGGTTGTCCGCTTCGATCTGCTGCTTTATCTTCTCAGCAGGATCGTCATCCTTGCCAAACAGTTTCTTTCCCAAATTTGCGGCGAAATCAAACAGCCCCATTGTCCACTCTCCTATCGTATGTTAACTAAATTCATTTCGGTGTGATCCTCCCTGGAAATCCGGCCGGATAGCGGGTCAGTCTTTCAAAACGAAAGTGACCTTCAATGTAACGCGGTACTCAGTGACCTTGCCGTTACTGACGGATAGCTGTTGATCCTTGACCCAGGCCCCTTTGATGTTTTTCAGTGTCTTGTTGGCGCGTTTGATGCCTTTGGTGACGGCATCATCAAAACCCTTACTGGATGAAGCGATGATTTCAGTGACTTTTGCGACTGACATGTAATATCTCCTTTATGGGATTATTATGCGATCTGTGATTCGGCAACCTGTCGGTACGGTGAACAATGATCTGATGCAATCCGGGCAGACCGATGTGCCGACAATTCAAGCTTAGGCAACCCTAAGATGCTGTAACACGTCCTCTTTGTTGGGTTGTAGCGATCGCAGAATTCTTTTCTTCGCGTGCTGCGAAATCCTGGCCCACGGGTTCTCGCAAAGGCGGCAGACCAGCCTGTAGCATAGGATAGTGGGGCGCTTCCCAACAGAAGATGCCGGGAAAAGACACAAAAATTTTCAAACAATCGGCAGCGTATATGCACCGCAGTGGTCAGCCGCTCAATGCGTGCAGCAGTATCTTGAGGGCCTGTCCCCGGTGGCTCAGGCTGTTTTTAACCTCCGGTGCGAGTTCTGCAGAACTGCAGTCATGGGTGGGGACATAAAAGATCGGATCATAACCAAACCCGTTTTCTCCCCGCGGTTGGTGCAGTATACGCCCTTCCCAGGTGCCCTGGCAGATGATCGGTGTCGGATCCTCGGCGTGTCGCATATAGACCAGCAGGCATTGGAATCTGGCACGGCGCTGCTCCTCGGGTATATCTTTGAGATGATCCAGCAGTTTCTGTAGATTTGCCTCGTCTGTCGAGCCGGGGCCGGCGAAACGGGCGGAATAGATTCCGGGTGCGCCATTCAAGGCATCCACTTCGATACCCGAGTCATCGGCTATGGCGGGCAACCCGCTCAGGCTTGCCGCATGACGTGCCTTTTTGATGGCGTTTTCAACAAAGCTGAGTCCATCTTCGATCGCATCCGGAATATTAAACTCCTTTTGTGCGACGACCGTGATCCGCTCACTGGCAAGCAGTTGGTTGATTTCGCGAACCTTGCCTGCATTGTTGCTGGCCAGAACAATTTTCTCGCCTGTATGTTGTCCACTCATTCCTGTCTACCTGTTCCCATTGTTGGAGAAATATCCTTAAAAGCAGGCTATCCCTTATTTATGAATAGGTTTCCATAAGCTTGTATTCTGATCCTGTTCAGTCGTTGAGAACCTGTTTCTGAATCTGGATTATCTGCGCTATGCCTTGCTGGGCCAGGTCCAGCATGGCATTCAACTCATCACGGCTGTAAGCCGCACCCTCAGCAGTGCCTTGGACCTCGATGAATCCACCCTGGTCATTCATCACCACATTCATATCAGTCTCGGCATTCGAGTCCTCGGCATAGTCAAGGTCGAGCACCGGTTCGCCATTGTAGACACCCACTGAGACGGAGGCGACCATGTTCAGCATGGGATCATCATCCAGCAGCCCGAGACTGCGTGTGTGATTGATGGCGTCGACCAGTGCGACACAAGCTCCGGTAATGGATGCGGTTCGGGTCCCGCCATCGGCCTGGATTACATCGCAATCAAGGGTAATGGTTCTTTCTCCCAAACGCTTGAGGTCCACTGCGGCACGCAGCGAACGGCCGATCAGACGCTGTATCTCGAGGGTGCGCCCTCCCTGTTTTCCACGGGCCGCTTCTCGTCCCATGCGATCGGTGGTTGACCTGGGCAGCATGCCGTATTCAGCGGTAATCCAGCCTTGGCCAGCACCCTTCAGAAACCGTGGTATCTGTTCTTCGACGCTGGCGGTACAGATTACCTGGGTGTCACCGAAGCTGACCAAGACCGATCCCTCGGCATGTTTCGTATATTGACGCGCAATGGTAATCGGTCGCAGTTCGTCGGCTTGGCGTGCGGATGGCCTCATCAGAGAATCGACTCCATTGTACTATAGTGTTCCGGCCTGACTCGATCAAACCGCAGTGAATATCGGGGGCGACATTATGGGTGAAAGCGGCAGTGTTGTCAGCCTTTCAAAAAAAATTGTAACAATTCGACGTGTGCTGCTACCGGCGTAGAGTGCGGCTTGCCGCACCATAACCCTGCATCAGCGTGGCACTGGTATATCTGGAGGATCAGTGGTGCTACATTTTTGCGTTAGATCATTTCAGTGATGGTGATGTTCAGCCACGGCCACCGATGATTGATCCCAGGATGCCGCGAACGATCTGTCGTCCCAGCTTCGATCCAATGGCGCGCGCCACCGACTTGGCGAAGGCCTCGCCGACACTCTGCCGCCGGGAACCACGGCTACTTCTGCCGGCCTTTTTTCGAGCCTTCTCTTCGGCTTCTCGCTTTGTCTGTTCTTCCCGTCGCTTGATCAACTCCTCTTCTCGTTTCTTCAGCATTTCATAAGCTGATTCCCTGTCGATCTCCGCACTATAAGTGGTGCTGAAGGGTGAACGCTTGATGATCTTTTCTCGCTCAGTCTGACCGATCGGCCCGAATTGAGAGCGGGGAGGGGACATCAGCGTCCGCTCCACTACACTGGGTACGCCTTTTTTGTCCAGGGTGGAGATCAGGGCTTCGCCCACCCCCAGGTTGCTGATCACTTCCACGGTGTCGAAGGCCGGGTTTTCACGGAAGGTTTCAGCGGCAGCCTTGACGGCCTTTTTGTCCCGCGGGGTAAAGGCCCGCAAGGCGTGCTGTATGCGATTGCCCAATTGACCTATCACCTCATCCGGTACGTCGTTGGGGTATTGGGTTATAAAGAATACCCCCACACCTTTGGATCGTATCAGCCTGACAACCTGGGTGATTTTTTCCAGCAGTGCCTTGGGTGCACTGCTGAACAGCAGATGTGCCTCATCGAAAAAGAAAACCAACTCCGGAAGATCGGCGTCACCCCTTTCCGGCAGCTCCTCCATCAGTTCGGAGAGAAGCCACAACAGGAAGGTGGCATAGATGCGTGGTGAGTGGTACAGGGTGGTGGCATCGAGAATGCTGACCACGCCCCTACCCGAAAAATCAGTCTGCATAAGGTGCTCAATCTGAATCGCGGGTTCGCCGAAAAAGACCTCGCCGCCGGCCTCTTCCAGAACCAGTAACCGACGCAGAATGGCAGTGACACTCTGCTTGGAGACACGGCCGTATTCCCGTTCCAGTGTCTTGCTGTTGTCCGCAACCCAATTCAGCATCGATCTCAGATCTTTCAGGTCAAGCAGCAACAACCCCTCGTCGTCAGCCAGACTGAAAGCGATCTGCAACACACCCTCCTGGGTCTCATTCAACTCCAGCAGGTTCGCCAGCAGGGTAGGCCCCATCTCGGAAACCGTGGTACGCACTGAGTGTCCCTGTTTCCCGTAGACGTCCCAGAAGAGTACCGGACAGGGCTCGAATTGATGGCCCTCGATTTTGATATATTCCAATCTCTCCGTGATTTTGGGGTGTGTTTTGCCGCTACCCGCGAGGCCCGACAGGTCACCCTTGACGTCGGCGGTAAATACCGGCACACCCAGGCGTGAAAAGGACTCCGCCAGTACCTGCAGGGTGACTGTCTTGCCGGTGCCGGTAGCTCCTGTGATAAGACCGTGTCGATTCGCCATGCCTGCATTGAGCAGGATTTGCTGGGTGCCATTGCCGCCAAGCAGGATTTTGTTGTCTGTCTTCATCATTTTTCCCGGGTCGCGAGTTGACAAATATTTAACATTCTCGACTGTTATGCATCACTTTTTCGGTTAGACTCAGCCGACGATAGGTCATAAGTCCATATCCCGGCCACACTATTTAACATGCCTGTCGGGATTTGGCGAATCGACGAGTCTGTGATGTTCACGGATAATGTTTTCGTCGGGGATTGTACCGAACTGATCCCTGGGTTGAGGCCTCGGCAGTCTGGGGTTGGCTTTGGGGCAAACGAATCCTACTCACGATTGGGGAGTTGACAGATGCGTTGGAGAGGTCAGCGAAAAAGCGACAATATCGAGGATCGCAGAGGTATGCGTACGCCATCCCCGATGGGCGGATTTGGTGGCGGTGGCGGTCTGCTCAATCTGCTGCCCACGGTGTTCAAGCTGCTCGGATTCAAGGGTGGTATGGTCGCGGTTCTGGCGATAGGCGCTTATGCCTTGATGAGTGGCAATCTTGGATCCATCCTGGGAGGGGGCGGCGGACAGGAGAATCTTTCCACCCATGAGGCTGGTCCGGTCAAACAAAGCGCGGAAGAGAAGAATCTGGTCGATTTCGTCTCGGTGGTATTGGCCGATACCGAAGATACCTGGCATAAGCTTTTCAGTCAGTTGGGCAGCAAATATGAGGAACCGAACCTGGTGCTGTTTCGAGGCGCCACCAAGACAGCCTGCGGCTTCGGTCAGGCGGCAATGGGGCCGTTCTACTGCCCCGGCGACCACAAGGTCTACATCGATCTCTCTTTCTACAGTGATTTGAAAAATCGCTTCAAGGCGCCCGGTGACTTCGCCCAGGCCTATGTGATCGCCCACGAAGTCGGGCATCATGTGCAGACCCTGCTGGGGATTTCGCAAAAGGTACAAAAGGCGAAACGCTCACTGAGCGAGGTGGAGGGGAATAAGCTCTCTGTCCGCCAGGAGCTGCAGGCAGACTGTTTTGCGGGTATCTGGGCCTATAATGCTGACCGTTCACGCCAATTACTGGAATCGGGGGATATCGAGGAGGGATTGAATGCGGCGAGCGCTATCGGTGACGATCGCCTGCAGAAACAGTCGCAGGGCTATGTCAGTCCGGACTCTTTCACCCATGGTAGTTCTGCGCAGCGTGTCAAATGGTTTAAAATCGGTTTTCAGGGTGGTGATTTAAAACAGTGTGATACCTTTTCCGCAAAATCACTGTAGTTAAATCTAGGGTGGTTATGCATGAAGGATCCCGCGACCACAATATGATGATAGGGGAGGATTAGTTATGGGTATAATTTCCTGGATAGTGCTTGGACTGATCGCAGGTGCGTTGGCAAAGTGGTTGATGCCTGGTAAGGATGGCGGCGGTTTGATAATAACCACATTGTTGGGGATAGCTGGCGCTATGGTGGGCGGTTATATCGGTTCATTGATCGGACTGGGCAGTACCGCCGGACTGAGTATCCCCAGTATTCTTACTGCCACCACGGGCGCGTTTCTTATACTCTTCGCTTACCGGCTGATCAAACAGCCCGATAAGGGGAATGACACTGGCGGTGCTCCCGACTAGGGTCTGTTAACACTCATCCAATCGGCCCTGCTGGGACTATTCAATATCGATATCGTCGACAAATTTACGCAGGTCTTTGATGGCTTTCGTCACATCGACCTGCTCTGTAGGGGTACTGAGCAGATCCCTTTTCTTGCGTGAAACGGACATGCTGAAATCGGCGGGTGCCAGATTGGCTTCCTTCTCCCGCCATTTCAAAGCGACCACTGTGACGTTGTCGCTCTCAGGGTGGCTTGTGGCTGCGGCGTTGTTGGCCAGTTGAGCAACTTTTTTCACCAACGACGCCTGATTTTTGTACAGGGTATCGACCATCGGGCGCTCTGCCAGCGGTCCCCAAAAGCCATCACTGCAGAGCAACACCACATCACCTTCCTTGAGTTCATGCGGTCCGCTGAGTTCCGCGACCGGTCGGTTGTTGGTGCCGCCCAGGCAACGGGTTACATAGTTACGGAATTTATGCGTGTGTACCTGTGCCGAAGAGATAAGCCCCTGTTGACGCAGATGTTCCACATAAGAGTGGTCGTCGGTACGGAGATGGATCACCCCATTGCGCATAATATAGAGACGGCTGTCTCCAATATGCGCCCAATAGGCGTTATCCTCCTGAACCAGGCACAGCACCCCTGTGGTGCGGGGTTCTATCGGCGGCTCCTGCTTGCTGCCGAACTCAAGGATTTCCCGATGACTCATCTCCATCAGTCCGGAGAGGAAAAAGCGTGGATTGGCAATAGGTTTGCGGCTGGTGAGGAATGCCTTGCGTGCATTATCCATTAATATCTGTGCAGCCATCTCTCCCTTAGGATGGCCACCCATGCCATCCGCCAGTGCCAGCAGGATGGCATCAGGCGCCTCCATGATCAGGTAACGGTCCTGATTCATGGCACGGTCTCCCAGCAGGGTATATTGCGCCGTTTCGTATTTCACGAAATCGCCCTCTTCTCACTGATCAGGTTCGAAACGGCGCTTTCACTATCGATTTTATCGACCTGCAGTGCCTGCAGCAGTTCGCCGGCATTCTGGGGCCGCTTCTCATACTCGACCTCCATTGCCCAGTCGATCGCCTCCAACATGCTTGCCGGATAACGGCGACGGTAGATCCTGGCTGCGGGTTTCAATTTCTCCTTGGCATGTCGTTCGATGGCGGATGGCGGTGCTTTGCCGTCGAGGCAGGCGCGCATACTGGCGCCGATGGCATACACGTCGCTCCAGGGTCCGACATTGCCCGACTGGTAATATTGCTCGACTGGAGAGAAACCTGTGGTGACCACGCGTCCTGTCCGACTCCCCTCATTCTGCACTTCATGCACTGCGCCAAAATCGAGTAGCAGCGGGTTGCCGCCGGTACGAAGGTGGATGTTGCTCGGCTTGATGTCCAGATGCAGCAGGTTGCGCGAGTGGATCAGGCTGAGGGCATCGAGTATCGGTGGGAATACGGTCATCAGGAAGCGCGTGCTGAGACTGCCGCTACGCTTTTTGATGTAGCTGGCAAGGTTCTTGCCGCGCTCATGATCCATCACCAGATAGCCGGTGTTGTTGGCAAGAAAGAAACCTCTTACCTGCACTATATTGGGATGACGCAGCGAGGCCAGGACCTTGGCTTCCTGATAGAAGAGTCGCAGGCTGCGATTGAAATTATCGGCCTGTTTGTCGTCCAGAGGGATCACCTTGCCGTTGCCCCCTCTCTTCGCCAGCTTTTTGGGCAAGAATTCCTTGATGATGACCTCATCCTGAGTATCTTCATCTTCGGCCAGATAGATCAGGCTGAAGCCACCGCTCGCGACCACCTTCATGATCACGTAGCAGTCGATTTCAGTGCCTTCCGTCAGACTGTCTCGGAGCTTATCCATGCAGTCCCCGTTGAAAATGTTTCGCTGTCAAAGATAGGATGAGCATCACACTGATTATAAGGACATATTTCAGAAATACTTCGGTAGATTGAGAATTTTGATCCAGAGACCGGTAAAAAAGTGATTTTCTTCAAAAAAACGGATGATATGACGACACTGAGGATGTATTGCCACGCTGACTCGGCCACCCATACCCAAGCATAGCGGCTTGGATCGCGGATTCTGTAATCGTGTCAATGTCAGCTGCCCCATTGTCAGGTATCATGCCATAGGCCATGAAATATCGTGAGCCATCGGGATGGTGATTGCATAGCCTCCCCGGACTAATCAGGAGATCTCAGGCAGGACTATATGATCAGCAGTATGACAGCCTTCGCACGGGAGGAGTACCGGGGTGACCTGGGTATCCTGAGCTGGGAAATCCGCTCAGTGAATCATCGCTATCTCGAGATGTTTTTACGCTTGCCCGAGGAGTTGAGGGTGCTTGAGCCGATGATACGGGAGCACATCAATGCCAGGCTCGGGCGGGGCAAGCTTGATATCAGCCTGAAATTCAAACCGGGTGGGGTGGCGGAAGCGGGATTGAGTGTCAACCAACGCATGGTCCATCAACTGGTGAATGCGGAACGGCAAATAGCCGATTTAACCGGTCTGAATGAGAGTCTTCGCAGTGGAGACCTGCTGCGCTGGCCTGGTGTGCTTGAAGAGAACGAACAGGATTTGACCCCGGTTAAACAGCAGGCAATGGCGTTGTTGGAGACCGCCATCGACAGCCTGATCGATAATCGCCTGCGGGAAGGAGATCGCCTTGGTGAGATTATCCTGCAGCGCTGCCGTAGCCTGAAGCTGCAGGTTGAGCAAGTGCGCGACCTGATGCCGGAGGTGCTGGATGGTTTTCGAAACCGGATCAGTGAACGCCTTTCAGAGGTATTGGATGAGATGGATGAGACCCGCTTGGAGCAGGAGATGGTGATCCTGGCGCAACGTCTCGACGTGGATGAAGAGATGGATCGCCTTGAAACCCACCTCGATGAAGTGGAGCGGGTGTTGGCGGCTGATGAACCCATCGGGCGAAGACTCGACTTTCTGATGCAGGAACTCAACCGTGAGGCCAATACGCTGACATCCAAGTCGACCAGCGTCGATGTGACCCGCGCCGCGGTGGAGATGAAGGTGTTGATCGAACAGATACGCGAGCAGATACAGAATATAGAATAAGCCTCATACATATTGACACATCAAACTAAGTGATCGGATGAAAGACGTTACGGGAACAACATCGATGACGGCTCATGGTACCCTCTATATCCTCTCCGCACCCTCCGGTGCGGGTAAGACCAGCCTGCTGAAGGCGTTGCGCAATCTGGATAACGGATTGCATGTCTCCGTCTCACATACCACGCGGGAAATGCGCCCCGGCGAGCGGGATGGAGTCGATTATCACTTTCTCTCCCAGGAAGCGTTTCTTATGATGGCGGGTGAGGGTGGCTTTTTGGAGCATGCCGAGGTTTTCGGCAACTATTACGGTACATCCGAAGAGGCTGTAAACACCGAGCTGAGGGCCGGTCACGATACCGTGTTGGAGATCGACTGGCAGGGTGCGAGACAGGTGCGCAAACATTTCCCGGAAGCGGTTTCCATCTTTATTCTGCCCCCTGATCGCCAAGCCTTGCGGGAGCGTCTGGATGCCAGGGGGCAGGACAGTGAAGAGATCATTCAACAGCGTATGAATCAGGCTGTGGAAGAGATGTCGCACTATGCGGAATTCGACTATCTCGTTATCAATGATGACTTCGATACTGCCGTTGCCGAACTGGCAGCCGTTGTGACCGCACAACGGCAGCGTCTCATCTATCAGGCGGCGCGCAACAGTGACAGAATACGCGATCTGCTTCAGCGCGTATAAGGTACTCCTGCCCACGGCTTATTCCGAATGTAACCACAGGTACTGTTTGGACGCGGAAGGCTAACCCGGATGAAAGATTCCCGTTAAAGCTATAATATAGCGACCCCGATTGACACTGGATTCGATATGGCCGGTAAACTCTACATCAAAACCTTCGGTTGTCAGATGAACGAATATGACTCGTCACGCATGGCGGACGGCCTGCGCGTGGGTGAGGGCCTGGTATTGACCGAGGATGCCCAAGCAGCCGATGTTTTGTTATTGAACACCTGCTCCATCCGCGAGAAGGCGCAGGAGAAGGTATTCTCCCAGCTGGGGCGGTGGCGTCCCTTGAAGGAGAAGAATCCCGGTTTGATCATTGGTGTCGGTGGTTGTGTGGCGAGCCAGGAGGGTGAGGCGATACGCCAGCGGGCGCCTTATGTCGATATTGTGTTCGGTCCTCAAACCTTGCACCGGTTACCCGAGATGATTCGACATGCCAGGCGTGAGCACACGCCGGTGGTGGATGTCACCTTTCCCGAGATTGAGAAATTCGACCGGCTCCCCGAGCCTCGCGCCGATGGGCCTACGGCCTACGTGTCGGTGATGGAGGGATGTTCGAAGTATTGCACCTATTGCGTGGTTCCCTTTACCCGCGGCGAGGAGATCAGCCGACCCTTTGATGACGTCATCGCCGAGGTGGTGGGACTGGCGGCCCAGGGAGTACGCGAGATCAATCTGCTGGGGCAGAACGTCAATGCCTACCGGGGCGAAATGACGGACGGCGAGGAGGCCGACCTGGCTTTGTTGATCGAATACGTGGCGGCGGTTAAAGGGATTGAACGGATTCGCTTCACCACCTCTCACCCGGTGGAGTTTTCAGACTCGTTGATCGAAGTCTACGGCCAGGTGCCGGAGCTGGTCAGCTTTCTCCACCTGCCGGTGCAGTCAGGTTCCGATCGTGTACTGGCAATGATGAAACGGGGCCACATGGCCGTTGAATACAAGGCCAAGATCCGCCGTTTGCGGGAGGTTCGGCCCGATATCACCATCTCATCCGATTTTATCGTCGGCTTCCCCGGCGAGACCGAGGAGGACTTCGAGGCAACCCTGCAGCTGATCGAAGAGGTTGGCTTTGACCACTCCTACAGCTTCATCTTCAGTCGCCGCCCCGGTACCCCGGCAGCCGACCTGCAGGACGATGTACCGTTGGCGCTCAAACAGCGGCGGCTGGAGCGTTTGCAGCAGTTGGTCAATAGCCAGGCTCTACGTATCAGTCGCCGGATGGTCGGTACTGTACAGCGCATACTGGTGGAACGGCCTGCGAAGAAGAGCCCGGCTCAGCTGGCGGGACGCACCGAGAACAACCGGGTGGTGAATTTCGATGGCCCCATTGAATTGATCGGTCAATTTGTCGAGGTGCGGATTACCGAAGCGCTACCGAATTCCTTAAGGGGCGAGTGGTTGCAGCCCGCGAACGATAGAGCGGCAAACGCCTAGGACTCACGCTTGGCTGAACATCCCGAATCCCTGGATCTGCTCCTTGAACCCGCCGACAACGAAAGGTTGGCCAATCTGTGCGGTCAGCTTGATGAACATCTGCGCCATATAGAGGGCCGACTTGGCATCGAGATCAACAATCGCGGAAATCGCTTCCGCCTGATCGGGGAGCGCCCTTCGATTCAGGCGGGCGAACGGGTGATATTGGATCTCTACCGCGCCACGACGAGCGAAATACTCGATTCGCAACGGGTCCACCTCTATCTGCAGGAGGCCGGTGTGGATGAGCTGCTGGAGCAGAAGTCCACCAACGATCTGCCTGAGACTGTGATCAAGACAAGGCGCGGATTGGTTCGGCCGCGCGGGGCGAATCAGAAAGAGTACCTGCACAAGGTATTGACCCATGATATCAATTTCGGCGTCGGACCGGCGGGTACCGGCAAGACCTACCTCGCCGTCGCCAGTGCGGTGGACGCGCTGGAACGTGATCAGGTTCGACGTATCCTGTTGGTCAGGCCCGCCGTGGAGGCGGGAGAACGACTCGGCTTCCTGCCCGGTGATCTGGCGCAGAAGATAGACCCCTATCTGAGACCACTCTACGACGCCCTCTACGAGATGCTCGGTTTCGAAAAAGTGGCGAAGCTGGTGGAACGCAATGTCATAGAGATCGCCCCCCTGGCCTACATGCGAGGCCGTACCTTGAATGAGTCGTTCGTTATTCTGGACGAGGCGCAGAACACCACGCCGGAACAGATGAAGATGTTTCTTACCCGTATCGGTTTTGGTTCAACCACGGTGATCACGGGTGATGTGACACAGATCGATCTGCCCCGTGGTCAACAGTCCGGGCTGCGCCAGGTCACGGAAGTGCTGGCCCATGTGGAGGGGATCAGTTTTACCTTCTTCAATGCCAGGGACGTGGTGAGGCATCCGGTGGTACAGCGGGTTGTACGCGCTTACGATGAGTTTGACCGCAAGGGCTGATCCGATGGGCAAACTGATGGTGGAGATACAACAGGTCGCGGCGGCATCCGGTGACCTGCCCGCGGAGGATGAGTTCAGGCGCTGGGTGGAGGCGGCGTTGCCACTGGATCACGATCCCGTGGAAATGGTGATTCGCCTGGTTGATGAAGAGGAGAGCCGCCGACTCAACCGTGATTTCAGGGGTCAGGATAAATCCACCAATGTACTCTCTTTTCCGTTTGAGGCCCCCGCCGAAGTACACTTGCCGCTGCTGGGAGATCTGGTGATCTGTGTTCAGGTCGTGGCGCGGGAAGCGGTTGAACAGGGAAAGGATCCACACGCTCACTGGGCCCACATGGTGGTTCACGGGGTACTGCATCTGCTGGGGTATGACCACCAGAAAGCTGCTGAAGCTGAGCGGATGGAGCAACTGGAGCGTGACATCCTGCACAGCCTGCACTTCACTGATCCCTATAAAGATGAGGTGTGATGAAACGTGAATCTTGACTATGCCACGCCTGTTTCCAAACCGACATAACATACGGATCTGGTCTTGCCGATAAGCTTACAGCAAACTCTACCGGTTTTCCTGCGTTATCCATATTTTCTGGCCCTGGCGGCAGGCGGCATTACGACGCTGGCATATGCGCCGTTCAATATCTGGATTATGGCGCTGGCCGGACCCGCCGTGCTTTTCGCGTTATGGCTGGAGCGACCGCATCTCTGTGTCAAGACAGGCTTCATGTATGGACTGGGTCTGATGGGCAGTGGTGTATCATGGCTGCACGTCAGTATCGCCCAGTTCGGGGATCTCGGCTGGCTTTTCCCCCTTGTTGTGACTTTTGTATTCATTGTCCTGATGGCGCTCTATTATGCCTGCCTGGGCTGGCTGGCGGGGCGCTTCCGGACTACCCGGAGTCGATCGCTGATACTGCTCTATCCAGCTCTGTGGGTGCTGCTGGAGTGGCTGCGGGGTTGGTTTCTGACCGGCTTTCCCTGGTTGCAGATAGGCTATTCGCAAATCGATTCCCCGCTGGCGGGATATGGACCGCTGCTGGGTGTGTTGGGGATCGGCTGGATGGTGCTTGTTACAACGGGCCTGTTGCTCTCCCTGGCAACCCCCACACGCTATCGGCTCGGTTATCTGAGCGCGGCGGTGTTGATCTGGGTGGCGGGCTGGATGGGGACAAGGATCGACTGGGTCCAGCCGACAGGAGCGCCAATCAGGGTTGCCCTGGTTCAGGGGAATATACCGCAAGCGGAAAAATGGCTGCCTGAACAGTTGCTGCCCAGCTTGGTGTTGTACGCCAACAAGACCAAGGAAAACTTTGATCGTGATCTTGTCGTCTGGCCCGAGACGGCGGTCTCGGCGTTTCAGTTCCAGGTGGATGACGCCTTTATCCGGCCCCTTGAAAACACGGTTAAAAAACACCAGACGCACCTGGTATTCGGCGTCGTGCAGATGGATCAGGAGCGGAAGCACTATTTCAATGCCATGGTGGCCCTGGGCAACGAGGAGCGTGATCACTACTATAAACGCCATCTGGTGCCCTTCACCGAGTATCTGCCATTGAAGGGCATACTCTGGCCGCTGGTCGATCTGTTCACCATTCCGATGTCGGATTTCAGTACGAGGGGGGAAGCCAAGCCGATAATGCGTGTCGGTGATTATCTCGCGGGGCTTTCGATCTGTTATGAAGACGCCTTCGGCAGCGAGATGATCGAGGCACTGCCGGAAGCGGCATATCTGATCAATGCCAGCAATGATGCCTGGTTCGGCAAGTCGCTGGCGCCCTATCAGCATCTGCAGATCGCGAGGATGCGGGCGTTGGAGAGCGGACGCTATCTGCTGCGTTCCACCAATACAGGAATCTCAGCCATTATCGGACCAGGCGGTGACATCCTGGCGGCGTCACCGCTGTTGGAGGTCGATGTTTTAAAGGGGGAGATTCTGCCCCTGGAGGGTGTAACACCCTATGCAAAATACGGTAATCTTTCCCTGCTTGCTCTGATGCTGTTCACGATTATCGCAGGATTTCCCTGCCGATATTCCAGCTCCTCATAACGTATCAATTCATGCGGTGGATGGATCACCATCTCATCCGTACTCCAGTCAGAACAGGCTGCTGGACGTGTCGACGTGGATATATCGCAGCCGATCAGGCAAAACAGTAGAATAAGATGTACTCCAACAGTTTGGTGGATTATTGTTGGAAGGTTGTTTCAATTGCGCATGGTTGTGTTTAAGGATGGTATCAGGACTAAGTTTAGGCCCTGACACAGCCAGTTTTTTTAGATAATTTTCATTAAAAATATGATGAAGAAATGTATCTTGATAACCGGCGCCTCCTCCGGATTTGGTGAGGCTTGTGCGCGTCGATTCGCCGCCGCCGACTGTGACCTGGTGTTATGTGCCAGGCGCCTGCAGCGGCTGGAGGCATTGGCGTCGTCACTCCCATCGTCATGTCGTGTACATGTGCATCAATTGGATGTAACTGATCGAAAAGGTGTAGAGGCATTCGTCGATCAACTCCCGGATGATTTCAGGGAAATCGATGTTTTGGTGAATAATGCCGGACTCGCTCTGGGTCTGGAACCGGCCCATGAATCCAACCTTGATGATTGGGAGACCATGGTCGACACCAATATCAAAGGCTTGTTGGGTATGACCCGTCAGATTCTGCCGGGAATGGTGGCGAGGAGACGTGGTCATATCGTGAATATCGGTTCGGTGGCGGGCAGCTGGCCCTATCCTGGCGGCAATGCCTACGGTGCCAGCAAGGCTTTCGTTCAGCAGTTCTCACGGGGTTTGCGTGCCGATCTGCTGGGTACCCCCGTGCGTGTCAGCAATATCGAACCCGGTTTGGCGGAAACTGAATTCTCCCTGGTGCGTATGAAGGGTGATGCGCAGAAGGCCGGGGATGTCTATACCGATACCCATCCTCTTTGTGCCGAGGATATCGCCGAGATCGTCTATTGGGTGACTTCGCTTCCGCCTCACGTTAACGTAAATGCCTTGGAGGTGATGCCGGTGTGTCAGGCATGGAATCCGCTCGCGGTCGACCACACACTCGGTAACGAGGTTTGAATTTAACTACACACAAACAGTCCGCAATGGGAATAGGATGGTAGCCATGTGCATTGTCATGCCGTTCGCGATAGTTTGCGGTGATTGGCGTCCATTTGCGGCCTGTGCCGCGTCAGTTTGTCACCCCCTTGATGAGGGACAGAGCCGCGAGAAAAAGAGCGGGGAGCCTGGCCGCCAATTGATCAGTGAAGTGAGGTTGCAAGCTTGATGGCCCTGTTGAAAAGTGCGGTCGATCTCTGCCTGTTACGCAGTGCACCCCAGGATTTACCTGCCTCGATCCATCTGCTCTGGTTATTGATACTGTTGAACCTGTTGGTTGGTACCGCGATGGTTCTGGATGGGCGGTTGGGACTGTTTCGTGCCGTTTTGGAGAACCTGTTCGGTCTGGCGCTGATGCTGGGTGTGCTCACCGCGGCCCTGAGTATGAGAAGCCGGCTGCCGCGTTTCAATCAGACAGCCAGCGCGACGCTGCTCAGCGGTCTGCTGTTGAGTCTTCTCGCGCTACCCTTGGTGGTATGGAGGCATCGCAGTGAATCGAGCGAGTCGGAACTTTTGTTGCTGGTACTGTTCGTCTGGAGCATCGTGGTGCTTGGCCACATTATTCGTCATGCATTCGAAATCAGTCTGAACCTGGGTATCGGCTTTGCACTGCTCTATACCCTCATGGCCTGGAGTATCATGAGTCATCTGTTTCCGGTAGCTGTCTGATGCACATACATATCCTTGGAATCTGCGGTACTTTCATGGGTGGAATAGCACTGCTGGCGCGAGCCCTGGGTCATCGGGTCAGCGGTTCGGATGCCAATGTCTATCCTCCCATGAGTACACAACTTGAACGGGCGGGGATTGATCTGATGGATGGATTCGAGGCGGATCACCTGCAACCTGCGCCCGATGTGGTCGTGGTGGGGAATGCCGTGTCTCGCGGCAATCCCGCCGTGGAGGCGATGCTGAATCGGGGATTGTCCTATACCTCCGGCCCTCAGTGGCTTGCGGAGCATGTTTTACAGGGGCGTTGGGTGTTGGCGGTGGCGGGGACCCATGGCAAGACCAGTACCGCCAGTCTGCTTGCCTGGATCCTCGAGCAGGCTGGCCTGCAGCCGGGTTTTCTGATCGGCGGTGTTCCGGAGAACTTTGGTCTATCCGCCCGCTTGGGTGGCTCTCCGTTCTTTGTGGTCGAGGCGGACGAGTACGATACCGCTTTTTTCGACAAGCGGTCCAAATTCGTCCACTATCGGCCACGCACATTGATCATGAATAACCTTGAATTCGATCATGCCGACATATTCGATGATCTGTCCATGATACAGCGCCAGTTTCACCATCTGGTCAGGACCGTTCCCGCCGAAGGATTGATTATCAGTCCGTTGAACGATGGTAATATCAGTGACGTATTGGATATGGGGGTGTGGACGCCCCTGGAGTTTTTCGATCCAGAGATCGAAGCGGGATGGCATGCCGAGCATACCACCGCCGATGGCCACGGTTTCGATGTTGTCTGCGAGGGTGAGATGCAGGGACGTGTCAGTTGGGAACTGATCGGGAATCACAATGTCGCCAACGCCCTGGCAGCGCTTGCCGCTGCCCGCCATGCCGGTGTGCGGCCAGGGGCCGCCATCGAGGCCCTCAGCGGCTTCAAGAACGTCAAACGACGCATGGAATTATGTGGAGAGGTGAACGGAGTACGTGTGTATGACGATTTCGCCCATCATCCAACAGCCATACAGACCACCCTCGATGGTTTACGCAAACAGGTTGGCGATGCACGAATCATCGCCCTATTGGAACCCAGATCGAATACCATGAAACGGGGTGTGCATGCTGACCGCCTGGCGGATGCGCTACGGGCTGCCGATCAGGTGATGATGTTCATGCCGGATGATCTGCAGTGGGATGCCGCTGCCGCACTGGCTTCTCTGGGGGATAGGGCTGAACTCTTTAGCGATACCGCATCAATGGTCTCCCTTGCGGTGGAAACGGCTCGACCGGGAGACCATATACTGGTGATGAGCAACGGCGGCTTTGAGGCGATACATCAGCGTCTGCTGGATGCCCTGAAATCCAGTCATTACATACAATAACGCTTGCGTCACGAGTGGCTTGATTGACTCAACACCAAACCTGTCGAAACAGGACCATTTATCTACCGCATAAATTTTCGCAAAGGGTATGACTATGCACATAGCTGCCAGGCAACCATTTACCCAATCAGCCATAGAGGGAGATAGCCTAAGCCGACACTACCCTCAAAGAGAGCATTTGCCTTTATTTGCGGTGATTGGCGTTCATTCGCGGCTAACCTTTTCGCAACTTGTCATCCATTGATCAGGGGAATATCCGTATGGAAAAGAGCCAAGTCCCCATCGCTGTGGCGATCACCGGCGCATCCGGCAGCGCTTATGCTTTGCGCCTTCTCGACTCGCTGGTCGCGGCAGACAGGGATATCTATTTGATGATCAGCCAGGCCGGTCAGATCGTGTTGAAAATGGAGAGCGATCTGGAACTTCCCGGGCAGCCTGCAGAGATGGAAAAACTGTTGATGGAAAGATTTAATGCAAGAGCGGGTCAATTGCGGGTATTCGGTAGACAACAGTGGATGGCGCCCGTGGCGAGCGGATCCAATCCGCCCGGCGCCATGGTGGTCTGTCCCTGTACCACCGGCACCTTGTCGGCCATTGCCTGTGGTGCGAGCAACGATCTCATCGAACGTGCGGCTGATGTCGTGCTGAAGGAGCGCCGCAAGCTTATTCTGGTCGTGCGGGAGACGCCTTTCTCAGAGATTCACCTGGAGAATATGCTGAAGCTGAGTCGTATGGGGGCCGTGATCATGCCGGCCAACCCCGGCTTCTATCACAATCCTGCAACACTTCAGGAGATCATAGACTTCATGGTCGGTCGGATTCTCGATCAGCTGGATATCGACCATCGTTTGACGCCCAGGTGGGGTGCTACAATGTCTTGATATAGGCGGCAACAAGCCCGGCCTGCTGAGCGTCGATATTCGGAAATGCCGGCATGATGTGGCCACCATTGCGGATCTTGTCGACGATCTCTTCCGTGTTGCTGTCGGTGCCGGTCAGTTTCAACAAAAAACCAAATTTCCCGCTGCCGTTTTCACCATGGCAACTGGTACAGGCGTTGGCGTAGATATCCATGCCGTCCATACCTGCAACAGGTTTGAAATCGTTACTGTCACTACAGCCGGTGAGAAGGGATCCAGCCAGGCATATGCCCGCAAGACAGGTCGTTTTCTTCATCTTGTTACCTCATGATCTACTGCGCTTATCCGGTTTCATCAGTTGCATTGGCCTGACCCCATGATCGATGCCGGCCACCAGCGCAAACAATTTCGGAACCGGGGTTTTGAGGCAGCTTAGGCTGCCGGGGGCAGATATTACTCTATTTGTTGTCTGTTCGAATAGCTTTGCAGTTGAATTGCAAACCAGTCGTCACTGATTGTTGGAATAAGCCCTTAAAGGATAGTGCAGCGGTTGCGACCACTGTTTTTCGAACGGTAGAGCGCCATGTCCACTCGTTTGAGCAGGGATTTAATATTGTCGCTGGGTGTAAGTATAGTCGCACCGAAGCTGGCTGTTACCGTTCCCACATGCTCATGATCGATTCCCTCTATAGCCTCTCGAAGAGACTCGATCATCGCAAACATATCATCCTGTTGTATCTGGGGGGCGATGATCATAAATTCCTCACCACCCCAGCGGGCAAGGATGTCTGATTTGCGGATTCGGTTGTGTAACAGTTCTACCGTACTTTTCAATACCTTGTCGCCTGTATCATGCCCATGGTTGTCGTTGACATCCTTGAAATGATCGAGGTCCAGCATGATCAGACCGAAATTTTGATTGGCCAGGCTGGCCCAGGCGATTTGTTTTTTCAACTCTTCATCGAATTTTGTTCGGTTATAGACCTGAGTCAAACGATCTGTTTCAGCGATATACTGCAACTGCTTTTCCATCTTCACAGTGTCGGTGATGTCACGGTGCGACTCGATGATCTGCACTAGATTCTCACCGGATTCATCAAAGATCGGAGTGGCGCGTACATCCACATGTATCACTCTGCCTTCACTGTCATAATGTTTGTGTATGGCGGATACAGTATGTTTGGTCTTCAAAATCTCAGTGATCGGGCAAGGATCATGTTTACCGCTGCACGGGGTGTTGCGTTTATGGGTCAGGCGGTAGCATGTGATGCCTTCTTTCAGCTGTTTATCGTTGGTATACAGCTTGATGGCGGACTGGTTTGCCAATTTCAATTGATGGGTGTTGACATCGATCACCAGAGTTGGGTCGGCAATGGCGTCGATTACCCGCTGGATGTAGTTGTGTGATTCCGTGAGTTGTTCTTCCACCTGTTTGAGATGGGTAATATCGCTGATATGGATAAAGTAATGGGTCAGTTTACCGAATTCGTCACGGATGAGATGGGTTGTGTCCTGAACCCATTTGCGTTTATTGGCATGGTCGATGATTTTATATGGACTACGTGTGAAATCAGTGGCGCGGTCCCGGTCAGCCTGGATGTTTTCTTGAGAGTATTGCCGCAGGTAGTCGGGATCGATGAGATTGGAAAATGTCAATTCGCCTGTGGTGAATTTGTCTGGTTCATAACCCAGAAAATCAGTGATGTTGGAAGAAATGAACTCTACCGGCCATCCCAGCTCATTTCGCAGCTTAGCGATGATACTGGGTCCGCTAAGGAACAGGTCATGTTCATGAGATATGCGTTTATTCAGATTTTGAAGCTGTCGTTCATTCAGTTTGCGCTTTTCGCGATTCCAGATTGCAATCGCCAGTACAACAAACAGGATTATGAGTGTTGTTCCAAGCAGGTGTAGATTGCCGGCAAGCTGCCTCCACAATCTTGTATCGATCAGTTCTTTCGGTATTTGCAGGAGTACCCGGAGACAGCTTGCGCAGTAACTATCCAACTTGTCGCCCGAAGGATTGATGGAGTCGAAAGTGTAAAGGCCTTGCTGGTTGAGTTCCTGGCCGCGGTTGAATTGTTGGATGGCGTGCCATGCAGTGGCATGTTGCACATTGATTCCGGTCTGGGGACTGTCGGGAAACATGAAGCCCCAGTCCTGGGCGCTCTCAGGGCTCAATAATGTATATCCCTGCCAATTGAGCAATATGGCGTTCCCGGCAAAGCCGGCGGAGATTCTGCGAAACTCATTCAGGATATTAGCCGCCAGGTAGTTGAGCATGACTACACCGATGGTTTTTCTGTCGTTGTCATAGACTGGCGAGGCGAATCGGATTGTCGGTTTCAGCGGCAGCTCAATCTGTTGGTTCTCGATATTCAGGTCCAGCTGGGTACTGTATATGGTGCCGGGCGGTATGTTGATGGACTCGGTAAAGTAGTAACGGTGCTTTTTGGATTGCAGGTGCTCGCCTTCAATTACAATCGGTTTTCCGTTGTTGTAGTTGACACGTATGCGCTCCTGCCCGGTGTGGTCGAGAAAGCGTATCTGATCATAACGTTTTCTTTGCAGAACCAGGGATTTCCATGATTCCTGAATATGGCCGACTTTGATTGGAGTTGTATTTTCCGAATTCAGATCACGAAGTTCCTGTTGTTCGATTATGTAGAGCAGGTCTGAGTGTATTTCGATAAATGCGAGGCTGATCTGTTTTGTCAATTGATTGATGAGAATGTTAGATTCGAGTTTCAGCTCGCTCACGATAGTGCTTAGGGTTTGGTGATAGATACCCCAGAACAACAGGCCGCCAAAGGTGGTGATGAATACCAGAAGAAGTAGGTAGATTCGAACCAGTCTGCCTGAATTCATGACGTCGCGACAGCAAGTTTGTCAGGGTTCGAAATAGTGTCACGATGAAAAACGATCACTGCTCCGATAACCGTGTTCGCCTCCTTGATCGGCGTGCTGATGTAATCGACCCGCAGGGGTTTGCCGTTTTTCCGCCAGATTGTTTCCTGTTCGCCACGATGAATGTTGCCGTGTTCAAGTACCTTGGTTATCGGACATTCCGATTCCGGAAACTCGCTGCCATCCTCTCTGCTATGGTGCCATGTGGCATGGCTGTTCTTGTCGAGTAGCTCGTCGATGGTGAATCCCAGCATATCTGCCGCTGCAGGATTGACGAAAATGTGATTTGCCTGGTTGTCGATGCCGATAATGCCGTCACCCGCGATATCCAGAATCAGTTCTTTTATTTGTTTGGCGTGTAACGACTCCTCCTCGATTTTTTTGTACTGATCGATATCATCGATCACCGCAATCAGATGGTCGTCACCGTTGCGATGACTGGGTATGGTGGAAAGTGAAAGCTGGATCCACTTGGTAGCGCCATTGGCGCAAACCAGGCGCACTTGAGCAGAGATTCTGCTCATCTCTTCACTGCGAAGTTTGTCGAAGGCGGCGGTGCATAAAGGTACATCCTCGCTGTACAGCAGTTCCTTGAGGTTTATCTCCATGATTTGTTCAGGTGTCAGTGCGACGATTTCGCTCAGTCTATTGTTAAGGCGCACTACCTTCCCGTTCAGGCTGATATGGGCTAGCCCTACCGGGGCCTGTTGAAAGGTAATGATTTGCGCATGTTCGCTCTCTTCCAGGGTTTTCTTATGCGCAGTCAGTGATCGGTTGAGTCGAATCAGTCGTGTAACAAGCACCATTAGGATTACCAGGACAAGCAGAACCAACAAGTACCTGTACGGGATATCAACAATCGAATCGAGAAATCTGTATTTCAGGATTTTGTCGTAGGGAGGCATCTCCAATTGCACCAAAAGATCATGTACTGCCTGATAGTTCTCGGGAATTGTCCATCCGTGTATGTTGGCGTCAATGGCCGCTTGGTGATCAGGGGGAAGATTCAAAAGCGCCAATGCAACGTCCTTTGCCAGCGCCCTAGGTGTACCGGATAGTTGCGATAAGGGCCATTCGGGATAAAGCGGCGTACTTATGGCATAAGGATAGTCGTCATAAAACTTGGGTGATATGATACGAAGGTCATCCTGATCCAGCTTACCTTCCTGAGCCATCCGTTCCAGGGTGTCGGTTCTGACGATGCCGACCTCCGCCTCCCGATTCAAGACTGCGTTCACAACCGCATCATGGGTGTTGAGGAACAGCAGCGAAGCGAAATCCCATTGTTCCAGACCCTCTACTTGCAACTCTCTTCGCGCCATGATCCATCCGCCGAGAGATGTGCTGTGAACTGCAGCGACACGCTGGCCTTTCAGGTCAGCCAGATTTTGAATATTCTCTAGCTCATTGAGGGTGAAGACGACACTGCCAAAACTGGATACCTGGCTTTCGTGGGACAGTTTATTGATCAGTGTGAGTACCCGTCTGACCCCATATTTGACCGAAAGATTCACATAGATTCCCGGATTCACGATGACGAAATCGACCATCTGGTTTTTAACCAGGATCTGAATGTCGTCGAAAGCCATGGGTATGATTCTGAACCGATAGGCGGGCAGGGTGGTGTTCAGATAGTCTGCCGTAGCACTCCAACGTTCCAGGCTTTTTTCAGGCCCCCTTTTTGCCAGTACACCAATGCGTACTTCTGTCGTATCCGCAAAGACCACAGAGGCGGCTAACCACAATAGCAGTATGGTGAAAAGATACCTGATCGAACATCGGGCTTGTCGTTTCAATTGCTTAAACACATTACGGATTCTGTGGCTTCCATTCCTTCGTCGTATATCATTATTATTGTAGGACAGGGAATAACTTCCTATAAGTAATATCGGTAATTTACACATATACTTCGACCGGAGTATATTTTGCTTTAATCCGTGAGTGTGGTGGGGATCTATGGCTTGGTCATTGGTGTGGCTTCAGTATCAGTCTGACTGGAGTGCCCGGGTCAAGTTTGACACTACCCTGCAGTTGCGCGAGATTTTGTCTCAGCATGTCGATCGGCTGTTCAAACTGTCGGACCGTCCGCGGTATTGTCAACATGCCGATCACGGTTTCGGCGCTTTGTAGCGTCACGTTACCGATGGATATTCTCAAACCGTCAGGGTCGAGTCTGAGTGGCGTCGACCAGAACCTCAGCAGCAGCCGTCGTTGGTCCGACAGGGGTTTGACCATGACCAATTCCTCGTGACGCGCGTCATGCGCCTGAGGTGGTATGGGCAGGGTTTCAAGCTGGGCTTTGGGAGACAACAGACGCAACAGATTGCCCCATCCCAGCATCTCCGCCCGGCGCCAGCCATGTTGTTCAAGCAGGGCGACGAGTTGTGCATGATCGCCTGCCAGCTGGATGTTCAGGGGATGGTCCTTATTGCCAAAGATATCATTGCGATATAGCGGTAAGCCGGCCTGGCCGCTCCACCACGCCTCCAGAGAGATTTGCGCGATCTCAGGTGTGCGTTGATAGACGGCGGATCTTTCAGCTGCGTTGAACCAGCCATAGCTACCGCATGATAAAAGCAACAGGAGTGTGGTCCCGATCAGGGTGGCTGGATGGGTTTCAGCTTCCACGTGGCGATAGTATGCAATACCGAGCAGGGCTATCCAGGCGATTCCCAGGGTGAGGCTGCCTAGAATATCAGTGGCCCAGTGGGCGCCCAAATAGAGCCTTGAGAGGGCAACTGCACCGATTGCCAAGGCAGCGCTACTGTATGGAAACCAGCGCCATTCGCGAATCAGCGTCCGGGCAATCATGATCGAGAGAAATCCGTACAGGGTTACACTGCGTAACACATGCGCACTCGGGAAGGACCATGGACCCAGGGAATCCGGTGAGTTCGGCGGGCGAGGTATGCGCAGGCTGTATTTGAGCAGCAGCGGCGCCAACATTCCAAATACGGTTGCTGCAAACAGATAGTAGAAGGCCCGCTGATGACCTTGCAGCAGGAGGAGTATGGCAACTCCCAAGGCAATCCAGAGAATCGGGCCGATATCACCCAGGCTGGTGAATAGCACCATCAGCTGGTCACCCCAGGGTGTGTGCAGGCTTTGCAGACCGCTATAGAACAGAAGATCGGTCTTTTTAGTCAACGAACCATCCAAAACTATGCCGGTGATCAGAACGAACAGCAATGCAGCGAGCAGCAATAGGGTTGCAAGGAATGCCAGTCCGCGGGCCTCGGGATGGTTCGGATCAGCCAGGGAGCGGGAGATCGACCTGAAACCTCTATGCAACTGCCCCCACTCAAAGCCCAGCTGGACCAGGGTGGTGGCATGGGGTTGAATCAACCTGAACAGTGTTCGGACGAGGATAAACAGGGCCCAGGCCAGAAACAGCAGTAATATCATCAGGGCGACCAGCCGGAAAGCAACCTCCGATGCGAGTTCCAGGGAGGCGCCAAACACAATACCGGGAAACAGGTATGCCGGAGCCCAAACCAGCGCCGAGAGAATGTTGGCGGCTAGGAAACGCAGCGGGGGCATCCCCAACATGCCAGCGACGAGAGGGATGATGGCGCGCACGGGTCCGAAGAACCGGCCGAGGGCCACACTTTTACCCCCATAACGTTGGAAAAAGGTGATACCCCGTCGCAAGGTGGCGGGATGACGTTTGAATGGCCAGAAGTCTCGCAGCCTGTCCTGAAAATGGTACCCCAGCCAGAAGCTGAGCCCATCCCCCGCCACCGCGCCGGCGACGGCCCACCAAAAGACGGCCCAGAATTCCAGGATACCGGTGGCGATCAGCGCGCCGAAACCGAACATCAATACCACACCGGGCACAATCAGGCCGATAATGGCGACCGATTCGGAAAAGGCTACGACGAAGACTGTCAAACCTGCCCAGAGAGGGTTTTCTCCGATCCATGCCAGCAGGGGGGTGAAAAACTCACTCATCGATAGCGGCTCGCACAAACGATTGAATGACGGTCGGCAGGTGTGGAACCTGCTGTATCTATATTCCTAGGGCCTGTTAACACTAATCCAATGTTCTGAATGACTCCCCGGCAGCATGGATAGTGTTTTCGATATCCTCGTCACTATGGGCATCAGAGACAAATCCCGCTTCGAAAGCGGATGGCGCCAGATAGATGCCTCGTTCCAGCATTGCATGATAAAAGGCTTTGAAGCGGTCCTGGTGACATGCGGTTGCACCTGCGTAATCGTTGACCGAGGCGTTGTCGCTGAAGAACAGGCCAAACATACCGCCGACATGGTTTTCAGCCAGCGGAACGCCGGCTGCCTTCGCCTGTTGCATGATGCCTTCGACCAGTTTTTCGACTTTAGCCGATAACCGGTCATGGAATCCGGGCTCTGAAATCAGTTCAAGGGTCTTCAGACCGGCACTCATGGCGACTGGATTGCCGGAGAGCGTACCCGCCTGATAGACCGGTCCCAGGGGGGCGATCTTTTGCATGATATCCTGTCTGCCGCCAAAGGCGCCAACCGGCATGCCGCCACCGATCACCTTGCCCAAGGTGGTCAAATCGGGAGTGATGCCGTAGTGTGCCTGCGCACCGCCCAATGCGACCCTGAAACCTGTCATCACTTCATCGAATATCAATACTGCTCCATGCTTGTCGCAGACCTCGCGCAGGGTTTCCAGAAAGCCGGGAACAGGGGGGATACAGTTCATATTGCCGGCCACCGGTTCAACAATGATGCAGGCGATTGTGTCACCAAGCCGATTGAAGGTATCGCGTGCCTGTTGGCTGTCATTGAAGCTCAATGTGATCGTGTGTTCAGCCAGGGCGGCGGGCACCCCGGGGGAGGAGGGTTCGCCCAAAGTCAGCATCCCGGAACCGGCTTTCACCAGCAGCGAGTCCGAATGGCCGTGATAACAGCCTTCGAATTTGATGATCTTGTCGCGTCCGGTAAAACCTCGGGCGAGACGGATCGCCGACATGGTGGCCTCTGTGCCAGAGCTGACCATGCGGACCAGATCCATACTCGGCACCAGTTCACAAACCTTCTCCGCCATCTGGTTCTCAAGCTCGGTGGGGGCGCCGAAGCTGAGGCCCTTATTGATCACCGAGGCCACGGCCTCGATAACATCGTGATGTGAATGGCCGAGGATCATTGGCCCCCAGGAGCCGACATAGTCGATATATCGATTGCCATCCGGATCATAGATATACGGCCCTGCGGCACAGTCGACAAAGACCGGCTCGCCACCCACCCCATGGAAGGCCCGGACCGGTGAATTGACACCTCCCGGAATATGCTTCTGTGCCTGGGTAAATAGGTCATGGGAACGGCTCATCGTGATTTCTCCTCCGGCTCGAATAGTCTTGTCAGTCGACGGCAGGCGGCTTGAATATCCGTCTGTCCGAACACCCCGTGTATGACAGCCAGCATGTCTGCCCCTGCACGGATCAATGGGGCGCCATTCTCCGGCGTTATCCCACCGATGGCAACCAGGGGGAGTTTGATTTTGTTTTTGGCGATCGTTAACAGCTCCGGATGGGCCTGCACCGCATTGGGTTTTACACGCGAGGGGAAAAAACGTCCGAAAGCAATATAGTCGGCCCCGGAAGCGGCCGCTCTGTGGGCGAGATCGATTCGGTTGTAGCAGGAGACGCCTATGATAGCATCCCCACCCAGCTTCGTGCGTGCGTACCCGGGTGCATTATCTTCAGCCCCCAGGTGAACGCCGTCCGCTCCAACCCGCTTTGCCAGCTCGATATCATCATTGATGATCAGGCGTGCGGCATGAACGCTGCATAGGCGCCGTAAGGCCGTGGCATCGGCAAGGCGCCGGGAGGCGCTGTCTGTTTTATCCCGATATTGAATGATAGCGGCACCGCCAAGCAGCGCCTGTTCCACATGTTGCAGGAGATGATGCTTGGGACTGAGTTGCGCATCGGTAATGGCGTAAAGACCCCGCAAGCCGGATCGCCTATCTCTCGACATGGCGCCGTAAAATTCTGTACAGTCGTCCCGGGATGGATTGGCATTTCCCCGTCTCGAATCCATGGGTCAATGCCGACCAGCTGTATTCGAGCCCCTGCGCTACCGCGGCCTGCAGTGCTTCACCCGCGGCCATTCTGGCCGCGATGGCGGATGCCAGGGTACAACCGGAGCCGTGAAACACGCCGGCCAGCCGCCTGCAGGATGTGCGGATTGGGGAGGTGCCGCTCTGGTAGAGACTGTGTGTGATCTCCCTTCTCTCATCTGGTTCGTGGGTACCGGTTATCAATACCGCGCCTGCACCGAGGCCGAGCAGTTGACGGCCCACGGTATCCAGGTCGGGCGATCCGTTATTATCGGTCAATTTCAGGGCCTCTGGTATGTTGGGTGTGATCAGACGGCACAGTGGGATCAGCGTCTGCCGAATATAATCAATCAATCTCACATTGGCGAGTTCACTGCCGCCACCCGCCCTGAGGACAGGATCGAACACCACAGGGATGGTTGGATGCCTGTGCAGGAGCTCAACAATCGCCTCAGCTGCGGGCAGGCTGCCGAGCAGACCGATCTTGATGATGGCTACCTGGCAGTCTGAGAGGGTCGCGCTGATTTGATCCGCCAGCGTTGCGGGGGGGATAGGAACCAACTGACTGACGTTACAGCTGTCCTGTACGGTTACGCAGGTGAGGGCAGTAGCGGCATGGCAGCCATTCGCCCCGATGGACTCGATATCGGCCTGAATTCCGGCGCCCCCCCCGGGGTCATGCCCGCCAATGGCTAAAACCACAGGTAAATGAGGTGATTTAACATGCATGACGGAATTGTATCCTTTTTTAATATCTGTGTGGTTTTTCTTATGGATACCCTTATCAGGGGGGGTTGTGGTGGCCCAAAAAAAGGATATCCTATGCCGCCCCACCCCTTGAGAGATATATTTTTTCAATTGAAACGGGTGGATGGATTAAGGGTTTTTCCTAGGATTGAGCGCTATCACTGCTAGACTCAGGGTGTGTGAAGCAATTGAAACAGTAGTATTAAGCAGTCATTCGGTTATCGGCAGATCAGTGGCTACGGTCTAGAGATTGTAGGCACTAGTCGAGTCAGACTGTGAGGGAATGAGAGATGAGTCCACAAATAGAAGAACTTCAAGCACTGGCACGCAACTATTGTGAACTGGTAGAGAGTCTGCAGGAAGGCAATACCCAGTGGTTGCAAGAGGTTGCAGGCCTGCTGCCACGTCTGCATGCGGCTGTAGCGGCACTCAATCTCCCGACCCCGCGAAATTGTCACTACACAGCGGCTGACCTGGATGCCAGATTTGAGCTTTATACTTATCTGCGGCAGTTGTTGGGTGAACGCGACAGTTATTGGATGGAGTATGATGTGGCCGGCGACGGTCAGAGCATGAGCGGCAGCCTGGCGGATGACCTGACGGATATCTACTGTGAGCTTAAAAGTGGACTCAATATGCTTGATGGGCATCCACAGAGGGCTGTCGAGGGTTGGCACTTGGGGTTCCACCTGCATTGGGGGCAGCATCTGCTTGATGCCGAGCGCCATTTATACGATCTGAATGCCCGAAACCAGTTGGCAACCTGAGCATACTACAGCATCATTTCTGTTATCGGCCGCCAAACACCTATAAAAAACCAACTTTTTTTCTATGTTAATTGGCATGCCGATGCCATTTCTTGGTAATATTGCGCTAATACGACCATCTTGAATTTTAGGAGACACGGCATGAATTTAAATGCCCTAAGCGAAAACGACTTAACCCTGACCAGCACTGCACAGACAAAAATGGGCGAACTGTTTCAACAGGTCGATGACAATATCGAGGGCGTGCGGGTATTCGCAACACCTGGTGGTTGCAGCGGAATCAGCTTCGGAATGACCTTCAGCGATGCGATCAATGAAAATGACGGCATACTCCAGTGTGACGGTTTCAAGGTGATTGTCGATGATGGCACTTTGCAGTACCTGCGCGGCGTCGAGATCGATTTCATCGATCAGGGCGATGGCAATGCCAGTTTTGTGTTTAACAATCTACAGCCCGTCGGGGGCGGTTGCGGCACCTGTGGTTCCTCTTCAGGTGGTGGCTGCGGCTAGAATTCTCACCGATCATACGGCGGGGGGCGTGCGTTTGGGCGCACGGATCTTGCGTGAGTCGGACAATACATGTTGTGATAAAACCGTGTCCAGGGATCCTGGCACGGTTTTTCTTTGATAGGTGATCAGGGTTGCGCGATGAGCAATGGAGTTGTTGATCTATTGGTGGTAGGCGCGGGCATCAGCGGCCTGGGCATGGCGCGGATGGCCAAACGTCAGGGTATCGAACCACTGATTCTCGAGGCGGGCGGTCACATCGGTGGCGCCATCAACAGTCACAGGTTTGAGACTGACGAGGGCAGGTTCTGGGCGGAACTGGGCGGACATACCTGCTACAACAGCTATGGGAATCTATTGCGGCTGCTTGAGGAGAGTGGGCAACTTGGCGACCTGCAGCCGAAGCGGAAATTACGCTACCGGCTCCAGACCGGTGACCGGTTGACTTCCATTCCATCCAGGTTGAACTACCTGGAGCTTCTCGGGGCCTTGCCGCGCCTGTGGATGAGCAAAAAGGCGGAACGCACCGTTGCAGACTATTTTGGCCATATCATGGGACAGCGTAACTTTGAGCAGGTGCTGGGCCCCGCATTGGATGCGGTTGTCTGCCAGCCAGCCGCCGATTTTCCCGCAGATGCCCTGTTTCGCAAGAAACCTCGCCGTAAAGAGATTGTCCGCAGCTACACCGGGCCTGAGGGACTCCAATCTTTTATTGGCGGTATGGCATCCGGGCTTGAGATACGCCGGGACAGCCCTGTCATCAGGCTGGAAAAGAGCGATAACAGCTACCAGGCGGTAACCGGGGATGGCGCAATTCAGGCCAGGCATATTGCTCTGGCGGTGGCGCCTGATGTGGCGGCAAAAATTATGCTGGAGTCGATGCCGGATCTTGCTGCGCGTCTGCAGGAGATCGAAATGGCCTCAATCGAAAGCCATGCCGTGCTGGTGAGAGCGGATCGGGTCAGATTGCCGCCTCTGGCGGGCATCATCGGTGTCGATGATGATTTCTACTCCGTGGTTTCGAGAGATCCGGTGGCGGATGAAACCTACCGGGCCTTTACCTTCCACTTTCGGCCAAACGGGCTGGATGAGGCCGGCCGTATGACCAGGATCAGCGAGGTATTGGGGGTGGAGATGCAGGCCATCGAGTCACATATCAGTTGCAGTAATCGTTTACCTGCATTGCGCCTGGGTCACCATGAGCGGATTTCCTGGATCGACAACGCTTTGCAGGGTGGCTCTCTGGCATTGACCGGAAACTGGTTTTCCGGAGTCTCCATAGAGGATAGCCTGATCCGCTCGAACCAGGAGTGTCAGCGCCTGTTCGGCGCGGCGGACTGATTCGGTCCCGGCTATGTCTTGTGTCTTGGCCACTGTCGATCATGGACGGGGTCGGGGGAGACTCAGTGTGACCGTCTCCGGTGCCAGGCAGACCTGGTCGTTACATGCTTGCAGGCGTATCTCCAATGGTAGTATCAAGGGTGCGGTGGAGCTGCTCTCTTCGGTTGAAACCAGGGCCTGCAAGCGCACCTTGCCGCTGAAGACAGAGAGAGGCTGTTGTTGAAAGGCGAGAACCTGGCGCTCTCCCTCGGGATAGGTGACGGGCCCCATCTGCCATCCTTGTACCCTCTCCGACAGCTTCAGTCGGGTTGCTATCAGGTCTTTCGCCATCGGCTGGTTGGAGTTGATATGCCAACCATCGGGGATATCGATATCGACGCTCAAAAGCAGCTGATTCGAGCTTAACGCTACCGCTCCTTCAATTCTGATACCTCCCTGGGCGGCGTAGGCCTGTCCCCCCAACTCCCCGTGGAGGTGGCTGGCCGTGGCGGTCAGGAGATAGCCATAGCTGGTAGGATTGCGTTCGATTGAAGGGGCGAAGCGGGCGATCAACGAATCCGTCTGACGGCGATAGTCAAGCTTGCCGGTACGCTGCCACAGGCGTTGCAGGACATGGATGGCCACGGAACTGCCGGAAGGCATGGCATTGTCCGAGCCATCATCCTTGGGACGACCCATGGCGGTGATACCGCTCTGAGCCTCGCTCATAAAGAAGCCGCCTTCATCGGTATCGAAAAAACGATCAGTCAATGCATGGGCCATCTCCTCGGCCCGCTGCAACCATTTTGCTTCTGCCGTCAGGTCGTAGAGGTGGAGTAGCGCTTCGGCCAGATAGGCGTAATCCTCCTGTGTGGCGGGTATTGAGGACTCGCCATCGAGATGAACCCGCCACAACTTGCCCTTGCCTCGTCGGTTGTGTTGCCAGATAAATTCCGCTGCCTTGATGGCGGCCTTGCGGTACTCGGGATCTTCCAGAATTTGTGCGGCCCGGGCGAATGCCGTGATCATCATGCCGTTCCAGGCGGTAACGATCTTATCGTCCCGCAAGGGAGGGGAGCGTCTGCTTCGAACCTGCAGCAGTTTTTTGTTTATGCGATCGATCTGTGTTCTGAGGGAGTCGATGGAGAGATCGTGTTCTTCGGCATACTCCTCCAGATCCTGGTTGAGGTGGAGGATGTTCCGCCCTTCAAAATTACCCTGGGGCGTCACCCCGTACAGGTTGTTGGCCAACTCGGCATCCTGTGGCGCCAGGGCTGCCGATATCTGCTCCCTGGTCCAGATGAAGAAGAGGCCCTCTTCACCCTCGCTATCGGCATCGGTGGCGGAGTAGAACCCCCCTTCGGGTAGCGTCATCTCCCGCAATACATAGTCCAGGGTCCGGGTGGCCACTCGTCGGAACTGTTCCCGCCCGGTCAGGCGCCACGCCGAGAGATAGATACGGCTTAGATGGGCCTGGTTATAGAGCATCTTCTCGAAGTGGGGGACCAGCCACCCATAGTCGGTGGAGTAGCGGTGAAAGCCACCCCCTACCTGGTCATAGATACCGCCGCGGGCCATGTGGTCAAGGGTTGTTTCAAGCATCTGCAACGCCTGCCTGTCATCGCTTCTCTCCGCCTGGTCGAGGAGCAGATAGAGCCAGGGTTCACGCGGGAATTTCGGGGCCTGACCGAATCCACCCTGGATTTCGTCGAATGTGCTGTGCATGCTATCCACCGCACTGCCGATGACAGAGCTGTCAAGCGCCTTGGCCTCTCCCGCGAGGCTGTTGCTGGCCTCAACTGCAGATGCCACCTGTCCGGCTTGTTTTTCCACATCCTTTTGACGCTCCCGCCATAGACGCGATATCTGCTGCAGCAGTGAAGTGAACTGTTGCGGGGTGTAATAGGTGCCGCCATAGAATGGCTTGCCCTGGGGAGTGAGAAAACTCGACATCGGCCAGCCGCCATGACCGTTCAACAGCATCACTGCGGTCATATAGACCTGGTCCACATCAGGGTGGCTCTCCCTGTCGACCTTGATCGGGATGAAATGCTCATTCAGGAGGGCGGCAATGGCGGGATCTTCGAAACTCTCTTTTTCCATCACATGGCACCAGTGGCAGGTGGAGTAACCGATGGAGAGGAAGACCGGTTTATTCTCCCGTTTTGCTCGTGCAAAGGCCTCTTCCGACCAGGGATACCAATCCACAGGATTGTGGGCGTGCTGCAGCAGATAGGGTGAGTCTTCGAGGATCAGGCGATTGATGTATCGCGGTGAACCGTCCTCGTGGAAGTGTTCAGTGCGCGGACGATATGAGATGCCTTTGCTGAGATAGGCTGCTTTGAGTTTCTGCTCCATTTGCGGTGGCCTCTCGACTCGGTAGGTCTGACAGTGGGCAGGGGAGCTCAGGCCAAGCATCAGGCCGAACAGGATAATGGTTGTCCTGATAGACATTAGGTCGCTACTCCTTGTCTTGAACGCTATCCGCAGAGCTGCCGCAGGGTATATGCGCTATGCCATCCCCTGCGGCATTGGCATGCTTGTGTTGCATCTCCGGCGCTATGATCGGTCAATAGCTCAATTTGACCTGCTGCTCCATGGGCAGTGACTGATCTGCAGCCCACTCCTGGGTGGAGCCGTCATAGAGTCTGGCTTGACGGTTGCCGAGAATTTCATGGGAGACGAACCAGCCCAGGGCAGCCCGGTTGCCGGTATGGCAGTAGTTGATTTGATCCCTGTTCAACGCAACCTGGCTCGATGCATAGATGCGCTGCAGATTGTCTGCGGTGTGTAGTCTGCCGCTGCCATTCACCGTCAGCCAGTCATAGTTGAGGTGGAGCGCCTGGGGCAGTCGGCCTGCACGCTCCTTGCCGCCACCGCCATAGATGCCGAGATATTCAGCTCTGGTGCGGTTATCCACGATCTGGGTACCGTTATTGAGCGCCAATTTGACCTCTTTGGCTGTGGGGTTCATCTGTTTACGGTATTTGGCGGCAAATTTTGTGGGTTTTCGCTGGTTGTTTCCCTTTTCCAGGGGATAGATGCGTTTCTCCGCATAGCCGACCAAACCACCATCGAGGATCGAGACGCGGTCGTGACCGAGCACCTTGAAGGTCCAGTAAACTCTTGCGGCTGTTGCCATGTCCCCGGCACTGGCGCCCAGGGAGATCAGGACCACATGGCTGTGGTTGTCTATGCCCAGCGAACCGATCAGCTTTTCAAGTACCGGCACCGGGGGCATGTTCTTCAATTCACCCTTTTTTTCCACCCGCCACTGGGCGTAATGTGTATTGATCGATCCGGGGATATGAAAACGCAGGTAGTTCTGATTGTCCTGCAGATCGAGCAAGACCAGGTCTGGGTTATCTCTATTGTCATGCAGCCATGACGGGCCGATCAGGGGAGCTACAGCTGCTGTCAGAATCCCCGGAAACAACAGCAGTAACAGAATAAAGAATCGTTGCATATCGGTTTCCTGAATTTACCAAATTAACACTGGGTCGATGAGTGTGCAGCATGATCGCATCTATCAACAATCAGATCGATATCAGAGCGAAAAGTTTAAACTGCGTTACATGTGTGGATTTCATGCCCTGCTGTGTCAGAATAGCCTGATCAAGGAGCAATCAAGCATTATGAAATTTCAATCAGGGCTCATCTTAACCTTACTTATATTGGTGTTTGGGGATCTGCCGGCGGCCGACTTCGAAGACGCCATGGATGCCATGACCAATGGTGAATACCATGAGGCCTATAGAGGCTTTAAACGTTTAGCGAAAAGGGATCATATCCAGTCCCAGTATCAACTGGGTATGCTCTATCTCTTCGGTAAGGGGGTGGAACAGAGTGCGGATCAAGGCATCACATGGTTGAAAGAGGCGGCAAACAACGGCTCTTACAGGGCGGCCAATGAGCTGGGACAGATCTATCTGTCGGGCAAAGGCGTCGACATCGATGAGAAGGAGGCTATCAAATGGCTGGAACTGGCGACAGAGATAGCAGAGCAGAACGAGGGGGAGGCCGAGGATGGCTGTGATTAGCCACCCTGGCATGGCATGAAATTCAGCGACTTCGGTTTCGATGAAAATCCCTTCGCGATAACCCCTGATCCCCGCTATCTCTATCTCAGCAGGGGTCACGAGGAAAGCCTTGCCCATCTTATCTACGGCACAGGTCCGAATGGCGGCTTCGTACTCCTTACCGGCGAGGTGGGGACCGGCAAGACCCTGCTGCTGCGCAGCCTGCTGGCGCAACAGCTGGATAATGTGGACATCGCGCTGATCCTCAATCCCCGCCTCTCCCGGCGGGAATTCATCGCCACCGTCTGCGATGAACTGAGTATTGAATATGAGGGTCCGCCCTACTCCTTGAAAATACTCATCGATATTCTGACCCGGCATCTGTTGCGCACCCATGCAGAGGGAAAACACACGGTTCTGGTGGTGGATGAGGCGCAAAATCTCAGTCCGCGGGTATTGGAGCAGGTGCGTCTGCTGACCAATCTGGAGACTTCCCGGCATAAACTGTTGCGGATCATTCTGGTCGGACAACCGGAGCTGCAGCAGATGCTGGAGCGCAAGGAGATGCGGCAGGTCGATCAGCGTATCACCGCCCGTTACCATCTGTTGCCGTTGAATGCACAGGAGACAGGTCGCTACATCGCCCACCGGCTTGCCGTTGCCGGGGTTCGCGAGGATCTGTTCACGCCGATGGCGCTGAGGCTGATACACCGTTTTTCCGGCGGAATCCCGAGGGTCATCAACGCCATCTGTGAACGTGCCCTGCTGGCGATCTATGCATCCGGCAGGCAGCGGGCCGGCGTCAGGCTGGTATGGCGGGCTGCACGGGAGGTCAAGGGGAAGCGCTTAGGCAATCGACGATGGGTTTGGGGCGGTGCCTTACTGATCATCCTACTGGGTGCAATGGGTTATTGGTATAGCCAGACAGGTCTCGATCAAGCTGTTGTGCCCCGTGAAGAGGCAAACATATCGGAACCGGCAATCCCGGAACTGCCCGCCGTTTTTGAAGATTCGCAGAGTGCGGAAATGCCCGCTCTGTCCGACAGGAAAACCGATCGGGATGAGAATGTCCCGATATCACTGCAGAAGGAGATTGCTGAGCAGAATCTCTCCAGCTCACCGCAGACGTTACCCTCAACCGACGCATCGAAGTCACCAGCTGATGACTTCAGGCTGGGCAAGCTGTTCAGCCAACCGCAGCGTCGTGTGGATATGTATCAGACATTGCTCGGCCTTTGGCATGCCGCCAAACAGTTTCAGAGTTCCTTACCTCCTTGCCAGCAGGTCCGGGCATTTGGTTTGCGCTGTCTGATATCGACCTCGGAATGGTCGGGTCTGCTGGGTATGAACAGACCGCTGCTGCTGCAACTCAAACAGGATAAGCAGAGGCGCTTGTTGTTGCTGAAACATGTGGACGATGAGTGGCTGCTGGTTGACGGCGGTATGCAAGAGGGGGTCATTTCCCGCTCTGAGCTGATGCGCTATTGGACCGGTGAGTACATATTGCTGTGGCGTCCCCTGGCCGAGATCGCCTTGATTGGCGAGGGCTCTTCCGGCAATGCGGTTACCTGGTTGCGTCAACGCCTGCAGCGAGTGGACGGTATCGAACCGCCTGCGATCCAGGGTCTGGACCGTTTTGATGCCGAATTGGAGGACCGCTTGAAGGCGTTTCAGCAGCAGCAGGGATTGGCGGCGGATGGTGTGGCCGGTCAACAGACCATGATCTATCTGAATAATCTGGCTATCCCGGCGGGGACGCCGGTCCTGATCTCAACCCAAGATCTGGCGGGAGGTTGAGATGTCCCTGATTCTCGAAGCGCTGAAAAAGGCTGAACGCCAGCACAAGCTGGGGGAAGTGCCTACAATCAACCCCGATGCGGAGCAACCGACATCGACCGCATCTCATCGGTTGGGGTGGCTGATGATGCTGATGTTGGCCATGATACTGCTCGGAACCGGCATCTATCTTGGGAGTAATAGTTGGTGGTCGCAGCAACCGCAACAGCATGGGCCGTCCGTCTCCTCCTCAGAACCCGTACTGCAGGGTGGTGTGCAGGAACGTGTGCCCGCTGGACAGGCGCTACCCGGCACTGGAGGGATGGTCGGCGACTCTGTTCCGGTTACCTCCGTCAATTCACCACAGGCGGCCATTGAACCGCAGCCGGTCATCGCAACATCACAAGCGAAAGAGATCGAAATGCCACAGGTAGTGGAGCCCGATCCTCCGCAACCACCACCGCCGTCTCGACCGCCAAAACCCTTGCACGAGATGCCGAGCGGCTTTGTCGCCAATCTGCCTTCCATGAATATCGATATACATAGCTACGATCAGCGACCGGCAAAGCGGTACGTACTGATCAATATGGAGAAGTATCGCGAGGGAGACTATCTCACAGAGGGACCGAGGGTGTTGGAGATACTGCCACAGGGGGCTGTCATGGAGCATATGGGGGAGCGTTTCATTCTGCCCATTGGCAACTAGGGCCGATTGGATGAGTGTTTACAGGCCCTAGGTTTCTGCTGACATTATGATTTAGGTGTTCTTGCAACTGCCCAGACATCGACCCGTTCCGCTCCCGCTCTTCTCAGTATCTTACTGAGTTCGGTGACGGTAGCCCCTGTTGTGATGACATCGTCCACCAGCGCCAGATGGGCTCCCTTGACATCAGCGCATACCTGAAATGCATTATGCAGGTTCCTGTACCTTTCCTGTTCGCTCAGCTCCGACTGTGCCTTGGTCTCCTTTACACGCCGGCAGAGCCTACAGTCGAATGGAAGCCGGCATTGTCGGGCCACCACCCGTGTGATTTCGACGGATTGATTGAATCCCCGTGCGCGAAGTCTTAGGGGATGGAGCGGGACGGGAAGCAAGATATCGGGCTGCTCATGTTTCTCACCCAGGCGTTCCATAAGCAATCCGGCCAGGGGTTCTGCGAGATGGAGTTTTTGCTGGAACTTGAGCATGCCGATGAGTCGATTGACCGGGGGCTCGTATGTGAAGGCGGTGAGGCTATTCGTAAAGGGCGGTTGTCGTCTGATACAGCGTCCGCACAATTGCGTCGATGGGACATGTGGCGGAAGCGGAAGGGCGCAGCGGGGACAGGCGTGATAATTGAAGGGCAGGGAATTTAGGCAAGGGCGACAGAGGTGGCGTTCAAAATCACCCTCGGCGCCACACAGGATGCAACTCCTGGGATAGAGAAGGGATCGTACATTATTTATACAGTTGTCGACTTTCATGACCATCCTTGGTTGACAGAGGGCGGACAATCCTTACCATAGGCCCTCCGCTGTACGCCGCACAAATCATACACACAGGCTGGATCATCATGACCGAATCAATTTTGCGCCACGACTGGAGTCTGGACGAGATAGAGGCACTGTTCGAGTTGCCGTTCAATGATCTCCTGTTTCAGGCACAAAGTGTACACCGGGCCAACTTCGATCACAATCAGGTACAGATGAGCAGTCTGCTCAGCATCAAGACAGGCGCCTGTGCCGAGGATTGCGGCTATTGTTCCCAGAGTGCGAAAAACGCCACAGGCCTGGAAGCGGAAAAACTGATGCCGCTGGAAGATGTCGTGGCGGCGGCAGAGGCGGCGAAAGAGAAGGGTGCTAGCCGATTCTGCATGGGCGCTGCCTGGCGAAATCCGACCGACAAGAACCTGGAGCGGGTGGTCGATATGGTGGAGGCCGTTCACGATCTGGGCATGGAGACCTGCCTGACCCTGGGTATGCTGACCCAGGCACAGGCAAATCGCCTGCGTGACGCCGGTCTCGACTACTACAATCACAATCTCGACACTTCACCGGAGTTTTACGGCAACGTGATTACCACCCGCACCTTCGATGATCGGCTGCATACCCTGGCCCACATCAGGGATGCAGGCATCAATGTCTGTTCCGGCGGGATTTTGGGAATGGGTGAGTCGCGGCGGGATCGCGCCAGCATGTTGCGCGAGTTGTGCAATTTGCCCCGCCATCCGGAATCGGTGCCGATCAACATGCTGGTAAAGATCGAGGGTACACCCCTCTACAACGCGGAGGAACTCGATCCCTTCGAGTTTGTACGCACCATCGCGGTGGCGCGACTGTTGATGCCGCACTCCTATGTGCGCCTCTCCGCCGGTCGAACGGAGATGGGTGATGAGATGCAGGCACTCTGTTTCCTCGCCGGGGCGAATTCGATTTTCTATGGCGAGCGCCTTCTGACTACAGACAATCCCGAGGCGGACAGAGACATGCGACTGCTCCGGCGGCTGGGAATGAGGACCGAGCAGCTGCAGGAGACGGAGGTCAAGGCCGCCAAGGTTTCCTGCAGCCAGGCAAAGGCCGGTTAGAATCCCATTACTTTCCTATCCGAGGATTGACGTTGATGAAAGGGCTGGCTGAAGCGTTGCAAAAACGCCGTCACGATGGGCTCTATCGGTCCCGCCGGGTGGTATCGACGGCACAACAGCCCGAGCTGGTGGTTGACGGTAAACGGGTGATCGCTTTTTGCAGCAACGATTATCTCGGTTTGGCCAATCACCCCGAAGTGGTAGAGGCGATGCAGCGTGCTGCCGGGGATTATGGTGTGGGGAGCGGTGCGGCACATCTCATTACCGGTCACAGCAATTCCCACCATCGATTGGAAGAGGCGCTGGCGGAGTATACCGGCAGGTCCAGGGCGCTGCTCTTTTCAACCGGCTATATGGCCAATATTGGCGTGATCAGCGCTCTCCTGAAGCAGGGTGACAGGCTGTTCGAGGATCGTCTCAACCACGCCTCCCTGCTGGATGCGGGTCAACTCACCCGGGCCAGGATGCAACGCTACCGGCATGCCGACCCGGAGAGCCTGCGCCGCCAGTTGAAGGGCAGCGAAGAGGGACAGGCGCTGATCGCCACGGACGGTGTGTTCAGTATGGATGGCGACCTGGCCCCCCTGCCATCCCTGGTCGAGCTTGCGCGTCGTCATCAGGCCTGGTTGATGGTGGATGACGCCCATGGCCTCGGCGTGCTGGGTGAAGAAGGCGGCGGCATTCTCAGCCACTTCGATCTGGACTGTGACGACGTACCCATATTGATGGGAACCCTGGGTAAGGGATTCGGTACCTACGGCGCGTTTGTCGCCGGCAGCGAGGAGCTCATCGAGACACTCATTCAGCACGCCCGAAGCTATATCTATACCACCGCACCACCGGCCGCACTGGCGGAAGCAACCCTGGTCAGCCTGCGTCTTGCCCGGCAAGAGACCTGGCGGCGCGAGCGGTTGCAGGATCTGATTGCCCGTTTTCGTCAATCGGTGCGACAGATCGGCCTGCCCCTGCTGGATTCCACCACCCCGATACAGCCGATCCTGGCCGCATCATCCCGGCAGGCCGTGGCCTGGAGCCGGCTGCTTGAAAAGCAGGGTGTACTGGTCAGTGCAATCCGGCCGCCGACGGTACCGGATGGGAGCGCTCGGCTTCGCATCACCCTCAGCGCCAACCATACGGAGCGGCAGTTGGATCGACTGCTGGATGCCCTGTCCACACTGCCACTGGTGGTGGAATGAAGCTGGCGGCAGAGAGTCTTGGTGCGGGAGCGGACGTGGTGATGCTGCATGGCTGGGGCATGAACTCATCCGTCTGGGCGGATTTTGCCGCCCGGCTGGCGGACGACTACCGTGTTACCCGAATTGACCTGCCGGGCCATGGCAACAGTCCATTCGATGGTCGGCAAGAGCTCACCGCCTGGGCCCGTGCCTGTCTCGATGCGGCACCTGATCGGGCTGTCTGGATCGGTTGGTCACTCGGTTCCATGCTCTGTTTGCAGTGCGCCCTGCTGGCGCCGTCACGTATCGATGGGGTTGTTGCGTTGGCCGGTATGCCGCGTTTCATCCAGGCCATGGATTGGCAATACGCCATGTCGCCGACGACCCTCGATCAGTTCATCGAGGCCTTGCATAAAGATCACGTTCAGACCCTGGAGCATTTTCTTGCCCTGCAGATGTTGCGCAGTGATCACGCAGTACAGATGTTGAAGCGACTCAAGTCCCTTTTACGTGAACGGCCGGATCCGCTGCCGGAGGCATTGCGGTCTGGATTGGAATTATTGAAATCTGTCGATCTTCGAGAACAACTGACCAGCCTCAGCTGCCCCACAGCATGGATCTACGGCAACCGTGATACCCTGGCGCCGGCAAAGGCATCCGATGATCTGCGTCAGTGGCTGCCCGGTGCGTCCATGCACATCGTGGAGGGAGCAGCGCATACTCCATTCCTCTCTCACCCGGAAGAGACCCGTCAGCTGATACTTCGTAGTCTGGAGTCGATGCATGGATAAAGGACAAACCGGCGCCATCGACAAACGGCAGGCGCGAGCAGCCTTCTCCCATGCCGCTTCCCACTATGATGAAGTGGCTGAGCTTCAGCGGGAGATCGGCAGGCGTATGTTGCAGAGGCTGACATACATCCGTCACCAGCCCCAGGTCGTGCTGGACGTGGGTGCTGGGACAGGTGAAGCGACACTGGCATTGAAAAAGCACTACAAGAAGGCGCGCACCATCGCCCTCGATTTCGCCATGCCGATGCTGCACCAGGTGCGTAAACGGGGAGGCTGGTTGAGGAGGCCCGTCTGCATCTGCGGCGATGCGGAACAGCTGCCACTGGCCGATCAGTCCGTGGATATGATCTTTTCCAATGCGGTCCTGCAGTGGTGCAATGACCTGCAGGGTACCTTCAGCGAGTTTCTGCGGGTTTTACGTCCTAACGGTATGCTGTTGTTCTCCACGTTCGGTCCCGACACCCTGCAGGAGCTGCGCAAGAGCTGGTCACACGTGGATGGCCACAGCCACGTCAGCCCCTTTCCTGATATGCATGATGTGGGTGATGCCATGGTACGGGCCGGTCTGGCGGAACCGGTGGTGGACGTGGATCGCATGCGGCTTACCTACGATGATGTGTCTTCGCTGATGCGCGATCTGAAGACACTGGGTGCGCATAATGTGACCCGTAACAGGCCGCGGGGATTGACCGGAAAAGGGCGATTGCGGGCGATGTACGAGGCCTACGAGTCTTTTCGCATGGACGGCGGGTTACCGGCCAGTTATGAAGTGGTTTACGGACATGCCTGGGCGCCCCGACAGCGTCAGATCGATGGTGTGACTGCCATTCCCGTGGATCAAATCGGCATCGCAAGGAGGGGACAGGGATGAGCGGCGGCTTGTTTGTTATCGGTACCGATACCGGTTGCGGTAAGACAGAGATTACCCTTGGGATAATGCACAATCTGCAGCAGCAAGGGGAGTCGGTGCTGGGGATGAAGCCTATCGCATCGGGCGCGGACATGACCCAGGATGGATTACGCAATGAGGATGCGTTGCGGATACAAGCCCAATGCAGCCGGGAGATTCCCTATTCCTCCGTGAACCCCCTGGTCTATCAACCCCCTATTGCCCCTCATCTCGCCGCCATGGCCAAAGGTCAGCCGATCAGGCTGGATGAGATTATGCAAGGCTATAACCAGCTGCAGGATATGGCCGACAGAGTGGTCGTGGAGGGAGTCGGCGGATGGCACGTGCCCTTAGGCGACAGCATCACCCTGGCCGACCTGGTCCGTACCCTTGATCTGCCGGTGATACTGGTGGTTGGTATAAGGCTTGGCTGTCTCAATCACGCCTTGATGACGGCCGAATGCATGCTCCACAGCGGGGTCCCATTCAAAGGTTGGATTGCGAATCTGGTCGATCCGCAGATGCAGGCCTTGGAAGAAAACATCATCACATTGCAGTCCTGGCTGCCGGCGCCATGTTTGGGAGAGGTTCCCCGCCTCGAGTCGCCGACACCGGATCGTATTGCGGAATACCTCGACGGGCCGTTGTTGGATGCAATCCAGTGACAGCCGGACAGCGCATCATTCCATCTATCTCGTCAACGCTGTCACTTTCACGCTGCTGTTTCATTGCCTCGATCAGTGCTGGTATGAAATTCAACCTGACTCGCAGACGATGAAACATGGCCAGCAGCAACAGCCATAGTGAGAATATGCCGCCGCCACCGCTGCCGGATCCGCTATCGTCGGACAGGGCTGTGGTGACACCGCCCGGATCCGCGATTCTTCCGTTGGCTAGGCCGTCGGCATCGTTGGGTCCGCCGTCTTCGATCGTCAGCTCGACACACCAGGCCCCTTCGCTCAGTCCGGCCTGATAGGTACTATCACCGGGGGAGGGGCAGAGTCCTGCCTCACCGGCGGCCGACTTGATCAAATTGTGTTCATCCACGACAAACTCGCCCCAACCCGTCGGCGTCAGCTTGCGATAGACGGATCCCGACTCAATCACCTGCCGTTGCGGTATCACGACTTTTACGCTCGCGCCCATCTGGTTGATGCCGTCGATGCGAAAGTCGAACAGGCCGCCTGCATAGGGATAGCGTTCCGTGTCCGCTTCGCCACCCAGACCGTTGGCGACATAATCGAGAATATCGCTGCGGCTGATCAGGGCCCCGTGATGCTGGGCAAAAAAGGCGATATCCCCCAGGCTAAGCAGTAATCCCGAATCGGCCTCCATCAGGTAACCGTTATCGCTCCCGGGCGTCTGAGGCAGAACATTGCCCGGCAATCCGACAGGATCCAGATAGTCTGGTATGCCGTCTGCATCGCTATCGCCGCTGCCTTCAGCGAAATCGGTTTCGCCGTCGCCATCGCTGTCGACGTTGGTCAGTTCGGATGTCGCGGCTACCACCCATAGACTCAGCTCGGTGTCGCCGCTCGCAGTTGCGTTACTGACACTCAGTCTCACCCGGTAGAGACCGGGCTCGAGACCCGCGGGGTCGAATGTCAGGCTGCCAATCTCACTGTCGAGATCAGTCAGGCGCCCGTCGCTTTCACTCCAGTCATAGCTGTGCCTGTCGCCGCTGTTCAAATCCTCAACGGTGGCAGTCAGGGTAACAGTGCCGCCGGTTTGACTCACAATGCGTGAAGGCACCTCCCCCTGGTGGGCGGTCAATGCCACATTCGGGACAAAATTATCGCTGCGCAACAGGATTCGGCAGGTGTTCTTTTCACCCATCACCGCATTGGTCGGTGGGGCCATCGTCAGTTGCAGGCTGGCATACTCCGATAGTTGCTCGAACAGGCCATCGGGTAGAGCGAGCATGGACACCAGTTGAGGTTGTTCAATCTGATACGTCGCCGCATGCAGCACCTGTTCACCACCATCCGCCAGCAAGGTTCCGGACAAGGTGTAGGGGACTGAAACCGGGTAACGGGCCGCTTCCCCGTTCAATATCAATGGGCAGCCAAGGTTACCGTCAACTGGGCCGTCGCGGTCCCCACCATAGTTGATGATCGGATCGATCCTGACGATTTGAATCCCTTCGCCGGTGATCCCGTCGCTATCATCCGCCGTCCAGGTCAACAGATGGGTGCCGGGTGGCAGATCGAGCTGTCCCTGAGTGGGAGGCGGGGTGACAATCCCGTTACTGACCAGATGTCTCAAATCCGTGTCGAGTGCGCCTTCATCATCGTCCCTGGCGGTTGCCATGCCTGGATCCACGCGCGTCAGGGCGCCGGTGGCTGGTAGTGTCAGGTCGATGGGAGGCGTCACGACCGGACGGCTAGTGGGTGCCAGGCGGCCGGTAATATTTGCCTCCGCACGTTCGCGGGTGCCGTGAAGGTCGGTATAAGTCACGACGGCCGTTAGATAAAAGTAGCGATCGTTAATGGTCGGCACAAAGGTGTGGTTATTCGATCCGATATCCTGATCCAGTGTAGAGTAGGACCGATAACGGCGTTTCCAATGATAGTTGAGATCGGCGATTCCGTCCGGGTCGTAGAGGCCACTGGTATCGATCGTCAATGTTGATCCTTCTGACACCGAACCGCGTATGTATACTGAGCCCACCGGCTGATCATTGGTATTGGCGATTCCGCCGGGTGCGCCGACAGGCAGGGATATGACGCTTTCAGTGACCCCCAGGCCATCCTCGAAACTGATGACGCAATGTATGTCATGAGCGACATCATCGTCCGTCAGAAGATAGCTATCATATATCGCCCCGGGGATAGGCTGGCCATTGCGGTACCATTGATAGCGGATCTCCCCCATGCCGTTGCTATCTCTGACTGTATGACTGGTTGCGACCACTTGATCCTCAGCCGCCTCACCGCTGATAATGACACGACCTGAGGCAGGCTCATTTTCACTGACCTTGTCGATCACGATATTTTGAGAATCATGTAGCAGGAAGGGTCCTCCGTTTTCGGATGTGTAGTAATTAATCGTGTAACTGCCCGAAGCGAATGGTCCGACTTCTACACTGTTGTTGTAACACGGAGCCACAAAACCGCTCTGATAGACACCGGTATAGATATTAATTTCGTCCCTCTCAGCTATAGCCCCAAAAAATTTGTCTATCCCATAAGAGGGACATTCCGAACTAAGGGTAAATGGTTCAAAGTTGTTGGGCGTCTCAGGGGGAAGATCCAAAATGTCTGATTGGACTTGGTTGTGATAGCACAACATCATCGCCAGGAATAACCATTCTACTTTACGCATGACAGGCCATGTATCTCCTTTTCCTTGGGGGGTGAGCAGTCTAACGGGGAACAGGTGAATGGCGCAACAACGGAGGCGCTGACTCTTTCTAAACGCAGAATAATAAAGATAAACAGCGACGCTGGTATTTCCTCTTCAGGACCTGTTCGGCAGCCACCGCATGCTTTCGGACTGTTCCCCCGCGTCATCGGAGAAGGTTGTGGGAATGACGATCGGGAAATAGGGTGTTGTAATCAATCAACCAGCACGATCTGAGAGAGATAGTACCATTGAGAGTCGCCGCGCAGAGCGATCTTGATTGCATAGCGCAACGATACCCCAGGCAGAAACTCCTTTAGCCCGTGATACTGTTTGATCAGCGAAGCTCCGTTTCATGCGCCGATGGGTCGTTGTGACCTCATAGAAGCGTTGCTCAGTTTCATGCACGAAATCGATATCGTCACTGATGACAATCTTGGCGTGCGGATCGTCGAATGTCCCGGCGCCTGAACGGTATCTGAAACGATGTAATGGCTAACCGTTGCGTTCTATTCTTCAAATACAAGCAAATCCATCTCAGCGGCCTCCTGCCTGAGAGGAATAAGCGATTGATACTCTGGAGAAGCATGCCAGCCGGCCAAGGCTTTCAAATCCGAGAAGCGTATTACTACGGTATTACTGTGATTATGACTCCCTGAGAGTACTGATGACAGTTTACCTCTGAAGATCAACTCACCACCCCAGGTTTCCAGAGTGGCCGGGACCTTGCTGCGGTATTCCAACCATTTGTCTGAGTCGCGTACTGTAATATGTCCAATAATATATGCGTTTGCCATATCCGGATGTTACCTTTCTGGTTCTTTAGTCTGTCAATCATACTTGATGTCGAAAACGAATGGTCGTCAACGCCGGCAGTCGCTTGATTATGTAATCCCGTAGTTTATCGTTTAAATGACTTGCCAACTGAAAAGTGTGTAAATTCAAAGGCGCCAATGCTGAATGGTGTTCCCGGGATGCTGTCTACGATACGATATTCAGCGCGACACCTGTTGCGGCGGAAATAACCAGCCGCTGCATGAGTATTGCCGGGCTATGTGCGGTATAAACCAGCAACCCCGGTTCTTCATCGATATTTTTCCATGATATTTTCGGAAGGCAGATTGCGCAGATGCGTATTATATATGCAAAGACTGGCTTCTAGTAATGCGCATATTATTGCAGCTACCTGAATTTCCAATTGCATTAAGAACAATTCAAGCCCTATGGCATCGACAAAAAGTGCAAGCTCGATCATTTCGGGGTTGAGAACGATAAGTGCAGCTGCTAATGCCGTTGCGTATTTCCATGCCGCACTTATCATTTGCATACGCTATTCCATGGTTATCGGAAAATTAAAAAAATGTAGCGGTCTGCGAAACCGGGCATCCCCAGGGGGCTACGCCTTGCATTTATTGTTAGGTTGGCAGCATGGGGCCGTATTCTTCCATCCATGCTGTATACCTTTCGATAGACTCCGGAGTGATTTCCTCCTCCAGGGATTGTATCAATTCACCATCAAATATGTACCTTGCTTCGCCTTTCACGACAAGGTCGGGCGCCCCGGATAACTTGTAGGTGCAGCGCCAATTCCGAATCAGCTTATTGCCAACCACCATTGGTTCCGACATGGCGTGCAATCTGCGTGAATCAAATTTGCGATCGTTGTTCGAAACGTCGTTTTTTAGAAAATCGATGATTGACTGTCGGCCTTTGATCCTTGGATCAGGTCCACCAACGTTCCAATATGTGGCATTCTCTGCAAAGTGTTTTTCAAGTCGATGCCAATGGTCATCGACAATGCAAGTCTCGAAATCTGCAGCGAACGAGTTGAAACGGTCTATGAGGCTCATGTCGCTGTGGCCGATGCCGAGTTATAATCCGATGTATTCCATTGCCTGTTCTGCATTATTGAAATCCATGATATTTTGAAAATGATTTGTCCTGTTTCCCACCAGCACAAAGTTGTAGCCCAACTCTTCACAAGCCTTTTTGTCCCATTCCCCGTCTCCAAAATACGTACAGGGAACTTTATTGTTTCCAACGGCTTTTTCTTTGGCGATTTTCATTATTTCGGTTCGTGAATAATGATTGTTTGAGGATGCAATTGGGATGCCCGCAACATCAATTTCAGCTGATTCCAATTTCATTATAGCGGTTTCGTACCAGCCGCCGGTGGCAACCGACATGCTTAAATTTTCCAGTCGGCGCAGCTCGGCAATAAATTTTGCGGCGCCAGGTACCTGCTGTGCCGGGTTTTTTTTGAGGTGGCTGGCTATTTTGTTGCTGAAGACCTCTTTTACTTCAGTGCGTATGCTGTTTCCCCCGGCATCAAGTCCATTTTCGATAATATACTGTTCAAGAATACCGGCGTCGCTTATATGGGTGTACTTGGTCCAGTCGGTATCTAGATGATGACCTAAAACTTCATACACCGCCTCGAGATAGCAAATCTCATCAAGCTCGTATGATCTTACGAGCGTTCCATCAACATCAAACATAATATGGTGCAAGAGGGCTCTCTCCTTGGCTATTCGCTTGGGTTAGTCACCACGGATAACTATTTACCTTCAGGGCTCAGAATTTCGCCGCCTTCTGTTATTGCATCTTAATGAAACCCAATGCATCTATCCAATGCCTTGCCAAGGTGCTGGCATTTTCTTCAAATATCCCCTGTCAGGCGGGTAAAACTGGCCGTTGAGGTTGTCACCTCTCTATAGAAAGCGCGTCATCACTATCTTTATAGACCATCATGACCTCCATTTACTGGGTTTTCCTATCATCATATCGGTGAAGCCATACTATATAGACTCATACCCATGTCATGAGGCGGAGGTGACCTGGGTGTAGTGGGCTTTGGAAGGGATTATGTATTGGAGTGTCGTTACCCTGACGGGTAACGACGAATACCGCACAATCTGGTTGCCAGTCTAGGCAAGGTGCGCCTTGAGCTTGGTCATGGCGTTTTTCTCGATCTGACGAATGCGTTCCGCCGAGACTTGAAAACGTTCCGCCAGTTCATGCAGGGTCGATTTCTTATCGCCCAGCCAGCGGGCTTGCAGTATCTCTCGGCTGCGTTCATCGAGAACCTGCATAGCGTTGACCAGGCGCTGTTTCATCTGCGACTCGCTGTCCGAGGACTCGAGCAGAGATGCGGGTTCCATGCGCATGTCGCTCAGATAACCGGCCGGAGTCGCAGTCATCTGATCATCATCCTCTTGCATGGGGCCGTCGAAGGCGATGTCCTTGCCTGAGAGACGAGATTCCATCTCCATCACGGTTTCGGGTTTGACGCCCAGGTCCTGAGCCACGTCGTTGACCTCCTCCTTGGAGAACCAGCCCAGACGCTTTTTGGAACTGCGCAGATTGAAAAACAACTTGCGCTGGGCCTTGGTGGTGGCCACTTTGACGATGCGCCAGTTTTTCAGGATGTACTCATGGATCTCCGCCTTGATCCAGTGGACGGCGAAAGAGACCAGACGCACCCCCATATCGGGGTCGAAGCGTTTGACCGCCTTCATCAGGCCGACGGTGCCTTCCTGGATCAGGTCGGGCAGGGCGAGGCCATAGCCGCTGTAGTTGCGGGCAACGCGAACGACGAAGCGGATATGCGAGGTTATCAGTGTCTGAGCAGCCTGGAGGTCCTTTTGATCACGCAGCCTGATCGCCAGGGATTTCTCTTCCTCGGCGCTCAGCATGGGCAGTTGGAAAGCGGCGCTGATATAGGCATCCATACTGCCTGATGGCAGTGCTGTCAGTGCGTTTTCATTGCTCATCGAGTATCCCCTCAAATAACGGCTGGTTGAATATTAGCACTCTCTGTAGAGGAGTGCCAATCGATTAATATGACCAAGCGTCGAAGTAAAAGTTCCCACTGGTCTGTGGAGGTAAATTGCCTTAAAAACAACAAGTTAAATTATATGATCTGGTTTGGTTCCAATTGGAGCGTGATTCTCGTTCCCATGCGCCCGCGTGGGAATGCAGAGGCAGGTGGAGGAGTAAAAAACGAGGTATGAGTTCCCACGCAGGAGCGTGGGATCGAGACGGAGATCAACCGGGTTCAATGGCGCTGAGATGCCTGCCTACCGCCAACCAGGCACCGGTCAGTCCGAGCAGGCTGCTGCCGAGCAGGAGCGAGGCGATGGTCGCGATGTCGAACGATGCAAGACTGAAGCTGCTTTCGTATAGATTGGCCAGATTGGTGATCGGTCCGCTGAGCAGGGTGATGGCGATAGCGATCAGCAGCCAGGCGATGACGCCCCCGAACAGACCGTACCAGAAGCCGGTATAGAGAAAGGGCCTACGAATGAAGGCATTGGTGGCGCCGATGAGCTTGGTGATCTCTATTTCGGCATGACGATTCTGGATCTCGAGGCGAATGGTGTTGCCGATAATCAGCAGCACCGCCATGCCGAGCAATGCGGCAAGTACCACAACCGCCCTTTGGGCGATGACCGTGATCGCCTGAAGTCTTCGCACCCACTGCAGATCGAGTTGCACAATGTCGGCATCGGGCAGGAGTTTCAGTTCACGCACCAGAAGTTGTGCCGTCTCAGCCGTAGTGAATTCCTCCTTCGGTAGAATGATCAGCACTGCCGGTAGGGGATTGCTGTCGAGGGCTTCCAGGGCGTCGGCATATCCGCTGAGTTGCTGAAACTCATCCAGCGCCGCCTCCCGGGTGATCAGTTCCACGGTCTCGATGCGTTGATGCCGGCGCAGATTATCCGCCAGGGATGCCGCCTGTTTATCGGAAACGCTCTGTTTCAGGAAAAGCGATATGCTCGCGCCGCTGTCCCAGGCACCGCTGACATGCTGCAGATTTCCGAGCAGCACGTGCAGGCCGACCGGCATCGCGAGGGCTATGCCGATCACGGCACAGGTCATCAATGATGCAAGATGGTTGCCCACTAATCTGCCGAGGCTGGCGAGGGCCACTTGCGCATGCCGCTGCAGCCAGATCTTTGGCGTACTCAATAGCAGCTTTTTAAGAGACATTGCCGCTCTCCGGCCGGGTGTCGCCAACCAGCTGCCCCTTGCTCAGTGTGAGTACACGCTTCTGCATGCGGTTGATCAGGTCGATGTCGTGGGAGGCGATGAGCAGGGTCACGCCGACCTGGTTAAACTGCTTGAACAGCGCCATGATCTCCTCGGAGAGTTCCGGGTCGAGGTTGCCGGTGGGCTCGTCCGCAAGCACCAGGGGAGGCTTACTGACCACTGCGCGGGCTATGCCTACCCGCTGCTGCTCTCCTCCAGAGAGGGTAACCGGCGCATTGCGTTCCTTGTACAGCAGTCCTACCTTGTCGAGGGCGGCCCGGACCCGGCGTCCGATCTCTTTATGGCCGACACCGGCCACCACCAGCGGCAAGGCCACATTGTCGAACACCGTACGGTCATGCAGCAGTCTGTGATCCTGGAAGATCATACCCACATCGCGGCGGTGATAGGGGATCTGGCGACTCTTTAAACGGGTCAGGTTACGGTCATTGACATGCAGCTGTCCGTTGCTGGGCCGCTCCAACAGGCCGATCAGTTTCAGCAGGGTACTCTTGCCGGCGCCTGAATGGCCGGTGAGAAACACCATCTCTTCAGCCTCAATGCGCAGACTGACATTGCTCAGGCCGGTATGGCCCCCGGGATAGCGTTTGCTGACATTGTCGAAGTGAATCAAGGTGCTGGTGGTTTCGTGTTTAGTTTTCAAACAGGGCGTCTACAAATTCATCCGGGTCGAATTCACGTAAATCGTCTATGGCTTCGCCGACGCCGATGAAACGGATCGGCACCTTCACCTTGTCGGCGATGGCAAAAACCACACCGCCCTTTGCCGTGCCGTCCAGCTTGGTGATCACCAGTCCGGTCAAGCCAACGGTTTGGTTGAACTGCGTGGCTTGATTGACGGCGTTCTGTCCCGTACCCGCGTCCACCACCAATAGTACTTCATGGGGGGCCTCCGGATCGATTTTCTTCATCACCCGGCTGATCTTCGCCAACTCCTCCATGAGGTTGGATTTGGTATGCAGACGTCCCGCAGTGTCGGCGATCAGGACATCGATATTGCGCGAGGTGGCCGCTTGTAGTGAATCGAATACCACTGAAGCCGCATCGGCACCCGTATGCTGGGCGATCACGGGGATCTGATTGCGCTCACCCCAGGTTTGCAGCTGTTCCACTGCGGCGGCGCGGAAGGTATCACCGGCGGCGAGCATGACGGATTCGCCATCCAACTGAAACTTGCGTGCCAGCTTTCCAATGGTAGTGGTCTTGCCGGCACCATTGATGCCTACCATCATCATTACCAGAGGCCTGTCACCGCTGTGTTGGCTAACTGGATTTTCGCATGTCTGAAGAATCTCTCTGAGATGCTGTTTCAACAGCTGCATCAGCATTTGCGGGTCGTTGAGCTCCTTGCGATCGACCCGTTCCGTCAGATCGTTAATGATACGGCTGGTTGCCTCGACACCCACATCGGCCGTGAGGAGCAGGGTCTCGAGTTCCTCCATCAGCTCATCATCGATGGTCTTCCGTCCAAGGAGCAGATTGGCCAGCCCATCGGTGAGGTTGTGGCGGGTACGTGAGAGGCGCTCCTGCAATCTCGAAAAGAGATTGCGTTTCTCCTCTTCCGGCGGGAGGGCTGCACTATCCTGCAGTTCCTGCTTCTTGCGTTTGCCAAATCCGAACATACGGCGATTTACCAACTCCGGTGTTGGAACTCTGTGAGGATCACAGGTTCATAGTTGTTGTTTGGACAATCCCGATGGCCTCTGAAAGAATGCCCGGGATCATCGAGGACGCTATTCTACAGTGCCATGGGTCCATATATAAAGAGAGGATGTATTTAATGCAAAGATTAATCACAGGCCTGGTGTTGTCGGCGTTCTGCGTGAGTTACGCGCAGGCGGGTGTTGTGGAACGACAACTCGATAACGGCATGAAGGTGATCGTAAAGCAGGATCGTCGTGCCCCGATCGCGGTCTCCCAGGTCTGGTACAAGGTGGGATCGAGTTACGAATTCGGTGGTATCACCGGCGTTTCCCATGTTCTTGAGCATATGATGTTCAAGGGCACCAATAACCATCCGCCCGGTGAATTTTCCCGCATCATCGCAGCCAACGGCGGGGATGAAAACGCCTTCACGGGGAGAGACTATACGGCCTATTTTCAGACCATGGCGAGCGACCGGCTGGAGGTCTCGTTCGAACTCGAGGCGGATCGTATGCGCAATCTGCTGTTGCTTCCCGAAGAGTTTGCAAAGGAGGTTGAGGTGGTTAAAGAGGAGCGACGGATGCGCACCGAAGACAAGCCCCAGTCCCTGACCTATGAACGCTTTCTGGCCGGTGCCTATGAGAGTTCCCCCTATCGCAATCCCGTGATTGGCTGGATGGCTGATCTGGATTCCATGCAGGTGGAGGATCTGCAGGTCTGGTACCGCAAGTGGTATGCGCCGAACAACGCCACCCTGGTAGTGGTGGGGGATGTGGAACCCGATAAGGTAATCGCGCTGGCGCAACGCCATTTCGGTCCCCTCAAGCCGGAACGGGTGGCGCGACCCAAACCGCGTATGGAGCCGGCCCAGCGCGGTACTAAACGGATCACGGTAAAGGTGCCTGCAAAGCAACCCTATATGGTGCTGGGTTATAAAACACCTGTGGTGGGCAAGGCCGATGAGGCTTGGGAGCCCTATGCCCTGGAGATGCTCGCCTATGTACTGGACGGCGGCAGCAGTGCCCGTCTCAGCAACAATCTGATTCGCGGCAGCGAGCTGGCGGTTGCGGCGGATGCCAGTTACAGCGCCTTTTCCCGACTCCCGGGGATGCTGGTGATGGATGCGGTGCCGGCCCCGGATTCAACCGTCGATGTGGTTGAAAAGGCCCTGCTGAAGGAGGTTGAACGGTTCAAGACGGAGCTGGTCAGCGAGGATGAAATGGAACGGGTACGCAATCAGATAATCGCCGCCAAGGTGTATGAAAAGGATTCGGTTTTCTATCAAGCAATGTTGTTGGGACAGCTGGAGACAGTGGGACTCGATTGGCGTCTGGCGGATGATTATGTGGATCACTTAAAGGCCGTAACCGCGGAGCAGATCAGGCGGGTCGCACAGAAGTATCTGATTGAGGACAACCTCAGCGTTGCGGTATTGGAGCCACTGCCGCTGGGCGATTCGCTGGCCAGGCCCGCAGGTAAGGGGATTGCACATGCTTACTAATGCTTGGATCAGGTATATGGTTTTCTGCAGTGGTCTGCTGCTGGCTGGCTGGGCAGCCGCCGCGCCGCAGATTGAGACCTGGCAGACGGCAAACGGGGCAAAGGTGCTGTTTGTCGAAGCGCCCGAGATAGAGATGGTGGATGTGCGCATCGTCTTCGATGCGGGCAGCGCGAGAGATGGCGGCAAACAGGGCGTCACTTCATTCACCAACAGCCTGTTGAGCGAAGGCGCCGGCGATTGGAACGCCTACCAGATCGCTGAACGTATCGAGGGTGTGGGGGCACAGCTCGAAACCGGGTCGTTAAGGGATATGGCATGGGTATCGGTGCGCTCGTTGACAGAGTCCAAGGCGCTTTCCACGACCCTTGAGACATTGGCTGCGGTGGTCGCCGAACCCCGATTTACCGATGAAGATATCGAGCGGCAACGCCAGTCCATCCTGGCGGGCCTGGTCCAGGATGAGCAGTCCCCCGGCAGCCTGGGTAAAAAACGGCTCTATCAGCTGGTCTTCGGGGATCATCCCTATGCCGGTGATCCCGGGGGAAGCGTCGAGTCGGTAAAGGCCATAACCCGTAAGGATATCGTGGCTACTCACAAGCGGCTCTATGTGGCGAAGAATGCCCAGGTGGCGATTGTCGGAGCGGTCAGCAGGCAACAGGCCGAGTCGATTGCAGATAGGGTGACAGGCGGACTTGAGCCAGGGCAAGCGATACCGAAACTGACCCCCGTCAGACCGCTGCAGGCCGCTGTCGATGAACAGATTCCCTTTCCCTCAACCCAGTCCCATCTTTACATCGGACAACCAGGCATGCGCCGTGGCGACCCGGACTATTTCACCCTCTATGTGGGCAATCACATCCTGGGTGGCAGCGGCCTGGTCTCTCTCCTCAGCCATGAGGTTCGGGAGAAGCGCGGTTTGAGCTACAGTGTCTATAGTTTTTTCCTGCCGATGCGCCAGATCGGGCTGTTCCAGATGGGACTGCAGACCAAGAACGATCAGGCAGGCGAGGCGCTGCAGGTTGTCAGGGAAACCCTTAAGCGCTTTATCAAAGAGGGGCCGACAGAAAAGGAACTGGAAGCGGCGAAGCAGAATATCACCGGTGGATTTCCGCTACGCATCGCTTCCAACGGTAAGATCGTGGAGTACCTGGCGGTCATCGGCTTTTACGATCTGCCTCTCGACTATCTGGACAGCTTCACCGATAGGGTGACTGCCGTGACCCGCGAACAGATTCAGGATGCATTCCAACGTCGGATCGATCCCGACCGGCTGGTCCGGGTGCAGGTAGGACGCATCACGCCTTTGGCTCAAGTCTCCAAACAATCAGACGCTGATAGCAACAAGTGACGCGATAAATACAAGGTATATGATGTGAAGTCACCTCAAACGGCTTTTCAGGTAAGAATTATCGGTGGCATGCATCGTGGCCGGCGGCTGCAATTTGCCGACCTGCCGGGCTTGCGACCGACAGGAGATCGCATACGCGAGACCCTGTTCAACTGGTTGCAGCCCTATATTGAGGGCGCCCGCTGCCTCGATCTGTTCGCCGGCAGCGGTGCGTTGGGTCTGGAGGCCGCCTCCCGTGGCGCATCCGAGGTAGTGATGCTCGATGCCGCCATGGCGGTGGTCAGACAGCTGGCTGAGAACAAGCGCCTGCTGGGTCTCGATCAGGTCTCGGTTGTCAGGGCGGATGCATTGCAATGGTTGGAGCAGGATGCGACACCCTTCGATATCGTTTTCCTGGATCCGCCTTTCGTCGGTAACTTGCTGGAACCCTTGTGCCAGCGGCTGAGTATGGGATGGCTGGCGGATGGAGCCCATATCTACTTGGAAGACACCGCTTCCCGGGAAATGCCGACCCTGCCCGAAGGTTGGAAGTTGCAGAAGCAGAAATCAGCCGGTCAGGTGCACTATGGCCTGGCTTATGCCCCGCTCCCGGGCTGATAATTATCATTCATAGGTTTGGTTTCTGGTAATATCATGCCTTTTACCCAGACCGAGAGCTTATGATCACCGCCGTTTATCCTGGAACCTTCGACCCCATCACCAACGGTCACAGTGACCTGGTGAGGCGGGCATCCGACCTTTTTGATCATGTCATCCTGGCCATCGCTAAGAATAGCGGCAAAAATCCGGCATTTGATCTGGATCAGCGAAAGAAGCTGGTCGAAAGGGTATTGAAGGGCGTACACAATGTTGAGATACGCGTATTCGACAATCTGTTGGTTGATTTCGTGCAGGAGTGCGATGCAAACGTGATTCTGCGAGGATTGCGTGCGGTCTCCGATTTCGAATACGAGTTCCAGTTGGCGGGTATGAATCGTCGCCTGGCGCCTGATATCGAGACGCTGTTTCTTACCCCGGCTGAGCAATTTGCATTCATTTCATCCGGATTGGTGAGGGAGATCGCCTCATTGGGCGGGGATGTCACGGAGTTTGTCCATCCGGATGTGCAGGCGGCCCTGAGTAAACGCTACAGTTGAAACTAATTCCCCGGGTGATACAGGATTTAGCGGACCAGCAATCGATGTCGCCTCACGGCTGATGAATAGAATTCTAATCTTGTGATTTTGTTAGGAGAGTAAAGATATGGCGTTAATAATCACTGACGAGTGCATCAACTGTGATGTCTGTGAGCCTGAATGCCCAAATGGTGCCATCACCCAGGGTGATGAGATCTACGAGATCGAAGCGGATCTCTGTACCGAATGTGTCGGACACTACGATACCTCACAGTGTGTCGAAGTGTGTCCGGTGGACTGTATTCCCAAGGATCCCGATCATGAGGAGAGCTATGAGCAGTTGTACGCCAAATACCTCAAGATCACCGGCGAATCCGAATAGTCACACGATCAATGCGGTCATTCGTATTTAAAAAGGCTCCCACGTGGGGCCTTATTTTTCTCTTCTTCATCTGTTTTCAGCCGGCGGCGGCTGAAAGACCCGGATCTGCCGCCGTCGCCACGGCCCACCCATTGGCCACCGCAGCGGGTCATCATCTGTTGCGGGCCGGGGGGAATGCCTTCGACGCGGCGGTGGGCGTGAGTGCGGTGTTGGCGGTGGTCGAACCCTACAGTTCGGGTATCGGTGGTGGTGGCTTTTGGTTATTGCATCGAGCCAGTGACGGTTTCGAGACCATGCTGGACGGTCGCGAACGGGCGCCCCTGGCAGCTGATCGCGATCTCTATCTGGATCAAGCGGGAAAGGTTATCCCGAATCTTTCGATCGATGGAGCGCTGGCGGCCGGAATCCCCGGTGAACCTGCTGCCCTGGCACATTTGGCTCGGCACTACGGACGCCTGTCGCTTGCCGACTCGCTGGGGCCGGCGATCAGATTGGCCAGGGAGGGATTCAAGGTCGACAGCCACTACCGCAGAATGGCAGGCTGGCGTCTGGCTGTTTTGCGTGACCATCCCGCTTCGGCCGAGCAATTTCTGCAGCAGGGTGAGGTGCCTGTGGAAGGTACCCAGATCAAGCAGCCGGATTTGGCGGAGACTCTGGAAAGGATCGCCCTGCATGGGGCGGATGGTTTCTACAAGGGCGAGACTGCCAAACGCCTGGTGAATGGCGTGAGGGCGGCAGGCGGTATCTGGAGCCTCGAGGACCTGGCCAGCTACCGGGTGGTCGAACGGCAACCGATCGTCGGTCGCTACCGGGGATTGAAGATCACCAGCGCGGCGCCTCCCTCATCGGGGGGCATAGCCCTGATGACCATATTGAATATCCTGCAGGGTTTCGATCTGCAGTCCCAGGATGAACCGCTGCGCACCCACCTGCTGGTGGAGGCGATGCGACGCGCCTATCGGGATCGCGCCGATTACCTGGGTGATCCCGACTATGTGGATATCCCCGTGGATGCCCTGACGCATCCCTGGTATGCAGCCGGTATGGCGCGCGATATTCAGCTTCACCGTGCCAGTCCGAGCGTGGGTGACATCCCGCCTGCGCCTGGGGGGCAGGACACCACCCACTTCTCCATACTCGATTCGGAGGGAAACCGGGTGGCGGCCACCCTCAGCATCAACTATCCCTTCGGCTCCGGTTTCGTGGTGCCGGGTACCGGGGTGCTCTTGAATGATGAAATGGATGACTTCTCAGCCAGTCCCGGCGTGCCCAATGTGTATGGTTTGGTCGGCGGTGAGGCGAACGCCATTACAGGTGGGAAACGTATGTTGTCGAGTATGACGCCGACCTTCGTCGAGGATGATCGGCGGGTGGCGATTCTGGGGACCCCTGGCGGCAGCAGGATCATTACCATGGTATTGCTGGGTATTCTGGAGATGGCTGACGGAAAGGGACCGAACAGCTGGGTGGAAAGGCCGCGTTTTCATCACCAATATCTGCCCGACGTGATTCAGTTCGAACCGGATGCATTCAGCGATTCTCTCAAACATCAACTCACGGCGATGGGTCACAATCTAAAGCCTCTCGATCGCCGATATGGGAACATGCATGCAATATTGTGGGACAAGAGTGAGGGTAAGGTTGAAGCGGCATCCGATCCGCGAGGCCTGGGATTGGCCCGGGTAGTGAAGACGAGTTCTCAAAATAGAGAGTAAACAAGCCGCGAAGTTGTGGGAAAAAATTGAAAAAAGTTCTTAAATTTGGAAACTTGCCATTGAATTTGTTTGAGTTTTAGCTCAAGCTTTCGTGCCAGATGCTGCTACTCCTTCACCTGGTCCTTGTGGATGCAGCAAGATAGGGAGCCAGCAGCGACCACTGTCATGCCGGTATAGGTTGAAACCTTTACCTTCGGTTTGACATGTAGAGGACTGTTTGTTGAGGGTCCTTGGGGAAGCGTATCCCAAATTGGCCGTGCATGCAGATTATTCCAGGGCCTGTTTGGGAAGCTCTACAACAGCGCGACCAGGTAGAAGGGGTGTGTAGCTTTTGCACACAAGGTAATAAGTAATCCGTAGAGAGATCGAGAGTAATTATGAAAACCACCATGATGAAAACCGCCGCAATGATTCTTACTGTTGGCTTGTTCGCAGGTTGTGCGACAAACAACGGTCTGCAAGAGGACGTCGCCAACGCACAGGCTGCTGCCGATGCCGCCATGAAAGCAGCCAAAGAGGCGCAATTGGATGCAGCCACCGCTCAAGGTACTGCCGATGCTGCTCTGAAGGCCGCCAACTCCGCCAAAGACGCCGCTGAAGCCTGTAGTGAGCGTTGTGGCCGTATGTCTGAGAAGGCAATGGCCAAATAAGACCGGCGCCGATCGACGATATAACCCGCGATGAGTGGGTTTTAAGACCCCGGCAGGCAGAACGCCTGCCGGGGTTTTTTAATTGCCGTCCGCGACGGTATTCTCCCGCCACAGGTAAAGCGGCATGGGTATACCGGTCTTCTGTTCAATGAAACTGTGCAGCTGATCCCAGTCCGGCCGACGCTTATCCTCGCCCAACTTCCCGATCACCGCATTCACCAACTCGGTGTAGTTGTTGCCCCGCTGTTCGATATACTCTGACAATGGTGGATGTACCTGGACATACAGTTCCCCCTTCCGCCAGCCGGCTTTAAAGGGTTTGTCGATAATTCTGACCGGGGCGCCAATATCCACTTCCTCGAAAAAGTGTTCGACATTTTCAGGGTAGAGGCGGATACAACCGTGACTGACCCGCATTCCTACACCGTAAGGCTTGTTTGTGCCATGTAGCAGATAGCCGTTCATGCCCAGGTAGATGGCGCGATTTCCCAATGGGTTATCGGGTCCGGGTGGTACCACGGGCGGCAGTGGATCACCTTCCTCTTCATGCTCTTGAAGGATCGATTCAGGCACAGTCCAACTCGGGTTCTTCTTCTTGCCGATGACGCTGGTCTCGCCGGTAGGGGTGCTCCAACCCTCTCGACCTATGCCGATCGGGTAGGTGATCACCACGGGGCGGTCTTGCGGAAAGTAGTAGAGGCGCAGTTCCGCCAGGTTTATGACCAATCCCTTACGAGGTCCCGGGGGCAGGATATACTGCTGGGGTATGACGATTTCCGAGCCTTCCCCGGGCAACCAAGGGTCCACATCGGGATTGGCCGCAACCATCTGCCGATAGCCGATGTCATAGGTGCGTGCGATATCGGAGAATGTCTCCTCATAGCGCGTGGTCAGCATAAAGATCTGTCCCACCACATCGTCTCCCTCGGAAGGCAGATCGAAAGTGACGGCCCGGGCGATGCCCAGGGCGCACATACTCAACAACAATGTTAATAACAATTTCAAAGGCATAACTACATTCGCGCTAACATTTACTAGTTTACCTGAGGATTGACTGTTGTAGGTGAGAAATATGGGGCAGATACTGCTTAACAATGATATGGATTGCGTAAATCGCTATGCAGTTCCTGAAAGCGTTGCGCCGGGTCGGTTTCTAAAGAATTGGGTTCCCGGGTCGATAGCTTGGTTGATATTGGTATTTTTCTTTTAAGATCAAGAACCTCTGAAATTATGGCGCCTCGCCGGCTGATTTGTGGATCAATCAGGAGTGTCTACATAAGGCGGTTAGGTCTCTTACACGGTGATGGTGGCAGAATTCTCCTCAGTGGCGGACGGGACGGGCATGCGACGAATTGCGTTAATCAATCAAAAAGGTGGCGTGGGAAAGACCACGATCACCGCCAATTTGGGGCATGCGCTGGCGCTTGCCGGTCACAGGGTCACTGTGATCGATCTGGATCCGCAGGGCCAGCTGGCGTCCAGCTATGGTATCTTTCGCGCGCCTGTGAAGGGGATCGATCAAGTGATGTTGAAGTCGCAGGATCCGGCCTCGGTGAAACAGGGGATCAGGGATATGCTGACATTGATTCCCGCCGGCAATCGTTTACAGGAGATCGAGTATCTGCATGACGGAGGTGCATCAAGGGCCAGGCTATTGAAGCAGGCACTGGATGGTGTATTGGATGATCAGGCATTTGTCCTCTTCGATTGTCCACCTTCATCGGGGTTGTTGGTGGCGAACGCCATCTTTGCCGCCGATGAAGCGCTGATTCCGGTAAGCGGTGATCACATGTCATTGAACGGATTGGCCAAGATGCTGATCACCATAAAGAAGTTCGAACCCTACCTGGACAAACCGTTGCGCAAGTGGATTGTTTTAAACCGCTACTTTCCCCGCAGACGGCTTTCCAGGGAGGTATCTGAGAAGCTGAGGAAGCACTTTCCCGATCAGCTGGTCAATACCCCAATACGGGAAGCGGCAGTGATTGCAGAATGCCCGGGCATCGGGCGCACAATTTTCGAATACAAGCCTGGCAGTCAATCGGCGAAGGAGTTTAAGGCGCTGGCAACGGAGTTGCTTGAGGGCGATCCCGGGTAAAGCTTGGCTGATACATGACGATATTTAAAGCATGCATACAAGTGGCAAGGAGATACGATGTCCATATCCAGCGAGCTTTCACCTGATGAAAAAAACGTCACCATAATGGTTACCGGGCGGTTTGATTTTTCCACCCATCAGGCGTTCATGCAGGCCTATAAGGCCTTTCCCAAGGGTGAGAAAAATTATGTGGTAGATCTGACCAATGCCGAGTATCTGGACAGTTCCGCGATGGGCATGCTGCTGCAGCTTCGTGAGCACAGCGCCAAAGATAGCGACGGTGTGGTTCTTAGAAACGGTAACGAGGCAGTGCAGGATGTGCTGCGAATAGCCAATTTCGGTAAATTATTCGTCATTCAGTAGTAATTGATCTCGGCGCAGCGCTGTTTTTCTGACAGCGGTTCATAAAGCAGGGCGCCTGTAATGATATCGGAGGGCTGCCCATCGGCCCTCCTTTCCGGTATGCTTGCCCCTTTTTTTCCAGGGGTCGTTCCAGATGGGATTCAAATGCGGTATCGTGGGTCTGCCGAATGTCGGTAAGTCAACTCTTTTCAATGCCTTGACCAAGGCTACAATCGCGGCGGAAAACTACCCCTTTTGCACCATCGATCCCAATGTCGGTGTGGTGCCCCTGCCGGATGCCCGCCTGGATGTGATCGCGTCGATAGTCAACCCGCAAGCCGTCATCCCCACCAGCATGCAGTTCGTGGATATCGCGGGACTGGTCGCCGGGGCTTCAAATGGGGAGGGATTGGGAAATAAATTTCTGGCCAACATCCGCGAGACAGACGCTATCGCACAGGTGGTACGCTGTTTTGAGGATAGTGACGTGGTGCATGTGGCCGGTCGGGTCGATCCGATCAGCGATGTGGAGGTTATCAATACCGAACTGGGCCTGGCCGATCTGGAGTCGGTTGAGAAGGCGCTTGAGAAAAGCCTCAGACAGGCCAAGACCGGTGACAAGAAGATATTGGCGCGTAAGGCCTTGCTGGAGAGGGTACGCGACCATTTGAACGCGGCGAAACCGGTTCGCAGCATGGAATTGGACGACGATGAAAGGGAGGAACTCCGCGATCTGTTTCTGCTCACGATCAAGCCGGTACTCTATATCGCCAACGTGGCGGAAGACGGTTTTACAGACAATCCTCATCTGGATGCCTTATCCGCCTTGGCGGCCGGCGAAGGCGCGGAGGTGGTACCGGTTTGCGCCGCCATCGAAGCTGAAATAGTCGAGCTGGATGAAGACGAAAGAGGTGAGTTCCTGGCTGACCTGGGGCTGCAAGAGCCGGGTTTGAACCGGGTGGTCAGAGCAGGTTACAAACTGCTGGGTCTTGAAACCTATTTCACCGCCGGCGAGAAAGAGGTGAGGGCCTGGACCATACCTGTCAGCGCCACGGCGCCGCAGGCGGCCGGTGTCATCCATACCGATTTCGAACGAGGCTTTATTCGTGCCGAAGTCGTGGCCTATGAGGATTTTGTCGCCTGTAAAGGGGAGCAGGGTGCGAGAGAAGCCGGTAAACTACGTTCCGAGGGCAAGGAGTATGTGGTCCGGGATGGCGATGTCATCCACTTCCGATTTAACGTCTGATATTGACAGGGGGGTATGGCAACAGTATATTCCACGCCCTTCACAACAGCTTCTGGCAAGGTAGCTCAGCTGGTTAGAGCACAGCACTCATAATGCTGGGGTCGGCAGTTCGAATCTGCCCCTTGCTACCATAAAATCAATAAGTTACAAGTAACCCGGCGCCGCCGGGTTTTTTTGTGTAAGCAAGCGATACGGTTATGATGTTATTTGTGTATGCTCCAATAACAACAAAATCGTTTGTGTACGAAATATAAATAAATATCGTACACAAACGATTTTGTTGTTTATTCACCGTATACAAAAAGACCTTAAAAAAATGCAAGAATATTAGAGGACCTGATGCCCTTCAGAAATGTTGATCAGAGCGGGAAATGCGTAAATTGCCGATCGTCTTCCTGATCCCTCCCGCAAGATAGTAAGTATTCCTTCATTTACTAGATTGCGGAGCATGGTGTTGGCTGTGCCACGATTTTCCATATTGCTGAGTCTGAAGAAATCGCCACTGTTCATGATTGGGCGAGTAAAAAAAGCATCAAGAGCTGAGACGGCATACTGAGAATGCGTGATGTCGACAAATGCCTTCTTCATGTTTTCATATAGAATATGGATTAGTGCGGCTTTCTCAGTATTACGAACTGCTTGATAGTGTATTGCTTTGAGAAAAAACTCAATCCATCCCTGCCAGTCACCATCCTCTGTTATTGCTAATAAGCGATCACGATATTCTTGATCTGATTCTTCTAGGTATTCACTTAGGTAGAACATTGGTCTTTGCAAAACTTCTTTTTGATAAAGCAGTAATGGAATAAGCATCCGCCCTAGTCGGCCATTACCGTCTTTAAAAGGATGTATTATTTCAAATTGAGCATGGATAATGGCGAGTTGTACCAAGGGGTCAATATCATCCATAGCAATGTAGTTTTGTAAATTATCAAGTGCATCCTCCATAATTAAAGGGGTTGGTGGGATGAATCGTGCTTGTTCGATAGGTGTGCCTTTCTTTCCTATCCAATTCTGTGTTGTCCTAAACGCGCCAGGGGTTTGGTCCCCACCGCGTACATCGGTCATGAGTAGATCATGTAATTCACGAATTAATTGCAAGGTAACTGGACGGTCTTTGAGTGCTTCTTCGGCCATTAAGAGAGCACGACGATAATTCATTACTTCTTTAATATCGCTCTGTTTCGTTTCACTATACTGTTCGCCGGCTTCATGCTTAAGCACCTCGGTCAATGACGCCTGTGTGCCCTCTATACGAGATGAAAGCACTGCTTCTTGGCTAGTTATTGGTGACAACAAGACAGCAGCATTTACCATGCCTTTTAAAGTTCCATCATATCTAGCGATTACCAGTGTTGCCTTGCTTGCAAATTTAGCGAGGCGCTTCCAGTCTAGGCCATCTATAGGTAAGGTGTCAGGTATACATGGTGATTTATTCATTTAACTAATAATCAAGAATTAACTGTTGAGATTATTATTGAAGATATGACTGACCACCAAAGTGCATTTGAGATATCAAATCTCCATTGATGAGGTTCTGTTGTCTCAAATAGAGCTAGTATCACCATTACGCGTTTTCCACCAGCTGTGGAGGGGCTTAGGATGTTACCAGTGGATTTGTCCACAGCGCCACCCCCTTTGGACGGGGGGCTTTGATGCGGGGTCTGGCACATTACTTTTTGTGATTATAGCGGTGTTCATGCCTGATTTGCCAACTCAGCATTGATATTAGATCTTGAGGTTTGAAGGTCCAGGGCAAGCCTGCCCTGTGTTGTCCTTGTTGTTGATAATAATTTCAGTAAGTGAGCTAATATCATTAGCTACGCTGCTAATGAATGCGGGAGTCAATAACTTATCGTTGTTGTCGTTTGTGCTGATTGAAAGCAACCCGCTCATATCTTTGATGGCGTGCAAAAGGGTTTCCTGCAGGTCAATGGTGTCGGTCTTGTTTATGGTGCATGTCATGGCTCGTCCACCTTGCCCTCAGATTCCTTGACCGCTCCTGCTTTAAGGTCTATGAACGACTTCCCCCCCTGTTGCTTCAAGGGCTTCTTGAATTTCCTCGCAATCACTAAATATACCCTTCATGGCACCGCACAGTGCATCAGATGCCAGTGCAGTGAAGGAAATTGGAGAGGCACTACTATCGAGATCCTCAATATCGCCGTTCATAATCTCATTCAAAAGGATTGTTGCAGCTTGGATCCGGTACAGTTTTTGGTAGATGTTTCACAGCGCCAGAACAGCGCTATGATCGAATGCGTTCATGATGAACTCCTTGTAGTTTAGTAGTCGCCACCAGAATGAGGGTGGCGGGCCTCAACTATCGCTACAAGACGGCTGGGCTTATTCCCCGAAGGTGTTTTATTCAGCCCTATCAACTCGCCATAGAAAAACCGGTCATGCCCGGATTGCAGGCACAAAAAAACCGCATCTGATTAAAATTTCAAAGATTTTCCACCTCGCCCATGGACCTGATTGACACAATTCCTGATCGGTGACATACATAGATTTCGGTCTAAATATCGAAGATGAAAGCCAGGGAATTCACCATGAAATACACGCCTCCAACCACCAATGAGCTGCTGGCGATTCGCGAGGAGCTTAGTCTCACTCAATCCGAGATGGCGGAGTTTATTCACGTTGCCGGTGGCCAGCAGTGGCGAAAATATACAGGTGGGAAAAACCCTCGGCACATGAGCTTTCACATGCTCTTTTTCCTTTCCGCAAAACTTTGCCTCGAAACCGATGAACTCGACCGTGTGTATAAGAAAATGGTCGAACTCGGCGCGTCGATCGAGTCAGGTTGAGCCAACCGGTTAAAGGATTTTTTTGCCTGTCACGCCCGAGGTGGTAAGCCACAATGGACTCATGAGTTCGGACCGCAGGCTGTCGGGGTTATTTCATGCCCAGGCACTCACCGACTTATACTGGTCCCCCGGATGGGCAGAAGCAAACAAGTCATGAAAGGGCGGTTTATGGACATGCCCAGGTCCATATCCGTTATGTTGCAGCTAACTTGATAAGCTTGATCGCCTCAGAGTTCACCACGGTATAACCCCGGTCGAAGTTGCCGAACGCCACGGAGAGACTATCCGCCACGATATCCGGCATGTCCTCGGCCTCGATGACCGGGTAGCCCCACAACATTCCAGGCTGGCCCTCGACCAGTGAGTTCTGCCAAAGGAATTGACCGTTCACATCCTTCAGTTTGCGGATAGTCGAGAGGGTGGTGCTGTTCATCACCCATACCGCCCCTTGCCGGTAGGCAGGTCGCAACTTATGGACCGTGTCGATCAGCAGGTTCGCTGTATCAGCGTCCGTCGCAGGCCAGTTATCGGCAACACCTGTCGGGATGTATTGGAGAGTAGCGAATGCTCGGGCCGCGTCGTCCGTTGTGTCGGTAGGGTAGGTTAAAAACCCTTTCGGCTTGTTCACCCCATCCCCCGGGATGAAGGCTGTCCCTTCCTGCTGTCATTCCGTGCAAGGCAAGCATACAATGCCATTGAAGTGAAGTTTTACCTACATATGCTTGGATTGGATTAAAAAATACATCTTTATTCATATGCATAGCAGTAATTCTTTTGTTCCCTTCTAGTATCAAATAGTAGGAGCTTTCTGAGCATTCAATAATAATTGGTTTATTTTTTTTGTCGAAAGCGGAATTTAGATTATTTCTTATATCTAAAATATTCCTCTCTGTTTCTTCATTTATTGTTTGCCTACAAACGGAATATTCTGCAAGATCTTTAGAAAGATCTGAAACAAGATATGGAATATTTTCGAGGCTTCGTTTGCTGAAAATAGTATAAAGGTTTGGGGTATTAATGAATTCTGGCTGTATGACACACTCAAGAAATAATGTGTTGTTTAAATAGCAAAATACTAAGTTATTGCTGGAGACCATCATTTTTCTGCCTAATGCAGTATTATTAACCAAACCACAATTATTGGTGATGTTTATGTGATAAGATAAATTGCCTTTTAATTTAGTATCCATCGTTTAATTAGTTATTTTATTGAATGTATTGCCTCATTGGATGACTTACTTCCATTGCTTTTCAGATATTATGTAATCAGGCTTTTCAGTGAAATCGAACGCATACATTACACATCTGCATCAGTAGTGCCTGATGCTGAGAGGTGTCGGCAATATAGGCCAATTCTTGTATACGATTACGAAGCATATCCTATTAGTCATTTAACCTTATTGACTTGTTAACCGAATCTAGCTCTTCTTTTGAACCATCAATAGAATTTACTGCTAATACAATCAACATAATTAGCGCAATGATGCCAGAAATTAGTTTTGTGGCCCTGAAAGTGGTCTCTCCTGATTTCACAACCTGCCACTCTTTCTTTAGTATGCGTTGAGATTCAACTACTAAGTTTTGTTCCAGTTTATGAGTCACATCCTCATCGGGAGTCTTGTTAATTACACTCTGTCTTAATTCTTCAATTCGCTCTATAAGCGTAATGTGCTCTACAGGATTAAGTCGAAGCAGTACTTTCACATAAACGGTTTCGGCAGCCAATATTTCTGGCCTGACCATCTTCATCATTGCCGTTCGGGTAAGATTACCCCCACATTCTTCAATATCTTTATCTGCAGCTCTATATGTCTGAACAACAGCCTCAAAGTTGCCAATCAGATCGGATAGGTCTTGCCTTAGCTCATCTATCCAATTTTGCCGAAATTCTGATGTTTTGTTTTCTTTGGAAATAATTAATCCTACCAAAGTCACAAAAGAGGCAATCAGTGCCGCCATTACAGTCCCTTCAATCATAGATTACAGTTTCTCATTAGGTTAACGTTTAAGCTGTGAGGCACGTAGCGATGCAAGCGTCCAACACGAGCACATTGTTAGCTGCTTTTATATAGATTTAAGTAAATCATCTACTGATGCCTTTAGCACTTCCCAGCTTGTTTTGCATGTAGATTCATCAAAATTGGCATGGGTAGTTACTTCCACCCACGGATGAACCACATTACGGGACTCGCGTAGTGCGTGGCTAAATTTGCCGCGATCAGTTTTTAACCACTTCACCTCTACAGCAACATCTACGAGATGATTTAGTGTCCAGTCATGTATTGCTGGTGATTTGCCATTTTTCTTTGGGGCTTTGCTGGCACGATAAGCTGTTTCAGGCGAAAGAAGTGCGCGAGACAGTAGTAATGCCTCAAGTATGCTTCCCATCATTATGATGGCGGAGGTGTAACATTGTGTGTATTGGCACTTTTGCGCTTCCTTCCAGCGCCGTTCTATAGACTCCTTAAGGTGCGGAAGTGTACTTGTTAAGTTTGAAACATCTGGTGCAGGATAGATTTGGTTCTTTGGTTTTGTAATCCCACCTGCATTTAAGAACTTTAGTGCACTTCTCACATATTCAGCCAGTGTTTCCAAACGAACACGACGACTATTAGCTTCAAAGTTATCATCGCCGTCCATATCTTTCACTAAGGTGTCAGGCAAACCATTTACACCTGATAAGATCATCCTTGTTTCTTTAACTTTTGCATCAACTGCTCTGAGCCCATAAAAATCGTCCGTTCGGGCAATTCCAGGAGATTCTTCGATCTCTGACAATATCCCGTTAAGTAGTTTGATTGCTTGTATTGGTTCCATGCTTTTTCTTATATGCAGATAACGTTGCGGTAACGGGCGCGAACGAAGCGAACGATGTTTACCGCCTGGTTAGGGCTGCCTATTATTTGCATGGGTATGCCTCGACCAATGACCACAGAATAAACGATGCCACACTTGCCTTTAAACGTTCTGTTTTATTTATTTCCGTTGTTATGCTTGTTGCAAGATTGATAATACCATTTATATTCTCTTTATTAATTGACACATTATTTGGCATACAAAACAGTTCATTTTGACCACGTTTTTCTAACATGGCATTAGCTAAAACATAACTGGATAATACACCCGACAAATAATTATCTGCCTTTTCTGGTGATTCCTTTTTCAGCAACACATATTCTTCAACGGACATAATAATTGTTTCATTTGCAACAGATTGCGAAACATAAAATAACAGTAGCAATGTGACAATTGTAATTTTCACTGCTTTCATTATTTTGCCCTAACAGTTACATTAACGAGACCCCCTGTCTCGTTATGTATTTTTATGCCATGCCTTACAATAGTAATTTGAACTCACATTAAAGCAGCCACGTGGCAAATGCTACTACACCGCCGACTATCGCAACCATAGCTGCAATAAATTCTACTACGCCCTTTACAGTGCTAAAGTTAAACCATCGCCTATGTACATTGTTTTTATTTATTTCTTCATTCGAGTGGTTTTCTTCACTATTTGACTTTTCCGAAGTTAAGATTGCTTTTAGCACTGCCGCCTTAGCACCATGAGTATCCGAGAATATAAAGTCATAATATCCTTGTGAATGAGCATTAGTAGGTGGCTCTTTTCTTGGCCCTAAGTATTTGTCAATAAGGTGGCGTGTCTGACGCTCCCACGCTTCAGGGCTTTTTTCAATTTCTCCGAACTCATTGCCTTCCTGAAGCAAACGTTCAAGTTCAACTCTTAGCTTAGACTTCATGATTTTTTAAAGGCATAACGCTTCAAGAAGGGGCGCCGCTTTGCGGCGTCCCACTTGCTTGACTTGTTATAGGTAAGCCTTCCCAACCTTCGAGTCTGAATTTCGTAGTGCCATCGATTAAGCTTGAAGCTAACTCTTCAGATTTATGCATCAAATCTTCAAGCTCGTGAAACTCCATAGTTAAATCATCTCTAAGATTGGATGCAATAGCCTCAACGAAATCACCCTCACCTTGAAACAAACAAAGCATCAACGGGTTATGGGCAATAAGGTTTCTTTTCTTCGCCAATTCTTTTGCTTCCTTCAAATTTGAAACAAACTCATTAGTATTTTCTTCTGAATATTTTTGTTTCTTTGTTACATCAATAAGCAGGTCAACTCTTGATGAGAATTTCATATGTTTCACATGAGGGTAAACAGGCTCTTCAAGCCACTTCTTTAGACATTCATGGGTTGTTCGCTCAATTGAACCGAAGGCAATAAATACTCTGCCTATCAGAATTGCCCACTTATGATCTAAATCTACGAGATTCGCCATTTTTTACCTATAACAGTTACATTAACGAGACCCCCTGTCTCGTTATGTATTTATAGTAAGGCCTCTATGTACCACAAAAAATATTATAAAATCAACAAGATGCATTGTTGTTGTCTCGTTGATCACAAACAGAAAGTCGTGACAAAGACTAATTGTACATTATAGGGCCTATGTCGTCGTATTCTTGCCGGATACGATCAAATCAAGCCGAGTTATTCTTTGGCCGAAACTAGAAAATATTATCGTCAACATATCTACCAACTCATCCGACATTTATCCGACAATTGTCCTGTTCAGCTATGCTCAGTCCTACAAAATTGGCCATGGGCGTCAGCCAGAGGGTCAATAAAAACAAAGACATATAATAGAACTGTTGGCTACGAACTAGGCGCTTCATTTACCTGTTCCTTTTGAACACAAGGCAGAGTTCGGAGGAATTACCTATGTGTGGTGATTGTGTGATGATGGATAGATGCCGATAGGTTTTAGTGCGGATAGCGTTGCGGGCACCCGCCTAAGTTATTGAATTTAAAAGGTGAAGTTTCGATGGTACCCCTCATAATGCTGGGGTCGGCAGTTCGAATCTGCCCCTTGCTACCATATAATAAGTAAGTTACAACATACCCGGCAGTGCCGGGTATGTTGTAAGCATCATGTAATCACAAATCTTCTGAATCCATACCCATCTGTAAGTTGAAGACAAGCGGTTACAAAATATTGGTTGGTCATTCATTCATGCTTTTATTAGTGTCCAAATGCCTATTACAACAAAACCGGAACCGGCGATGTGATGGAGATGTTTTTCACTGATATATTGCGATAGCAAGGACCCGGCCAGTACCCCGATTCCAGATGCAAGGATCAACGCCAGGGAGGCCACCATAAATACCGTAAAGTTGCTTACATCTTTGTCTGCTGCAAAAAGCATGGTGGCCAACTGGGTCTTGTCCCCAAGTTCTGCAATGAAAAAACGGTGAAAACCGTAGCCAGAATTTAGAATCCAATTCTTCACTCCATTTTATTATCTGAAGGGGTATGCCTGAGTGAACGGTGCGGTGAGATAGTGTGGAAAATAATCAGAAAATCAGCTGATTATAGACCGACTCAGCGAGAGGACGCAGTTTCTCTTTTTCCATTTCACCGGCAATGGCGTAGTTGATGGCGTCGTCTACCCAATAGAATATCGATACGTCCTGTTGCTTGGCAAAGTGGAAGGCGCTGCTGCTCTCATCGGAGTGGCAGGCATATAGGATGATGCGTTGACCCTTCTCGTTTTCGTACATCAACAGAGCGCCTGGCCCGTCGTCGGATGAGATCAATCTTCCACCCAACAGTTGCATATCGTGGGTTTCCAGATGAGGTATGACGATTTGACGTCCCATTCGCTTGCTGAGCCAGCTGACCAGGTGGTCGCGTTCATCACCTGGGACTTCGACCGGGTGACGTACCTCGGGAGTATATACTGCATAGGCCATGAATGCCTCGATCACTACATGATCGGGTTCGCTCTCGGCTGTTATCGGTACCAGGGTCTGGTTCATACCAAGATAAAACCCTGAAAACAGACCGATTGAGAGCAGTAATACTGCAGCGGCCATCTGCAGCAAAATATGGCGTATGCTCCAACGAGGTCTTCTCAGTCGGAGCAGGGTGGGTGGAATCGGCTCATCAAGGATCGGATCATAGATCTGTTTGAGCAGGCTGTTTATCTGTTGATACTCATCCACCTGTCGACGCGCTTCGGGATTCTCAGCCAAATAGCTCTCGACATCGCGTCTGGCTTCGTTATCAAGCCGCCCATCCACGTAGGCATGCAGCTGCTGTTGTTCTGGGGTGAGGGTCTGTTTCATTTGATACGCCTCAGTTTTGCCGGCTCTTCGCCTTTCAAAATCTGGCGCAGGGCTTCGCGAGCCCGGTGTAACCGGGACATCACCGTACCGGTTGCGATATTCAAAACCTGCGCGACCTCTTCGTAACGCATGCCTTCGACGCAGACCAGCATAAGGATCTCCCGCTGATCGTCGCTGAGTCGATGCAATGCGTGTTCAAGGTCCCGCATCTGTATCATGCCTTCCTGACCTGACTGTCGCTGATCTGCGGTCTCCGACTGGTCAAGGGATTCCCAGGCGCTGCTGTGGCGCCTGCCACGCAGGCCGCTGACGTGAAGGTTGTGCATGATGGTGAAGAGCCAGGCGCGCAGATTGGTGTCGCTCTGCCACTGCGACATCCGGCTCAATGCGCGGTCGAGACAATCCTGCACAAGGTCTTCGCTCTGATGCTGGTCCCTGGTCAGGGAACGCGCATAGCGCCTCAGGTGCGGGATATTCTCGATCAGCAATTTGGAAAAATTATCCGCCATCAATCAAGTATAACTGGCTCTTTGGTCAGTCGTCACTGAATCCGAAGTATTTTCATCGCTTGGTCCGGAACCTGGACGGACTCGTTATGCCGGCCGGCTTGGTGATAGGCTTCACCCTCGGCCCTCAGCTTGTGTACTTCGGCCAACTTTTCCGGATATGGATTTGGATTGGAGGTCAATGCCACATCTATCTTTTTCATGTCCATAGGGCAGTGGAAGGCAAATGTGGGTAGCGGGACCGCAAGAAGGGATCCCAGCAGGAAGCCTATCGATTTATACATGGTTATGCTCCACTCATTCACGCAATATGGCCCAAGGTCCAGACTCGCTATCGCTTCTTGACTCGTGGGTATTTCAGATAGCGAGGTTTCTATTGGTATTAACGGTGAAGCCTGAGTAATATTCCCAAAATTGTCGGTGGGCGGCAAACTGCCGCCCACATCATCCCTCAATCCTCGAATTCCACCTCATCGGCGGTGCTGTCTCCCGGCTCCTCGTCCTTGATCTTGACTAGCGAACCCACAGTCAGGCTGTTGTAAAAGGTGTCGGCACTGATCGTTGAATCATTGATGTCTTCAAACTGGGTGGTTGCCGAAGTGAAGATCGTTACTCCTAGAATGGTAACGGAACTGTTGGCGACGAAATCCTCAACAGGACCCTGCAGAACCAGATCATCGGTATTATCACGTCGCAGCTCAGTCAGAATCACTCGATTGCCGCTATCAAGCAAACCACGCACCTCAAGAAAATCACCGCTGCCCAGGTCGCTGACAGAGAGTGATTCGACGGCCTTGGTCTTGTCTTCCATGCGTGTGCGGTTATCGACGAAGACGGTAACGCTGCCGTTGCTTAGATTCAAAGTAATCGAATTATCGAGATTGGACAAACTACTGACATGGGCATCGATCTCAACGTCGTTGCCACCTCCACGAGCACCGATTTTCAAGGCCTGCAGGGTGGCGTTGACAATCGGTCCCTCCGCTTCGACCTTGATGCCATTGCCCAAGGTCAGGCTGGACGGTATGAAGAGGGCTGAGGAAGCATCAACGGCTATCCCCGAGATCATGAAATTACTGTCGTCTATGTAATCGGTGATTATACCCTCAAGGCTCACCTTACTGATGCTGTCATCTAAGCCGTCGTCTTCATGGCCTATGCGTGTGGCTTGGATCTCGCCGTTCTCGTCGAGTGAACCTTTTACCTCGACGAGGTCCCCATCAGAGATTGCGCCAGTCAAACGGCTGAGATCGGTGCGAATACCGCTGGGATCGTAATTGACAGTTACGCCGTTGATTAGGAAGCTCTCGCTTGTGTTATTGCTGACAGTACCCTTCAATTCGACTTCGCTCACGCCCGGAGTGAAGCCCTCTTTACGCTCGATAAAGGTGGCATTGAGGACAAGGGAACCGTCATAAAACCCACTCACCTTTAAAAGATCGCCTTCGATAAGTGTATCGAAAGTTGTGTCATGGAAGCTGGTACCAACCCTGTCTGCAATCACAGTGACACCCAATACAGTGAAGGTTTTGATCAGACCGTCTGCATCCGTGACCAGGTTGGCAACCGGACCCTGCAGTTCGTTGTCGAATACGATGCTGCTGGCATTGCCTGTGTTGTCGTCATTTAAAGTAGCGGTTACCGTGACCACCATTCCCAGCTTTAGATCACTTTCCGTGCCTGGATTATCGTCGACGGTAAAACGTGTTGAGTTGGTGTGGTAACGCACGCCATTGACGTAGATGCTGCCGAATCCGGTGATGACGCCTCTTGCCGTAATTGTGGTGCCGTCTTCACTTGCGCTTCCACCGCCTCCACCTCCACAGGCGGAGAGAATGAGACAGCCCGCCAGCATTGTGAAGAAAATCTTTGAAGATCGATTTAATCCCATGGTGGTAACTCCTCGTTAGAAAACTGTTGATAAATTGCCGGGCCATTCGCCCATCAAATGGATCTTGTTGACCCTTAATCAGATAAACGCAAAAAATGGGAAAATATTCCCAATATTTTTCCAGGCCAGTTAAACCTTTCTATGCTTATGAATATATTGAGGATTAATAGGATTCGACTGGTGCGCTAGTGGTCATTTTTCATGCTGCTTGGGTGTATTTTTGCCACCTTTGACAGCCCTATACACACTTGCCCTTGGCGGAAAACCTCATAGTTTTTCCTCTCAGTGGTTGTTCGATCGGCACATTCACTGCGTCGATAAAACTTGCAATCCTGGTACTGGGGAAGGGTTTACCCTTATGGTTCGCTGTTTCATTCGCATGGGAGGCAATGACCGATGTCGGTCGAGAAAGCTTATTGATTACATGGGCCGCTTCATGTGGTCCGGTGGTAAAGGTGCCCCGACATGGTCGTCGTGTATGTTGCTAATCAGCACCACGTCGACCTTGCCCAGGCGGTGATCATCCGCGCCTGCCACCGTACGTCAGGCATCGTAGAGTAATCGTGTGCCATCCGGATCTTCAAACAATATGACGGGTTCGAATCTGCAGAGCTCACCATCATGGCTCCCCAGCGGGGTCACCTTATAAACTCAACGGGAATCTCTTTCAAACCGGAAATGAAACGATCTTCATCGCTTGCTGTACACTTAGATGGAGAAATAGTCCGTTTCATTCGTTGGTTTTAGTAAGGCCCGTGAAACCCTCACCTTCGGCTAGCCCGGCCGGTCTGAATATCTCGACCTTACGAAAGAACTGATCAACAATATAGACACGACCGTCTTCGTCAACATCGATACCGGCAGGCAGCATATACTTTGCCGGTCCTGCGGTTTCCGATCGCTCGCCAAGATACAGCAGTAATTCACCTTCAGGGGAGAAAATCTGGAAGTTACCGAATGCGGCATCAACGACATAGATGTTTCCTTCACTATCCGTTGCGATACCCTTGGGGCGTGTAAATTGCCCCAAATGACGTCCCGCTGAGCCCCATGAGCTGATAGTCGTACCTTGCTGGTTAAGGATTTGAATGCGAAAGTTTCCACCATCGGTTACATAAAGATGGTCATTGGGACCGATTGCCACGTCCCTGGGCAGATTGAATTCTCCATCTGCCTTACCGCGGGAGCCAATTGTGCGAAGGTGTGAGCGGGTACGCGTATCATAAACCGCAATACTGTGTCGTGTTGACTTAACACCACCGACATCGACCACGAATAGTGTACTTCCGTCCTCGCTGACTTCCACTCCACTGGGACGATCCATCTCTTTGGAAAGGTCTATACCGTAACGCCATTTACCATTGCGGTCGTAGAGCATTAATTTCTTTAATTGTATGTCACATACATAGAGATTCCCTTTGTTGTCTGTCGCCACACCCAAGGGTTTGTACAGATCGCTGGCATCGCCGCTGTCTCCAATGATGATAGCCTCACCCGATACAAAATCTAGGGCAAAAACGACACGATGAACAGTATCACTGATAAATACACGTCCCTGGTGGACAGCGATATCAAAAGGCTTGGCGAAAGAATAGCCGTCTCTTTGATTAGCTCCAGTGAGAAGGTTCTTCAAGCGTGAAATTTTGTCGGCAACGTTTACTGCGCCTGTGCCGAATATAGTCTTCTCATAAAAAAAGCGCGGCTGATCGGGTGGGGCGGGGAACGCAATCGGCCTTGTTTTCTTCACCTCGGGACTACCAGCGCAGCTGCTGATCAGTAACATGATTACCAATACAAGGATTGCTTTCAGGCCTGTACCTATTAGATGATGGAATATATACGTACAGCTTAGATTTAGTTTGTATCTCATCAATTTCACCGAATCATATATGTGATGAAGCCAATTCGACGATTGCATCCAGACTTAATATTGCTTTGCCTAATCCAGCTGGCTGCTCTATGCAGTCTGCAGGCTGGCGCAGCTGATGCGGCCTTGCCATCTACCGCTGCCGATATTGAAAGGCAACTGGAGAAGGGTCGTAAAATCTACAATTTCTACTGCTACTTTTGCCATGGTTATTCAGGGGATGCTGAGACCCTTGCGGCCAGGTTTCTCACTCCACCCCCAAGAAATTTTATCGCTACAGATCCAGAGAGATTAAGCAAGCAACGTATACTCGATGCAATCAGCAACGGTCGTCCCGCCACCGCCATGAAACCATTTCGAGATGTTCTCGCTGAGGACGACATCGAGGCAGTCACTCTATATGTGCACACGGCATTCGTTGTCGGCAAACAACCAAATACCCAATACCATACAGTTGAAAATGGCTGGTACGAACATGACCGTTTCCGCGATAGTTTTCCCTTTGCAACAGGTGAGATTCCACTGGATGCTCCCGACGACTCGCTGACCGATAAGCAGAAAACGGGCCTGCAGGTTTACCTTGAAAGTTGCATTAGTTGTCATGACAGATCCCATGTTAAAGATCCGACCGTAAACTGGGAGCCGGTTGCCACCTCCTACCCAAGGCTTGGGTTTAAGGCAGGTGACAGTCTTCTCCCTCCAGATGAAAAATCCGGCGCTAGCCCTTTCGCGAAACACGATATTGCGCCCTCAATTTCCGATCTTTCATCCGTAGAACAACTTGGCGAATCTCTTTTCCAACAGAATTGCGCCTTTTGCCATGCAGCCGATGGAACGGGTAAAAATTGGATCGGGACTTTTCTGCAACCCCATCCCCGGGATCTGACCGATCCGAAAATCATGGCCACTATGAGCAGTGAACATCTGACAAAGGTCATTCGCGACGGTCTCGCAAACACATCGATGCCGGCCTGGAAGTCGGTACTTAACGATGAACAGATCGATGCGGTCGTCCGCTATATTCATCGCGCCTTTCACCCCTTGCCAGGATTCGCGGATTGAGTTCCGCTCTGTTTCGGACGGATAAACACTTGGTATACATATTCCACGATATCGGCAATCTGTTGTGCAGATAAAACCTTATCCCATGCGGGCATATCCGTCCCACGACTGCCCTCGGCTATGGCAGAAAAGAGTTTAGGCCTGTTCAGCGTGTGGCGCGACGCGGTATGTTGGAAATTGCGTGGTTTGGGCAGGATGAAATATGCGCGTGGCCCCTTGCCATCCCCCTTAACGCCATGGCAAGCGACGCAACTCTTCAGGTAATAGCGCTGTCCCCTCGATGCGTTACCGGTGAGGTCTTGGTGGAGTTGCGCGTCCATATCTTCCTCATTCACCAGGTTAAGATCTTCCATGACTTCATTTTTTTTATCGTGCTCGGACATGAAGGCCTGCCTAACAAAGTCGACCACGCTTGAAATATCATCGTCGTCTAATTGAGATGAAAAGCCTGGCATTGCAGTATCGGCCTTACCGTAACGCACCACCTTGAACATATGTTTGCGGGAGATTTGATCGGCACTCCCGGGAAGTGTGAAGTTCCTCGGCGGCGGTTTCAGATTCGTCAATGTCCAACGTGCCCCTCGTCCATCGTCACCGTGACAGACGGAGCAGTTTTCCGCATAAAGACGACGACCTGTTTTACCGTCCTCAACTGTTGATGGCCGTATCATGGTGATTCTTATGTAATCCGCAATGGCTGCAATCTGTTCGCTGCTCAATTGGTTTTTCCATCCGGCCATAGCCGTACCGGGTCGACCTTCGGATATCGAGAGGATCATACGGTCACGAGTTAATTCGACCGATGATTGTGGTGAGGTGAAATCACGAGGAGGGGGAATCATACTGCCACGCGCACGACTTTTACCGTCACCGCCGTCACCATGACAAACGGAACAGTATTGTGAATAGAGTCCACCGGCATCCTTCATATTACCTACGGCAGCGGGATGGACCGATAGTATCGGCAGTATAAGCGCCACATGAAATAGATGTCTCATCATAGTATGAACGATCGAAAGAGAAATTTATTCACTATGTATCTAAACGGATTTAGCAAAAATCGAACCAGGCGCCGATTTATGCGTTTGCGGTTTCCAATTTATGCAAAACTGAAAAAATCCACGTTTCTCGATCAAGTTTGTTCGATCTTTGCGCTGAATAATTATCAATTCCGGGAATCTATTCCGGGAATTGAGAAATATCAGGCGCAATTTGCCCACTTGATATGAGCATATCCCACGCTACTTCTATGAATACACGCCAATTCTATTCTTGGCGCAGTTATTGCAACCTCCCGTTAAGTTACGTGGTAATTCAGTGGAAATCAGATTATGGGGAGGAATGATGAACTGCAAACTTATCTTAGCCGGCATCGCTTGTGCCTTGCTTTTCGCATCCAACAGCCAGGCGGCCGTTCGTGGGAGTGATCACGATCTTTCGGCTGGAGGGACGGCACAGGCAACCACATCCGCCACAACCGAGGTATGTGTCTTCTGTCATACGCCTCACGGTTCCAACACTGCAGTCAGTGCGCCACTGTGGAACAAAGCGAGCCCTGCAACGGCCTATACTCGCTACTCTGATCTTGGAACGGCAACCCTTGATGGTTCGGAAGTTACGGTTGGATCAGTATCCCTGGCCTGTCTCTCGTGTCATGACGGGACGCAGGCAATGGATGTTGTCGTAAACGCGCCCGGTTCAGGTGGCTGGGCAGCGGCAGGAACGGAGATTGATGCCGTTGCCATTTCAGCCATGACGAATACGGGTGGTGCTCCGATTCCGATGTTGGGCACTGATCTGCGGAACGACCATCCCATCAGTATCGCCTATGCTGGTGGTGGCTGTGGTGTCGGTGTCGATCCCTGTACACCGTCTACCGGAGCAACCGCCGACCGTGATTTCAACGATGCCCAGCACGCTACCATCAATGGTAACAGTCAGTGGTGGATTGATGTGGCTTCTTACGACAGCACAGGCGACGGTATCCGTGATGCAACAGGGACCGCGGATACCCGTGAGAAATCGGACATGATTCTCTACACCCGTGACTTCACCGGTGTTGACGGACCATCTGTGGAATGCGGAAGCTGCCACGATCCCCACGAGGAGACGGCGCGACCTGTAAGCTTCCTGCGTATTGCCAATACAAACAGCGATGTCTGTCTTGCCTGCCACATTAAATAATAGTGCCTCCTGTGGCTATGTATGTGGTCGATAACATCAGCTGGACAGGTATAGGGGTAGAGCGGGCCGCCAGACCAAAAGGCTGGCGGCTATCGCCGTCCCTGCGTAATGGATCGACGGGGCAGTTTCCCCCGACGTTTCTGCCACCGTTAATTCTGCTGCTCATGCTCATGATCTCGACCTCCACCCCTGATGTACATTCAGCGGAATATGAGACCGGAGAAAAGCAGATATTCGCTACGGTGAATGGTGAATCGATTCCTATGTCAACCTACCGTGCGATTCTTCACATGGGCGCCCGGCAGCGGTTTTACCATGGCCAGCCACCCGAGGAGGAGCTAAAGGCCTATCGAAAAGAGGTGGGAGAGCAACTGGTTGACGAGATAGTGCTTCACCAGGAGGCGATGCGACGCGGCATTGCGCCTGATCCCGAGCGTGTGAAGCAGGAAGTAGACAAAAATATCAAGCGTCTTGCAACGCAGGCTGGCTGGGAGCAGTCGAAGAAAAGGATGTTGCCTCTTCTACACCAGGGATTACAGCGACACGACAGGATCAGGCAGCTCAAAGATCAGTTTCGCAGTGAGGTGACGCAACCCAGCGATGCTGAACTGAGTGCCTTTTACAATACCAATCTCGATAAATTCACTTCACCGCCGCAGTCACGCATATCCATGATACTGCTGAAAGTGCCACCTTGGGGCAGCGCCGATATTTGGCGCCAAAAGCGTGAAGAACTGACAGTGATAAAACATGAAATTTTTAAGGGAATGGAATTTAGTGAGGCAGCGAAACGTTATTCAGATGACGGCTCTGCTCCCAATGGAGGGGATATGGGCTATCTGCATCAGGGAATGCTGGGGACACAGTCCGAAGAAGCGATTTCCAAACTGGAGACCGGTGATATATCGGACCCGATAACCTTATTGGAGGGGGTTGCCCTGTTCCATCTGATTGAACGAGCGGAAGCACGTATAAACCCATTGGAAAAAGTCCGTCAACGTGCCATTGAGTTGTTTATGAGGGAACGCCGGGAGTTCGTTGTGTCGGGCGAAAAGAGACGGTTGCGCAACGGCGCCGATATTCGCTACTCAGTCCCGGATTACTATGAACAGCGGCTGGAGTTGAGTGGCCGCGGCAAAAAGAAAGAATCTTGATCGGGAACATCGTAAAACGATGGCCGAGTCCGGGTGATGAACAAAGGTGGACTGTTGATCTTGTTTACTGGAACACTCATTACAACTACCGGAGGAGTATCTGGAACCGATTTTGATCGGTCCGGGGCCGTCTTTTCCGGCAGTCTTGGGATGCGATTCCGCGAGGTCATACCCGACTCAGGCGAAAAGTCCTTTCATCGGGCCTACACAGGGGAAGTGACCGGTAGAAATCAGATATGGAAACCCTGGTTCGGGCATTGGAAGGGCAGACTCTCATCGAGCTGGGAAAGCAAGGAAAACGGTCGTGAGACGGAAAATGAAATCCTCTCAGGATCAGGCGAGATCAATCTGTTTCATTTAAGTAAATTTCCCTTCTCAGCGTTTATCGATGTCAAGGATAGCCGGGTAGACGATAGCGACACCTTGGAGCCCGGACGTGAGGAACGCCTGACACGTTACGGTTTGCGGCAATCGTTTACACCGGAATCGGGCGGCGCAAATTTCAACGCTAATCTGTTTCATGACGATCGCGAGGATCTGTTGACAGGCGATTCCGAGATGAGCACGCATGGTATCCTGAGCGGTTTTCTTCACCGCGGCCCTCATCGCTTAAGTGTACTGGTTTTGGCGAATGACAGGTCGCGCAGCCAGATCATGGACCGGCACAAGGATTGGCAGTCGGATTTTACCCACGCTTACAATCCGGGTGCGAAATTCAGCTTGATAACGAGTGTCGGTGCAAGCGGTGGCGAGTCCGAGGATACTCTGGGGGAAAGCGAATCATCGCAAGAAAGATTAGCCACGAACATGTTGTGGAGAGCGGAAACACTGCCTGTAACCGTGCGCGGCGATTTTTTTTTCAAGTCGTTATCCAGTCAATCCGAAGCCCGGCGTGACAAGGAGGAAGACGAGACAAGGGGAAATCTTTCATTAACCTACCTGCCTGATGACCACTGGCGTTTGAGGGGCAGCTTAGGAGGCCTGGCACGCACCGGCGATGTCGAAGAGAAGAGTTATGTCCAGTCATTCACGGCCGATTATACCTCGCAATTGATTCCATGGGGTGAATTTACTTACGGCTACGGCGCAGGGATCGGACTTTCAAACGAAATAAACACCGACGACGAGGATGAATGGATCGGACAGACGGATTTTTCCCATAATCTCAATCGTGCCTGGCAATATGACTGGTTCGGGCCAGTCGGCATGTCGATCACGTTCGGGCAGGACTTGAGTTACGAAAATTCATCGATAGATGAAGATCTGGGGACATTGGTCAATCGTATCTCATATAGCCTGAACTCAACCGGTGAAGAGAGTTCGACAAATCTCAATATCGTGTTTTATGATTCCCGTAATTCCGGGCGCAATAATTTTGCCACCCAGAATATAAGCATCAACGCCATCCATAATCAGCGGCTCTCCCGCTACTCCGACTACGGAATTACATACAACGTCAATTTCACGAGACAGAGAGGGGATAACTCACCCGTGGTTGAGGACGCCTTTTTTACTACAGATTCTGAACTTCAAATTGAAGATACCGAGTTCAGCAGTCTTGAGATCTTTTACCACAACAATCGCTTGTTCAAGGTGCGAAATCTACGATTCGGCAGTCGTTTCAGGGCATCAAGCAGATCGCTCTTTCTGGATGATCTCGATTCGGAATCCGGTAATGAATATTTCTGGGAAAACCGACTCGATTACAACATCGGGAAACTGGATATCGATCTACGCACAACTTGGGTTGAGCGGCCGGCAGCGGATGACGCAGGCACCAAAACAATCACCTTAAACGTACGACGATATTTTTAATGAGGGCGATGACGCCACTATTTGCAACGCGGAGGTTCTATTAGTGCGAAAAAGATATCAAATGGTATTGCCAGCATTATCAATGCTGTTGATTTTCGCATTTACCGTCAATGACGCAGGTGCGGAGTATGGAGATGTGGTGATCAATAACCATTCCGATAAAGCCGGTATGCGGCCAGTGGTGTTTCCCCATTGGTTCCATCGTATACGTTTCCGTTGCAAGGTATGCCATGCCGATCTCGGCTTCAAATTCCAAGCCGGTGGAAATGACATCTCAATGCTCAAGATCATCGACGGCGAATATTGTGGTGCCTGCCATAACGGCGACATAGCATGGTCAGTAGAAAACTGTAACGTCTGTCATTCCGCAACACCCGGCACCAAGACACAGGTGCACGAAAGCACGCTGCAAAAATTGATTGCACCGGCTGCCGCCAAGTAACGGAGTTCAAGCAATGAAGAGCCGCCAGACAATATTTCTTCTCTACTTGGTTGTTTTTCTTGTATCACCGGTATTCGCGGCGAATATTTCGCCTGTCGGCAAAGTCAGGATCGATCAAGTGGCTAAAGACCAAAAGGCAGTTGAGAGACCTGGGCCCGTCCCCGAAAAAAAGAAGGATAGAGATACGTCCTCCAATGATGACAGGCATGAGACTGGTAAAAAAGAAGCCTCGCATCAAAGCACTAACGCCAGTGATGGCAAAAAGGTGAGCGACAAAAAACTGGGCCCACCGAAAAAGCAAAATAATAAGCAGATAAGACCAGGCAAGATGCTGGCCCGTAACCGCAGTCCCAACAGCTTCAATCGACTGCTGAAACCCCCATCCAAGAGAAACCCGTCGCCGGCCAAGGATGGAATTCATGATCCGGATAACGACGGCACTCATATCTTGCAGGCACCGAAGGATTCCTTCAGGCAGTTGACCAAGTCCAATTCCGGAAACCGGGTGGACTGGGTCGCGGCCATCGAAAAAGGTGAAATTAACCCTCGTTTCGATCGGCTGGATCCTGAAAAGGTGCCGATCATTCTTGACCTGAACATTGTTCGTGAAGTGAAGGGCAGTATGCCCGATGTCGTCTATCCCCACAAACAGCATACAGAGTGGCTCGATTGCTCAAACTGTCATCCTGCCATCTTCGTGCCCATGAAGGGGGCTAACAATATCAGTATGGCTTCGATCCTGCTGGGCGAGAAGTGCGGGGTCTGTCACGGCAAAGTCGCATTTCCTGTATCGGAATGCAGGAAGTGCCACTCCAAGAACAAAACGGAGTAGCGAATGCATTTCCGGTGCATGATGCTGAAGGCACTGATGATAACGAGTCTATCAATACCTGAATGTATTCAAGCCGACTCGAATGCGGTGCAAACCGGTATGGAGCTTATCCAGCGAAAAGCGCAACTGGGGTATCAGATGTTGGAACAACTTAAGGTAACCAATGCAGAGCAACTAAGGGACAATCTGACTCAACTGGTATCTTCAGTGAATGAAAAGGATATTGAGTCACGCCTTCACAGTATGGATAAGCTTATTGCCGAAATAGCGGATTTGTATAGGCAGCGCCATGACCGTAAGGCGTTACAGGACCATCAGGATAAAACACGTTTTCTACAAAGTCGTAAGGAGTTCAGGAGTCTATCTGAGAATCTGGAAAGCGCCTCGAATGAAAAATTAGACGACTCGATTGGCCTGGCGACGATTAAACAGGCTTATCTTGATGAGTTCGCGCATGCCGAGTCCCTGTCGGATGGCGGTGATTATAGGCGTGCGATTACCGTCTTGAGCAGGGCAAAAAACATGCTCATTAAGGCCATAATCCTGGCCAACAAAAATCGCACTATCGAGTACAAACTCGAATTCGCCAGTATTGCTGAAGAGTATCAATACGAGCTGCGGCGCTATACGAGTCAAAAAATGTTACTTCAATTGGCAATCCGTGAGCGGCAACCTGGTCCAGACAAAACGGAAAAGATAGAACAAACCCTGGCGATAGCCGATGCGCTTCACGATGAGGCACAATCCCATGCGCAGTCCGAACAATACCGGGAGGCATTGAACAGCCAGGAGATGGCCGTCAGTAAACTCAATTCAGTACTCCGATTGATGGGCTATTTCTTTTAACTCAAGAGGATAATGTCATGCAGTGCCTCAGACTTAAACCATTTCTCCTGATTCTGCTTGTGCAGTTATTGACAACGTCTTTCGTCTACGCTGAGGAGAACAAGAAACCGAGATTTTCCCTCGACCGGGAGGCAGTGCAGAGCCGGCTCGACAATGTCGACAGATTGATCAATACCTCATCCGGTGCGCGCCGTGTATCCGAAGGCAGTGAGCAGGCGAAAGCTTTGCGCGAGCAGGCTGCCAATCATTTCGAAAAGGCGCAACTCTATTACCAGACAGACAACATGGAACTCGCCAATGAAGAGCTCCAACAGGCTACTCTCATCATGTTTCAGGCAATCAGGTTGGTGGGTACCGGCGAGATAGGCGAGAACAAGGTTAAGAACGATTATCAGAAGAAGCGTAACAGTCTGCAAGCGTTACTCGAGGCACTACAAAGAGTGGCTGTCGAAAAACAAACCCCGAGCCCGGAAACGGGCAAGATTATCGAGCAGGCCGAGGTTGCTGACCGTCTCGCTGCGGCAGGCAAAATAAAAGAGGCACAAATCCAGTTGGATATTGCCTACGATACTGTCAAGCAGGAAGTTGAAAAACTGCGCTCCGGCGATACTTTGATACGCTCACTCGTGTTCGCCAGCAATGAGGAGGAGTATGCCTACGAACTCGATCGCAACGAAACCCACTTTATGTTGGTCAAGCTGCTGCTTGAAGATCGTGATATCAATGCGGGTACTCAGTCGGCTGTGGATGAATATCTCGCACAGGCGCGTCGGCTGCGTAAATTGGCGGACAAGGCATCCGAGGACGGAGATTTTGAGGAGGGCATAAAAAAACTTGAGGAATCCACCAAACAGATCGTACGCGCCATCAGGCGTGCGGGTGTCTATATACCTGGATAGGGCATTGATCTTGACATCCAGACAACTGAGCACCCACAGAGCCGCTACTGCTTGGCTGCTACTTTCTCTGCTCTGTCACTCCGCACACAGTGATGCGCCGGCATGGAAGTCCATCACCGAAGACGGTATTCACGATCCCGCCAATCCTGCACTCTCACTGCTGCAAGAGCCCGCCGAAGCACTCTCTCTGCTGCCAAACGACAGTGCCGGAAATCAGGTTCGTTGGGTCAGGGCGCTACAGGAGGGTTATATAGAACCACGGACCAACATCTACCCCGATACCAAGATCGAAGTCCTCGATCTCGATATCATCATGCCACGCACCGGTTCCGCCAAGTATGTTCGTTTTCCCCATCGGGCCCATACCGAGTGGCTCGATTGCAGTAACTGTCACGATGCCATCTTCAAGGCTAAGGCGGGTGCCACCCCGGTGACAATGCTGCAGATCCTCTCCGGAGAGTATTGCGGCAGATGTCACGGCGCGGTGGCCTTTCCTCTGACGGAGTGCGATCGCTGTCACAGCGTAAGTACCGCAACCCCTCCCGGTGTGGTCAAGGGGCAATGAATAACCATGGTACTGGCAGTAAGAAATCGATTGTGGCTACTCTTCACAACCCTGACGGTGACGACGATGGCCGGTGCGGAATACGCTGACGTCATCCTGAATCGTTATGCCGAGCAGGAGGGTATGCGTCCCGTAATATTCCCGCACTGGTTTCACAGGATTCGCTTTCGCTGCAAGGTTTGCCATAACGAATTGGGTTTTGAGATGAGCGTGGGATCGAACGACGTCACCATGACCGATATTATCGACGGCCGCTTCTGTGGTATGTGCCACAATGGTGAGATCGCATGGTCGGTGGAAAACTGCGATCTCTGTCATTCGGGGAAGCCCGGGTTGAAGAGTGGCATATTCGGAGGACATCAGACGGGGGGGCCTGGCCGCTGGTAGCCTTGATAAGCCATGAAGCATCTATTCCTCACCATTTCGTTTTGCTTGATTCAGGCCTGCGCAGAAACACCGAAGTCGCTCTACCTGAATCTTTCGAACGGTGATGTCGCCGGCAAATTGGAAGTCTGGCCGAAGAGTGGCGAGGTCCCCCGCTATGTCTATGCGGGAGAGCTGACCGGGCAGAATAATTTCCGTACTTCACCAGATCATCAACCCAGCCGAACTCAAAAATTTCTTTCCTGGATCGTTGGCCTGGATTCGGCCAGTGCCGAGCAGCCAGTCATCCTGCAGCGGCCCCAGGGCGGGAGTGTCGATAAACAGGGAAGGATCTATGTCAGTGATGTCAGCCGACAGGCTGTATTTGTCTTCGATCCGGTCGAGGGCGATCTGCACGTATGGGAATGGGCCGAGAAGTCGAAGCGCTTTCTATCCCCCGTCGGCCTGGCGATTCGCGAGGATGGTGAAGTCCTAGTGGCGGACTCAGAACTCGGGCGCGTTGTCCGCCTGTCACCCGACGGAAAACCGAAGGGCGTTTTTGGAAATGGCGACCTGCAGCGTCCGACGGGTGTGGCTTTGGACCATGCAAGCGGATGGGTCTATGTTGCCGATACTCGCGCCAACGATATCAAAATCTATGACTCCCAGGGCAAGTTAATCGGAAAGTTCGGCAATGCCGGCGATGAGGCGGGGCAACTCAATTCCCCAACCTATATCACTGTATCCGACGGGCGTGTCTATGTTACCGATACCCTGAATGCGCGGATTCAAGTCTTCGATACCCAGGGGCGCTGGTTACAGCTGATCGGTGAGCGCGGTCACTATATCGGCAACCTCAACCGTCCCAAAGGTATCGCGGTGAGTCGCGAGGGTCTGCTCTATGTGGCCGAATCCTACTACGACTACCTGCTAGTCTTTGATAGCAATGGGGAATTTCTGATGCCGATCGGTGGTCCCGGAAGTCAACCCGGTGAGTTCATGTTGCCGGCCGGTGTCTGGCTTGATGAATATGGCCGGGTCTATGTATCCGATATGCTCAACGGCAGGATCTCCATCTTCCAGTTCCTGGGAGCGGACACATGAGAAGGGTGTCCCTGCTGGCCTGCTTTCTGCTGTGCGTCTCAGGCGATCTCAATGCCGAGCGTATATCGGATATCCGCAACACCAAGCACAACCTCTCGATCAGCGGACCGGGACCGGTAAGGGCAACAAGCGAGTCCGAAGTCTGTGTCTTCTGCCACACGCCCCATGGGGCTTCGGATATACCGGCAGCCCCCCTCTGGAACAGGGCGCTTTCGGGCGCCACCTATACCCCCTATACATCCACTTCCATCGATGCCCAGGATACCACGGCGGAACCGGGAGGCAGTTCCAAACTCTGTCTCTCATGCCACGATGGCACACTGGCCATCGGCGCCGTCAACGTGGCGAACGGACAGGCCAACGCCAGCATCTCCCTGCAGGGTACGGCAGCCGGCGGAACCATCCCGGAAGGCAGCGGTGCATTGAGCGGGTTCACGCGCCGTATCGGAGTCGACCTGACCAATGACCACCCGATCTCATTTACATATGACAGCGCACTTGCACTCGCTGACGGCGAGCTGCGCGATCCCTCAATCGAGTCCCACATCGCGACACGCGCATCGGGGCAAAATCCCAAGCCGGTGGTGCCTCTGGAGTCTGATCGTCTCGAATGCGTCAGTTGTCACGATCCACACATCCGCGATACTGACATCTCAAAAAATATTAAATTCCTCAGGCTCAACCGTTTTCAGGAGGGGCTTCCAGGCAGTGCTTTCTCAGAGATTAACGACATCGTCTGCCTGGCCTGTCATGACAAACTGGGACAGCGCTGGGCGGACTCCGCCCATGCCGATCCGGCTGTCGCCGACGAGACCTACAAGACCATACCGGCAGATTTGAGGGAGTTTCCGGCCGGGATCGCCGTCTGGCAGGCGTCCTGTCTTAATTGTCACGACACTCATACCGTACAGGGCTCACGGCGCCTCTTGCGAGAGGGCAGCGATGCCTTGGGAGGGCCCACACAAGCACGACTCGGCGGTGCCGCCGCCATCGAGAGCACCTGCTACCAATGCCATACCAACGATGCATCGTCGGTGCTGAACTTCTCCCTTGAAGTGCCGAATATCGAGGATGATTTCGTCCTTGCCCGGCATATGCCGATCACCAGTCTCGACCAGGCTGCAGGTGTCGAGGCGCACGACATAAGCGATGCCGACTTCAGTGAAGATCCTCTGTTCCTGGGCAAGGGTGATCTCAACAACAGGCATGCCGAATGCACCGACTGCCACAATCCCCATCGACTGCAGCGCAACACCCTTTTCAACGGCAACGGTTCCAACCTGACCGGCACCCACGATCACGGCGCCTCACATTCCAATATCGCCTCAGGGGTTCTGCGCGGTACAACCGGCGTAGAGCCGGTCTACGGATCGGCCGGTTTCCACGATCTGCCCCTGAGCTACACACTCAAGCGTGGTGACGGCGGCGACGGCGCCAGCAATCTGGCAATCAGCTCATGGGTCACCCGGGAGTATCAGATCTGCCTCAAGTGCCATTCCGATTATGGCTACGATGACAACAACCTCTACCCGGTCGGCGACCGGCCTGCGTTGGGCGATTCCATCGGTACCACAACCCCAGGTACTAACGGCCTGACCCAGTACACCAATCAAGCCAGAGAGTTTCAGGCGCCCGTAGCACATCGGGGATTCGGCTCGCCCGGGGATAGTGGTGCCGACTTTGACTATCTGAGCAATAACCAGCGCTCCTGGCATCCGGTTATCGCAGCAACCGGTCGAGACGGCTTACAACGCAACCAGGGAGATGAAGATATCTCGAGCAACTGGGTGCCGCCCTTCGACGACGCGGTGGGTGGCCAGACCATGTACTGCAGCGATTGTCACGGCTCCGGCACCGCCCCGGGAACCGTGGTGCCGGACGGCGGCGATAACGGTCGTCCCTGGGGCCCCCACGGGTCGAACCACAACTTCATCCTTAAGGGGGACTGGTCCGCGGACACCGGAACGGGACGTCCCCAGGATCTTTGTTTCAAATGTCATGATTACGATGTCTACGCCGGGGGCGACCGCAGCGTCGACAGCGGATTCGGGCGGGGCGACAACCTTCATGCCGAGCACTTCGAGCGGATTACCGGCAACCGGGTGAAGTGCATGTGGTGCCATGTCGCCGTGCCCCACGGATGGAAGAACAAGGGATTGCTGGTCAATCTCAACGACGTCGGACCGGAGGCCGGACTGCCACCCGGCACCGAAGTCCCGATTCAAACCAATGCGGAGGTCTACAACCAGGAGCCTTACTACTTCAACGCCAAGCTCAAAGTGATCAATTTCGCACAGTCGGGGGATTGGCGTCCGGACAACTGCGGCTCCGCCAGCAGCAATCCGGATGTCGGTCGGGACTGGATGGGGGCGGTATGCCAGAATCCACCCTGACAACCAAAATGCGCAGAGTGGAGCCGACAGGGATTGAGCGGCAGAGGAGGAAGAGTAATCCGGCCTGGCTTCGCGCGCCGGCATCACTGAGGATTACCAGTTTCGGCCTGTTGCTGCTGGGCGCTGGCGTTTTGGCCACCTCCCGGCAAAGCGATATCGGTCAATGGCTGATTGTCGTTTCGTTGCTGCTGCTTGCCATCAATCTGTGCGCCGCGTTATTCAGCAATCCGCTGTTTCGGGTAAAACCGGCACTGTTCGGCATGCATGTCGGCCTGTTGCTGCTGGCGGTTTCCCTGGCATACGGTCAATTAAGCCGCTTTCGCGGCCATTTCGAAATCACCGAAGGACAAGAGTTCGATCCGCGGCAGGTGATTATCGATCGCCAGGGCATCCTGGTTCCCACGCTGCCGGCTGAAGGCGCCTTCAAGCAGGGGACGATCCGGATAAATTATTCCCCGGGGATGATGCGCAGGGAGACTCAAAGCCAAGTCGTGATGGTTGACGGCCGGTTGTCGGGTGCGACCGATGGCCGGCCGCTGATCATCGAGAATAACCGCTTCTATGTTACCCACAACAAAGGGTTTTCGGCACTGATCAGTTGGTGGCCGACGCAAGAGTCATCTGCCAGCCTCGGAGCCCTCCATTTTCCTCCCTACCCACGACTCGCACCGATGCAGCAACTCTCCTGGGCGGCGCCTGACGGAACAGCATTGAGATTCGAGATCACACCAAAAGCTATCCCGCAGGATGAGAACTGGACCCTGAGTGGCGCAATGTCGGGAGCGCTGTTGCTGGTTACCCGGGACGGCACAACCACGAGTCTTCAACCGGGCGAGATCCTGCGCCTCGCGGGTGGCGCATTCCGCTTCGAAGGCATCAAGATGTGGATCGGCTACCGCATCTTCCGCGATCCGAGTCTCTACTGGTGCTTTGCGTCCGCCATGATTGTCCTCTGCTGTCTAGCCTTTCATTTGGCGGGGCGCTATCTGTGTAGGTCAAAGAGAAGCGTTGCTCTGACAGACAACAGAAAGGTAAATATATGAACGATTACACCCTGTGGCTGTATCCCGCGGCGATCGCCTATCACCTGGCGGCCGTGTTATCGATGCAGGAACTGTTCGACAGATGCAACGACTACAGCCGTTGGATCGGAGGAACGATCCTGGCTGGGACACTTTTTGTCACTTTAGCCATCGCCGGTCGCTGGCTCACCTATGGACAGGGACCTTTCCTGACCATGCATGAAGTGTTGATCAGCAGCCTGTTCAGCCTTTCACTCATCTATGGCCTGGCTTATGTTTTTGTCCCGATCACCCGGGTCGGCGCTCCTTTTGCCGCGGTTACGATGCTGTTGCTTTTCATTTGGGCAGCAGAGACCGACCCCGGGATCAGGCTGTTGCCACCTACCTATGAAACCCCCTGGCTATGGGTGCATGTCATCTTCGGAAAGCTCTTCCTTGGGTGCTGCCTGGTTGCGACCAGCCTTGGCGTATGGCTCATCACGCCATTAAAGCGGTTCGTGCGTTCCGTTCGTTACATGTGGGTACCGCAGCAGCTCGAACGGCAAGTCTGGATATGGCTCTCGATAGCCTTTCTGTTTCACAGCGTCATGCTGATCGCAGGAGCGGTCTGGGCGCAGGATGCGTGGGGACGCTATTGGGATTGGGACCCCCTTGAAACCTGGGCCTTTATCACTTGGCTCTGCATGGCGCTTGCCCTGCATATGCGATCAGTCTACCCGCTGGGACCGCGCACTCTCTCATTGCTGGCTATGGGGGTGTTCGTCCTCGCCTTCCTGACTTTTTTCGGGGTGCCGTTCGTCAGTGTCAATCCCCATCAGGGGGCTGTATGAGAATGTCGACGGACTTGCGTTTACCGATCGCTGCCCTGGTCATATTTGCGACAATGACCGTGGTTGCGTTAATCCGGGATGAAATCGGCGAACCTGCCGCTAAGTTCGAAATGGAGCGAGGAACTCCGCAAGTTATGGAGCAATTCCCGCTCGATGATCTATTCTTGAATGCGGTGGGATTGCTGCACACGCGGCATTTCGAAGCGGCAGTGCATTCATTCAACAAGCTGGTGGAGCTGGCGCCTTGGATGCCGGAAGCGGAAGTGAATCTGGCCTATGCCTTAATGGGAATGGGTCAATATGCCGAGGCACAACACCACTTCAACCGTGCGCTTGAACTGAATGATCGTCAGCTGAACGCCTATTACGGCCTAGCGATTTCCTTGGAACGGCAGGGTGATTTGGATTCTGCATTGGGTGCGATGCGTGCTTACGTGCATCTTGCGGCGGATGACGATCCCTACCGGCGCAAGGCCTGGGCGGCGATCTGGGAGTGGGAAAATACACGCAATGTTGGAGAGAAGGTGATCGAATGAATAAACGATTCCTGAGCTTCACCCTATTGAGTCTGATTGGGATGACTGCGGTTACGATCATGTTGGTCGCGGTTTTCAGGGATATCAATCAAGCAACGCTGGAAAAACATTTCCACGAACACAATGTCTTGCTTGCCCGTATTCTGCGCAATGGTTTGGTGAACGACAGGTTGCCCGAAGCATTGAAAGGGGTGCAGGAGAATGACGAAGGCAATCGATTTCTTAACTCATTCGAGGGAAAACTAAAACGGTATCTCAAGGATGTGTATGTTGCGAAGATCAAGATTTTTGATCTGGGCGGAATTACTGTCTACTCCTCGGCCCCGGGTGAAGCGGGCAGGGATGCGAGCAGGAATCCAGGCGTCTTTGCGGCGCTTAACGGGCTCAGTTCGGGCAGTATGGTCTATCGGGACAAGTTCAACAGCTTTGACGGCATGATCGAGAACCGTAACCTTTATCAGCAGTATATTCCCATCAACGGAGTGGTGGATGATCGTGTCGAGGGTGTGTTCGAGATCTACTCCGATGTCACACCTTTCCTGCAAGCCGTTTCCGACACGGAGCAGGAGTTTGTCATCGGGCTGTTGGCTGTACTGGGAACATTCCTCCTGGCGCAGGTATGGCTCTATCATCGTACGGATTCCGCTTTGGTCAAGGAGCAGGCCCAAACAAAGCAGTATCTGCAGGAGCTGGAGGATCACCGCAAGGATTTGGAGTCGCGTGTACAGGCACGCACCGAGGAACTCGAGTCATCACGCTATTTCCTGCAATCCATCATCGACGGTATTGCAAATCCACTGTTCGTGATTAAAAAGGATTTACAGATCTCGCTGATGAACAAGGCCGCCAAGGGTTTGATCAGTATGAATACGCCTAAGGAGAAAATGGCCTATTGTTACCAGATATCCCACCAGCGCGACATACCCTGCGACGGCAGTGACCATCCCTGTTCCTTCCAGGAAGTGATGCGTACCCAGTCGACCGCCACCCTGCAGCACAGACACTATGATGCCGATGACAATCCCATCATCGTCGATGTGATATCGACGCCGCTTTACGATAGACAGGGTGAAATGCAGGGTATCATCGAGGTACAGCACGATGTCAGTGAACTTGTTTATGCCAAGCAGAATCTGGCGCAAAGCGAGGCTAGGCTGCAGGCTATTCTCGATCATATTCCCGATGCTATCTTCACGCTCGATACCACAGGAAGGGTGGAGTCAGCCAACATGGCCGCCCTGGGCATGTTCAATTGCCCTCACAGGGAGTTGATCGGCAAAAGATTCGAGTCCCTATTTTCCGAGGATCGTGAGGTTTTGCTCAAAACCACGAATCAGGGCGAGAACGAGTATTGCGCGCGAAAACAAGGGGATGAACTTTTTCCTGTCGATCTGTGGATTGGTGATTTGCATTTAGCCCATGAGAAGCGATTGGTTGCCGTCGTAAGGGACATTACCGAAAGCAAGATAGCGGCGCAGGAACTGGAGCGAACCCGACAGCAGTACTATCACCAGGAAAAAATGGCGGCCATCGGTCAGTTGGCTGCTGGCATATTGCACGAGGTCGGAAATCCCATAGCCGCCATTGCAGGGGCGGCGGACAATATGCGGTCCGCAAATGGATGGGATGGGCAACAGAGCGGTGAGCAGCCTGATTTTCCACAAGTCGTAATCCGTAACCTGAATATGATCGAAGAGCATACCGAGCGTCTCTCGAAGATTACCCGGGATATTGCCGATTTCGCCTCCCCCCGAATCCGTAAGCGTGAGTTGACCGATATCAACGGTTTGATAAGGAGCACATCTCGGCTTCTCGGTTATGACCATCGCTACCGCAAAATGGAGATCAGGCTGACCCTTGACAGTCAGTTGCCGGCAGTGGAGGCGGTACCTGACCAGATAACACAGGTGCTGGTAAACCTGATTATCAATGGCCTGGACGCCTGCAACACCGGCAGGCTGCGGCCGGTGGTTGAGGTCATGACACGGGTTGTGCAGGACGGCATCGAGATAGAGGTAAAGGACAATGGCGCCGGAATGGATGAGCGGACCCTCGAGCACGCACTCGAGCCTTTCTTCACCACCAAGGAGCCGGGCAAGGGGACCGGACTCGGACTTTCGTTGTGCAGTTCGATTATCAGTGCACATAATGGCAGATTGCGCATCGTAAGCCACCCCGGCGCAGGCACATCGGCGACCGTTCACCTGCCCGGCATCGAAACTCACTCTGAGACGAATGCGTAGGAGGGCGATATGAAACAGATGCATGTTCTGGTTGTTGATGATGAAGCTGCCATCCGTCAGGTATTGGCGGAGCAACTGACCCGTTCAGGACACACGGTTGAGCAGGCGGACTGTGGAGAGGAGGCATTGAAAGTGCTCCAATCCTCAGACTTCGACGTCTGTATCTGCGATCTGCGACTGCCTGATCTGGACGGCATCGAAGTCATCAGGCGCTGCCGGGCAAAAGAGATGGACATAGCTTTTCTTATGATCACCGCTTTCGCCTCGGTCGATACCGCGATCGAAGCCATGAAACTGGGCGCCTACGACTATCTCATGAAACCGGTCCAGCTAGAGGATGTACTGATTCGCTTCGACCACATCGCCGATGTCGCGCGCCTGCGCGATGAGAATCGCTACCTGAGAAAAATAGTGGAGTCCGATGCCGGATCGGAAACCTTGGGGCTGTCTGTGCCCATGCGGAAAATTCAGACCCTCATCAACAAGGTATCACGTACCGACAGCACCGTCCTCATAACGGGTGAAAGCGGCACCGGAAAGAGCCATATTGCCCGTACGATCCACAATGACAGCAATCGGTGTGACCGGGCGATGGTGACAGTGAACTGTGGTGCGATTCCGAAGGAGTTGTTGGAGAGCGAGCTATTCGGACACATCAAAGGCGCTTTTACGGGTGCGGACAGAAACAAAAAAGGTCTCTTCCGGGAGGCCGACGGTGGCACGCTGTTTCTCGATGAAATTGGTGAATTGCCGCTTGCGCTGCAGGTAAAGCTGCTGCATGTCATCGAGGATAAGGAGGTAAGGCCCCTGGGAGCGGAACAGTCGAGGCGGGTCGACGTGCGCATCATCGCGGCAACCAACAGGAATATTGTCGAAATGATGCAGCGCGGAGAATTCAGGGAAGATCTCTTTTACCGACTGAATGTACTCCATATCACCCTGCCGCCACTGCGTAGCCGCAGGGAGGATATCCCCTTATACATCGAGTATTTCCTCAACACGGAAATTTCAAGACTCGGTCTGGAGGGGAGTTACAGCATAGACCCGGAGGTGGAGGAGCATCTGCTTGCCTATGAATGGCCGGGAAACCTCAGAGAACTGCAGAACGTTATCGCCCGGATGCTGGTCCTCGCGGAGGAACACGCCATCAACATGGGCGATCTTCCATCTCATGTAACCCGGTATGAACATAATGGTAACAAATACGAATTTGGTGAAACATTCGGCTCGCTGAGAGAGCAGGTGAGGCAATTCGAAATAAGCGTGATCAATAAGGCGATCAACGCTGCCGGCAATGATCGCGCACTTGCCGCGCGTTCACTCGATATCGGCCTTTCCACGCTGTATCGGAAACTCGAGGAAAGATAGTGCGCGATTTACCTAAAGAGCAACGACCCAGACGTAGATTCAGTATGCGACCTGCAGCCATGTCAAATATAAGACATAACACAATATTATTAATCCTGATCCTTATCATGCCGTCGTTGTCATTCGCCGATCCACATGAGGATTATCTACGTGGCTTGGCGGCGTATCAGCGTGAGGACCTCATGACCGCAATCGAATCGCTGAAGATCGCCGCGGACAATGGTCATGCCAAGGCGCAAAGCCTGCTTGGTTATATTTACGATATCGCTGAGGAGAACGAGCAAGCTTTTCACTACTACCGACAAGCTGCTGAGCAAGGCGAGGCTGATGGCGCTTACGGAATGGGCATGCTGTACGCCACGGGAGAGGGTGTTGCACAAGGTCTCTTCGAGGCGGTCAGGTGGTTTGAAAAAGCGGCCGACGCCGGCCATCCGCAGGCCATAGATCTGCTTGCAACCGCCTATCTGAATGGCGGATTGGCATTGACCAAAGACAGTGCCAAAGCGATAGATCTTTTAGAGCGTGGTGCGGCGCTGGGGTATTCTCCCTCTATTGAACGATTGAAAGCGTATAAGGAAAAAGAGGGGATATAAACGGAATCAAAATCTTAACAACAGAAACCCAGTAATTGCATTATGAATAGATCAAGCAAAACCCAAGTCACTTCCATTCTGACTTTTATGATTTTCGGAATGACCATGATTTTCGCAGCAGACAGCGAGTCTGATAAAGGCGAGCACCCATACACCGAAAATCCGACTGCTAACGGAAACATCGAGGTTCTGGAACGCTATGAGATCGGCCAAAACGTCTATGCAAGGGCACTTGCAGTTGAAGCCGGGACAAACAGCCTGTGGGTCGGCACATCGGCGGGTGTGCACGAGATCGATCTGCACGATCAGTCGATCCGAAACACCTTCACCCGTGAGCATGGACTAGCGAATGAGTATGTCTTCGCGATTGGTATAGATCAGGCCGGTTACAAGTGGTTCGGCACAAATGCGGGGGGTATGTCCCGTTATCGTGATGGCAAGTGGAAGACCTGGTTCCCTATGCACGGTCTAGCCGACTACTGGGTCTACGCTTTTGCCTGGCAACCGGACGGCACGCAATGGATTGGAACCTGGGCGGGGGCTAATAGCCTCGACCCGGCTACGGGGGAGATGAAGACCTATCTGAGCGAATTGGTGAATGAGTGGGTTTATGGTATTGCGGTCGATTCGAAAAACCGGGTCTGGTTCGGAACGGAAGGGGGAATAAGCCGTTTCGATGGCAAAGACTGGGTGTCATGGGATCATGCTGACGGTCTCGGAGAAAAAAACAGCGACAAAAAACCCTTCAGCCGCAATACCGGGCTTGGCACGCGAAGCCGTCACGACCTTGGGATGCTCAGCGGAGGAGAAGCGACCTATAACCCCAACTATGTATTCAGCGTGTTGATCGATCAGCAGGACAATCTATGGGCGGGAACATGGGGTGGCGGCCTCGCCTTGTTCAACGGTGAGCAGTGGCATAACTACACCGTTGATGATGGCCTCGCTGGGGATATCGTTTATTCCATCGCAATGGAGCCTAGCGGTGTTCTCTGGATAGGCACAAACAACGGATTGTCTCGATTTGACGGAAAAGAGTGGACGACTTTTGGACGTAACGATGGCTTCGGTGATCTCAATGTATACGCCGTAGTCGTGACACCGAACGGAGATATTTGGGCAGGCACTAAGGGGGCGGTAGTCAGGTTGGGCGTCAACAAGGGTGAGGGTTAAATGAAAACGACAAACGGAAAAGCGATCTATGTAGCCATCGGAATTGTTACTATTGCGGCTGCCTACTGGGCCGGCACACAACAAAGCTCTCCGGTAACCGATTCATTGCCGCAGCAAAAGCAGGCTGAAATCAAGAGTGTTCCAGAGAAAACTGTATCGAATACGCCGGTACCGAGCCCGTTGCCTGATTCACACTCTCCAAGCAACCCAGACCAGGGACGCAGTGTCGGTGACAAGGGTATCCGGTTCGCTCACTTCAGGGTCGGCAACAGTAATGTCAAGGCGATTTTGAATGATGGTGACACTTTGTGGGTAGGGACGTCCGGTGGTGTCATTCGTTACGACAAAATCAAGGATCAACACCGCCTCTTCGATGTGCGGTCTGGTCTACTGTCCAACGGTATCTTTCATCTCAGCAAGTATGGCAAGAAACTCGTGGTCGGAACCTATGGCGGAGGACTTTCACTCTTCGATCCCGATACTGAGGAATGGGAGAACTACAACATTCAACACGGTTTAGCGGATGCGTTTATTTACGACATGCTCGAGATGGAAAACGGTGATGTCTGGATCGCCACCTGGTCAGGAGCGAATAGGGTCATAGGAGGCAGATTCGACGACCGCTCGGCTTGGCATACATTCACCGTTGAAAACACACAGAATGGTTTACCCAACGATTGGGTTTACGCCTTGGCTAAGGGTCGTGAGGGTGATATATGGATGGCGACGGAAGGCGGTTTAGCCAATTTCAAAGATGGTGCCTGGAAAAACTGGAAGCATGAAGACGGATTGGGTGCGCCATATGAGCTGGTTAAAGATCAAATAGACTTCAAACGGGATCCGGCAAAGGAGTCGAGCCACCATGCGCGTCAAAAGGTGGAAATGGGTTTGCAGAGTGTGGATATAGCTTACAATCCGAACTATATTGTTTCACTTCATGTGACAGAGCAAGGCATAGTTTGGTGTGGCACATGGGGTGGAGGACTTGCGCGTTTCGACGGAGAAGTGTGGAGCTATTTCACTACCAAAGACGGTCTACCCGCCAATCACGTATTCATGCTCGAGCCCGCAGAGAACGGAGAGTTGTGGATAGGAACAAGCAACGGCCTCGTGATGTTTAATGGCACCTCATTCAAAACATTTACAACCCATGACGGTCTGTTTGCCAATAATGTCTTTTCTTTGGCGATGGAGACGAACGGGACGATTTGGGTTGGCAGTTTCGGGGGGGTTTCGAGGTTACAGGACCTAAGGCTGTAATAGTTGACGATATAAAATGTAAGTCGAGTACAGATAGTTTGTAGATTGAGTATACTCTGTCGTTTATTCCGAACGGTATTCTGCTGACCTCCAATTATGAAACTTACGATGGCTATCACCCTGAATTTGTCGCCAACACGGGCGGCAATGAGCATATTGTAACCGCTGGCAATACGCTGTAGTTTTCCAAAGGAAGAATTGTGGTGATCGGTCGTAGGTATAACGACCATGGCAGATATAATCAGTCCCTTGCCGCCATACGCAAAAAGGCCTGACATGCGTCAGGCCTTTTCAGTCTCAATGGATCTCGGCCAGTCCACAATGGTTCAGGATTCTACAGTGTTGCTCCAGGCGAGTTGGACCTGGGTGTTGCGTCGGATCTCGGTCAGCCTCTCCCCGAATTCATGGATATTTTCATCCAATAGAGCGGATAATTCGATCTTACCTGTGCGGGCAGTGACCAGTTCCTTACGTTTTTCTTGCAGTTGATCGAGCTCTTTGCGGAGATGGATATCTCTGAGGTAGATCACATTGGGGGCAATCACCTGACTCATATTCTTTCGCAATTCTCTATTTGTGAGCAGGATCTGCTTATCCAATAGGTAAATTTCATTGCTCAGGTTATTGATCACATCCAGTTGTTCATCCCAGATTGCAAACAGATTGTCGACTCCCTCTTCCACCCAGTTTTGTATCTCCTGCAGGTGCTGTTCCTTGAGCATCCGCAACACATGGGAGTCAGACATGGAAATAATGTATTCGAACACTTCGAGCCAGCTCTCTTCACGATCGTTGAAGAGTTTATCCATGTAATGCAGCATGAGTCCTACCGGTTCGGTGTAGTCGTAACCTGCGTAGGATTTACTGACTGTATTCATGATATCGGCGTAATTAACAGCGGTGCCGATAAAGGCCTTGTCATCCTTCAGTTGGATGCCTTTGGCGTAGATCGTAGTCAGCCGGTTGAGCATGCGCATATAACCGTCATCCTTGATCTGGCTCTTTTCCGAACGGATGAAACCGGAGATTTCGGTCAGTAATGCACGCAGCTGTTCGACATCCGGATCACTGTGCTTACGCCCCAGCAATGACTCCAGGTAGTCGAAATACTGTTTGATGATTTTGCACGACTCTTCCTGAGCCAGGACGGGAAGCCGCTCGACAGAGTTGATTCTGAAGGGTAAATTCTCCAGATTCGTTAGATTATCCTGGCTTAGGTTTTTGTGCAGGTTACTCATGGCCTGGCTATATTCCCAAAACACCCTGTGAATTACTAGATAAATTATATTACCATTTTCTAATATATCAAGTAATTCAGATCTAAAATGTTGTGAATTTCAATGTCAAATAATCTATCGGCTTGCTTATCAATAACTTGAGATGTGTTTTAAGTTGAGGGCAAGTGCGATCGGGAGTAAAAACAATAGGTTAGTGGGGTTATTGGCAGCTGTGCTATTTATGCCTAGAGTGTGCCTGGCGGATGGCGTAGTGCTGAGTGGCGTAAATACAGGTCATTCACAGAATTATTGCTTTTCATGGCCCTACCGGGATAGCGAGCTTCGCAATCCTGAAACTGGTGAACGTCCTGTTAGGATTGAGAGTCGACAAGGAGCAGGAGATCGAGGGCCTGGATATCGTGCTGCACGAAGAACGCGGCTATAAGGAAATCGGCTGAAACGGTTGCAACGCCTATTGGCGGTCATTCTGGATCAATGTTATGGCGTGTTTTGCGCGGACTCTAGGCAGTATTTAAGGGATCGTTTCTATAGCTGGCCAGTGCGCTGTCTGTTTCGAGTATGGCCACCTCGACGACCGGAAAGCCGCCGGCTTCCACATGTTCAAAGATCAGCCGGGCGATATTCTCCGCTGTGGGGTTTGTATCCATTACATATACGGATTCTCCAGCCTGTTGCAGTAGGGGGAGAACCGGATCATCGCTATGCAGCAACATATTGTGATCCAGGGTCCGGTCGATCCAGTTTTTCACATAGTCGCCGATATCGGAAAAATCGCACACCATACCCAACGGATCGAGTTGTTCGGCCTCCAGGCGGATAACGGCCTTTGCATTGTGGCCATGCAGATGACGGCATTTCCCCTGGTGGTTGAGGAGTCTGTGGCCATAACAGAAGTGGATCTCTTTAGTGACTGAAAACATCTCGTGAAACGTGGCTGTGGAAAAGTGGCTCAGTATAAAGCCATGATTGATGGGCTGCCAGTAGTGGGTTAAGGAATCAATATTGATGCCGCTAAACTGTTAGCAATTTCAATCTGTGGATAGCCATGAGCGAAGAATCAGAAAGCGAAGAGTTTGAGGCGATATTCGTGGCGCGAGAGGCTGTGGGGCATCTTCGGCGTCTTTCGAGTGATTTTCCCCACCTCGCCACCCAGCCCGTACGTGTGGCCATAGATACCTGGAATGAGGATATGTTCCGCAAGGGGGAGTTGGTCCTTGAGCAGAAACAGCGCGCCAAGGCCGAGCAAGACGCCATGGAGCGGCGTGCCATTGAACTCATTGAAGAGAATCTCGTGGACGATGTTCTCGATCTGTTGAACCGGGAATCAACCAAGGAGATCAACTATTACGATCTGATCGATATGGTTGGAAAAGACCGCTATATAGAAGCCCTCGCAAAGGAGGCGGTTGAACTGAAAGTCAATGCAATCTCTTCGGAGCAGGCAGCCGAACTCTGGAACAATAGTGGAAAACCGACCGTTGGCGGTGAACGGTGGACCGCCACCGGAATCTCTGTGCTGATGGGGAAAAGTTAAAAGCCGGGACTCCTGTCAACGGTCCTGGGTTGCCACCGGCGCGCCAGGTGTCAGAAAGCAGCCTGTATAGAGATGTTCCTCCGCGATCAGATAGCCACCGTGAAATTGCAGATGGTGTGGAAAATCTATACTACATGCCGCAGTGGGTCGAAATTGAAACCGCTGCCGTGAGATATCGACATCCAGTGTGACCGATTGAAAGCCGAAAAAGCGTCCGACCAGCGGGTAGTAGCATTTGTAGAGGCTCTCTTTGGCGCTGAAAATCAATCGTTGCGGCAGATCCCCGTGATGTTGCATGAATACCTTCTCTTCTTCGGTGTCGATGTAGCGTCCTATCCCCGGTTTTAGTGGCTGAAGCGGTTCCACGTCTATCCCCAAACTGACCACCTCGCCTTCCAGAGCACAGACTACGACACAGCGGTCATCGCAATGACTGATGCTGCCGAGAAATCCCAGGGGCCAGGTCGGTTGGCGTTTTTCCCCACGCAGCAGCGGCCCGGATGGGGCATTTAATTGTTCCAGGGCTGCGTGGGCTGCATTGCGGCCGGCACGGAACTGCCGTTGACGTTTTACGACACTATCTTGAATGAGTTGTTCCTCTTCCGTTCGTACGGCTGTCTCCCACATCTCATCAGTGGCATGGACGATCACGACATTTGAGGGGAAGAGCGAGGAGAGGTCCATAATATTGTGTTGGTTAATGCGCTAAAGAAAGATTGTAACAGTGAATACCTCCATCCTCGTTATGATAGCCGGTATGTGTTTCGCAGGAATGCCCAAATTTTCCACTTGACCTTCTTCTTATGAGCATGCATGCTCGTTTCCATGGGCAATATCCACCAGACAAAGATGACCAATAAGCGCCGCCGTCTACCCGTATGGGCAGTCGTCGTTTCATCTGCGTCCGGGAGTTTGATGCGAAGTTAGCAAACACCTAAACAAGTTTTTTACAAGGCCGCAGATGACACCATCTGCGGCCTTTTGCGTTAAAGGAGGTAAATAAAATGTCCGTGCCGGCCGCCTATCTTGGGATCGTGCTGATTTGGGGTACCACACCGCTCGCCATCAAGTGGAGCGGTGAGGGTGTCGGCTATCTGTTTGGCGTCACCGGGCGTATGGTGATCGGTGTCATCCTGGCGCTGTTGGTGCTGCGCATGGTCGGTCAGCCTCTGGTATGGCATAAGCGTGCGCGACACACCTATTTGGCGGCGGGCCTGGGTATATTCACCGCCATGACTGCTGTCTATTGGGCATCACAGTACATACCTTCGGGATGGATTTCAGTGGTTTTCGGGTTGTCGCCGATCTTCACAGGTCTGATGGCGAGGATGTGGCTGCAGGAGCCTGGGCTCGACCTGCAGCGTTTTGTGGCGGTATTGATAGCGCTGACCGGGTTGGCAACGATCTTCAGCGTGGGAGTTGAGCTCGGTGTAAGCTTTGTCATGGGGCTGAGCGGTGTATTGATCTCGGTGGTCACTCACTCTGCCAGTGCGGTATGGGTGAAGCGTATCGATGCTCAGCTGCATGGTTTGGTGGTGGCGGCCGGGGGACTGCTGGTGGCTGTGCCTCTGTTTCTCCTGAGCTGGTTCCTGCAGGGTCAGAGTTGGCCTGTGGTTATCGAACAGCGAGCCCTGACATCGATTGTCTATCTCGGTGTCGTCGGTTCTGTACTCGGATTTGCTCTCTACTTTTATGTTTTACGATATGTGGAGACAACCAAAGTTGCGCTGATAACACTCATGACACCGATAATCGCACTGTTGGCCGGGAAGTGGCTGAACGCGGAGCAGGTGGACATAAACGTATGGGTAGGCGCGGCGCTGATCATGTTGGGATTGGCAGGATTTGAATTGGGTGGTCGGATACGCACTCAATTGCGATCGAGCAAGGCCAGTGAGAGCGTCGGCCAATAGGTGATAATCAATACCGCGCCAAACAGGAGGGCAAACCAGGGAAGGGTGGCGCGGTATATTTCAGCGATGGGTTTATCGAAACGATAACTGGCAATGAAGAGGTTCATGCCGACCGGTGGGGTGAAATATCCGATCTGCATGTTTGCCAGAAAGATGACCCCCAGATGGACCGGATCGATTCCGTATTCAACAGCTACAGGCAGTAACAGCGGGATCATCAACACCAATGCTGAGAAGATATCGAGCAAGGTGCCGAGTACCAGCAGAAAGAGGTTCAGCAGTATCAGGAATGTGAGCGGGTCTTTGACCCGCTCATTTAACCATCCGAAGAATTGGTTCGGAACATCCGCATCGATAAGGTAGTTGGTGGATGCCATCGACATACCCAAGATGACCAGGATGCCGCCCACCAGCAGCATCGCTTCACGCATCACCTTGGGCAGCTGTTTGAGGGGTATCTCTCTGTGGATGAAGACCTCGACGACAAGCACGTAGACCGCGGTGACAGCGGCTGCCTCGGAGAGCGCGAAATAACCGCTATAGATTCCGCCGAGAATAATGAGCGGCAGGGGGATCTCCCAAACTGCCTCGCGTGCGGCCGCTCTTGCCTCGGTGAGGGTGAATTCGTTCAACGGCAGGTCCCGGCCTGACCAGAGCCCCCATGCAAGCAGTATCAACAGCATCAGCAGGCCGGGTAGAAGGCCCGCGAGAAACATGTCGTCCACAGTGATGGAGCCGCCGATCCCCAACTGCTGGGCCACCACCGCATATAGGATCAGCGGCAGGGCCGGGGCGAACAGCAGCCCCAGACTGCCGGATGTGGTGACCAGTCCAAGACTGAAACCCTGCCGATATCCAGCCTCCCGCAGGGCGGGATAGAGCAGGGCGCCCAGCGCCACGATGGTGACACCTGAAGCGCCTGTAAACGCCGTGAACAAGGCGCAGGCGACCAGGGCGACAAAGGCCATGCCTCCGGGAACCCAGCCAAGCAGGGCCTGGGTTAGTCTTACCAGGCGGTGAGGGGCGCCGCTCTCACTGAGTAGATAGCCGGCAAAGGTGAACAGCGGGATGGCCAAAAGCACCGGCATCTCCGCCAGTCGAAAGAACTCTATGACCACAACCGACAGATCGATACCGGATCGATAGAAGCCCCACAAGGCGCTGGCGCCTACAATGGTGAAGAGTGGCGCGCCGAACAACGCCAGCAGGATAAGGCCCGCTGCAATAATCATTCAGCGTCCGTTTGCAGCAGCTGCAGAGGGATGTTGGACAGGAATCGCAAGGTCATGATGCCGAAGCCTATCGGTATGATGATCTCGCCCAGCCAGGCAGGCAGACTGGCGAACAGTTTGACGCCATCCAGCCATTCCATATAGACGAAGCGCATGGCGTGCCAGGTGATGACGCCGCAGATAAGGGCACTGAAGAGGTTGTTGATGAGCGACACCGCAAAACGACTCCGCTTCGATATTCTATGAGAGAAGAGATCGATTCGGATGTGGCGATCCTCCCGGGTGGCGGCGATGGCGCCCAACAGAGCAAGCCACAAAACCATGATGCGTAAAGTAGGATCGGCCCATATCAAACCGCTGTCGAACAGATTGCGCAGTACGATCTGGCTGGCTGCAAGCAGAATCGTGGCGCTCAAAAGGATCGCCATCAGGCCATCTTCGAAAAGCAGTATCAACTGTTTAATGCGCTTCACGGTGAGTAACATGGTGCTTGCTCGTCTATCGATTGGCTAGGGTTGATTAGTCCGTGAATGAATGCCCGGGTTGCCTCAATCCTGTCTGAACAGTTATCCAGTCTGAGTTACAGGATATGGATGGCAAGCCATATACAGTGGGGCTGATGGCTGGTGGTCAAAACCCTGTGAGCGGTATTGGCCGGTATCAGTACGCTATCTCCCCGATAGAGGGTGATCTCCCGATTATCCATTTCCAGCTTCGCGCTCCCCTGTAACATGCAAACCCATTCGTCGTGGTGCTGTTGCGATACTTCAGTGACGGTATCAGGCGGGCTGAGTATGCGCTCAATTGTGACATTCTCGCTTTCCAGTAAGGTCTCGAAAATCTCCTTTTCCTCCACTGCCTTGTCGGGTTTAAAGAGATTCATAACGGCCTTTTGGATTATGTTTGTGGTCAGATGTCTGCAAGACAATCCAGACGGATCGAATCGAGCTTATACGCAGCAAGCTTGATTGCGCTGTAAATATTGGGGGATACAGTGTGGACCATGGACTGATGTGCTCGTGCTGATTGATCTCTAAGTGTAGTTCATATTGAGCAGTATCGGAGGAGAATCTAACGGGTCAATGCGATCTGTCGGTACTGCTGAATCAGGGATTGCATCCTGTTCAACATGTGTTCGCTAAAGATACTCTCTTTACTGAGTTTTCGCAGTGTCTTGCCGGCATGGGCTTCCCACGCCTGTTGTTGGGCTGTGTCGGGACTGATAAATTCGACCCCCTGTCTTTGCAGGGCAATCATGGCTTGTTCATTGTCGGTGCGATTTTGACGGTCAATCCTGTCGAAAGCGGATTCGAGAATCTGTTTTACTATGGATTGGTCCGATTGCCGGAGCTTGTTGAATGCATTCTCCTTCAAAACCAGTGTGGCATAGAGATAGGCGAGCGGAACCTGTGTCAGATAACTGACCCGGGTATGCCATTGCAGTGCGATAGCCCCGATGGGAGCGCTGGCAATGGTATCAATAAGTCCGGTTTGCAACCCGGTAAGCACATCGGTCAGGGGTAGGGGGACCGGTGATATGCCCAATTCCTGAAACATGGAGGCATTGACCTGATCACCCTCAGGAATCCAGATTTTTAAATCCTTCATGTTTTCAGTCGATGTAACCGGTGAATTCGAGAGCAGATAGGCAAACCCTCCCTCACTCAGGCCGAAGCTGACATAACCCTGCTTTTTGATGCCTTCGATGATCTGGGGATCCATCACCTGGCGGACTGCATCGACTTCCTGAAGACTGCGGAACTGAAATGGAAGGGTATATACCTGGGCGTCTTTGTAGATACTGCTCAGGCCGCCACCGGTAATGGCTCCGCCATGCAGTTGACCGATGCGGATCTTGCGCAGGACACTGCTGTCATTGCCCATGACACCGCCGGGATAGAAACGGATCTTGACTCTGCCGTCGGTCTGCTGCTTGATCTGTTTCGCTGCCGCCCGCATCTCTTTCATCCAGTTTGTACCATCCGGCGCCAGGGTGGCGATTTTCAATATGGTGCCCGCCTGGCTCATGGGATTTAACAGAAGCAGTAGCAGCAGTGTGTTGATTAAACGGAACATGGCGTATTCCTTATTACGACTTCGGCGGTGTGATCAGTGTCCATTATATATACAGCTTTCATTACAAAGCTGTTTTTGAAACATATACAGTTTTATGTACGTTGTCAGGCCGTAAATGGACGCAAAGTTTCTGAGTCTGATCCCACGTGTCCATTATCCCTGGTTTATTTGTGGGGTATCGGAGCCGACCGTGGTTGACGGGTAGCTGTTCCATCCCGGTTGCAATAACCGTGAGCGTCAGAATCCGAACTAAAAATAGTCATCTTCAAGCAGCTGTCTGGCCTGTTGTTGAGCCATGACATTACTCAGGGTAAGCCCGGGTTTTATCGGATCTGCCTCGATGATTTCATTTAACAGTCTATCGTGAAGTGTTTTATCAAAAACCAAGCGGGCATAGTGTCGAGCAAATTCCAGTTTTACAATCAGGTCATCTCCCGCAGAGTAGTCTAAGGCCTGTTCGAAATGGTGGCGGCCGACCTCTGGTCTACCCCCCAAGGCTGGAGGGATCTGACTCTTGATTACGCCAAGATAGAGCTGTGCCCGTCCACGTTCATAGCCCGGCTCAAAAGAGATTATATGTTCCAGCATGGTCTGGACTTTTGCGAGGTCGGCAATGGCGTTCCAGTCGTCGCTATGGGCCTGAATCCATACCGCCCAGCTGGTGGCGTAGAGATAGAGCCCCTGCAGGTCCCCGTTGCCTGCCGCATGAACCTCCTGCTTAAACCGAGCGTAGGGCCCGGTTGCCTTTTCACAGATGCCGGGTCTTGTCTGGCACAAACCGCGACCGGCGTATTCCAGAGCCTTCCGGGTCAGGGTTTTTTGCCGATTGGGGTCAGTCACCAATCCACCGGCGTAGGCACTGTAGAGTCTAGCGCCGGCATATAACAGTGATTGATCATCGGGATCCTCTTCAATCAGTGAGTCGAGGAGAAGGAGGTAGGCGGGTGCGCCGGATCGCACTATTTCAGGGTCCGTCTGATTGAGCATTGCATTGGAGAGATTGGCCGCCAGCCGATCCGTGGCCATGGAGACGCAGCCACTTAGCATGGATAGCGAAATCACAAACAGAATCAGCTGAAAAACCTGTCGCTCAGATATACGGCACACCGGTGTTGTCATGCGCTGCAGGATCAGATTAGTTGTAACTCGTCCGTACACACCGGTACCTGACTAGTGGGTAAATAGAAGCGTGGATTGTTCGACAGTTCGAGCCGGTTTGTAAATAAAGCCCAATCGATATCAGCGGTGTTTCTTGCCTACCTGCTCCATGTGGTGCAGCCAGCTATTGAACATGACGCCAATGGAACCGCTGCCGGCACGGCGCCCCTTGAAGGTATGGAAACAGCTTTCATCCTCATCGGCGAAACGCGCAGCGCCGATGTTCAGACACATATAAATGATGAAGATATCGAACAGCAGCAGGGCCATTGCAATCGGCACATGGATAACGGCATCTTTTTTCAGCCAGCTGACAATCGGTGTATGGTAGGCCAGGACAATGTAGAGGGTGCCGAACAAGAGCGCTACTGCAAGCAGAGAAAAGATATCCGCCAGACGTTCATGTTTCCGGGTGTACCCTTTGAGACTTTTACAGACTGACATGGGTAGAATCCAAACACGAGTTGAGTAGAGATATCGAGAGATTAACCGGCAATACGCATGATCTCAAGTCGATTTTGCAACAGATCGAGGTTTCTTTTTGAATTCAGTAACCTGGGGTGTGTATAGTGGGCTGTGTGAAGGCTGAATTCCTGTGGCGTATAGTCTGTGATGGTTCTGCTTCCGTGGATAAGGCTTGTGGGTGTGCAGTATCAGTCTAGCAGTTGGCTTTACGGGAATCGTTGTCAGTCGTTGGATATGCCCGTTCCGGTATGGGGTGACTTTTTAATAAACTTCTGATATCAAAAGCAAAAAATCGAGGGGTATGAAGGGTGGAGAGTCTGACTGAAATGATTAAAGGCCTGAACAGCATAGTTTGGGGTCCATTGATGCTGGTGCTGATTCTGGGCACCGGACTGTTTCTCATGCTTGGTCTGAAACTGATGCCTCTGGCCAAGCTGCGGTACGGCTTTCGCATGCTGTGGCAAGGCCGCGAGGGGAGGGGCGCGGGTGAAATCAGCCCGTTCAATGCCTTGATGACATCGCTCTCCGCGACCATAGGAACAGGCAATATCGCCGGCGTGGCGACCGCCATCGCCCTGGGTGGGCCTGGTGCGTTGTTCTGGATGTGGTGTACGGCCCTGGTCGGCATGGCGACCAAATACGCCGAAGCTGTACTTGCGGTGCGATTTCGCGAGGTGGACGAGAACGGTAACCATGTGGGCGGCCCGATGTATTACATCAAGAACGGATTGGGTGCAAAATGGGCCTGGCTTGGCGGCCTGTTTGCCATCTTCGGCGCCCTGGCCGGTTTCGGCATCGGCAACACGGTGCAGGCAAATTCGGTGGCTCACGCCTTGTCAGGGAACAGCGGACTTCAGATCGCCCCCTGGGTGACCGGGTTGGTGATGGCGGTATTGGCCGCGTTGGTGCTGATCGGCGGTATCCGTCGTATCGCAGAGGTGGCGGGTAAGCTGGTGCCCTTCATGGCTATCGCCTACCTGCTCGCAGGTCTGGTTGTATTGATGCTCAATGCCGGTGCCGTCCCTGGTGCGGTGGTCGAGATTGTCAAACAGGCATTTACCCCAACAGCCGCCACCGGCGGATTTGCCGGCGCGGCGGTGTGGGCTGCGATTCGCTTCGGTGTGGCCCGCGGCATCTTCTCAAATGAGGCCGGCCTCGGCAGCGCCCCCATCGCCCATGCCGCGGCAGCGACCGACAACCCGGTAAGACAGGGTACGGTGGCCATGCTCGGTACCTTCATCGATACCCTGATAGTCTGTTCCATCACCGGTCTGGCTATCATGGTGACCGATGCCTGGACCAGTGGCGAGACCGGTGCGGCGCTCTCATCGCTGGCCTTCGAACGGGCACTCCCGGGTATCGGCGGTTATATAGTCTCCTTCGGGTTGGCGATATTCGCCTTTACCACAATACTCGGCTGGAGCGTATATGGTGAGCGTTGTGTGGAATATCTCTTCGGAGTCCGCTCCATCACCCCCTTTCGTGTGGTCTGGGTGGTAATGATTCCGATTGGCGCCGTTGCCCAGGACCAACTCAATTTTGTCTGGTTGATCTCGGATACCCTGAATGCCCTTATGGCGATCCCCAACCTGATAGCCCTGTTATTGTTGAGCCCGGTAGTGTTCTCTCTGACACGGGAATACTTCAGCCAGCGTGACTGAGTATCCTCCAGGTCTGGAGTCATGAGGAACAGTTGAGGTATGCGGTCTCTTGGGTGATCCGAGTCTACGGCGTATTCAGCTGATCTTCGGTGGTCTGCTGCTGCTGATATTTGCCTGGACCTTCCTGCCGCAGGTCGAGCAGTGGCTGGCGGGGCTTACCTCAGAACCGCGCCGGGTCACACCACGAGGCGATTTGGCGTCAGATGAGCAGGCCACTGTGGAGATATTTCAGCAGGCAAGCCCCTCGGTGGTCTATATCACAACCCTGCAACGGGTACGTAATCCCTGGACACGGGATATCTTCAGCGTGCCTCAGGGGACCGGTTCGGGCTTCATCTGGGACGATCTCGGTCATCTGGTGACCAACCATCATGTGATCGCCGAGACAGCGGAGGCCAATGTACGACTCAACGATGGGCGCAGTTATCAGGCAGTGCTGGTCGGCGGCAGTCCCGATCACGATCTGGCGGTGCTGCGGATCCGGGTCCCTTTTGACCGGCCGCCGCCGGTGCCTGTCGGCAGCAGCAGCGATCTGAAGGTGGGGCAGAAGGTGTTTGCCATCGGTAACCCATTCGGACTTGACTACACCCTGACAACCGGCGTGGTGTCGGCCCTCGACCGCTCTCTTCCCGAGAGTCGCAGCGGGGTTGCCGTCGATCATCTGATCCAGACCGATGCCGCTATTAATCCGGGTAACTCCGGGGGACCCCTGCTCGACAGCGCCGGCCGGCTGATTGGGATCAACACGGCCATCTACAGCCCCTCGGGGGCCTATGCCGGGATCGGTTTCGCCGTGCCCGTGGATACGGTAAACAGGGTAGTGCCGGAACTGATTGCCAAGGGGCGCTATGTGAGGCCATCACTCGGGATCTCGGTGGATGAGGATATCAACCGCACTATCCTGAGCAAACTCGATCTGGAGGGGGTGCTGGTGTTACAGGTGACCGCCGGCACCGCGGCCGAGACAGCGGGTCTGCGCAGTACCTTTATCGATCCCAATGGGGATCTGGTGCTGGGTGATGTGATTCAGGCGATCGGTGGCCGTTCGGTGACCACGGTCAACGAACTGTTGGGTCGGCTGGACGATTTTCATATCGGCGATCAGACCACCATCTCGATATGGCGCAACGGTGAAGAACTTGAATTGACAGTGGTGTTGCAGCAGGGCAAGTAGGCTCGAGTTCAACCCCGATTCGAACCTCCAAGGCAAGGTGGTGAGTCCGCTACCTTGCCTCCCTGGTCAAACCAGTCTTCCGGGGTTAGGGTATGGAGCGCGAGGGCGTGTACACCCCCCTGCAACTCCTCCGTCAGCACTTTGTTGACTCGGCGATGACGGTTGATCAGTTTCTCTCCCTTGAAGGCGTCACTGACGAGCACAACCTTGAAATGGGATTCCGAGCCCTCCGGCACATTGTGCATATGGCTTTCGTTGACAACCTCGAGATGCAGCGGTGCGAAAGCGGACGCCAGTTTAGTCTGTATAGCCTCCTGGATGGTTGTCATGTTACTACCTCGGTCATTGCTATGTATGGAGAGAATGGTCAGACTGGCCTAAGCCCTTAAGACGCAGCAGGGCCGGCTGTATTCAGTGTTTACAGCCCCAGTATACCCCATTTACAGTTTCAGGATTTCACGTACAAATGGAATGGTCAGCCGCCTTTGAGCGGCCAGGGATGCCTGGTCGAGTCGTTCAATGAGCAGAGTCAGAAAGTGGATGTCCCTGGGCGTGCGCTGCAGCAGAAAGTTGGCGATCTCCACACTCATCGTCATACCCCTTTGCTCGGCATTGCTGATCAACAGCTCCAGGCGCTCATCATCATTCAGGGGAAACAGTTGGTAACAGGGACCCCAAGTCAGTCTTGAGGCCAGGTCGGCGAGTTTCAGCGGCAGTTTTGCGGGTGGACGGTCGCTGGCGACGATCAGTCTCGCTGCGCTCTCCCGTAGTTGATTGTAGAGATTGAAAATCGCCAATTCCCAATCATCTTTACCCGCCAATACCTCAAGATCATCGAGGCAGACCATGGAGAATGCCTCGAGTCCCTCCAGCATGGCCGGCTCAAGACCATGCTCGGATTTGAATGGCAGGTAAGCGGGTTGATCTTGCTTCTGTTGTGATTGATGGCAGCAGGCCTGGAGCAGATGGCTCTTGCCGCAGCCTGATGTGCCCCATAAATAGATGAACGGGTCCGATCCACTGCGCAGGCGGGATACCGCCTCACCATTTCGTCCGCTGATGAAGCCGGAGAAATCGACGCTGGGTCGGATGCTGAGGCTTAATGGAAGCTGGGCTGGCATGGGCTCAGGATTTCAGGCGTATCACGGTCTCCGCCATACGTCTGCCCTGGGTCTTGCATATGCGTTTCTCTTCATCGCTCACCGGCAGCTTGCTGTCACCGCCGGCCAGATGGCTGGCGCCATAGGGTGTGCCGCCGCTTTGGGTATGCAGCAGGGCGGTTTCACTATAGGGAACGCCTTGTATCATCATTCCGTGGTGCAGCAAGGGGAGCATCATCGACAGCAGGGTGCTCTCCTGCCCGCCGTGCAGGCTGGATGCCGAGGTGAAAACCGAGGCGGGTTTGTCGATCAGGGCGCCACTCATCCAGAGTTGGCTGGTGGTGTCGAGAAAATATTTCATGGGTGCGGCCATATTGCCGAAACGGGTTGGACTACCCAGTATCAAGCCATCGCACTCGCGCATGTCGGTCTCACTGACGTAGGGAGGGCCGCTTTCGGGAATGGTGTCTTGAGTCGCTTCACAGAGTGCGGAAACTTCGGGAACCGTACGCAACCTGGCTGTGACACCCGGTATCTCCTCGACACCTCGCGCAATGTCACGCGCCATTTCGGCTGTGGCGCCGTGGCGACTGTAAAAGAGAATCAACACTTCTGCCATAACTGCTACCTGTTGCTTTACCTATACGGTCGATATTTAATTCAGCCTGTTTCTGTCTACAGAATATCCAGGACCTTTTCAGGTGGCCTGCCGATTGCGGCCTTGCCGTTTTGAATGACAATCGGGCGCTCAATCAGTTTGGGATTGGCGATCATTGCGTCAATCAACTGGTCCCGGCTCAGGCTCGGGTTGTCCAGTTGCAGTGCCTTGTATTCCTTCTCCTTTGTACGCATAAGCTCGCGTGGCTCCAGTTCGAGCATATCGAGAATCAGCCCAAGGGTGGCCTTGTCCGGTGGTGTTTTCAGATATTCAACCACATCAGGATCGATACCCCGGTCATGTAGCAGTTGCAGGGTCTGTCTGGATTTGCTGCAGCGCGGGTTGTGATAGATCTCAATACTCATAATCGATGACCTCCTGCTGGGGCCTGTTGTGTCTGACAATGCACCACCCTTCTATAAAACGGCGTGGCGGTTTGCCTCAAAGTTAATTTGCCGTCATTGTATCCATACAGAGAGAATGGCTCCAGAAGCGGTTCCATAGAATCGATATTGAAAAAACGTGGAATTCAGTGATGAACCAGAAAGATTTCAGTGATAGGGGTTTCTCGGTAATCCGGCATATCAACTCATTCCTGCGCCTGTGGCTGCACCATTTCAGCCATGATGGGGGAATTCAGCATGTGGCTGCATTGACCTATACCACACTTCTCTCACTGGTGCCGTTGATGACGGTCATGTTTGCGCTGTTATCCATATTTCCCGTCTCTGACAGAATCTCGGAGCAGATCGAAAACTTCCTGTTTCAGAATTTCGTCCCCGCAGCCGGTGAGGCCGTACAGCAACACCTCAAAAATTTCAGTCAAAAGGCAGCTCAGCTTACCGGTGTTGGTTTTCTGTTTCTGATTTTAGTGGCGCTGCTGCTGATGAGTAACATCGACAAGGCGTTCAATACTATATGGCACGTCAGGCGAAAACGTTCGCCGCTTGCCAAGTTTACCGTCTATTGGGCAATTCTCTCGCTGGGCCCGATATTGATCGCGATTAGCGTCGGTGTGACCTCTTACCTGGTCACGATTCCCTTCTTCAGTGAGGCTGAAGCAGTGGTGATGGTGCGCTCAAGGTTGTTGGGTATGATGCCGGTCATGATTTCGGCACTCGCCTTTACGTTGTTATATGCCCTGGTCCCCTACCGGTCCGTGATGTTGCGCCATGCACTCGCAGGCGGAATCATAGCTGCACTTTTGTTTGAGGCTACAAAAAGGGGGTTTGCACTCTATATCACGACCTTTCCCACCTATGAGGCGATCTATGGAGCGCTTGCCGTAATTCCCATCTTCCTTATCTGGGTTTATCTGTCCTGGCTGGTTACCCTGTTGGGGGCGGAGTTCAGCTATTGTCTGGGTATCTACCGTCATGATTGGCGTGAAAGAATGGGGCAGCGTGGGGACAGGTTTTTACTCGCTGTGAAAATACTCCACCAGCTACGCGAAGCTCAACACCAGGGTGTGTCGACCACAACTCGCCAGTTGCAGGGGCAACTGCAGCATGCCACCGAAGAACAATTGGACTCTATACTTCTCTCATTGCAGAGAGCCCGCCTGGTATTGCATACGGATGATAAGGGTTGGGTGTTGGCGAGAGACCTGAGGGAGGTCACTGTGGCCGAATTTTACAATTCCGATGCCTATGTGTTGCCGGATGACAACCAATTGAAAACGGCCCCGGATACCCTGGGAAATTTGATTTCAAAGATCAATTGCGATTTACGACAGACAATGAATTTGCCCTTGGACGATTTGCTATAGCATTCTTTATAGGCGGGAATAAACTCCCTATAGTGTGATCTGTAGGTAGATTGCACTTCAATATGGCTTGTATGTCTGCCGTCGCATTGATCGATCTATTCCGCTGCTTTTGGCAGGCATGCAGCCCTCATGTCAAATCAATGGATGATATGTCCCATGACAGTACAGCCCCTGGGGGTTAGGCGTTCTTGATTCGGTATCTTTCGAATCTTGATGTCGTCTCAAGCAGTTGTAATGGTGTTACGCTGGGTGCCGGGATCATCTCTTCAACACGGTATTCATGGCCGATGACGAAGAAATTTTTCGGCACGATAAGAGAGCTGCGGTGAGTATGGCCCTGATCGATAAAGATGGCCGCTCGATCCTTTAACGGTTGCGATGTTTGTTGTTGATTTGTCTGGCGCAAGGTAATAGGTTCGATTTTCCCGAGAATAAACTGTATCCCTATTTCCAACAAATTCTCGTTACAGTTCAATGCACGCTTTATAACGCCGATTTTCCACTCATTCTCATGTCTTTTCTGGTGAGTGGAAAACAACACCAACTCACCGACAAGGGGCATATTGACGTTGCTTTTTGAAACCTTGAGCGCCACACCGGAACGGCTTTGATTTGTGCGTGTCGCCGTGAATTGATGTGTTGTACTTGAATCTTCTCCACGTTGAATGCCGCTGAATCGAGTCATATCGATCTCTTCATCATCGGTCTGCGACGATACGCTTTTTCCTGTGAGATAAGCGTATATGGCGTCAATACCAATCCATATCATAACCTGTCCGGCGGTGGAGTGACGCTCACTGTCGCGTTTCAGGCGGATGTGCCAGGACTTCAGCATTCGCGCCATCAGATTAGTGGATTCCAGCATGCTTAATTTCACCAGGGCATCCGGTTTTCCCTGATCAGATCTTTCCATCTGTCTGAGTTTCTGGTGCAGCTGTTTACTGACAGGAGTGAGATCGAACAGGGTAAAGCGGGGTTGTGTCATATTGTTCAGACACTCAGGATGGAAAAGGTAGGGAGGTACCTCGCCCAGTCGGTCGATGACATAGTGTCCAGTAGTTTCCGTCTCTTGGATAGGAGCGGAGGTAAGAGCATTTCCAGCCAGTGTATTGAGATACTCGAAACACAACTGCGGCTCACTCTTCTGCAGATGGCAGGGGTCGAGCAGCAACAACAGGAGAAAACGATTGTACTGATGGGATATGGTGGCGTATTCCGGTTGTTCCTGGTCCGCGTCTTCGATTTGATTGTGTTGGATCTTTTGCTCTTCAGCGTAGGTCACCAAACGTGTTACATCCCGGTACACTCTCACGCTTCTGCAGTCAAAATCCTCGCATGCAAGCAGGTACTCCTGGACGAAATACTTGATCGCATAGTAGATCGTATGGTTGAGGCGTTGCAGGTTTTTCCTGCTGGCCTTGTTGCTGACACATTCATTGGCGATATGGCAATGTCCATAGGCCATCTCCAGTAATACCTGACGTATCAGGTGAACAGGTGTTTCCGACTTACGCTGCGCATGACTATGGGCCAGTCTTGTGCAGGGTGTTGTGTAGACCTTCATCAACTCATCACGTTTCTTGACCTGTCCCGGATACCGGTTGAGCCGGCTTAGACTGGCGAGTACGGTTTCCGCCAACTGTGTTTGGTTGGCAAAGGGTAATGCCGTGGCCCATTGGCGAAGCAAGGCGGGATCGGTTTCCACCAGGGGATTTTCAAACGGATCCTTTTGAGGCACGAAAAACAGTACCTGGGGTGGTGATGCGCTCCTGTGGGAGAAAAAATCAAACATGGTGATCTGAATGAGTGTTCCTTCGAGCCCTTGCTCAGGCACCCACTATATCATCCCGGTTGAGACGCGGAATAGTCCTCATCTGGATAAATTTACGGCGCCCTCGATCAAGCATGCCTTCAGGAGAGGTGATGGTTGTTGACATGTTTTAACTTAACTCAATAAATACAGCTGCATAGGTTGCGTGAAAGGGAAAATATTCTGGTGCAAAAGGGCATTCAATGAGATGAGGTCTGGAATACCGGTCATATGATGGGGTTTTACGATGGATTCCGTAATATTGTGGTTTTCATGAATTGCACTTCCTGGAATTTACCCTGAGAATGCAGGTCAGAGAAAATTACCGGGTCCTGTGCGATATATTTGAGCCCGGCAGGCCGGTCGTTGATAGAAATATGGAGAGTAATATGTCCCTGATGAGTCCGTTGCTGCGTGCGCTGGGTATCTTTGCGTTATCGCTTTTTTCGATCGCGGCAACGGCGGAAACGGTGGATTTCGAATTGCAGGGATTGGATGGTAGAAGTTATCGCCTCTCTGATTACAGGGGTAAATGGGTATTGGTGAATTATTGGGCGACCTGGTGTCCCCCCTGCCGCGAGGAACTTCCAGAACTGGAGGTTTTTCATAATAATCATAAGGATAAGGATGCGGTCGTCCTGGGTGTGGCCATGGAGCGTATCGAAAAGCCGCGATTGAAGGCCTTCGTCGATGAACAGTTTCTCAGCTATCCCATTCTCATGGCTGAGCCGGCGGCACGGACAGAGCTGGGAAGGGTGCCGGGTCTGCCCACTTCCTTTCTGGTCAGTCCCGAAGGTGAACTGGTCGCCCGTCAGGTGGGACCACTGACCATGGAAGATATCGAGAGTTTTATCGATACCATGCGTGAGTAAGGAGAAAACAGATGTCACGGTATCTCATTTCAATTGCCTTGCTGCTGCTTCCCTTCGGTGATATTGCCGCCGCCACAAGGGATCCGGGAGACCATTTTTTCGACCAGTCGTTAGGTAACTTCAGCGACGAACTGGAGATGGCGAGGGATGAGGGCAAAAAGGGGGTGCTCATCATGTTTGAGATGGACGAGTGCCCGTTTTGCCACCGAATGAAGACCCGGGTGCTCAATCAGGTCGATGTTCAGGACTATTTCAAACAACATTTTCTCATCTATACGGTAGACATCGAAGGGGATGTTGAGATCGCTGACTTTCGCGGCAACACCATGAAGGAGAAGGATTTTGCATTCAAGCAATTCAGGGTCAGGGCAACCCCGGTATTCGGGTTTTTCGATCTGGAGGGGAAGATGATCGCCCGGTTTACCGGGGCTACGAACAATTCCCAGGAGTTTTTATGGTTGGGAGAGTTCGTCGTCAATGATCACTACAAGACGACCAATTTTTCGCGTTACAAGCGCGAAAAGAGAAGAGCGCTCCGCAAAGTTAGATAGGTAATGTTTTATTGCATGCTGATGAGTGGGAAAATTCCTTCGCCACCTATGCGAATGGTGAATTCACTGCTGCTCATGCCATCTTTGTTGCTAGGCCATCTTGCTTATGCATTGGAGCCTCTACCCTCACCATTGACCCTGCAGTATGCCTTGGAACTGGCCGATCAAGCACATCCCGAACGAAGCCTGATAGAGGCCGATCTTGCACAAGCCCGGGCTTTCGCCGAACAGGTTGCCGCAGATGACGATGCCCATCTCGCATTGACTGCGGAGTTGCGGGTCATCGATCCGTCCGACATTGCAGCAGACGATTCCAGAAACGACAGCCTGGCCCGACTCAATCTGAGCAAACTGCTCTATGACTTCGGTCGCACCAGTCATGCGCAAGAGGCGGCCGAGGCTGGATTGATGTCCCGGCAATGGCAATTACTCCAGGTCAGACAGCAGCGCAGACTGGATGTAATGGCAAGATTTTTCGATGTCCTGCTGGCTGATCTCGAGTTTGCCAGAGATAACGAAGTACTCGCCATCGACTACATACGCTTCGACAGGGCGCGTACGAAAAATGAGTTGGGAAAGGTATCCGATATCGACATGTTGGAGCTTGAATCCACCTACCAGCAGTCGCTGCGCAAGATGACGGCAAGTCAGAACAGGCAACGCATCACTCGCTCGCAGCTGGCGATCAGCTTGAATCGGCCGCTGGATCTGCCGGCCGAACTGGAGTCTCCGCAGTTTGGCTCATTGGGGGAGCTGCCTGAGATAGAGACACTGGTTGAGAAGGCGTTGCGGGAGAATCCGAAAATCAGGGCCCTACAGGCCGGACTGCAGGCGGCGAAGAAACAACTCCAGGCCAGTGAGGCGGACGACAACCCGGTATTGCGCGCCGAATTGGAGGCGGCTGCATTCCAACGTAGGCTGGGGGGGCGCAATCCTTTGACTGCGGCACTGGTGATCGAACTACCGCTCTATCAGGGTGACCGGGTTGCATCGGATATTGCGGAACAGCGGGCGCATGCAGATAGGAAACAGGCCGAGCTGGCAGCTTATGAACTTGTTTTGCGGCAACAACTCTTGGATTTCTGGATGGAGTTGCAGAGGTTGAAGGTTGAACGCCAGGGATTGCGGGTGACAGAAGATTTTCGCGATCTCTACCTGGATCGTAGCCGCACCCTGTACGAACTGGATATGGCGGCCGATTTGGGTGATTCCATGTCCCGGATTGCCGATATACAACTGCAGCGGGCAAGAAATGATTATCAGATCCATTTGACCCATGCCCGTATCAAAGCGCTTACAGGCAATCTTTTGATGTCGCCTGAAAATTAAGAGTGAGTGAATGGGGGGATAAGGATGATGAAGGGTATGCTTGAAGTCCTGAACACGACATATTCGGCGGCCGGAATCATATTGATATGTCTGTTATTCAGCGACCGGTTGATGGCACGGGACCTGGAGGCGGTCACCGACTGGAATAACAGGACAGAACTGACTACCCTGGTCAGCGGTATGGTGGGCCGTGTGAATGTGGACGTGGGTGCCTCCGTGAAGCGTGGGGAGGTGCTTCTGGAGCTCGATCAGCGAAGATATCAATCAAGGCTAGCCGCTGCGGCATCACGCCTTGAAGCAGCATCTCAGCAGAATGAAGAGGCAAAACGAGAGTTGGACCGGGCATTGGAACTATACGACCGAACCCTACTGTCGGATCATGAGCGGAAGCAGGCTGAAATTGCCGCGGCCAGTTCAGATGCCGCCTATCGCGAAGCGGAAGCCAAATTGGTCAAGATCCGTTTGCAACGGGAGTACAGCCGGATAACCGCACCTTTTGATGGCGTTGTAGAGTCTATTCATGTGCAACCCGGTCAAGCGGTAATCAATCGGAATTCGGCCATGCCTCTGATGACACTGTTCGACAACAGCCGAATGAGGGCGCTTGCCGAGATCGATGCGCAGACAGTGAATGGATTGAAGCAGGGTATGGGCGTACAGGTGGGCGTGCATGGGCAATGGTTGGAAGGCACGATCCACAGGCTGGGAATGCATCCGATAGCCCGGGATGCCAATGGTTCAAAGTATCTGCTGGAGGTGGTGTTTTCCCCTGCCGCAGATAGGGTGATTCGTGCCGGTGAGAAGGCGGTTGTGAGGCTGGGTGATGAGTGAAAGGGCTGACAATGCTGGTGTGAAGATCTGTGTCCGCTGTCATGTGGCGGGACGGGTGCAAGGCGTCTTCTATCGGGCGACAACTCGGCATGAAGCCCGGCAATTGGGCATCAAAGGCTATGCCAAAAATCTCCACGACGGTCGTGTGGAGGTTGTGGCATGCGGTAGCGTGGAGGCGATCGAGGCCCTGCAGTCCTGGCTAAGCAAAGGTCCGGCGGATGCCAGAGTGACCGGTGTCTCCTGCGAGGCGATCGATTATCGTGATTACCAAAGCTTCACCATCGCCTGAGTCGCGGTGAACCTAGGGCCTGTTGATACTAATCGGATGCGCTCTGCTGGGTCTGTCTGCTGGCCCAGGAATGCTATTGCGAAAATCCCGGTTTATCCAGGGGCCTGAATTTCATTTGACTCTCCTGTGTGTCGTATTGTGCCTCCATGCTTGGCTTATAACTCTGTTGCATGCCCTGAGTGCCAGCGGTCTGGCCGGCCGGTTGCCGAGTTGCCGGATAGCCTAAGGGTGCAGGGGATTGCGGGGTTACCGTTGCGGGTGGCACTGCACTATCCGTAGACAGCTTACCGCTGTTCAAGGGGCGGAAACGGAATCTCTCGCCATAGTCAGGTTGATCCGAAACTGTGGATCCATAGCCTGAGACGGGTGGTGCTTGAGGGGGCTTCACATCGACTGCAGCTGTCGGAGTTTGCTGAGTTGGAGTGTTTGCAGGATTGCTGTCGGCGTGCCGTTGCGGCTGATAGCCCGGGTATACTGGCGGATAACCGTAAGCTGCACCGGGGTAGCCGTAGCCCGGGTGATAGCCCGGGGGTGGGGCATGCCTGTAGTTATAGTAGTCATCAGAATATCGGTTTGAACCGCCAAAGAAATTACGCATCGGGTTGAACATGCCACCCATCATATTTCCCGGGTTTCCGTTAAATTGCCTGTTGCTATAGTCGGAATCGTCTGCCTGAAGATGGGTGGAGATCAATAATGTGCCGCTGATCAACAGCCATATCTTTGATTTCATTTTCAGCTCCCTCGCTGCATGGGTCGTTTGATTCGTTAGTTCTGAAACTACGAACTTTAGTTATGTAATATGTGTGGATCAGAAGAAGCGTATACCTCATCAACTGCCATAAACGGTAATAATGAAATAATACACGATCACTATGCAACTACCATCGCTTACCAATGGAAGAATCCTCAGGCGCTATAAGCGGTTTCTCGCGGATATAGAATTGCCTGATGGCAAGGTTGTGACCGCACACTGCCCGAATACCGGTAGCATGCTCGGCTGCTGGCAACCCGGTGCGTCGGTGCAGATCAGTCACAGTGACGATCCAAAACGGAAGCTGGCGTGGACACTGGAGAGAGTGGATATGGGGCAAGGCTGGATTGGTGTGCATACCGGTCGCACCAACCCGGTCATCGAGGAGGCGATCAGGGAGGGGTGGGTGGATGATCTGTGCGGTTACCGTTCCGTACGACGAGAAGTCGTATTTAGGCATAAGGATGAGAAATCGAGGTTCGATCTCTACCTTGCCGAAGGTGACCGCGCCAACGCCTGGGTGGAGGTCAAGAACGTGACCCTGTTGCAGGGAACCGCATTGAGTTTCCCCGATGCAGTGACACTACGTGGCCGTAAACACCTGGAACAGCTTGCCGAGGCCTGTCGGCAAGGATACAGAGGGGTCATGGTCTATGCGCTGAATCGCCCGGAGGGCGACTGCTTTAAACCTGCCGATGAGATCGACCCCGACTATGGAGAGACGCTGCGCCGGGTCGTCCGCAAATATGGTGTGGAGACCCTGGCGCTGCGAATCGAGCACGGCAAGAGCAATATGCGGGTAACAACATCCGTAGAAGTTGTCTTGGATTGAACTGTTTATGCTTCCGCCGGATCTGCTGATCAATACCCCATGGAAGCGAGATCGAGTCCCGATGGGATTTTCGGCAGTGAGTTGAGGCCCGTCCGGATAGTACCGTCGGGTTGCAGGCTCAACCATCTGTAACCTGGCGGAATGGCGTCGATGGCGAAATCGTCGACCCTGGGAATGAACTGCACGCAGGTCGAGGGTGAACCCATCAGGCGTACACCTCGATACTCGGTGTCGAATGCCTGATGGATATGTCCGCAGAGGACCGCCTGAACCTGCGGATTGGCTTCGATCAATTTGAAGAATGCGTCCGGGTTCTCCAGCACCATGGTATCCATCCAGCGACTGCCGACAGGTACCGGATGATGATGCAGGCAGATCATGGTGTGTTTGTCGGCATGTGCCCGCAACAGCACTTCCAGCAGCTCCAGTTGATTCTCATCGATTCGACCGCCGTCACTATTGGCTATGGTCGAATCGAGGAATATCAAGGACCAGCCTTTCGCCTGCACACTCGGAATACAGTGTACATTGTCCTGATTCAGGATCTGTTTCATCTTGCCCGGTATATCGTGGTTCCCGGGCAGGCAGTATGTGGGGATTTCGGTCAGCTGTAATCTGCCCAGCAGCCGTTTATAGCCTGAGTCAGAGGCATCATGCACCAGATCGCCAGTGGCCAGAATGAAATCCGGATCGCCGGTTTCCTGCAGTGCCTGGGCAAGCACATGGTCAAATGTTTCTAAGGTATTGATCCCCAAAAGGCAGCGGGATGGGTCGGCATAGAGGTGACTGTCCGTCAGTTGCAGCAGGTTGAGACTCTCAGCGGGGAGCTGCTTGAAATTTGGCGGCTGATTGTCAGGACTGCTGCCCATAGAACGGTTCGCTTTTCTGTTTTTTAGTCTGACGAGCAATTTATCTCTCCACGCCCCATCAGGACCCTAGTCATATTGCCATAATATTAGAACAGGATTTGCTAAAGCAAAAACCACTTTTTTACTTCTTTGACCTATGCTTAGGGATTATTCCATATTCTCCTTCGATTTCTGTTGAGGGGTTAACATTTTTTAAGCCAATTAGTTTTTTCTATCTTAGCGGCTACACTATAGATTATGACACTTAACGAACTCCGATACATCGTGGCGGTGGCGCAGAAACGTCACTTTGGACATGCTGCAGAGGCCTGTTACGTGAGCCAGCCGACCCTCAGTGTGGCAGTGAAAAAACTGGAGGAGGAGCTGGGTGTCGGGCTTTTTGAGCGTGGTCAGGGGGAGGTGACTCTGACAGCGGCGGGTGAACGCATCGTGACCCAGGCTCAGCGGGTGTTGGAGGAGGCCGGCATGATACGCCAACTCGCCAGCCAGAGTGTGGATCAGCTGGTGGGTCCTCTGCGGGTCGGAGCCATCTACACGGTAGGGCCCTATCTGTTTCCTCATCTGGTACCGCAACTTAAACAGCTGGCAAGTGATATGCCCCTGGTGATCCGGGAAAACTACACTGCCGTACTGACAGAACAGTTGAAGCAGGGGGATTTGGATGTGATCCTTATCTCATTCCCCTATGACGAACCAGGGATTGTTACCCGCCCGCTCTATGATGAATCCTTTTCCGTACTGTTACCCATGAAGCATCCGCTGACCGAGTTTGAAACAATCACCATACAGCAGCTTCAGGAGGAGAATGTTCTACTGCTCGGTGAAGGCCACTGTTTTCGCGAGCAGGTTAAGCAGATCTGTCCGGGCTGTGTGAATAAAGGCAACAGTGATGCCAACCAGCAGGAGAATCTGGAGGGGGGCTCATTGGAAACGATTCGCTATATGGTGGCCAGCGGAATCGGCATCACAGTACTACCCGATACGGCGATTGGAACCGAATATCTGCGCTGGGATCTGCTTACCACCAGGCATTTGGCGGTGAAGTCGCCTCAGCGGCGTATTGGACTGGCCTGGCGGAAAAGCTTTCCTCGCCCACAGGCGGTAAACCTGCTTTGGGAATCGATTCGCAGCTGCCAGTTGCATGGAGTGAATCTGGTATCGGAACCTGCCCAGCTGGCTGTCGGCTGACTGCTGATACACCCTCTTTATCTCTCCGGCGGTCGCGGCGCTATGCCCGCTGCCGGCGCGCGACAGCAGGCGTCTAAATCACCCGGTCATTGCCGCCATCCACCGGTATCTGTGCGCCAGTGGTCTTGCTGAAGCGCTGATCACAAAGCTCCGATGCCAGTTCCGCCACATCCTTACTGCTGATTTCACACTTCATCAGATTGCGTTTTTTGTAGTCGGCGATGCTGATTCCATAGTGATTTGCCCTGGCGGCCAGGACCTCTTCTGTCCAGATGCCGGTGTCGAAAACGGCATCGGGATGGAGTGTGTTGATGCGAATGGCATCACTCGCCCACTCCAGTGCGACCACCCTGGCCAACTGTGTCAGCGCGGCTTTGGATGCGGAATAGGCGGCCGCTCCCTGGCCCGGTGCGGGTACATTTTTCGATCCGATGACGACGATCCTGCCGCCGTTGGGTGCACGTTTCAGATAGGGATGGCAGCTCCGCAGCAGGCTCAGGTTTGCATCCAGATTGATGCCCATGACTTGACGCCACTGCTCATCCTCCAGTTCCGATACAGGGCAGCCGCCTGGGAAGATACCGGCGTTCAGAACCAGCATATCGATACCCCCAAAACGCATTATTGCCTGTTCCAGCGCCGCTTTTACGTTGTCGATGTCGCTGATATCGCAGTGCAGGCCAAGGAAATCCGCCTGAGTTTGTTGATCGACGATATCCGGTGATTTATCCAATCCGACGACTGCGGCGCCACGGTGCAGCATCGAATCGACGCAGGCTCTGCCGATTCCCGAGGCGGCACCGGTGATTAACGCCACCTCCCCCTGGAAAGGGGGAGACTGACTGTTTTTATGCAGTTTTGCCTGCTCGAGTTCCCAGTACTCCACATCGAAGATGGCCTGAGTCCGCAGGGCCTGCCAGCCGCCCATCAGCTCGGCCCGCTGGATGATTGCCATGGTGTGCTGGTAGATATCGGCCACGATGCCTGCATCACGGCTGTTTTTGCCTACACAGAGCATGCCGAGTTCCGGATCGAGTATGACTCTGGGGGCCGGGTCCAGCATCTCTACAGGGGTCCTGGAGGAAGGGGCGTGATGTTCAAAGTAGCGTTGATAGTCCGCGACGTATTCGATGACATCCCGGCCCAGCATGGGCAGTTGTTTGGTGCGGATGACATGGTCGGGTGTGGCCGGCCCACGCTGGGAGACCTTTGCAAGGTCTTGGCGTTGGCAGAATGCAAGCTCGGCATGCTCCCGATGACTCTGCAGGATAATCGGAAAGCCTGCAACATCCGAGATCTCCTTGCGCAGATCGGCCAGCAGCTGAGGCTTGAATTCATGTTCCGTGCATTGCTGAGGGAGTTCCCAGGCCCCGGATTGCCGTAACTGGCGCTCGGCTTCGTCAACCAGCTGAATCATGCGTTCATAGCTCAGTTGTGCAGTGTCGCCAAAGGTAAACAGGCCATGGTTCATCAACACCATGCCGATAGTGTCCTGTTGGGCATTGCAAGGAAACAGTGTCGCCACAGATTTCGCCAGATCAAAACCCGGCATCACATAGGGAATGACCACCACCCGGTCGCCATAGAGTTCGCGAATGATCCGCTCTCCTTGCGGCGTATTTGTCAGTGTCACGATGGCATCTGCATGGGTATGATCCACATATTTGAAGGGAAGAACCGCGTGCAGGATCGCCTCCACCGACGCCGTTGGCGCGGTGGCCAGGGTTTGCTGGGTTTTCAGCTGGTTGATCATTTCGCTGTCACTGAGTGACTCGAGCTGGGCCAGTCGCAGCAGATGGTCCATGCGTACGGGGGTGAAACCTTCAGGTTCGATTGTTGCCAGATCCCAGCCACTGCCCTTGACGTAGAGGATCTCCTGCTCCTCGCCGAACAGGTTTGGTTCGCTGATTTTTACCGATGTGTTGCCGCCCCCATGCAACACCAGCGATGGATCTGCGCCGAGCAGGCGGGAGCTGTAGACACGTAGATCCAGTTCACTCTCGCAGGTTGCCGCTTCGACGTCGTTCCAAAGGCTTTTCATCAAATAATTTCCGGGTTGTTTCGCTCTGTTGTTGCAAGCTTGTACACAAGCCCTGAAGAATCAGAACTTCTTTCATTCACCATATCAGACCGACCACCGTACCGGTGAGCAGGGTAGCCAGTGTGCCGGCGACAATCGATTTCATACCCAAAGCGACAATCTCGCTGCGACGTTCCGGTACCATCGACCCCAGTCCTCCTATCATGATACCCAAGCTGCCGAAATTGGCGAATCCGCAAAGGGCGTAAGTAAGAATCAGGCGGCTGCGCTCATCCAGGGCATCCCCCGGTAAGCGGATAAGTTCAATATAGGCCAGGAGTTCATTGAGGACCGTCTTGGTACCCAGCAGTGAGCCGGCGGTGATCGCCTCCGACCAGGGGATGCCCATGAGCCATGCCAGCGGGGCCATCAGCCACCCCAGGAGGCGTTGCAGGCTCAGTGACTCCCCAGCGACATCCGGCAGCAAGTCAAGCATCTGGTTGAGAAGGCTGACCAGAGCGACCAAGACAATCAGCAAGGCGACAATGTTGGCCAGCAGTTTCAATCCTTCGATGGTTCCATTGGTGACCGCCTCCATACCGCTGCTGACCGGCTGCATATCGAGCAGTTCACCTGCGGTGCCGGGCCGGGTTTCGGGCACCATCAGCCGGGAGATCATGACGGCTGCGGGTGCGGAGATCAACGAGGCGGTCAGCAGATGCCCGACGGGATTGTCGATTACGCCCTCGAGGAGGCTGGCGTAGAGTACCAGCACGGTGCCGGCGATGGTTGCCATGCCGAGGGTCATCAGGCTGAAGAGTTCGCTGCGGGTGAGTTTGCTCAGGTAGGGGCGGATCAACAGGGGCGATTCCACCATGCCGACAAACACATTGGCTGCCGCGCCCAGGCCCAGAGCGCCGCTGATACCCAGGCTCTTCTGCAGCAGCCATGAGAAGAATCTCACCACCAGCGGAAGTATCCGCCAGTAAAAGAGCAGGGCCGAGAGGGCGCTGATCACCAACACCAGCGGGAGGGCGCGAAAGGCGAGAACGAAGCTGCTACCGCCATCGCTCGCCAGAAAAGGGGATTCGGCGCCACCCAGATAACCGAACACGAAGCCGGTACCCGCTTCTGTCGCCTGCTGCAGTGCCAGCAATACCTGATTGAGTCGGATAAACAGTGCCTGAAACAGGGGCAGTTTCAACAACAGCAGTGCGAGAATCAGTTGTAGGACAAGCCCGGCAACCGGCACACGCCAGTCGAAAGCCCGCCTGTTTTCGCTGATCAACCAGGCTAGCAGTGGGATAAGGAACAGACCGGTCAATCCCTGCAGCATGGCCATCGGCCGGAAGGATCAGAAATTGTCGGTGGAGGTGAAGAGACCGACACGCAGGTCCTTCGCCGAATAGATCTCGCGGCCATCGACCTTCATCACTCCATCGGCCACACCCAAAACCAGCTTACGGGCTATCACCCGCTTGATGTTGATGAGGTAGGTAACCTGCTTGGCGGTGGGCAACACCTGGCCGGTGAACTTCACTTCACCGACGCCGAGCGCCCGCCCGTGTCCCGGATTACCGATCCAGGCGAGAAAGAAACCCACCATCTGCCACATGGCATCGAGTCCGAGGCAGCCCGGCATCACCGGATCTCCGGGAAAATGGCAATCGAAGAACCACAGATCGGGTTGGATATCGAGTTCGGCCAGGATCTCGCCCTTGTTGAATTCCCCGCCATCATCCGAGATTTTGACGATACGGTCCATCATCAACATGTTGGGTGTCGGCAGCTGAGCATTGCCCGGACCAAACATATCACCATGGCCGCAACTCAACAGCTCATCGCGGTTGTAAGCGTTTTGTCTGGTCATCTTGGTTCTGCCTCTCTGTAAAATCGCCCGGTGCGGGTATAAAAGCGGCATAGTTTCCCCGCTTCTGCAGTGGGCTGTCAAATCCTACCCCTGTTATTTACGGCCGAACACGATATGAGTGGTCGCAGGGACAGGTTAGTCTCAGCATCTCTTCAGAGAGCCAGGCGGGAGATGGTATTAAGGTGGAAATCTGATTGTACCGCTATTGGTGGGATCCGATTTTCATGCCGAGTCCCCCGAATGAGGGCGGCGGATACAGCAAGCTCAAATTACCGATACCGATGCAGATGACAAAACAGGCGCAATGCATCGACTCCCCCTGTCAAATGGACTCCGTCAACAGGGGGTGTGGAGTCGCTCCAGCTTGAGTCCTGTCAACCCAGATGCCTGATATTTTTACGCCGGAGAAGGAGTGTGATCAATGACAACAGAAACAGAATGTCGTTGTTCCCGCCGCCGCCGCTGGACGTCGCACCCTGTCCAGAGGAAAGTTTTTGGGCGACACCACCTGGATCGTCTATGGCATGGTTGACGCTGCCGTCTGCATCGTTGGGACCACCATCTTCAATGGTTAGCTGAACGCACCAATGGCCCTCTGTCAGGCCTGCGGTGTAGTTACTGTCGCCGGGTGGCGGACAGAAACCCGCATCACCGGCGGCCGATGCCACAGTGTTGTTCTCATCGATGACGAAATCAATCCAGCCAGTAGGCATAAGCTTTCGGTACACCGCATTGGCCGGGATGGCTGCGAATTGAGAGATCACTATCTGCACGGACTGACCGGCGATCGGTATCTCCTTGATGTCAAAGTCGAACAGACCGCTGCTAAAGTCATATTCGTCGTCGCTTGGGAGGCCGGCGTTTTCGAGGTCACTGGTATCGATATTCGCCTTGCCATCCTGAGTCTGCAGGGCAACACTGCCAAGTGACAGGCTAACGCTGGGTTCGCTTTCGATCAGATAGCTGGTGCTCAGGGCGCTTTGTTCCTGCAGGATGTTGGTGTTTGGAATGGCATCGAGATAATTTGGCACTCCGTCATTATCCTCATCGGCGATACCTTCATTGGCGTCATCGACACCGTCACCATCACTGTCCAGAGAGTCACTGAGGCTCGGTGGCGACTCTATCACAGCGAGAGCCAGGCTTGCCTCGCCTGTTTCACTACCGTCATCAACCGACAGATGTAGTGTATATAGCCCTGGGACAAGCTCATTCGAAGAGAAGGTGTAGGTGTCGGCTGCGATGTCGATGTCGCTGAGACGTGCGTCGGTCGCCGACCAGTCGTAGCTGTGATTGTCGTCTCTGTTCGGGTCGATCAAGGCCGAGGTGACGGTCACCGGATCTTCTCCGATCTCCACGGTGCGGATCTGTTGCCCGCTCTGCATGGCACTCAGGCTGATGCGCGGCGCAATGTTACCCTCGATCAACGATACGGTATGTGACGATTGGGGACCTGCAACCGCATTTGTCGGTTCATCCATGGTAATGACAATCTGCTCAGTGCCTTCACCCGGGCCGTCGTCCACAGTGTTGAAACTGACGGTAGTCTCCAGGCCGTCGTTGATCATCGCCGTACCCTGGGTAAGATCGTGATCGCTGCCGTCGGTTGAAGCACTGCCTGCCACCACATATGGCACGCTGACCGGATAGGCAACCGCTTCCCCATTGAGAATGACGCGGAAGCTGACGTCGGCCCCTTCGGAGGTCGACTGATCCATGCTGAACGAGACCAGCGGGATGACATTGATGGTTTGCACGCCACTGGCAGTGTTGCCGGCTGTGTCGCTGACGCTCCAGGTCACATGGCGGCTTCCTGGTGCGTAGTAAGGGAGGGCATCGGATGAGGGAGCGAGCGTCCCGTCCAGATCATCGTAGGCGGTGGCTTCACCGATATCGACCGGCGTGAACAGACCGACTGCGTTGACGGTGACGTCGGATGGCAGCTCCAGTACGGGCGGATTATCATCGCTGAGCGGGTCGCCAGTGGCGAGATACTCCTCCAGGTTGCTGATACCGTCACCGTCCAGATCGGTCGTTGCATCATTTGGATCGTTGGGATCGAGGCCGTTGGCAAGCTCCCAATCGTTGGGTATGCCGTCACCGTCAATGTCGGGATTTTCCGTAACGGTTAGATTGAAGGCGCTGAGTGAATTGCTGTTAAGGCCGTCACTGACAGTGATGACGATGCCGTTGGTGGTACCCACGTCACTGTTGGTTGGTGTGCCGTAAAGCTGTCCTGTAGCGATGTCGAATTGAGCCCATGCGGGCATATTGACGATACTGAAACTGTATGGCTCGTTGTCTGAATCACTGGCTACGGGCGTGAAACTGTAAGCCGTGTGACCGACAACGCTGGTGAGCGGTGAACCGCTGATGACCGGCGGGCTGTTTCCGGCGATACCGGTGGAGCTGGCTGTGCCGCTGCCCCCGAAACCGTCATCGGCGGTGACTTCGATACTCAGTAGCGCACCCGCCTGGCTGGCGGTAAGCGTGAAACTGCTATTGGTGGCGCCTGCGATATCGATGCCGTCGGCGCGCCACTGATAGGTGTAGCTGAGACCATCGTTGTCGGCGTCGGTCCAGGTGCCGTTGGTGGCGGTCAGGGTGTTACCGATGGCTGCGGTGCCGCTGATGGCGGGCACCAGCGTGTTCACCGGCGCCGTATTGGCGACGGCGGTGCCAGCCGAGGTTGCGGGAGTCGAGCCGCCGTTGCCGTCGGAAGCGGTGACCGCAACGGTGATCGTGGTGTGTGCCTCGCTACTGGTGAGGGTGTAGCCGGAGGCAGTGGCGCCGGCGATATCGATGCCGTCGGCGCGCCACTGGTAGGCGTAGCTGAGGCCGTCGGTGTCGGCGTCGCTCCAGGTGCCGTTGGAGGCGGTCAAAGTGTTACCGACGGCTGCGGTGCCGCTGATGGCGGGCAGCAGCGTGTTCACCGG
>JBEVXH010000003.1:0-290854 GCA_040506195.1 Candidatus Thiodiazotropha sp. | reverse complement strand
AGCCGCCGTTGCCGTCGGAAGCGGTGACCACAACGGTGATTGTGGTGTGTGCCTCGCTACTGGTGAGGGTGTAGCCGGAGGCAGTGGCGCCGGCGATATCGATGCCGTCGGCACGCCATTGATAGGCGTAGCTGAGGCCATCGTTGTCGGCGTCGCTCCAGGTGCCGTTGGAGGCGGTCAAAGTGTTACCGACGGCTGCGGTGCCGCTGATGGCGGGCAGCAGCGTGTTCACCGGCGCCGTATTGGCGACGGCGGTGCCAGCCGAGGTTGCGGGAGTCGAGCCGCCGTTGCCGTCGGAAGCGGTGACCACAACGGTGATTGTGGTGTGTGCCTCGCTACTGGTGAGGGTGTAGCCGGAGGCAGTGGCGCCAGCGATATCGATGCCGTCGGCACGCCATTGATAGGCGTAGCTGAGGCCATCGTTGTCGGCATCGGTCCAGGTACCGTTGGTGGTGTTGAGCGTTCCTCCCACAGAGGCGCCGCCGCTGATGGCTGGCAGTCCCGAATTCACAGGCGCACTGTTCGAAACTGCAACACCCGCGGTGGTAAAAGCTCCGGTGGTGCCGCCGAAGTTGTCGTTGGCGGTGACATTGAGTGTAATGGTGGTATGGGCCTCGCCGCTGGTGAGGATGTAACTGCTGGCGGTTGCGCCTGTGATGTTGGCGCCGTTGGACATCCATTGATAGCTGAGGGTGATACCGTCGCCGGTGTCGGGGTCGGTGGTTCCGGTATTCGCGGCATTCAGTGTGCCGCCAACCGAAGCAGTACCGGTAATGCTCGGCGTGCCGCTGAAACCTGGGTTGTCGTTGATCGAGGTGGTGACAACAGTAGTGGTGTTATCAGTGCCATTCAGGGTGCCGTCATCCACGTTGATGGTGAACGTGGTGGTCTCGGTTGAGCCGGGTGCAACCCGGTTATCGGCTGGATCGTAGACCAATTGACGGATTGCCGTCTGGGCATTGGCCGGGGTGGTGGCGGTAAGGGTATAGGGGCCGGTCCCGGTAAAACCTGATGTGATCAGGGATGCACCGGTGAATATACCCTTGATATTGTTGTCCAGGGTTACCGTAGTGGTGACATTGTGGCCGTCAGTGTCGGTAATGGTCACCCCGGAAAAGGGGGCGATGGTTGCATTGTCGTTAACCCCCTGGGCTGAGGCCGTGCCGCCGATAACGGGCAGTGCCAAAAGGTGGCCATAATCGTCACCTTGAATTGGGTTCACCACGATATCCGTTTCAATCTCACCGTAGGAGCTCTCCAGCAACCAGTTGCCGCCAGCTGTGATGGAGCCGGTAGCGTCATCGGATGCCGCAACATCTGCGCCGGTCATTGCACTAAGTCGGCGAATGAATGTCTTACCATTTTCGTTTTTCGCGACATTACAGCCGTATAGCAGAATATCCCCGCTCTCTTCGAGAGCCATTCCGATGATGGCCAGATCTCGTGAATGATCATCCAATCTGTCTCTGTCAATAGCGACGCCACCCAGCAATAGGCTTCCCGGTTCGCCATGGGATATCAGGTGGATGGCAGTGATGCGAGAGCGACCCTGCAACGCATCGGCTAACTGTGATAAACCATTTTGTCCGGGTCTAAGTCGAATCACTTCGATTCTGCGGTCGATCCCGAGAAGCAGTTTATGCTGCTCTGCCACGCCACTGTCGATAACAACAATCTGGTTGCCATGTTGGGCATGGTTACCGATGGCTGTCTCTCCTGTAGCGAAGATGATCTCCGAGCGATGAAACTGTGGTGTGGCGTTAACTGCGGTGACTGAGCAAAACAGGGTTGTCAGTGCCAGTGACAGTACGTGTCGGAATATGCTTGAAGCGATAGTTTTCATATGCGGCTACCCTAAAGTATTGGCCATAAGGCACTCATCCATGAATGGGTATGACTTTAAGGACATCGTGGCTGGAGCGTCGGTATCTGGACGTGCGCGTGCTTGAATTCGTAATCTGCACGAGTCAGATCTGTATTCCATCTCAGAACACTCCCTCGTATGTCAGTGCTTACCTGTATTCATTCCCTCGAAGCGATGGCTCTGGTATGACTAGTGTATCGGCAGTCAAAGTGTAGACTTAACGAGATTTTGCTTCCTGACACACTGCCACGCCGGCATCGGTTGATTGTGTTTTATCTGATTCAGTGGCGTTTGGTTGCAAACTGTCGTAGTCACCATTGTTATAGTCGTTTTTGACAAGCGACAAAGCAGGTTTTTATGGCCTGAAGGAAGGGCATATCAGGTGGGAAGATCTTGCATGCGTCTTTGTGAATCTGGGTTGTCAACCAGCGTGAACGGGGACGAAATCTCTGTCGAAAAGGTAAGGCTGGTAGCTGGCACAACCGGTCAGTTCTTATTGTCCAGTGTGCCTGCCCTTGTTTCGGTCCCTCGGGTTTAGGTATTACATTCCTGGTTTGTTTGATGTGTCATCCGGCCTGGATGAATTCAACTATCTCTTCGAGTGGGATGAAGCTGTTTTCCACATCCTTTCTTCCACGATACTCCACCTTGCCTTCGTCCAGGGATTTCTCCCCTACCACGATGCGGTGGGGAATGCCGATCAGCTCCATGTCGGCGAACATGAAGCCGGGGCGAACGTTGCGGTCGTCGATCAGTACCTCGATGCCGGCGTCTTGCAACGCTGAATAAAGTTTCTCCACCGCCTCGCGTACCCGTTGCGACTTCTCCATCTTCATGGGACAGAGAGCGACCTGGAAAGGGGCCAGGGCAGCCGGCCATGCGATACCCTTGTCGTCGTGGTGCTGTTCGATGGCGGCGGCCACCACTCGGGTGACGCCGATGCCGTAGCAGCCCATGGTCATCACCACTGCCTTGCCATTCTCATCGAGGACGGTGGCATTCATGGCGTCGCTGTACTTTTTACCGAGCTGGAAGATGTGACCCACCTCGATGCCACGGGCGATAGTGAGTATGCCCTGACCGTCGGGGCTGGGATCGCCCTCCCGCACGTTGCGAAGATCGGCAATCTCCGTCGGCTCCGGCAGGTCGCGGCCCCAGTTGATACCGAAGTAGTGTTTGCCGTCCCGGTTGGCGCCGGCGCTGAAGTCGGCCATCTTGGCCACCGTGCGGTCGACGACATAGGGGATCGGCAGCTTGACCGGACCGAGGGAGCCGGGGCCGGCACCGATGGCGGCGCGGATTTCCGCCTCCTCGGCGAACTGCAGTGGGGAGGCCACCTGGGCCAGCTTGTCCGCCTTGATCTCGTTCAGGTCGTGGTCGCCACGCACCAGCAGGGCCACCAGTTCGGCATCCGTCTCCTCCGATGCTTTTACCACTAGGGTCTTGACTGTCTTCTCGATGGGCTGGTCGAACTGTGCCACCAGCTCCTGGATGGTCTTGGCGTCCGGGGTGTCGACCAGGGTCATCTCCATGCCGGGTGCCGGACGCTCCCCCGCCGGTGCAACCGCCTCGGCCAGCTCCACGTTGGCGGCGTAGTCACTGATGGTGGAGAAGGCGATGGCGTCCTCGCCCGATTCGGCCAGCACATGGAACTCATGAGAGCCGCTGCCGCCGATGCTGCCGGTATCAGCCGCCACCGGGCGGAAATCGAGACCGCAACGGCTGAAGATGCGGGAGTAGGTTTGGTGCATCACCTCGTAGGTCTGCTGCAGGGAATCCTGGTTAAGGTGGAAGGAGTAGGCGTCCTTCATGAGGAACTCGCGGGCGCGCATGACGCCGAAGCGGGGGCGTATCTCATCCCGGAACTTGGTCTGGATCTGGTAGAAGTTGACCGGCAGCTGCTTGTAACTGCGCAGCTCGTTGCGCGCCAGCTCCGTGATGATCTCCTCGTGGGTGGGGCCGTAGCAGAACTCGCGCTGGTGGCGGTCGTGCAGGCGCAGCAGCTCAGGGCCGTACTGCTCCCAGCGGCCCGACTCCCGCCATAGTTCGGCGGGCTGCACGGTCGGCATCAGCACTTCCAGGGCGCCGGCCCGGTCCATCTCCTCGCGCACGATGCTCTCCACCCTGCGCAGCACCCTCAGGCCCAGGGGGAGCCAGGTGTAGAGACCGGCTGCCAACTTGCGGATCAAACCGGCCCGCAGCATCAGCTTGTGGCTGGCGGTCTCGGCATCGGCGGGTGTCTCCTTGACGGTGTGTAGAGGGAAGTTTGAAGTACGCATGGGTCTGGCTCGGCCTGATGGTGAAAAGGCGTGATTCTATCCCGCTTCGGGTGGTGGGTCACGGCCGGAGAGGTATTTGAGTGTGTATGTTGGCGAATTGGAATAGTGTTGTCAGGACCTAGAAGGTCGAGGAGTTCCAACCCCAATGATGGCGTTCAGCGGCGCTGAACTCTATGTAAACCCTGTCCGGAGATATGGACAGTTGCCGCTCCATCAGCTGGCATAAGGCGTTGGATATCTGCCGTGTCTGATCATCCGGAAGGCCAATGCTTTTCAGCTCCAGATAGGCCAGCGCGTCACGGCTGCCCGCAAACAGCATTTGAGGGTTGTGTTCGATACTGACCATGACATATCGCTCTGGCTTACCAAGGACGGCCGCCACTGATTCAGAGGCATGCTTAAGCAATTGGTCCAGTCTGTCCTGGTCGAGAGGCTGATTTGTGGTGATCTTGAGCAGCGGCATCTGCGGCTACCTTTTGCAGTGCTCTTTGATCTGTTCCCTCGCCTGCCGCATCTTCTTTTGGCGATCCTCCTCGGTCAGGCGGACATAGCTGTCCCCGGTCTTGTACAGACGGTTCCCCAAGGCCGTGAGCTGCTCCAGATTCTTTCGGGCAGTATTACAGTTTTTCCTGTTTTCGGCTTTGATTTCAGCCTGCTCTTTCTTCAGCGCCTTTTTCAGTGCCCTGTCTTCAGCACTGTCTGCCAGTCTTTGCCGCAGTTCTTCAAGTTGCTTTTTTGAATCGACGCCACTGCCCGCGGGTGTGTTCCTTATCTTCACGGTTTCGGCCTTCACGTCCGGTGGTGGTGTTTGTGAGTAGGTCACCACGCCCTCTTCGTTGACCCAGCGATAGGTTTCAGCGTAAGCAGCGGTTAAGAATGGAAGTAATAGTGTGAGTAAAAGCGTCTGTTTCACGGATTGGATCCCTGTGTCATGCATCATTGATCAGGATCATTATGGAGCATGTTATCCGAATGGCAAGTAATGTGAGAAGCTGAAAGTGCAAAATGAGAGGGGATATCCGCTTGACCTATAAAGGTAGTATTAGTATTTTGCACTGTTTCTGTAAGTTTAGTGTCCGAAAAGACAATCGGCGCAATTGGAGGCCTCAAGGTGGAACTCAGCGGTGGCGAGATCATCGTTCAATGTTTGAAAGATGAGGGTGTGGAGCATGTGTTCGGTTATCCGGGCGGTGCTGTACTGCATATCTACGACGCTATTTTCAAGCAGAAGGATGTGAAACACATTCTGGTGCGCCACGAACAGGCGGCGGGGCACGCGGCCGACGGCTATGCGCGCGCCACCGGCAAACCGGGCGTCGTTCTGGTAACCTCCGGCCCGGGGGCGACCAATGCGGTGACAGGCATTGCCACGGCCTTCATGGACTCAATTCCGATGGTAATTCTCACCGGCCAGGTGCCGACACCGGTGATCGGCAGTGATGCGTTTCAGGAAGTCGATACGGTTGGCATTACACGCCCCTGCGTGAAGCACAACTTTCTGGTCAAGCGGCTGGAAGACCTGGCCGAGACCATCAAGAAGGCCTTCTACATAGCCACCAGCGGTCGTCCCGGGCCGGTAGTGGTCGATATACCCAAGGATGTGACGGATCCTGGTATCAAGATTCCCTATAAATATCCCAACAAGGTCAAGATGCGCTCCTACAATCCGGTGATCAAAGGCCATCTTGGGCAGATCAAGAAAGCGGTCAAGATCATGATGGAGGCCGAACGCCCGGTCTTCTATACCGGTGGCGGGGTGGTGTTGGACGATGCCGCCAAACCGCTGACCGACCTCGTGGACAAGCTGGGGTTTCCGATCACCCAGACCCTGATGGGATTGGGGGCCTATCCTGGTAGCGGCAGGAACTTCCTCGGTATGCTCGGTATGCATGGCACCTACGAAGCGAATATGGCGATGCACGAGACCGACGTGCTGATCGCTGTCGGCGCCCGTTTCGATGACCGGGTCACCGGCCATGTGAAACAGTTTTGCCCGGATGCAACCATCATCCATATCGATATCGATCCTTCATCGATCTCCAAGAACGTCCGTGTCGACGTACCCATCGTGGGTCCGGTCAAGCAGGTGCTTCGGGACATGCTGAAGGTGGTCGACGAAGGTGATGCGCAACCCAGGAAGCAAGCCTTGAAACAGTGGTGGGAGCAGATCGAAAAATGGCGCTCTATGGATTGTCTGAAGTATGACCGGAAGAGCGAGCTGATAAAACCGCAGCATGCGGTCGAGATACTGCACAAGGTTACCAAGGGAGACGCCTATGTGACTTCCGATGTGGGTCAGCACCAGATGTTCGCCGCGCAATTCTATCGTTTCGACAAGCCGCGACGATGGATCAACTCGGGAGGGCTCGGCACCATGGGTTTCGGCCTGCCCGCGGCGATGGGGGTTCAGATGGCCTTTCCGAAGGCTGAAGTGGCGGTGGTCACCGGCGAATCGAGTATCCAGATGTGTATCCAGGAGCTGGCGACCTGCCTTCAATACGAGCTGCCGATTAAGATCATTTTGCTGAATAACGGATATATGGGCATGGTGCGGCAATGGCAGGAGTTTTTCTACGAGAGCCGCTACTCCCAGTCCGGTATGAGCGTGACACCGGATTTTGTCAAATTGACCGAGTCCTACGGCCACGTGGGCATGCGCGTTGATAAAACGAAGGATCTGGAGGGAGCGATGAAAGAGGCCTTCTCGCTCAAGGACCGGCTGGTCTTCCTGGATGTGGTGGTCGATCCCTCGGAGAATGTCTATCCGATGATTGCGGCAGGCAAGGGGCATCACGAGATGTATCTGTCACCCGGGAGCGAGTTGGTCTGATGAGACATATCATATCTATTCTATTGGAGAATGAGTCCGGCGCACTGGCACGGGTGGCAAATCTGTTCTCTGCGCGCGGCTACAACATCGAATCGTTGACGGTGGCGCCCACCGAGGATCTGAGCCTCTCCCGCATGACCCTGGTAACCAGCGGCAGTGACGAGATCATTGAACAGATCACCAAGCAGTTGAATAAGCTGATCGACACGGTAAAGCTTGTCGATCTCACCGAAGGCAGCCATATCGAACGCGAGATGATGATGATCAAGCTGCGGGCGGAACGTACCCAGCGTGAGGAGATCAAGCGCCTGGTGGATATATTCCGCGGCAAGATCATCGATGTCACCGACACCAGTTACACCGTCGAGCTGACGGGTGCGGCGAGCAAGCTGAATGCCTTTATCGAGGCGGTGGACGAAGATCTGATCATCGAGGTGGTGCGCACCGGTCCCTCGGGCATCGGCCGCGGACCGAAGGGGCTTGGGCTCTGAGGATAGTTTGTCATCTGCGACTTTCAAGATGCGGTGCGGCAAGCCGCACCCTACCGGTGAATGAGGCGTAGGGTGCGGCTTGCCGCACCGTGTATGACGTTTATTCGCGGCGTAAGACCAGAATATAAAACACTACATTTTCCGAAGGAAACAACATGGCTATCAACGTTTATTATGACAAAGACTGCGACCTGAGCATCATCAAGGGCAAGACGGTCTCCATTATCGGCTACGGTTCACAGGGTCACGCCCATGCCAACAATCTGCAGGACTCGGGTGTGAACGTCGTCGTCGGTCTGCGTGAGGGCTCTCCTTCGGCCATCAAGGCACAGAACGCAGGACTGACGGTGAAGTCGATTGAAGCGGCGGTCCAGGCCGCCGATGTGGTCATGATCCTGGCCCCTGACGAGTTCCAGGCCAGGCTCTATCGCGAGCAGATCGAGCCCAATATCAAGGAATCTGCGGCACTCGCCTTTGCCCACGGTTTTGCGATCCACTACAACCAGGTCGTGCCGCGGGAAGATCTCGACGTTATCATGATCGCCCCCAAGGCGCCCGGCCATACGGTACGCAGCGAATATCAAAAGGGCGGTGGTATCCCCGACTTGGTGGCCATCTATCAGGATGCAACCGGCACGGCCATGGATACCGCCCTCTCCTATGCCTCCGCCATCGGCGGTGGTCGTACCGGTATCATTGAAACCACTTTCAAGGATGAAACAGAGACCGACCTGTTTGGTGAGCAGGCAGTGCTATGCGGTGGTGCCGTGGAGTTGGTGAAAGCCGGTTTCGAAACCCTCACCGAAGCGGGCTATGCGCCCGAGATGGCCTATTTCGAATGTCTGCATGAGTTGAAATTGATCGTCGACCTGATGTACGAGGGGGGCATCGCCAACATGAACTACTCCATCTCCAACAATGCGGAGTATGGTGAGTATGTGACCGGTCCCAGAGTGATCAACGAGGAGAGCCGCAAGGCGATGCGGGAGGCCCTGCGCAATATTCAAAGCGGCGAGTATGCCAAGCAATTCGTTTCTGAGGGCGCCCTTGGCTACCCATCGATGACCGCCTACCGCCGACTCAATGAGGCTCACTCCATCGAACAGGTGGGTGAGCGTCTAAGGGCTATGATGCCTTGGATTAAAAAGATCGTGGATAAGTCAAAGAACTGATCCATATTCAAGTACCGGGGCGGGGTGCGGCTCTACCGCACCCTGAACCATACGAGCCGTACGATCTTTCGCGTACTTCCGCTACAGTAAATTTCTTTCAGGTTCTGTAGATGGTTGGTGCGCCAAACTGTTCGTGGATCTGATTGCTGACCTGAGGCGAGATTCGGATCGCCTGGGCAAGACTGTGCAGATATTGAGCTTCCGCCTGACTGTCCAGATCTATGGCCATCAGCGATATGGCATAGACCTGTTGCTCCAGCCCTTGCGGTATGGAGCGAACGAATCCCTCCAGATCCAACGGCTTTGCAAGTTCACTGCGAACGAACTCGATCTCGTCCTGGGTAACCTCACCAAGCCTGCCGAGAATCTTCTGCTGTTCTTCCTTGTCGACCTTGCCGTCGGACTTGGCGGCATTGATCATGGCGCGTATCAACAGGGCCGCCTGATCCGTTGCCTGCTGATAATCCATGCCCTGGGGCAGATGATCGCCGGACTTGAAGTGGGTCACAGGCTGGGCGCCCTGCTGTCCGCCGAATTGGGACATGGCGGCACCCAGTAAACCTCCCAATCCTGCGCCTCCAGCGCCGCCGCCAAGCAGGCCGCCAAGCAGATCAGTGAGATCACCGCCGCCAGGCTGGCCGGATCCTGTCCTGCCGCCACCGCCCAGCAGGTCTCCGAGACCTCCTGTTCCCGTTTGAGCGCCCCCGCCACCCAGAACGCTGCCCAGGATATTGCCGAGTCCACCGCCAGTCGAGGTTTGGCCGCCTCCCATCATGGACCCGATAACCGAACCCAATATGTTGGAGCCGGAACCGCGGGACAAGACACCGCTGTTGAGTATGCTGCCAAGCAATTTAATCGCATCTATGTTAGCCATTATTCATCATCCCATTTGTAGCTGTCATTACTCAGGTGGTTTCCGATATGCACAGTAAACGAACTGAGGCTGTAGCGGCCGTATAATAGTACCCTGAAACCATGAAATAACGCTGATGCCGGTTATAACCGAAGTGAAATTCTCGAGAGCCTGTGAGCAAAGCCTTGGGTCGCTCCGCATCAACTCGTTGATATACGATACACCTTGCCGTGTTGTGAGTCCCATGGTGACATCAAAATTAACAATTTAGCGCGTCTTACCGTTGAAATAAAACCTGTCCGGGCAAGGGGTTATGACATTCCGTGGTTAACGCGGGGAGATGATGAAGGTCTGGGGGTTTTGATCAAATGTCGCAGAGCGTCATTGTTCGAAGTGGAAAATATGCCTGAATTTTGACTCCCGAATTGTCGGCGGCAGCGATTTCCAGTTTGCCGTTCACCGATTCCACCCTTTCACGCATACTCATTAATCCCAGGCCAAGCCCCTCGTGGATAGAGGCGATGTTGAATCCTATGCTATTGTCAATGACACTCAAGTGGATCGATTCATCTTGCTGGGAGAGTGTGACTCCGATCCGGCTTGCACGGGAGTATTTCAGGGCATTGTTTAATGATTCCTGTACGATGCGGTAGATTGCTGTTCTGTAAGCAACGGGTATCTGGTCCTCTTCAATCCTGTAATCGGTAACAATCCTTAAAGATGGGGAGGCCTGTGAGATCTGCCTGCATTGCCAGGAGATGGCCGCCAGGACACCGAGGTCATCGAGAATGGGGGGTCGAATGGCGCTGCATATGGATCTGACTTCACCGATAGCTTCTTTCACCATCGTTGAAATCTGCTGTAACGAGGCTTTGTGGTCATGTGGTGACAGGCTGGTGAATGAATTGCTGTCGTAATGATTCAGGCATTGTTTTACCTGCAATCCTATCGTAGTCAAAAGCTGTCCCAACCCGTCATGCAACTCACGCGATAGTCTTTTTCTCTCCTCCTCTTCATAGATCGAGGATGAAGAAGAACTCTTCTGCCGCGTAGAAATGATATTTGTATCCGGTAATTGAAAGGGAGTGAAGGCGTCACGAATTGTATTCTTTTTAGCTACCGACATTTTTTCTCTTATTGGCGAACTTGGGGGGGCTACAGGTTCGAAGGCATTGCAATCCAATTTGTCCATTGGTTGATCAAATGCTCTGTAACATGATCGATATAGCGTTGGTCCATTAAACAGCTTGAGTGATCTGTTAAGTAAATTCCTTAAACAGGCCCTAGGGATAAGTAGGTGATTGGTGGCTGATCACTCAACGCTGTAAGTTCAGCCCGTTACTAACCGGGTTGTTTGATTTCAACCTGTAACTCCTCTATTTCCGACGAAGCGCTTGCATTACGGTCATGGGTGTCATATTCAATGCGGTTTCGTCCCAGCTGCTTACTACGGTAGAGTGCGTCGTCAGCCCGCTTGATTAATTTATATTGGGATGGATAGTCATGGGCCTCGGTAGCCACGCCAATGCTCAAGGTAAGATGCTCTCCGACAGGCGAGTTGGGATGAGGTATGGCTAAGGCGGTAATTTCCTGTTTGATGCGCCCGGCAACTTTTTCTCCGCCCTTTAAATCCGTATTGGGTAGAATGATAATGAACTCTTCTCCCCCGTAGCGCGCGCACAGATCGCCGCCACGTTGTAGTGACGAATGGATTGTCTTCGCCACTTTTACAAGACAGTCATCACCCTGCAAGTGGCCGAGGGAGTCATTGTATAGCTTGAAAAAATCAATATCACAGAGCATCAGTGTCAATGGGGTTGAGTTGCGGCTGGCGCGACGGTATTCGGCAAGTAGTCGATCGATAAAATGACGACGATTCGGAATCCCGGTCAGCGCATCGATGATTGATTGCTGATGCATTTTTTTGTAGCTTGCGGATAGTTTTTGAGAGAGATTGGCGATTAACGCTATGCCGATCATGCCTATAACGGTGTGGCCAATAACAAATCCCAAGATTGGAGCTGTATTGACATCGGGTATTGTGACGCTGATACCCCCACGTATATCTCCTTCTTCATACCCCTGCTTTTCATGACAGCGAAGACAAGCGTGAGTGGTCATCAGGGGGGCCATGTAGAAGAAACGCAATCCGTTTTGATCCTCAATCAAGCGGCTGTATTCTTGTGTGTCACCGGCCTCGAACGTGAGAAGCGCTTCCCGTTCCAGGTCGGTGGGTTGGTTACTTGGGCGGATCGGGTCAAGACTGGTGATGTGTAACTGGATGCCGTTGCTATGCCTGGCGAGTTCCGATATTTGCCGAGTCATATAGGCTGGATTGATCAGGGTTAAGGTCAGTTCGTCGCTAACCGCAATATCCCGGTTATCGACCTCGAGATATTCGTTGGGTGGGGTGGATTCGGAGACGGGCACATAGACGCCGCCGTGACCAGCGCTCCAATCTCTGACCAGCTTGATATGGTCAAGCATCAGGCGAGCGGCGTCTTTCAGAAAATGGTGATGTTCATCTTGAGTGTGTTTGACGTTCCAGCCGAGAGAGATCAGCACCACCAAGCTCCAAGCGGATAGAAGGATGATAGCTAATCTTTTAGAGTTCAAAAGTTTTCGCCGTTTGCGCCATTCAGTGCATAGTTGATAATTCGAGGGGCAAGTCAGTTAGAGTATAGCAGCTGATAAGTCTTTAATTCTAAGATGTAATTTGGTCGAATATATATTCACCGTCCGGACCTGTCGGGTGCTTCGCGACATATCATCTGTTTCAAGATGGGTTATAATGGACTGTTTTAAAAAGCATCTTTTCTGGGAGATAGCAGATGTCGAAAGGTGGCATTAAGAAGGTGGTTCTGGCTTACTCGGGCGGTCTCGATACATCGATTATCGTCAAGTGGCTGCAGGATGAGTATCAGTGTGAGGTGGTGACCTTTACCGCGGATATCGGTCAGGGCGAGGAAGTCGAGCCGGTTCGCGCCAAGGCCGAGGCGGCAGGTATCGGGGAGATCTACATAGAGGACCTTAAAGAGGAGTTTGCCCTCGACTATGTGTTCCCGATGTTTCGCGCCAATGCCATCTATGAGGGTGAGTATCTGCTGGGGACCTCCATAGCAAGGCCTCTGATCGCCAAGCGACTGATAGAAATCGCCAACGAGACCGGCGCAGACGCCATCTCCCACGGCGCCACCGGCAAAGGCAACGATCAGGTGCGTTTTGAATTGGGCGCCTATGCATTGCGGCCCGATATCAAGATCATCGCGCCATGGCGTGAGTGGGATCTGAATTCCCGGGAAAAGCTCTTGGCCTATGCAGAGGCCAACGGAATCTCAATCGAGATGAAGCGGGAGGGCAAGAAATCGCCCTATTCGATGGATGCCAATCTGCTCCACATCTCCTATGAAGGGTATGACCTTGAGGATCCGTGGAATGAGCCCGGCAACGACATGTGGCGTTGGACGGTCTCCCCGGAACAGGCCCCGAACCGGACAACCTATGTCGAGATCGGTTTTGAAAACGGTGATCCGGTCTCCATTGACGGCGAGAAGCTTTCCGCGGCGGCACTATTATTGAAACTCAACCAGCTGGGTGGTGAGAACGGTATCGGACGAGCAGATATTGTCGAGAATCGCTATGTGGGCATGAAGTCGCGCGGCTGCTACGAGACGCCCGGCGGCACGATTCTGCTCAAGGCGCACCGCGCCATGGAGTCGTTGACCCTGGATAGGGAAGCTGCGCATATGAAGGATGAGCTGATGCCCCGGTATGCCAAGCTGGTTTACAACGGTTATTGGTTCACACCGGAAAGGGAGATGTTGCAGGCCGCGATCGATCACACCCAACAGGTGGTCAATGGCGTGGTGAGAGTCAAGCTTTACAAGGGCAATGTGGATATTGTCGGGCGCCGCTCCAATACCAATAGTCTGTTCGATGAGTCGATTGCCACATTTGAAGACGACGCCGGCGCCTACAATCAACAGGATGCGGAGGGGTTTATCAAGCTCAATGCCCTGCGTCTGCGGGTAGCCGCCTCGAAGAGAAAGTAACACCCTGACCTGTTTTAATGAAAAAGGCCGGACATTATCGGTTGTCCGGTCTTTTTACTATATATTTCAGAGCGTTGTGGCTGTGGCTGCCGCAGTTCCCAGCTATTCCATGCAACTCGACAATCACCGATGCCGGGGGAGGCTCAGGGTCCACTTGGATACCTTACCGCAAGATAACGTGCATAGAATCACTAGTTCGAGCCTGTATAACAATTTTACAATTTATTCCGGAGAGTGGGCTATATGCCAATAGAATCATTCATCTACGAAAAGGGGAAGAATGGCCGTTGGTTTAAGAAACAGTAGTCTCAGCCGATACCATCGGGAATGTCGATTCGACTCCCATTGTCGATTTAGGGGGAAATCAATCAATAATCGGAAATATACGATGCCGAGAGTGTTTATACTAAGTATCCTTTTGCTGGCATCGCACCTGTTCAATCAGGCCATGGCCCTGCAACCCCTGCAGCCGTTGCCTCAAGTAGTGGCCTATGACGATGGCAAGGCGCGATTGGGGATGCGCCTGTTTTTCGATACCCTGCTTTCCAAGGACCGCAGTGTGTCCTGCGCCACCTGCCACGACCCCGATCACGGCGGCGCCGAGCCTCGCGAGGTCTCCATTGGGATCGGAAACCAGAAGGGTAGGCTGAATGCGCCGACGGTTTACAATTCATATTACAATTTCAGGCAGTTCTGGAATGGTCGCGCCCTTGACCTGAAAGAACAGGCGGCCGGCCCTCTGCACAGCCCTATAGAAATGGCTATGACGGCTGAGGAGGTAGAGCAGCGTCTCAACAATCATGCCGAATATCCGCTGCTTTTTTCACGCGTCTATCATCAGTCTCGCGTCAGGTTCGAAGATGTCACCGATGCCATCGCTGAGTTCGAGAAGGCCTTGTTTACACCGGACAGTCGTTTCGATCGTTACCTGAGAGGTGAAATCGAGCTGGCGGCGGATGAAAAAGAGGGTTATCTGTTGTTCAGAACCATGGGTTGCGTGACCTGCCATAACGGTATCAATCTGGGCGGGAATTCATATCAATATATCGGTGCGGTCAATCCGCTTGAGAAAGACGTTGAGGCCGGGGACCTGTATGCCCGTACCGGCGATCCCTTCGATCGCAACCGGTTCAAGGTGCCGAGCCTGCGCAATATTGAACTCACCTCACCCTATCTGCACGACGGCAGTAAAAGCACGCTGGGCGAAACGCTGGCGACCATGGCATTCCACAATCTGGGGTTTGATCTCACACCGGAGGAGAACCGCCTGCTGACCGCTTTTCTCAAGACGCTCACCGGCAAACGACCTGCGATACTGGAGTCGCCGTGAGGCTTCAATTCAAGATCTATGTGGCATTGATTCTCGCCCTGCTGGCGGGACTGACCTTTTTTTATTCCAAGTCACGAACTGATACGCTGCTGTCAGGCCATAATCAGCTCATCCATAATCTGGCGGAGATGGAGTTGTTGAACAAGCGTGTGGATGAAGAGATCTGGAGCACCGCCTACCGTCTCTATCACAATTATGACGAGGTGCACCGCCTGATAAAGGAGATCAGGAATTTGGGGGGGAATATACACCTCCTGGAATTCCTCGCTTCGGCAGAATATCAACCTTTCAGGGAAAAGTTAGACAAATTCGACCGGCTGCTGGGGCAAAAGGAACAGGCCATCATCCGTTACGCCACACTCAATTCCCTGGTCAAGAACTCGGTCTCCCACGTGCCGGGGCTGACGCATCGCTACATAAAGAATTTCGTCAATGAAGACCAGGCGTACGTGGAGGACCTGTCGCAAGCGACCTCTCTTGTGTTTCTCGCCAGCAACGCCATGGATGCCGAGCTGCTGACCGGATTCAAGGAGGTGCTGCAAAGGCTGCAAGACAAGGAGTTTGCCGATCCGGATAGAAAACGATTCAATCGGGTGTTTCTGTCGCATGCCCGAATCGTCGACAGATACCTGGCTCAGTATATACCGGTTTTTACGGCAATTCTCGATATCCCCATCGATAAAGCCCTGCATGGCGCCAGTGAGCTGTTTCTCGATATCAGTAAACGGCAGGCAGAGAGTGTCCATCTTTGGTCACTGTCGATCACGCTTGCTTTCATCGCTTCTCTTGGTACGATCGTCGTTTTTTTGATCGACCTGGACAGGCGGCACAGAGAACTATCGGGTTTACATAGCGCACTTGAGCAGGGTGCAACCATCGACCATCTGACCGGTTTACAAAACCGTTTCGCCTTCGAGCGTTCACTCAAGACAGATACTGAGCAGGCGCTGATCATTATCAATATCGATGGCTTCAAACATATTAATAACTTTTACGGTCATGAGGCCGGAGACGGTATTCTTGTGCAGGTGGCAGCGGTTTTACAGTCTGCCCTTGGTTTTTCCAAGCATGGACTGTTCCGTCTCGGCGGTGACGATTTCGGTATTCTTGTCGAAGGTGGAACGGATGATCCGGAAATGCTCGCTCGTAAACTGATACGGACAATGGAGCATACGCTGTTTAGCTTTGACGACAATCCGGTACCGATCAATGTGACCGCCGGCCTGTCAACGGTCGCCCCGCTACTGGAAACGGCCAATCTGACACTCAACCAGATCAAACGTACACGGATGAAGTTCCTCGCCTACGATCCCGATGTGGGTCAGAAGGCCAGGATGAAAGACAACCTGAGCATAATCCGCGTATTGAAAGAGGCGATCAATAACGATTTGGTCATACCTTATTTCATGCCGATCATGAATAATTCAAATCATAACATTGAGCGTTACGAATGCCTGGTCCGTGTTGTAACCGAAGATGGCACGCTACTATTGCCGAATGAGTTTCTATCGGTAGCGAGAGAGGGGCGTCTGAATGCGGATCTGACACGGATCATGATTGAAAAGAGCTTTAAGGCATTCGCCGATACCGAGCTTGAGTTTTCGGTCAATCTTGCAATTGAGGATATTCTTGATCCTGAGGTGACCGACTTTCTGTTCCATCGACTTGAACAGTCACCCGGTATAGGACGGCGTCTGACTCTGGAGATACTGGAGAGTGAAGAGGTCAAAAGCTACGAAGCGATAGCGGATTTCGTCAGACGCTCGGCAGACTGCGAATGCAGGATAGCCATCGATGATTTCGGCAGCGGTTACTCAAACCTGCGCCATCTGTTGGAACTGAATATTCATACGCTGAAAATCGATGGGTCGCTGATACGGAATATCATGGAGGACCCGCATGCCGCGCAGGCCATTCAGGCAATCACCACGCTTGCGCATAAAATCGGCATCACTTCGATAGTTGCAGAATATGTGTGCTCAAAAGAGATCCAGGATCGGGTCAGCGAAATGGGGATCGACTATTCGCAGGGGTTCTATATCGGTCAACCCCTGCCTCATATACTTGAGCTGTCGAAGCTGGATTGAACACTCTCTGCTATCCACTCTACCTCTCCCCGGCAGTGGGTCTTGTAAAAGCGAGCCGCTAATAGGCGCAAATCTAAATCAGTTGGTAAATGAGCGCAATTTCATTGTTTTTTTATCTATCCCATATGGGATGGCAGGTTACCGATTCAGTGTCTGGATATTGTGAGTAATCAGGGTTTTTTATTTATCGGTTGCGACAATTCGGCAGAAATCGGATCAGCGTTATCCTGTCATGCCGATATCCATCGCGCGTTCCTGTGAAATCTGATAAAGATTCAGTGCCGATATGAGGGATTTAAGTGAAGCACTGACGCTATCCTGATCAAATGCCGCTCCGGCGAATGATTGGCTATCTATATCAAGCAGTACATAGGCGACAGCTTCCGCGTCGGTACCCTCACCGATCGCATGTTCATGATAGTCGAGAACCCGCGCCTGTGTGCGAAAGGTTTGTGTCCAGGCGTCCATAAATGCAGAGATTGCCCCCTCGCCCTTTCCGTGAATGGTCCTGGCTTGGCCGTTGTCTGACAGCTTGATATCGATCACGTCACTTCCCTGGTGGGAGTCAAGGCGGTAGCCTTCCAGCCTGGTGGGGCGGGTGTCGGCCACAAAGTGGTCTTGAAAGAGTTCAAAGATGGTTTTGCTGTCGACCTCTCCCTCACACGACTCGCTTGTCCGTTGCACGATGGCGGACAATTCCGTCTGGATCCAGTGGGGCAACATCAGGGCGTAATCCCGTTCCAGGACATAGGCCACCCCTCCCTTGCCCGACTGGCTGTTGACCCGGATTACCGCCTGATAATCCCTGCCTATATCCTGTGGGTCGATCGGCAGATAGGCGACCTGCCAGGGTTCGTCCGATTGCTGGCGATGAAGACATTTACGGATAGCATCCTGATGGGAACCTGAGAAGGCGGTATACACCATCTCCCCCACCCAGGGGTGCCGCGGGTGCACCGGCAGGCCTGTGCACTGAGCATAGATCTGAATAATCTCGTCAGGTCGGGAGAGATCGATCTCCGGATCAATACCCTGACTGTAGAGATTCATGCCCATTGTAATCAGGTCCATGTTGCCGGTTCGCTCACCATTGCCCATCAATGTGCCCTCAACCCTATCAGCGCCGGCAAGCAGGGCGAGTTCTGCGGCGGCTATCGCGCATCCACGATCATTGTGGGTGTGAACAGAGACGATTACCGATTCGCGGTTCTGCAGATGTCGGCAGAAATATTCAACCTGGTCTGCAAAAAGATTTGGGGTGCTGCTCTCTACCGTGGCGGGCAGGTTGATAATGCAGGGATCTTCCGGTGTGGGCCGCCAGACATCGATGACCGCAGCACAGACCTCTACGGCGTAATCCCATTCGGTATTTGAAAAACTCTCCGGCGAGTATTGAAACACCCATTCGGTTTCGGGGTGATCGGCGGCCTCCCTTTGCAGCATTTCTGCACCTTGGACGGCTATTTCCCTGATACCGTCGCGATTCCGGTTAAAAACCCTTTCACGCTGCACCGTGGAGGTGGAGTTGTAGACATGTACAATTGCCCGGTGTGCGCCCTTCAAGGACTCGAAGGTCTTGCTGATCAATGTTTCACGGGCTTGCACCAGAACCTGGATCGTGACGTCGCGTGGAATCTGATCCTCTTCGATCAGCCAGCGTACGAAGTCATAATCGGTTTGGCTGGCGGCGGGGAAACCGACTTCAATCTGCTTCAGACCAAGCTTCACCAGGAGTGCCCACATACGGCGTTTCTGTATCACATTCATGGGTTCAAGCAATGCCTGGTTGCCATCGCGTAAATCGACGCTGGCCCAGATCGGAGCGCTATCGATCGTCTGGTTTGGCCACTGGCGGTCGTGCATCGGCACGACCTGCATAGGACGGTATTTACGGTGGTCAAAGCGGTTCACGGTGAATCTCCTGCAGCGGGTTTATTGGCTTACTATGTGGGTTCCTCCTGGCAACCGGGATGTCGCCACCGGCCATAATCAAATCCTTGGTCCTTATATGGCGATGTGGACTCCCCTGTGCAAACCCTTATGGGGTGACTGCCCTGTACCCGGAACTTGTGATTCCGGATCTTTATGAGTACGGCTTGTGGCCGATGGTGAAAGATTAATGCAGGATGACCGGCAATGGATTGCGAAATATACTTTAATTATTGACAAAAAAATATAATAATTGCAAAAATTAATAAAAAGACGCAATAAAATAGCTAAATACTTGATGATGGGGCAACTAGATGAAACTTGACCGCTATGATCGACACATACTTGATGAACTGCAGCGGGATGGACGTATCAGTAATCAGGACCTGGCCGAACGTATCGGTCTCTCTCCCTCGCCCTGCCTGCGTCGGGTGCGCGCGTTGGAGGAGTCCGGCATCATCACCGGATATAGGGCCCAACTGGATGCGGGCAAATTGGATCTCAAACTGATGGCGCTGATACACATCGCCATGGATCGCCATACCCCTGAGCGTTTTGAAAATTTCGAGCATAAGATAAAAAACCTGCCGGAGGTTCTGGAGTGTCTGCTGATCACCGGCCAAGATGCAGATTATCAAGTCAAGGTGGTAGTGCGGGATATGGAGGCCTATCAGGCCCTTTTGTTGAATAAGATCACACGTATCGAGGGGGTAACGGGTGTCCACTCCAGTTTTGTCATGCGCAAGGTGGTGGACAAAAGGGCGTTGCCGGTTTGAGTCGGCGATCTACAATCGATAATTGATGGAGCCGGCATCTATTGCCCCGCTGAGTCCCGCAACTTAATGCTTCGTCTATGCGCTGTTTTGCGCCTTGGTCAGTAATGGGGCTTGATAAAAGTGTTGGGACAGCCAGTCGACCGCCTCTTCCTCGTCATAGAAGGACTTTACCGGGATATCCTTGAAATAGGTATTGGCCGCAATGCGCGTCATAATGACATCCTTGTGATCCCGTTCTACGAAGGCAACGGCTTTCAAGCGCCTTTTCGTCTGCTGAAGCATGGCTATCTGCACTGGAATCGAGATGGCGTAGCGCCCCTTTCTTACGATGAGTGTGGGAAGTGGGAGAGTGAACCTGTCCAAATAGTCAGTGACGGGTTTGATGTCCTGTTCTGCCAGTTCTCCATTCGTATAGATGACGGCATGCAGATAGCGGCCATCTTCTATACAGAGGGAGACTTTTCCAGTGTCAAGCGGTTCCATGCGTATGATTATAGCTGATCTCGCACGGCTGCTTGTCTCTCCATGCAGGTGTTTCCATGCATTTTACGCAGGCCCTAATACACAGGTGTCAATGAGTGAGATTTGGGTCTGGTGGCGGTGTTGCCACCACTGCAGGAGTTCGATTCGGCGCAGATCATCGGCTATCAAGCGGGAATCGCCTCCCCTTCATCATTGTCATCCATGTCGTGCCGGTATTGGTGGAAATCGTAAAAAATATCTGATATTCAAAATCTTAAATAATTTTTCCATGGTAGTCGTCTTAATCAAATATTAATAAAAATAGGCTTGAACAATTCTGGATTCGTCTTATACTTTTCTGTAAATGGGAAAATTATCCCAATTTTTTTCACATACAACTTATACAGCGCATTTGCCTAGGAATGTGTGTAGCGGAGGATGTGTTAATGATTCAGTCTAAATCAGTTTTACTTGTTTCTACCTTTCTTATCGTTTTACTTGGGGCCTGTGGTGGTGGGAGCGGCGACAGCGCCAGCAGCAGCGGTGGTGATTTCATCACCGTTGGTAGGATCGACGGGTTTGGCAGTGTTTATGTCAATGGCATCAGGTTCGATACTTCACATACCCGATATCGGGTCGACGACGAACAGGGTTATGACGACTCATCGCTGGCGGTGGGAATGAAGGTGCGGGTGGAAGGATCAGTGAATCGGGATAGTATGACGGGTGTTGCCGATGCCATTACCTATGATGATGACATGGAGGGCCCGATAGATAGCGGATCTCTTGTGAAAAACAGTGAAACAGCCACTTTTACCATCTTGAGGATGGCTGTCATGGTGGATGCCAACAGTACTGTGTTCGATGACGGTGCATCGTTTGAAGGTCTTGCCGAGGGACAAGAGATCGAAGTCAGTGGCTTCTTCGATGGCAGTCAGATTGTCGCATCCCGGCTTGAACTGCAAAACGATAATGATAGCGATTATGAGATAAAGGGAACGGTTACCAGCTATGACGGCAGTGAGATCGCACTGGTGTTGCAGAACGGAGTGGTAGCCGGACCATATCCCATCAGTTTAAATGTCGATTTGGATATACCTGCCGATCCTCTCGGCCTGTTTGTCGAGCTGAAGCTTGACAGCAGCGGGGGTTCTGCAGAGGTTGTTCGCATCGAGAGCGATGACAGCGATCTTCTCGATGATGATGACGAGGAGGTTTCACTGCACGGGATTCTTTCAGGCGACGGAAATGGTGGATTTTCTGTAAATGGAGTCCAGATCGAAATTTCCCCGGATACACGCTATGAACCCGATACACTTGAGGGCAACCTCGATGCAGGGATGGAGGTGGAAGTCGAAGGTCATATGCAGGGCGACATCTTGATCGCCGAAAAGATTGAGACTGAAGACGGCGAGATCGAAATTGAAGCCCGGGTGAGCGGTGTTCAAAGCACCGATGCAAAGAATGGTACGGTTACCCTGGACCTGGGAAACAGCCAGAGTTTGAATATTATGACCGATAACTCGACACTGTTTGAGGATAGTTCCGATTTTGATCAGGATGACGATGGCAGCTTCAATCTCGATGAGTTGATGGATGGAGATTATGTTGAGGTGGAGCTAAAGCGCATGGGTGATCAGTACATCGCCATAAGTATAGAGCGGGAGGATGAGTTGTCCGCGACAAAAGTAGAGGCACCGATCGATGCATTCAACAGCCAGGTTTCCGTTACCCTGGTCGGCGCTGTATTCACTGTGTATGAAGCTACGGAATACAAGCTGGATGATGATCTGACCGACGCTGAGTCATTTTTCAGTCAGTTGAGTATCGGGGAAAGAGCCAAGATCAAGGACCGGGACGGAGATGCTTCCGTCGAAGAGATTGAATTGGAGCGATAGCTTTTTTCGGAGCCTTTAGCCTATACTTTTTCACAGTATCAATGTTTTGCCAGAGCTTGGCGGCAGATGCTTCGGTAAGAAGTGTCTGCTGTCATTTTTTTGTGAGTGACTTGAGGCCATGCAGAGATACTGCTCATGTATTGATCAACCCCATTCGAGCACGATGGCGTCAGGTAAGCCAATATTCAAAGGCTTTGGTATTTACCTGTGAAATTGGTGCTTGTTTGGCTTGTTGACCGGTGCTTGTTGTAAATGCGCTCTTTGATATATGCTCATATAAATAAGCAAGATTGGGGTCCCCTGACCCAATGGAACAGGCCATGTCGGTATTCAGATCGTTTATTCAGCATCTTGGGGATAACTCCCGCATCTTCTCGATAGATGAACTGGATAAACTCATATCCTCGGATGAGCATCCGGCGTATATGCGTAAACATCGCGCTGAGCTGTTGCTTGAACGAATACGCTTTATCGCTTCGCTGTTATCAATCTTGATTCCCCTCTGGCTGGTCATCGACTTCTTGCTTCTGCCATTAAATCTGTTTTGGCCAATTGTGGCGATCAGGTTGTTGTCGACTGTACATTTTGTCTATCTGGCACGTTATCGTACAGAGCAGGCCACGCTTAAGACGAGCCTGCTGCTGCTGGCGGGAATGCTGATCAATCTGCCGCTGACATTCTTTGCCTCTGCACACTATTTGGCGATGGTTCCGCCGGAAAGTATTTATCATCTTCCGCTGGCGCTATATACGCTCTTGCCCTACATCGCAGTCGGCCTGTTGGGGTTGTTTCCACTGACACTCCTGGAGTGTGCGGTATTGGCGCTGCTGATAGCCATGTTGACTGTGACGGGTTGGAGTTACTATTCGACTGTACCGGCATTGGAGCTATTGCCGACCTTGTGGCTACTGATAATCATTCTTGGGATTGTGTTATTCACATCCACGATACAGTTGCAGTATATGATCTTAATGATAACTCGTACGGATCATGATCCCGTTACGGGTGCGCAGACCAGAAAGTCCGGAGTGCAGAGTCTGGCAAAAGCCTTTCAGCAGGCTAAATTACAAAATGAATTTCTGAGTATTGCGCTTGTTGATCTCGATAATGTGCAGAACATCATCGCTGAATTTGACTATGCGACTTATGATCATGTCGTGCTGGAAGCGGCTGATATATTGTCCGACGGCCTGCGCCACAACGATATGCTGGTCCATTGGGGGGAAAAGGTTTTTATGATGATTTTGCCGGGTACCGATTGCGAGGGGGCAAGGATTATTGCGCAACGAGTTCTCAATCAGGGCCTCGGCACCCTGCCTGATGGGCGTCCGGTCACGGCCAGTATCGGGGTTTGCGAAAGATCGGCCGATGATATTGAGGAATGGTCCAGTATGTTGGAACTGGTTGATACGCGCAGAGATGATGCGAAGAGGCAAGGTAAGGACCGGTATATCATTTGCAATGAAGAAATAGGAATGGCTGCAGAATAGAAAGTTGTCTTCAAACTAGGCTTCAATCTCATCGGCGGAGCCGGGTCTGCAACAAAGCTAGCCCCGCACGGCCTGTTATGCTTCCATAAAAGTTAGGTTTGTCGATCAGTTGTTACGCCTCATGCTGTAGGATGCTGAGGTGAGAACCCCATAGTCTACTGAATCTTTAGAAACTCCGGGATAAGCCAGGGATCTCCCAAAACAACGCTCACGTGGTTAATGATCAACAACATAAAACCCATTAAAAGCAGGGAATAGCCGGTTAGGCGCTGGAGGTCCGCTACCGCCTCTGTCATGGTTGTCTCCTCGTCTGTTTCAGATCACGAAACAATTATTAGCAGGAGATCCATGAAAATAACAGAGTATTTTAGTGGGGAAATAGAGGGCGCCCAGGGACTTCCCGGGGCGTCCTTTCTGCGGATGGCCGGATCAGATCTTCTTCATGAAGACTTTTGCGTTACGACGGTAGTTGTAGAGCGCCTGTTTGCGCATTGGCAGGTTACGCAGATCGGCCTGTACAAAACCCCGTTCCCTGAACCAGTGAGCGGTTTGGGTGGTCAATATGAAAAGCTTATCTATCCCACTCTGCTGCGCTTTCCTTTCCATATAAGACAGCAGCCGGTCACCCCGATCACTGCCCCGATAGTCGGGATGTACCACCACACAGGCCAGTTCGGCCATCGCCTCCTTGGGATAGGGGAAGAGTGCGGCGCACGCAATCGCCATGCCATCCCTCTCCATTAGGGTGAAACCGTCGATCTCTGTCTCCAGCAGCTCACGGGAACGACGAACCAGAACACCTGTCTTTTCGAGTGGCTCAATCAGTTCCAGTAGGCCGCCCACATCATCGATACGGGCAGTACGGGTCTCCTCATAGGGCTCTGCGGTGATAAGCGTGCCGATACCGTCCCGGGTGAAGAGCTCTTTCAGCAGCGCCCCGTCTCGCTTACGATTGACGATATGGATGCGCTTGACGCCACTGCGGCATGCATAGACAGCTGCCTCGAGATGCTGCCTGAGATCAGCCGCCAACTTTTTACGCCGTTGCAGCAACGCATCAACCTGTTTAGGAACAATGTTCGTGATCAGTTGGTTGCGCGAGTCAGTCACTCCTTTGGCTTCGACAAGAGAGATCAGTTTTTCGGCGCCCAATGCAACTGCCACCGATGCGGCGACGTCGGCGGAACTCAGATTGAATACCTCGCCTGTAGGGGAGTACCCCAGCGGCGGTACAATGGCGATGGCCCCTGCCTGTAGCCGTTGTTCCAGCCCCGTTGCGTCCACACGACGAACTTCACCGGTATGACAGTAGTCGATGCCGTTCCTGACACCGATCGGCTTGGCGGTGACAAAGTTTCCCGAGGCTGCCCGGATGCGGACACCCGCCATGGGCGAGTTTGCCAATCCCATCGACAACAGGGCCTCTATCTCCACCCGTACAGATCCGGCAGCCTCTTTTACACAGGTCAATGCGGCATTGTCGGTGACGCGGAGGCCTTCGACATATGCCGTTTTCACACCCCGGGTCTTGAGTCGTTCCTCGATTTGAGGACGGGCGCCGTGAACCAAAACGAGGCGTATTCCCAAACCATGCAAGAGGGCGATATCGTGTATCAGGTTGGCGAATCCGGCATCCACAACCGCCTCTCCCCCGAAGGAGATGATGAAGGTACGGCCTCGATGGGCATGGATATACGGGGATGAGCCCCGAAACCAGTCGACGAAGCTGTCTGGAACGTTGTTCGTGGGTTTTGTCATACAGTTTAACCCATTGTCTATAAACAGAATTGCCTGATCAGAGACTGTATCAGGTTGATCGCGGGTTGAATATGTTTTAGCGGCAGATATTCGTCCGGCTGGTGGGCCTGTTCGATGCTGCCGGGGCCGCAGATAACAGTCTGCATTCCCATGCTGTTGAAAAAGGGGCCTTCGGTAGCAAAGGCAACCGCGCCCGACTCGGTACCGGTGAGTTGTTCCACAGCTTGGACAATTGCAGCCTCCCGCGGGGTCTCCATTGCAGGGATGCCGTCGAAGATCGGCGTCAACTCCAAGTTCAAGTCGTCGTCATGCAGATGTTTACTCAGCCTTTGTCTCAATTCACCACGCAGATTATCCAGCGACATCCCGGGCAATGGACGAAGATCAAACTGCAGTTCGCATTGACCGCAGATCCGATTCGGGTTGTCCCCGCCATGGATATGGCCCAGATTTATCGTCGGAAACGCGACTTTGAAGGCCTGATTTTGATAACGCTGTTGCAGTTCGCTTCGCCATTGGATGACTTCGCCAAGGGCCTGATACATAGCATCCAGGGCATTCACTCCGAGGGAGGGATCACTTGAGTGCCCCGACTTGCCGTTGATCCGAATCGACTCCATGGAGATACCCTTGTGCAGTCTTACCGGCTTCATGTCGGTTGGCTCGCCTATGATCGCATGACGTCCCAGCCGGCGATGCAGATCGGCGAGTGACTTTGCGCCGCACATCGTACTCTCTTCATCCGCTGTGGCGATGATGACCAGAGGCTGTTTCAGTTGCTGCAGCGGCACTTCCCGAATCGCTTCGATTATGACGGCAAAAAAACCCTTCATGTCAGCGCTACCCATGCCGTAGAAACGCCCGTCCCTTTCTTGCAGTTTCAGTGGATCACTGTGCCATTTCGCTTCATCGAAGGGAACGGTATCGGTATGACCTGAAAGTACCAGACCCTCATCTCCCTGGCCGGCGCTGGCGATGAGATTGAATTTGTCGGGATAACCGGGAATGGTGAGTACTTCGGTCCTGAAACCCAAGGCATCGAACCAGCTCTCGAGGTGCTCGATGACCTCCCGGTTGCTCATATCCCAGGCTGGGTTGACGCTGCTGACTGAAGCGGCGTTGATCAGGCGGCTTAGGGTGCCTTGCAATGTCATTCTTTTCATGGCTCAGATTCTGTGGTCATCGATGACATCTTGCAACCCGATGAAACAGGGAGACAGGCCATTCATGCCGAATTGACTGTAATACTTCACGAAAAACAGGATGTGGATCTGAAGAGTCACTATAGCAGTCATAGTGAATTTCACCGTAACTTGCAAAAACCCGTTTCCTTTGCTTTTGTTATAAGCAGGAATACGATAACAGGAATCGTTCCCGCTAATCGTGTTATCAGAATTTGCCACAGTCCTGGATTGTGGTGAAAAAGACAGAAATGCGCCTATATATTCGACATCCGACTGATGTGCCGATCGATTACCAGATAGGTGGGCAGGCCTCCACCAATCGCGAAACCTTGACTAACTACAGTAAAGGCGGGCTCTGTTTTATATCCGATATGGAGATAGATCCCGGCACCGAGATCCATATCACTATCCCCATTACACCGCCCCAATTTCACGCCACAGGTATCGTGGTATGGTGCCGTAAGGGACGTGAAAACTATCTTGTAGGCGTCAAGTTTTCTGAGGAGGAGACCGCCTACGCGGTACGCATGGTAGAGCAGCTCTGTTATATCGAACAATATAAGCAAAGCGTAAAACTGTCACAGGGACGCGACCTCACTGGAGAAGAGGCAGCCATGGAGTGGATCGATAAATATGCCGGTGATTTTCCCGCATAAGACGGTTTGATTGTCTGATGATTATTCCAATCCGGGGGGCATCGGCTTATTACTCAGTCTGTCGATCTTGCCTCTGCATGCGGTGGGTCTTGTTACGCATAGGCGTATCGGTCCTATTTCATCAGAACGGCTGCCGCGAATGCGCCGATACTCAACAGAAAGAATACCGCGGCGGAGGATTTCCACATGGTATAGTTCAATGTCTGTGCATTGCTGTTGTGCATCACGATCGTCAGAATCCCGGCGATCAGAAAGATCCCGCCTGCAGCATAGGCGATTACCTGCAGGTATTCGACCTTGACCCGGGTCGAGCCTGAGACGCCTCCGCCGATGGTTTCGAATTTGTTGGCCAGGAGGGGGGCTGAGAAAAGGAGCGTCAGAAACAGGCTCCATGCCAGGTATTTTATATAGCGCACAGGTCCAAGAGTCACTGTAATAGCCCTCAATTAAACATTATCAAGTGTAGTCAATTCCATTTGTCGGCACTAGGCTCCATTTCTTCACTTTGTGCCCCCATGGCCATGTCGTTCGGATGCAGGGCATGCTTGTCTGTATGAATCGGCTGAGTCAGGCCAGGTGTTCCACGGCGGGAGGGAACACTTAATTCTCATGGGGCCTATTTGGCGTTTATCAATGTTATCCTCGGGTAGTTTACGCAGCATTGTCTGCCACTACGAATGTGTCTAAGCATATATATACGAGAGGTGTTTTATGTATAGCTTTAAAACCGGTGTTGAAGGTGATCTGGAACGGGTTGAAACTCGGGTTGTGGAGGCCCTGAAAAATGAGGGATTCGGGGTGCTGACGGAGATTGACGTCCAGGCGACGATGAAAATGAAGCTGGGTATCGATAAACGTCCTTATAAGATATTGGGCGCCTGCAACCCATCATTGGCGAATCAGGCGATCGATGCTGAACCCGATATCGGCCTGCTATTGCCCTGTAACGTAGTCATCCGTCAGGAGGAGGACGGTGGTGTTACAGTCGCTTTCATGGATCCGGTTGCCGTGTTGCAACTCGTGGAAGGAGAAAAGATCGCGGATATGGCAAGGGATGTAAAAAGCCGCCTGGAAAGGGTGCGTGACGCACTATGACCCGGTTTCGGTCTGGCTAGGCGGTTTGTTTTTCCGCGCCACTCCCGGGCCATAGCCGAACTGTCTTTTAAAAGCCTTTGCGAATGCGGCTTCCGACCGATAACCGGAGAGTGCCGCAACCTGAGTCACAGAGTGGTTTCCGGTCTGAAAGAGTTGATGAGCCTCGGCCATGCGCCAGCGGCTCAGATAAAGCATTGGCGACAACCCGACGAGGTGGCTGAAACGTCCGGAGAATGCTGAGCGCGACATACCGACAACTTGCGCCAGGCGTTCGACATTCCAGTTATGGGAGGGCGATTCGTGAAACCCCTTCAAGGTCTTGCCTATCTTCTCATTGGCCAGTGCGGCGACAAATCCCACATTGCTGCTGTTTTTCAAGTAATGTCTTATCGTATTGATAAACATGACCTCCGACAGTTTATCGATCACCAACGCTCCACCAGGCTGGGTGGCCTCGATCTCATGAATCAACAGCTGTCGTAATGAATGGGAGAAAGGGACGCCAGTGGTGCCGTCGTTACGGATGATCATGACAGCCGGCAGCGCATCGACGAGTGGATTCCAACTATCCCGGTAAAAGTCGAAATAACCGCAAATCAAAGTGACACCGGGACCTGTGGATGAGTCGTCGGGCAACTGATTGCGGGGAAAGTCCCCGGCAACCGGGTATTGGCTGTTACTGATGGTATGCTGGGCGTCGTGTGGAAAGACGATCAGGTCGTCGCCGGCTAGGCAGTCGGCTCCTCCCGGTCAGGCATGTGCAGCCAGCACCCTCCGCTGGCCACCAGGTGGAACGTGGCGCGACGCTGGTCCGAGGTGTCCACTGCCCAATCTCCACGAAAACAGGCATGTAGAAAAACGCTCGCCTTTAGATGCAGCGATTGTAATATTCCGCTCAGTACATCCATATCCGTAAATCTAGTAAATGTAGACGAATAGACATAAAAAAAACAAAAATAGTCATAGTTAGTCTTGTAAGTAAGCTTGATAATGGCCTCTGTGTTAACTAATTACGGAGAGAGAAAATGTCTGACGCAGCCATTTAAACCAAGCCGAATTGTCCCTTTTGCAGTCATGCAAAGGCGTTGTTGGTGTCGCGCGGAATCGCCTATGAAGAGCTGGATGTCACTGAAGATCCCGGGGTTCTCACCGAAATTGTTGAGCGTACCGGCGGCAGGACCTTGCCGCAGATTGTGGTGGGTTCCCAGGCAATTGGCGGTTATGGCGACCTGCGGAAGCTGTATAAGCGGTATTTTCAGAATCGGCGTGCGTGAAGATCGATTAAGCCAGATCCATGATCTCTATCAGCTCTTTACTGGATATGACGTGGCAATAGATCATATTGATGATTTCCAGCTCCCTATAGTGTAGTTCATCGGTACCTGCCGCGCAGCAGTCTTCAACAACCACTACATTAAAGCTCTCGTCTGCAAGGCTTCTCACAGTGGAAGAGACGCATTGGTCGGTAAATATGCCGCACATGATTACGTTTTCGATTCCCATGTTGTGCAGCACTAATCTAAGGTTGGTGCCGGTAAGCGCGCTGTCTGTTGTTTTGCTTACGACGATCTCTCCCGCTGCGGGGCTTAACTCAGGCACTATTTGCGAGTCCTCTGAATTTAGCGGCAGCAGCAGGTAGTTCCAGCCAGGTTTCTTTTGACTGAGTGACCGATCGCTCCCGTCATCGAGGAGGCAGGCAATTCGGGCATGGATGACATCGATCTCTTTTCGGCGGAAGCGGTCCTGCAGATCACGGGTGGCGGGAATGACGATCTCGTTCATTCGCTTTCTAAACGGTGCCCAACGCGATCGTTCAACCGGGTCTTCAGCCGGTTTCATGTAAATATTCTGTATGTCTATGGTCAGCAATGCGGTGGTTTGATAGCGAAGATCGAGGTCTTGAGGGTCAGGTGCGCCTTCATAGTAAAAAGAGCGATATGCCTGTTTCCAGTTCATCTTTCCTCCCAAAATATAACTTGTCAGGACAAGAGCGATAATTCAATTATGGCAACACGTCAGGGGAAAACAGGGTGCCGGATCTGATATAAATTGTAGCGGAATGGTGCCTTGAGTGCCGATTGTGCGTGTGCGGTTGGGAAAAGGCCTTTCCTATGCTGTATCGAGACCAGTAATAGGGCCAGGCGGGTATTGAAGGTTTATACTGAAAATATGATGCAATCAGCCGTATGAGTCTGTCGTAAATAGTGAACAAACGTGAATATCAGTTAAAAATGACAAGACTATATTATATCGTAAAGTGTTATTTTGAAGGTGTCATCGATAGCGGGCTTGGTCTTGTTGTGTCGTATTGAGTCTGTCCTGTTATAGTGCCGTTGTTAATGATCGAATATCGAATGACGCTTCTATGAACAATTTCGAAATAAGGATTGGATGTGGCCATGGCGAGTGAAAACGAAGATACAGAGATATTGGGAACCGGCGAGCCTGTGGAGTCGGCGTTGAAGTCTGGCATGGAGCAACTGATTGATAAGATAGATGTGCCTGATCAGTTAGAGCCGTTGATAGCGTTATTCGGCAATCACCCATGGATGAAGGGTCTGATCGTATTATTGATCTTTATTGTTTTGGCCAAGGTGGTCGAGTGGGTCGTGATGCCGTTGGTCAGAAGGCTTGCTTCCCATACTTCAACCCATATCGACGATCTGATAGTGCAATATCTACGCAGTCCTTTGTTCTGGACGTTGGCCATGATCGGTGTTGTGGCATCATCATCAATGGTAGGGATCGAAGAGAGTATTCGCAGTACACTGGTATCCTTCGTTCTTTCTGTTCTGATAATATTATGGATGCTGTTCGCTGTCCGGATTTCAAAACTGCTGCTGTCTGAAGCCAGTCGCAGGGCTAAACCGAATGCAATGGTGAGGCCTCAAACACTTCCTCTCTTTACCAATATCGCAGCCATAACCATTATTGTATTCGCCGTCTATTTCATATTTCAGTCATGGCATGTAGATATGACGGCGTGGTTGGCGTCTGCGGGTATCGCGGGTATCGCCATTGGTTTTGCAGCGAAGGATACCCTGGCCAATCTGTTTTCCGGTGTCTTCATTATGGCGGACTCACCTTATAAGATCGGTGATTACGTTGTCCTGGATGATGGGGGTGGCATACGGGGCAAAGTCACCCACATTGGGATTCGCAGCACACGCCTGCTTACTCGGGATGATGTTGAGGTGACGATACCGAATTCGATTATGGGCAACTCGAAGGTCGTCAATGAGTCAGGTGGGCCGCATGTAAAATACCGTATCAGGGTAGCTGTGGGTGTCGCCTATGGCTCCGACATTGACCAGGTGAGGGATGTTTTAATGTCTGTGGCTCATGAGTCGGAGACAGTCTGCGATCAACCTGAGCCGCGTGTGAGGTTTAGGGCTTTCGGCGCCTCTTCCCTGGATTTTGAACTGCTCTGCTGGGTTGACAACCCTGAATTGCGTGGCCGTGTGCTGGATGCCCTCAATTCAGCTGTCTATAAACGGTTTTTAGTGGAAGGGATAGAGATTCCTTTTGCAAAACAGGATCTTTATATCAAGGAATTACCGGATAATGCTGTTTGATATAACCAACCGAAATCAATTCAGATCAAAATAAGATCGTGAAATACACCAAGTTATGGGCAAGTATCAGTGCTATCAGGCCCTAGGTGCCGGGAGCTAAAGTTTCATGGATGTCCCAGTCAGACGCTTACCGAATGTCAGGCACAAACCGACACTAGGATATGAGTGCGCATTGCAATTGCCTGCGTTACTTTTACTGGCCGCTTCAATCTTGACTGCATGCGTCACTGACAGCAACCAAGCCAACAGCGATGATCTCCCACCTGCTTCGACTGATTGGACTCGAGACATCCTACACACCAGCCTGAGTATTGATCTGCAGATGATGAGCGGAATTGCAGACATAGTCCTGTCGGGTTCGCTATTATCGACAGGTGCCTCATTTGAGATTGGCGATCTGATGATAATCGATGTTTTTTCAAAACACGATAAACTGCATTTTGAAATGGAGCAAGGACGACTCGATGTAGGTATCCCTGTGTCTGCTGGACCGCAGACGATAACAATAGAGTATTACTTCAGCCTGCATGATGATTTTGACGGCATCCTTGATAGTGGTGTGACCTTCACCTGGCCTTATCACTGCGGTAATGTTTTTCCATGTAAGTCGAAACCTGCTGAGGGGAGTAGCTATGACTTATTGATAAAAGGGGTTCCAGAAGAAATTGTAAGTATCTATCCTAAAAGGATTGAGACCGAAGTCCCGGCATATATGCTGGCGTGGGCGGTCGGAGATTATGAGTATAGGATGCTTGGGGTGACAACCGATGGCACTGAAGTAGGTGTTTACTATTATCCCGATGAAGAGGAGAACGCTTTGCAGGGGACCCGTTATCTGACAGATGTGTTCGATTGGTATGAACAGACATACGGTAGATATATCTTTGGTGAAAAAGTCGCCAGTGTATCTGTGAAATGGAGTGCAGGTGGATTCGGTGGCCTGGAACACCACCCGTTTTGGCATATTGCAAGTGATTCGCTAATTGATCCGGTAGTGCATGCTCATGAGGCCTCTCATGGCTGGTTCGGCAATGGTGTACGTATCAGGTGTTGGGAGGATTTTGTGTTGTCTGAGGGTATTGCATCCTATCTTGCGGCCCGGGCTCTTAGCGAGGTGATAGGTGAGGAATACGGTAATCAAATATGGTCATCATATGAAAACAAACTAAATCTATTGCAGGACGGCAATGAGAACATGATAGCCTGGCCGGAGGGTTGTAATGAGATAGACATCTTGCAGGATGGCCTGTACGGCACGGCACCCTATATGAAGGGTGCGTTCTTCTTTAAACACTTAGAGTATAAGTTGGGCAGAGAACTGCTGGACAGGATAATGAGGGAGTTCTTCAGTAACAATATCGGGCGGGCAGCTGACATGCAAATGCTAGTGACTGCGATAAAGGAGAGTAGCGAATACGACCCAACCGACTGTGCAAAGGAATGGCTGCGTATGGAATCGATTGTGGTTGCTGATGCCTGCGCCTACTGAAAGTCGATTTTTGAATTAATCACAAAAAAGAGAAATCGAAAATAGTGGTTTATGTGATTTATCAGCTTGAAGTTGAACTCGCCATACTACCTGTAAAACGGTCGCGGATATGAAATGGTGAATTAACCGTGCCGGTGTAAGTTTTATACAGTTATGCCATGCATCAGCCTAAAACTCCGCCTTGCATGCAGAAGCAAATATAGGAACAAACAAGATATTTACAATAAAATATTGCTTATCAATGGGGGTGATAATCATTTGCAGCCAGGTGCTCATAAGGCTGTCCAAAGCAGATTAAGGGAAAATATGTTACATGATTGTAAAATTATTCGACTCGACTGCTTATTTACCAGATAACAGGTTGTTCTGATCCGAATTTCAGTATAATTATAATCATTCTAAGCATTGTTCATTAATGCAGTAAAAACCTGGCGGAAATATTTAAGTAAAGTTCATGCGCGCTTTCGTGCTTGAATCGAATGGATGGTCAGTTATTAGGATCACCAGAAATAGCAAAGGCAGAAGAGGCAACGAGCTGTGCTCAAGTCTTTTTACAGTAAGGCAAGATGTATCTGCGACTAAACCTTAGCGTTTCAAGGCGAACAACACACAAATATTGTGCGTGTAGTTCACGCACAGTGTAAGTGAAAGCATAAATCACAATTAAGTAAAATGCGGAAGTGTAATAACGTGTTCAAAGCAACACAAAATAGAGGAAATGAACTGTCAAATGCACGATTGCTGATTATTGATAACGACGATCAAACCCCACCCGTCTTAAATCGCTTACTTAAAAGCGATTACCATACTACATGTGCAAGTTCCGTTGATGATCTGAAATGTCTTCTAAGTCGACATCAATATCCTGACCTGGTTATTTTGGATCCGTTCAAATGCGCAGATGATGGTCTTGATGTCTGCCGGACACTAAAGGAAAACCCGATTACTGCCAACATTCCAGTGGTGCTGGTTGCTAACAGGCAGGATCCAAATCATGAGGTTAAGGCGCTATCTTCAGGTGCGGTAGACTTTATAATAAAACCATTCAGCATTTCTGTCATAAAGGCAAGAATCAATAGCCACCTTACTACCAAATACAGAGCGGATCTGTTGGAGCAACTCTCAAATGTCGATCCGCTGACTTGTATATCAAATCGTCGCAGGTTTGACAATGCACTTGAACTGGAGTGGAGGCGGGCAATACGCGGGGGATCGTATATTGCGATACTGATGATCGATTTGGATTGCTTTAAAGCCTATAACGACATGTATGGACACAGTAGAGGTGATGAGTATCTGAAGAAGGTGGCTCACTGTCTGTCTGGGTTATTACAGAGACCCGGTGATATGGTGGCGCGCTATGGTGGTGAGGAATTTGTTGTTTTACTTCCGGAATGCAATCTGCGAAATGCTTTTAAGATAGCTGAACGTACCCGCTCGGCTGTAGAACATATATCAAGGCAGGATAAAGAAATCGGCCAGAAGAATCCAGTTACAGCCAGTATTGGATGTGCTGCCATGAAAGCCACAATCAACCAATCAGCCAGACAGCTTATAGTAAAGGCAGATGAGAAATTATATAAGGCAAAATCACTAGGGAAAAACAGGGTGTGTTGCGGTGATTGTCTGTTAGATAGCGTGAGTCAAAATAATGCAATATAGACTACAGGGCTGGTCAAAAAAGTATGAACTTGGGATCAAAGAGATAGACCTGCAACACCAGTACTTCTTTAAGTTAATTAACAGGCTTGCGGATGAGTTAAAAAACAGTAGTGACATCCCTTACAAGAAGTCTCTCTTTACCGAACTGGGTTTATATACCCATTTCCACTTCGTGAGCGAAGAAAACCTGATGCATCGCGCTGGCTATTCGGGTTTGCCAGAGCACAAGAAACTACACAATAAACTCATTGATGGGTTGAATAAGAACAAATTACTTTTTGAAGAGGGGCATATCGAAGCATTTCAGGTGATAGACTTTTTGGAGCTGTGGTTTGTAAGCCATACGGTTAAAGAGGATAGAAAGTTTGCGAAGTACATAACCGGCTGATAAATCAAGAACTACTGCAATATGATAACCGAGCGTTGTCCATGCCTGTATTGATCCAAACTGTCAGGAAATAGATCAGTTGATAGTAGTCACGCGGAAGGACGGTTAATTGCGTGCTTCAGATGCAACAAAATCAGGTGCAGGCTCAACCTCCATTTCCTATCTGATGACCGGTCCGCTTTCCGTAGGGTGGCCAGCCCCGGTGTTCGCATGTTCAAAATAGTTGGTATAGAACCATTTCATGGCGAAGGGCGAGAGAAGCGTTGTCAGGGTAATGACAATAATCATACCGGCATATACTTCGATATTGAATATACCGGTTGACCGCCCAAGTTCAGCGAAAATTAGACCGACCTCTCCCCGGGGGACCATAGCCAAGCCTATAACGACTCTCTGTTTCATATTGATCTTTATAAACATTGCACCGGTAAATTTCGCGGCAACGGCAACAATAAAAAAAACCATCGCAAATGACCAAATAAAAGAAGATGACCAGTCAATCTCACGTAAACTGAGCGAAAGACCGACAGTAACGAAAAAAATCGGACTGAAGATATAGACAATCGGGTTCATTTGTACTTCGATGCGTCCTGCAAATTTTTTGTCACTATGCAGGGCAACACCGAATGGAAGGAAAAAACGTCTCGACAGTGCCAGCCCGGCGGCAAATCCGCCCAGCAACTCAGGTGCACCAACCACATGAGCAAGCCAAGCGAAAAATAACACCAGAGAGATAATCATAATTGGTATTAAGCCCGGTGTTTCAGAGTAATCATCAAATCGCCTGATGACCAGAGAGATAAGTTTTGCTGCAATCGGCGCAAGGATGAAAAAAAGTATAATAAAGGTCAGTACTTTGCCAACATTGATAACGCTTACACCGCCACTGACTGAAAATTCATAGAGAATAGCCAGTAATATCACCCCCATTACATCATCGAGTACCGCGGCACCGAGAACGATCTCACCCTCTTTTTCGTGTTGACGCTTCAAGTCACCAAGAACCCTGATCGTGATGCCTATGCTAGTGGCGGTGAGTGTTCCGCCAATGAACAGCGAAACCAGGGCGCCCAGGTCGAAGAGCCAGTAACTCAGAGCGAAACCGCTGACAAGCGGCATGAAGAAACCGCCCATGGCAACAATTAACGAATGCCTGCCGGCATGTAACAGGCGCCTGATATCGGTCTCAATTCCAACCTTGAACAGTAGTAGAATAATGCCTATTTCCGCTAGCAGTTGAATGGTTGTGGTAGGAGATATCCAGCCCAGAAGACTGGGGCCAAGTATTACGCCGGCAGTCAGTTCACCGATTACTGCTGGAGCTTTTAATCGCACTGCCAACTCAGCAAGCAGTCTGGAAACAATCAGAATAAGGAGGAGTTGGAAAAAAAATGTGTGAGCGTCCACAACTGCCAGACCTCTTTTTGCAGAGAAATCAGAACCTTGTTGTGGATTAAATGAGGATCATCATGCCCTGCATATACTGCTTAACTCAATAATATGACAAACAGTGATAAAAAGATTTGACCCAGGGCAGCGTCTTGTCCGATTTGGCCGGGACGCAAGAAGTAAGGCCCGGTACGAGGAGGTTTCGTACCAACACGATATATAGTGTTTACAGGTTACACTTAACTGAGTCGTTCTAGGCTTCCGTGTCTGACGGCAATGGCTTAGGGAGACCGGCAAGTTTGGCTAGTTGCTTGTCGGGGCCATGTGGAAACAGTTGATAGAGGTATTTATCAATCGAGCGTCTGTCCACTATCGGGTCCTGGCCCAAATTCTCCGCAATCATGTGAATAATCTCTCGAGTGGACGGAGTGCTCTGCTTTTCGAGGTAGAATTCTCTGGCCTTATGAATCAGCACCGAGTGTTCCGTAGAAATCTCCAATCCCTCGTTTATAGCCAGATGTTCAGCCACATCTTCGCTCCAGTCCTCCAGGTTAACGAGAAAGCCTTCCTCGTCGAGATTGATGGTCTTGCCATTTATAATGATGGACATGCGTTTCTCCCTTTTTTATATCATCTAGACAGGCGATCCTGTCAGTATAGTGTCAGGTTGGGAAGGGACTGTAAATACCACAAATAGTATGCGTATAAAGTCAGACGACAAATCATTAATCATATTGTCATCAGCGGTTTGATCGGAATAAGAACGAATGCGTTTCAGACAACAATCATGCAGAAAATCATGAAATCACCATACAAGGCCCTTTTATTTGATCTTTTCGGCACCCTGATCAGTGTCTCAAAAGCCGCCGGCGACAGCGGCCGTTATACGGCTGATATCTTGGATTTGGATCGCGAGGCATGGAATCAGGCGTGTTTCAGCGAGCACCACGATATACTGAGCGAAACCGATCATGTTGAAACCGTTAGGCGTATGGCGCACAGTCTCGATCCAACCATTCCACTCTCCACAATTCACAAAGCAGCTGAAGCGCGTCAGATCCGTTTTGATACGGCATTGACCGCTGTAGAACCTGGTATCATGAAAGCCCTTGAGGCTCTTAGTGAGAGAGGTCTGACACTGGGGCTTATTTCCAATGCCTCGACGGGTGAGGTACGTGCATGGTCCGATTCGCCTCTTGCGCAACTCTTCACAACGGTGCATTTCAGTTGTAAGCATGGGGTGAAGAAGCCTGAGCCAGAAATCTATAGGATGGCCCTGGCTGAAATGGAGATTAATTCGAACCAGGCCCTTTTTGTCGGGGATGGCAGCAGTAAAGAACACCTGGGTGCAAAAAAGTGTGGTATCGACAGTTTTCTCGTAACCTATTTCCTGGATACGGAGAACAAAGAGGATTTGAAACGCCGCGGTTTAGGTTCAATGGGTACAATCTCCCACATCCGCGAGCTGCAATCACGGTTGTGATAAAGAAAGAGGGTGTAACCCACAGTTCAAGCATTTTAGGGCCTGTTGACACTAATCCAATACGCCCTGCTGGGGCTGTTTTCGTGCCCAGCAAGGCAGAATGAGCGAGGTGTAGTCATTCTACATGAGCGAATGATAACGCCGCTGGGGGCGAAAAAGCCCCGGCCCTTCGGGGTGCGCCCCGAAGGAAGTGCCCTTGGGGTACGCCCCGAAGGAAGTGCCCTTGGGGTACGCCTGAAAAAGCACCACTCGGCGTTGCTCGTCTGATTGCTATGTTGCCGATAGGAATGCAATGCTTCGGTAAACGGGCTCGATCCGGATAAAATATACCGGACCTTATTGTTGGATGATTTTTATTTAAGAAAACAGTAGAGAAATACAGGCTGTTTGAGGAAAAACCGGGCGATGCGCTGTTGCGGCATCGCCCGCCTGCAATGGCAGGTAGTGAGGAGAGTTCCTGAAAGCACCTTATGGATATCGAAGTGCTTGTCTTGCTAACCTTCCTGACATTAAAGCTAAATGATCCTTCCATTGATCCAACGTCCTTGTCACCAACTGTGTTCGTCGACAAACCGGGCACTCATATCGCGACTGTTCAATATTCACATCCTTCTGTGTCTCGATCTCGGCCATCAGCGAAGAACAGTGTGAGCAGTGCATCTTGTTTACCCCTAGATTAAATAAAATTTTTCGACTCTCTGGTGAGCTGCACTCATGCCTCGTCAGGGCCTTGAGGCCCGCCAGCTTCCAAAACTCGAAAAAGAACACCCCAAAACACCACCTGCTTGAGGCCAGGTGTCAGGCTTTGCAAAGAAATACCGCTTATTCAGACTTGTCATATAGGCAGTAATTTCTGGTTATTAAGATTGGCTGCAAATATTACAAGGCGAGAGTATTAGCCGAGAAAATCTGCTTTTTGCCAACATTAGCCGGTCTATCTCCCCAAGTTCGGCCTATATCGTCTAACCTTAGCGTAACCAGTTTCAAGATACAAGATATTGTGTTGGGAAAAATCGCGAACACAATATCTGGTCATTCGTAGGATTGATTATTGTTATATATCAATTCAAGTGGATATGTAAGATCAGCAAAGTGGATTCTCACTTTTTGAAGGTATCTTGTTGAACTGAACCCAGGCCCTAGTAAACCAAGTACCGATTTTATCCAGCTTTGGGGGGAGTGGGGGTTACCCCCCCGGAAGTAACCTGAATGCCTTGTTTTTTATAAGATTATTTTGGCGATAAAATCGTGATTTTATCGTGATAGGCCGGTGAACTTTGCTATTCATATTTAGAACCAATCTAAATAGTTATACAGAGGATAACGCAATGAAACTAACTGTGTGGAGTGGCCTGCTGGCTTTAATGGCGATGTTTTCCGGTTGCGCCCAGTCGGTGACCGAACAGGCTGAGCTGCCTGACGAGATGCTGCAGGGACTGTCGGTCGCGACTTTTGCCGGTGGCTGTTTCTGGTGCATCGAGGCGGGATTCGAAGGGCTGCCAGGCGTCAAAGAGGCTGTTTCAGGCTACAGCGGTGGAAGGGATAAAAACCCGACCTACCGGAAAGTCGCAAGAGGAGGCACCGGGCATACCGAAGCTGTGCAGGTCTATTACGATCCTGAAGTCATCAGCTATTCGGGCTTGATTCAGGGCCTGTGGAGGATGATGGATCCCACCGATTCCCGAGGCCAGTTCTATGATCGCGGCAGACAGTACCGTCCGGCTATCTTTTATCACAATTCTGAACAGAAAATGATTGCGGAACGTTTACGCGACGAATTAGCCGCCTCGGGACGCTACAAGAAACCGGTTGCGATTGAGATTGTTCCGTTCAAATCATTCTACAAGGCGGAAAAGAAACACCAGGATTACTACAAGAAAAATCCGATCCGATATAACTTCTATACCTTCAACTCAGGCCGCTATCAGTTCGTTGATGAGGTCTGGGGTGAGGAGCGTTTTGTGGATTACACCCAATATCGCGACGAACCAGCTGAGGAAACTGCACTCGCCGGGAAGAGTACCCGCTATAGCAGACCAACTGATGCAATTATCAGGGGTATGCTCACCCCGCTGCAGTACCGCGTGACTCAGGAGAACGACACAGAACAACCGTTCAATAACGCTTACTGGGATGAGAAGCGGGAAGGGATCTACGTCGACGTGGTGACTGGTGAGCCTCTGTTCTCGTCCACCGACAAGTACAGGTCAGGGACCGGTTGGCCCAGTTTCACCAAACCGATTCAGCCGGAAGTGGTGACTGAGAACGAGGAGCGCTCGCTGTTTGGTGTGCGTACCGAGATCCGCAGTCGTATCGGCGATTCCCATCTGGGTCATCTATTTGACGATGGTCCTGCGCCGACGGGTTTGCGATATTGCATTAACTCGGCGGCATTGCGGTTTATACCCAGGGCGCAGATGGAATCGCAAGGCTACTCAGAATACCTAAATTTGTTTTTTGAAATGATGGCTGAGAGTTCTTAAATCCGGATCAACAACACCCGCTCAAGCATGCTTGAATAAGGAGTTAGAAATTTCAGGAATAAAAAAACGCATATCAGCCGATCACAATGATCGGCGATATGCGATTATACAAAACTAGTTATTCTAGTTTCTTGTTGCACAACTTTTTTTATTTTTCTCACATCTACCCGTTACCAATAGGAGACTTTAACAATGCTGCGAGTCTCTTTACGCTCACTTTTCGTGCTAAGCGCCAGTCAGTTAGCTAAATATCATTGATATTTTTGGTCGTTTTTATGTTCCTCATATTATTGGCCGGACATACCTCCCATGCCGGACATCCCGCTCATGCCGCCCATACCTGACATCCCGCTCATACCGCCCATGCCTGACATCCCGCTCATACCTGACATCCCGCTCATACCTGACATCCCGCTCATACCTGACATCCCGCTCATGCCGCCCATGCCGGACATCCCGCTCATACCAGACATTCCAACAGGATAAAGATGGACACCTTGAGGTGTAACCTTATAGGTACCATACATACCCGACATACCACTCATGCCGGACATCCCGCTCATACCACCCATACCTGACATCCCGCTCATGCCGCCCATGCCGGACATCCCGCTCATGCCGCCCATGCCGGACATCCCGCTCATGCCGCCCATGCCGGACATCCCGCTCATGCCGCCCATGCCGGACATCCCGCTCATGCCGTCCATGCCGGACATCCCGCTCATGCCACCCATACCTGACATCCCGCTCATGCCGTCCATGCCGGACATCCCGCTCATACCTGACTGCTTATCCGCAAACGCAACTGATGCACTCGAGAGGGCCAATGAGAGAGTGATGATTGAGGCTAGTTTCTTCATGATTCGATCTCCAAATATAGTAATTTTTTAATTTTGTAAGCTGCTGTTTTATTGTGCCTAATCGGCACAAGCTGCGTGCAAAAAACACACCATAAAAACGATTCGGCATATGCGCTGGGAAACTAAAGTGATTATATGCTATTGATTTTTATATAATTTACACAAAAGGTTTAGGATGGGAGATGATTGACTGCAGGCAACTGAAAAAGAATGATTATTTTTTAAATAGTTGACAGATTGGCAGTCTTTACTCTGAATGCTGACAATTTGTCATATCTAACTAACAAGAATCAGAGTCCCTGCAGAGACATTTTCAGCATGTGCCTGCCCACATCATACAGCGAGGTCATGACGGCTCACTACAGCATGCCTGCCACTCGATTGGTATTTCTTGTTCCGACTTAAAACAAGTAAATGAAATCATTCATCTCTGAGTTGGCGAAACTCTGTACGAGTCATGTACAGCTATATTACGGCAATTAAATACCGCGTCTGTATTTTTGATTTTGCCAATGGAGCGGTAATCAACCGAGAATGATATTTTGGTGTGAAAGTCTCTGTCCGCAATCCGAGTCATCCCTGTCTGTACAGATCCTTATTAAGTTGTTTAGCCAAATAATATTGAAACCGTTTTTCCCTCCGTTGCGTAAGTGATTGTGACAGGAGTATCCGAAGCGGTTACAGAAGAATGCTCCCGGTTGTAGTTCCTATATTTTCAAACTTGTTTAACAACAGAGGAGGGTACTTGAATGAAATCCTTATCATTTGGTTGGATTAAAACGGCGTTGCCACTGGTTGCAATTTTTGCCGCACCCATGTGGGTTCATGCTGAAACATTCACTGGTACGATAAATGGCCATGAGTGCGCACACAACGGCGCCTCCTGTCCAGTTGAGAAACTTGATCCGCATATCGCGCTCGAGTCCGATTTTGTCTTGATGGTAGGTGAGGGTGATTATCTCTTCATGCCTAACCTGTCAAGAGATATCAAAGTCAGATACGTTCTCGATAACGTTCAGGTCAAGGGTGAAAAACATCCGAGATTCAATTCCATCAAGGTTTCTGAGTTTAGCGTGAAGAAGGGTGGTAAGTATGTCACGATATGGACGCAGAAACAGGCGGATTTCGAATATGAAGCGCTCTACAGAGATGGTTTGGCCTTTCCTGGACAGAAAGTCAATTGAACCGTAAGTTAAGTTATTCCAAGTAGAAATTGGCACTGGGTTCAGTTATCGGCTGAACCCAGGTTAAGCTGCTTGAGGTGGATTTGCATGAAAAGTTCAATCCTGGTTGCACTCTATCTTATATTTGCCTCTACAGCCTCCTGGTCTGCGGGATTGGGCATACGCACCTACTCGGACCCAAAATCTGCGTCTGACTTTTCCCTGCCGGACTTAACTGGGCGGATACACGAAAAGTCCAATTACAGGAACCGGGCTTATATCATCAGTTTTTGGGCGACCTGGTGTGTGCCCTGCATCAAAGAGCTGCCGGATCTGCAACGAGCGGCTGAGATCCTTGATGAAGAGAATATCACCGTTCTAACAGTCAACAGCGGTGAAACTCGTGAGGTCATCGATCAGTTTTTAGTGCAACGTTCCGTTACACTCCCCGTTCTCCTGGACCAGGACTCCAGCATGCTGCGGCAATGGCGGGTGCTGGCTCTCCCTACCTCATATATCGTCAATGCGAAGGGACTGATTGTCGCACGTGTGGTTGGAGGCATTGACTGGGATGAGCTGTCCATACTGGCGCATGTGCGTGCCTTGACGGCAGCCACACAAAACGATGATTCACATCGTGAATCAAACTGACATAATGTCCTGAACCATGATATGGGAATCTATAATTAATAGGGACAGCAGTGACTTTGATACCTTACTGTTTTATTGCTTGGGTGGGAAGGCGGGCGCTGCCTTGTATTTGTAGTCACCCTGATCCGTCATGTAGCCGCGCATATCAATGATGATATTGGTCTTATGACGTCGGCCTTCGCGGGCACGAACCGCATCGAAAAAGGATTTGCGCATTTTCCCGCCGCCTTCCGTATCCTGGTCGATGCTGAAGACGATATGCAGGGGTTCACCCGGTTTCCCCAGCGGGTGGGCGAGGGCATGCACGCGTTCGTTGTGAATTGTATAGACCAGGATCTCCATCTTGTCATGCAGGTATGGAATGCGAATGGAGAAGCCGGAACCCAAAGCGATATAGGCAATCGACAGGAAAAAGAGGGCGCCCAGAATATAACTCCCATAACGGCGACCTGCAGAGATGATTACCAGTACGCCCCAAATTGCGATGAGAAAAAGAAACAGGTACTTGGCAGTCAGTGGATCGCTTAACATATGATTATTTTTCCAGTCTTCTCAATGTGCCGTGGAAGATTTCGAACGGCTCAAAGGATTTACTCTCCTCTATCAATTGCCGGTCCCGCATCTCAAATGAGATGACGCCTTTCTCCTGACCGGGATATTCCAAAGTCATCCTCTCTTCGTAGACGACATGCATAAGGCGTCCTTCCCTGTATCGAATGGAAATATTGACATCCACAGGTGTATTGCCCATGCCGTTGTCGCTGTAGTAAACAATGGAAAAACGATAGCGTCCGTCCGGGATGCCGCGAGAGAAGATGAATTCGTAGTTGAGTCCCGAGAAGTCCACATCGCGACCCAGGTCGTCACGTACCAGGTTGAATATCTCTCCGTAGGGTGAGGCATAGCCGACGTTTTCATTTTTTTTGGGGGCGTTGGCCCAGAGGTCGATATCGGCGGGGCTGTCAGGCGCCCAGGTGATCTCGGCAATCATGTCACCGGCGGCTTTCTCTATTTCGGTCCGGGTGCTTTCCTGCTGGACCTTGATAAGGGGGATCAGCAATACAACCAGAGTGAGCATCAGCAGTGCCAGCAGAATCAGCAGGTCACGAAAAACAATGGACATGCTGTCTTCGCGTGGTCGAGTCATGATTTACTCTTCCTCAGATACTGGCTGTTCCGATCTTGCGGGGCCGTATAGCATATCCCGGATCTTGTTCATGGCTTCCATGATCATGGCCGCAGACAGGCCGATCATGGTAGTGTCGATGGCGAAGGAGACAGACTTAAGAAACTGGCCGATCTCGGCAGAGAGGGTGGCGGCATCCTGCAGGTCTCTGATGTCGATGCCGGCCAGGGCTATGGAAAAGCCCAGTACCGTACCGAGCATGCCCAGGCCGGTTGTCAGCCAGGACCAGAAGTGCGCATCGGTCTTTCTGCCGCTAAAGGCGAAGGCCTCCACCAGCAAGACAATGGTCAGGATAATGCCGAAAAACCAGAGAGTTAAGGTGTTACCGAGAATACGGTCCAGATAGCCCAGACTGTAAAGGGTGAAGATCAGAGCCCCTAACGAGAGGAGAATGGCAAGCTCGAACAGTCTTGCCCAGGGTGCTTCAGGTTGTTGTGCGTCCATGGTGGTTACTGCCTACAAATAACACAAGTATCGCACGTGGTGCGTTGTCTTATCGGAGTCTCGTGCAGCTTTCTATTTCTTTGTGCGGTCCCATCTTGCCATTTGACTGGGTTAGGAGAAATACCCCAAACTAGGCAATCGTCAATAATATCGGGATATAGGCTTGTAACCGAGGTTTAGAACTGATCCTTATGAGTAACGGCCCATACGGCAGCTTCAACGCGGGTTTTCAATCCAAGTTTTTTTAGCAGATGCTTGACATGGACCTTGACAGTTGATTCTGCAATCGAAAGTGTACGTGCAATCACTTTGTTACTTTCACCCTCGCTGATATGGATTAGAATTTCACATTCCCTTTCTGTGAGATCTAGAGTGGACGATGCGGTGTCGCGTGCACCTTCCGCTTGCATCGCGCGGGCCAGACATTCGGCAACATTGGGCGATAAAGCAATTCGACCTTCAGCGACCTCACGCAGTTTTTGCATGAGTTGTGTCGGTTTCATGTCCTTCAGTAAATAGCCGTCCGCACCGGATCGCAGTGCCGCAACAACATCTTCTTCTGCGTTGGATACGGTGAGCATAACGACGCGTGAGGTAGATGCGCCACTCTTCAGTTGAGCCAAGACTTCCAATCCATTCATCTCCGGCATATTCAGATCGAGGAGCACAAGATCGGGTTCCAGCTCGCTAACCATGGCGATGCCTTCTGGGCCGCTATCTGCCTCGCCGATGATTTCGATATCCGGACTCAGTTCGGCCAGTTGCTGCAGTCCTTTTCTTAACAGTGGATGATCATCAATAATGACAATGCGTTGAGCAACCGTTGCATTCATATTTCTACTGGATCCTGAGAAAGGCTGGGTTGATCGTTTTTAGGGCGAAATTGCAGACGTACCCGGGTTCCATTTTCGGAGCGGGGCTCAATCTGTATTTTCGCATTAAGGGAGTTTGCACGTTCACGCATGATGGCAAGCCCGTAGTGGTGTGCTCGATCTGCCTGGGGCGGAATACCGATGCCGTTGTCTTCAATATCGATAATGACTCTGCCATCTGCATTCTGCGACAGTCGGATCTCAGCTTTCGTGGCTTTAGCGTGGTATGTGATGTTTGACAACGCTTCACGAACGATCTGTAAAATGTGAATCTCTTCATTGACACTGAGTGGATCTCCGCTGATCCGGTTGTCCAGAATGATAGTAAGACTGCTGCGTTCGCGAAATCCTTCAACGGTATCATTAAGCGCGGCGGTTAAGCCGTTTTCGTCCATTTTCAATCGGAAAGTCGTCAGCAGTTCCCGCAGTTGTCGATATGAGGCGTCCAGCCCTTCCTCGAGTTCGGTTATGACTTCGGCGACCTTTGCGGATACATCGTCCGGTTTGATCAATATAGAGATGCGTGCTACCTGAATTTTCAGATAGGAAAGCGATTGCGCCAACGAGTCATGCAGTTCACGCGCGATGACACTGCGCTCATCAAGCAGCGCCAGTCGGCGACTCTGGTTGACGCGACGGGTGACGCCAATGGCGATGCCGATGTGCCGTCCCAGCGTATTGAGAAGATGAGTCTGCCAGGGCTCCATGGATTTGCCGATTTCATATTCGATGAGCAACATGCCATATTGTTGTTCCTGATCGTTAACGGGGATCGATAGGATATTTGAATCGCCGATGATCAATTTGCGTTGTTTACCCTCATCGATGCAGATATCGCAGTTAGCCGTTTCGCACATGGGCGGGATCGTGCCGCTGTTGGCCAGTCGATGGGCATGACGACTGTCATGATCGAGCAGGCAGAGAGTGATACTCTTCACGTCGACCACTTTGGTGATGTCGCTGAGCATCTTGCGATAGATCGGTTCGGAGATCGGGGCTTTGGTCAGGCCGCGTGATATGTCGTAGAGCAGCTCCAGCGAGTTATTGCGTTGAGTGAGTTCCTGTGTCTTCTCCTCGACGCGATATTCCAGATCCTCATATATCCGTGACAGCTGAATTGCCATCGTATTGAAAGCGTGACCGAGGCGTCCCAGTTCATCCGGTCCGGTGTGGCCGACACGTACACTGAGGTCGCCCTCGCCCGCCTTTTCCGCTGAACTCAAAAGGTCGCGCAATGGGCTGACGATATCGGTCTGCATCAGATAGAGCGTGGCAGCCGCCACCATCAGTGTGAGAAGCAGGCTGATACTCTGCATCAAACCCAATAGGTGTATGCGTGATTCCGCAGTTTCTTCCAACTGATGAACCAGCTTGTCGATATCATTGACAAAGCTTTTGATCAGAGTGTGGAATTTACGACTGGTTCTGTCGAGACTGGCGGCAGAAGTACCGGTTTTGATCTCTTGAATGAACGCTTTGATCAGTGGACTTACCGCCAGTCGCCAGCGTGATTCCACCAGGGAGTAAATCGTTTGCAAAGATTGGTTGTTGACCCCGGCAATAGCACTGGTGAGCTGGGGATCGTTGAAACGGCTTTCGAATTCGTCGCTCAAGTCCTCGATATCTTTGCTGGTTATGAAGTCGCCGTTACGCCGAGCTTCCAGTGCAGTGGCAATACGATAGGACTGCATACGCAAACTGCCGGCAATATTGACAGCGCTCGCTTCACCGTAAGAGATACGCGCGATAAATACGGCGCTGGCCATACCGGCAACTGCCAATACGGTAATGACTCCCATGGCCAATCCGGCCCGTGCGAGTAGTGTATGATTGAAAAAACCGAACAGGGGTTTCACCTCGTAAATAGAGAGAACCGGGGAAAATATACAGGTTATTAAGGATTAATCCCTTTTCCCCCTTGGGATCGGAATCCATACAACTGATTTCAGTATGCTACATTTGAATACCATACTATTCAAAGTGTTATAGGTAGTATGGCCTCTACTACCAAAGTATTAGCTGTGGTCTTTTCAGCGGAAACCACTTGATCTGAGTCAATAGCCTGTAAGCTCGAAAGAATCTATTTTCACCCTCCACGCTAATTTTGAGGAGGGTGAATAATGGCGTCACAGAGACAACAGCAACTCTCTGTTTTAACGATGAGCACCCTGGCGTTTACCGCCTGTTTCGCAGTCTGGGTGATGTTCTCCATCATCGGTATTCCGATCAAGGAGCTGCTCTCGTTAAACGAGACCCAGTTCGGTGTATTGATTGCCACGCCCATCCTTACAGGCTCGCTGGCACGTCTGCCCGTCGGCATGCTGACCGATAAGTATGGCGGACGCATCGTCTACTTTCTGTTGATGCTCACCACCATTCTGCCGCTCTATCTGATTGGCGAAGCGAATCAATATTGGCAGTTTCTTGTGCTTGGGCTCTTTGTCGGTGTCGCGGGCTCCTCCTTCGCCGTGGGTATCGCTTATACCGCGCGCTGGTTCACAAAAGAGAAGCAGGGCTTTGCCATGGGTATCTTCGGTGCCGGTAACGCCGGTGCCGCGCTGACCAAGTTTGTCGCTCCCTCGATTGTTGTCGCTTACGGCTGGCAAACGGTGCCGAAGATCTATGCCATCGCCATGTTTGTCGTGGTGGTGGTTTTCTGGATGTTTACCTACTCGGATCCGAAACACAAAGTCGGTTCGCACGTTACGTTGAGGAATCAACTGCAGTTGCTCAAGGATCCCAATATCTGGAAGTATATGCAGTACTACTCGCTGGTGTTCGGCGGCTTCGTCGGGCTGTCGTTGTGGATGACGAAGTACTACATCGCCGAGTATGGATTCGACATTACCACCGCCGCGCTCCTGGCCTCGATCTTTGTCTTGCCGTCAGGTGTGATCCGCGCCCTCGGCGGCTGGTTCTCCGACAAGTTCGGCGCCTACAAGGTGACCTGGTGGGTGATGTGGGTCTCCTGGGTCTGCCTCTTCATCATGTCCTACCCGCAGACCGAGATGGTGGTGAAGACCATCAACGGCGATTTCAGTATCGGCGTGGGTCTCAATGTCTGGGTCTTCACCTCGCTGTTGTTCGTGGTCGGCATCGCCTGGGGTTTCGGCAAGGCCTCGGTGTTCAAGTTTCTCTCCGACGAGTACCCGGACAATATCGGCGTAGCCTCCGGTATTGTCGGTCTCGCCGGCGGCATGGGCGGCTTCCTGCTTCCCATCATGTTCGGCGCCCTTATCGATTTCACCGGCATCAACAGCGTGGTCTTCATGCTGCTCTACGGCGCCACCTGCGTCTCCCTGGTCTGGATGCACTACACCTTCGCCAAGGAGCGTCAGGAGGAGGAGAAAAAGGCTGCCCGGCGGCACGCCTACGACGCCTATGTCCGTGCTCATGAGAATCCCGGAGAGTACGCCGCCGCCCGCGCCGCCGTGGAGCAGGCCGATCTGCTCGAGCAGCTGATGGCCAAGTACGCCGAAGCACGAAGAGTGGCGGAATTGGAAGCGGAAAAGATCCGCGCCGGTCAATTGCGCGTTCAGCCCGCTGACGTTCTCGAATAAACCTAGCCGCAAACAAATATAGCCGGAGGAGCATTCAATGGCAGATATCACGACCTGGAACCCCGAGGACTCCCGATTCTGGGAGTCCTCGGGTAAGCGACTCGCCAACCGCAATCTATGGATATCCATCCCCAGTCTGCTGTGCGGTTTTGCGGTCTGGCTCTACTGGGGCATCATCACTGTGCAGATGCTCAACCTGGGCTTTCCCTTTGCCAAGGCGGAGCTCTTTACCCTTGCGGCCATCGCCGGCCTGACCGGTGCGACCCTGCGTATTCCGTCCAGCTTCTTTATCCGTATCGCGGGTGGCAGGAATACCATTTTCTTCACCACCGCACTGTTGATGCTTCCGGCAGCCGGAACCGGGTTTGCCCTGCAGGACCCGAACACCCCACTGTGGGTGTTCCAGGTGCTGGCATTCCTGTCCGGCTTTGGTGGCGGTAACTTTGCCTCCTCCATGTCCAACATCAGCTTCTTCTTTCCGAAGCGGATGCAGGGCCTGGCGCTGGGCTTGAACGCGGGCCTGGGGAACGCGGGTGTTACCACCATGCAGATCCTGATCCCCTTGGTGATGACCTTCGGTATCTTCGGCGGTGAGCCGATGATTCTGCAGAACACCTCCGGCACCCTGATCGGCAAGATCCCGGCCGGTTCCGAAACCTACATCCACAACGCCGGTTTCATCTGGCTGCTGTTGTTGATCCCGCTGGCCTTCGCCGGCTGGTTCGGCATGAACAACATCCGTACCGACGAGGTGTCGCCGCACATAGGCTCCGCCGGCGGCGCCATGTCGAAGATCGCCGGCATGTTGATCATCGGTTTCATCACAGCGGCAGCCGGTCTCTACATCATCCTGCCGGCGCCGACCGGCCTGGGTGCGCCGGGCTGGGCCAAGTGGCCGGTCATTGCCGGCATCCTGTTCGCCACGGTCATGCTGATGAAGATGATCCCGGGTGACATCAAGCCGAATCTGCAACGCCAGTTCAAGATCTTCGGCAACAAGCACACCTGGGTCATGAGTATCATCTACACCATGACCTTTGGCAGCTTTATCGGCTATTCCGCTGGTTTTGCCCTGGCTATCAAGGTGGTGTTCGGCTTCTCCCACGTAATGGGGCCAGACGGCGTGATGAACCACGACATCGCCAATCCCAACGGTCCTTCCGCATTGATGTATGCCTGGATGGGGCCTTTCATCGGTGCCTTGATCCGTCCGATTGGTGGCTGGATCGCCGACAAAGTGGGTGGTGCAAAAGTAACCCAGTACGTGGCCATCGTCATGATCGCCTCGGCCCTTGGCGTCGCTTACTTCCTGCAGCAAGCCTATTCGTCGGCCACCCCGGAAGAGTTTTTCCTGCCCTTCCTGATATTGTTTCTGGTGCTGTTTGCCGCGACCGGCATCGGCAACGGTTCGACTTTCCGTACCATCGCCATGGTGTTCCCCAAGGAACAGGCGGGTCCGGCCCTGGGCTGGACCTCCGCGGTGGCCGCCTACGGCGCCTTCATCATCCCCAAGGTGTTCGGTGAACAGATCAAGATGGCGACCCCGGAGGTTGCGCTCTACGGCTTTGCCATCTTCTATTTTGTCTGTCTGCTGCTCAACTGGTGGTACTACCTGAGCCCCAAGGCGGAATTCAAAAATCCGTAATCGTTTGCGAATGTGGACGGGCCTGCGTACCCCCCAAACCACAAGGTTGAGTCGGAGACTCCCAGGCCTTGGCAGGTCCGTTCCACCCTATTCTGACAGCGGGCGCCGGCAGTAGCGGCGCCCGGAGGAGAAACGAATCATGAGTCACTTTCTCGATCGCTTGAAATACTTCAAGAAAGTCGAAGAGACCTTTTCCGGCGGTCACGGCATCGTCACCGCCGAGGACCGACAGTGGGAAGACACCTACCGCAACCGCTGGCGCCACGACAAGGTGGTTCGCTCCACCCATGGCGTCAACTGCACCGGCGGCTGCTCCTGGAAGATCTACGTGAAGAATGGTCTGGTAGCCTATGAAATGCAGCAGACCGACTATCCGGAGACGCGACCGGATCTGCCCAACCATGAGCCTCGCGGCTGCCAGCGGGGGGCCTCATTCTCCTGGTACCTCTACAGCCCGCACCGCATTAAATACCCGCTGATTCGCGGCCGTCTGTTGGACCTTTATCGTGAAGAGCGCAAGAACGGCAAGGATCCGGTCGAGGCCTGGGCGAGCATCCAGGCCAATCCGGAGAAGCGCAAGAAATACACCTCGGTGCGCGGGCTCGGCGGTTTCGTGCGCAGCACCTGGGACGAGGTTGTGGAGATGATCGCCGCCGCCAACATCCATACCATACAAGAGTGGGGTCCGGACCGTATCTACGGCTTCTCGCCGATACCGGCCATGTCGATGATCTCCTACGCGGCGGGTTCGCGCTATCTGTCTCTGATCGGCGGCGCCTGCGGCTCCTTCTACGACTGGTATTGCGACCTGCCCGCCGCCTCGCCGCAGGTGTGGGGCGAACAGACCGACGTGCCGGAAGCGGCCGACTGGTACAACTCCAAATACATCATCATCTGCGGCGCCAACCTGCCGATGACCCGGACCCCGGACGCTCACTTCGCCATCGAATCGCGCTATAACGGCACCAAGATCGTCTCCATGGCGCCGGACTATGCCGAGTATGTCAAGTTTGCCGATCTCTGGATGCCGGTGCGGCAGGGCACCGACTCCGCCGCCTTCATGGCCATGGGGCACGTGGCGCTCAATGAGTTCTACATCAAGCAGAAAGACCCCTATTTCCAGGAGTACGCGCGCAAGTACACCGACCTGCCGATGCAGGTGATGCTGAACAAGGACGGCGACCGTTACGTCTCCGGCCGCTTCCTGCGTGCCTCCGACTTTACCGGCAATATGGGTGAGGAGAACAACCCGGAATGGAAGACCGTGGTCTACGATGCCAAAGGCAACTCCTTCGTGGTGCCAAACGGCTCGGTGGGATTCCGCTGGGGCGAGGAGGGCAAATGGAACCTGCTGGAGAAAAACGCCAAAGATCAATCCGAAATCGAAGCGGAGCTCTCCTGTGTCGATAGTCATGATGAGGTGGTTACCGTCGCTTTCCCGCATTTCACCCCGGGCGAGGACTCGGTTCAATTGCGAAACATCCCGGTGCGCAGGCTGAAACTGGCCCACGGCGAAGAGGTTTATGTCTGCTCGGTGTTCGATCTGCAGGTGGCCCAGTACGGCATCGACCGTGGTCTGGGCGACAATCTGGCGACCTCCTACGACGATGCAAGCGTGCCCTATACCCCCGCCTGGGCGGAGAAAGTCACCGGCGTCAAGCGCGCCGACCTGGAGCGTACCGGCCGCGAGTTCGCGGAGAACGCCTCCAAGACTCAAGGCAAGTCCATGGTCATCATGGGTGCGGCGATCAACCACTGGTACCACAACGATATGGGCTACCGCAGCATCATGAATCTGCTGCATATCTGCGGCTGCGTCGGTCAGACCGGCGGCGGCTGGGCTCACTATGTAGGGCAGGAGAAACTGCGTCCGCAGGCCGGCTGGGCGCCCATCGCCTTCGGTCTCGACTGGCACCGCCCGCCGCGCCACATGAACTCCACAACCTACTGGTACTTCCATACAGACCAGTGGCGCTATGAGAAGGTGCAGGCCGACAACATCCGCGGCGCTACCGCCGGCGACAGGTACAAGGGTTATCAGATCGGCGACTACAACGTGGTCTCCCAACGTCTGGGCTGGCTCCCTTCGGCGCCCCATTTCAACAAGAATCCGCTGGAGATTGTCGAGGAGGCGGAGGCCGCCGGCGCCACCGACGAGCAGGGGGTCTCCAACTATCTGGCTGAGTCTCTGAAGAGCGGCAATACCGCCTTCGCCATCGAGGATGTGGATGCCGAGGAGAACCATCCGCGCAACCTCTTTGTCTGGCGCGCCAACCTGATCGGTTGCTCCGCCAAGGGACACGAATATTTCCTCAAGCACCTGTTGGGCGCGCAGAACGGCGTCATGCAGGAGGGTGTGGACGGCAAGCAGTGCAAGGAGATCAAGTGGCGCGAGAAGTCGCCCGCCGGTAAGCTGGACCTGATGGTGGATATCAACTTCCGCCTCAACTCCACCGGCGCCTACTCCGATATCATCCTGCCCACCGCTACCTGGTACGAGAAGGCCGACCTCAACACCACCGATATGCACCCCTTCGTGCATCCGCTGGGCAAGGCGGTCGATCCGGCTTTCGAGTCCCGGTCGGACTGGCAGATCTTCAAGACCATCGCCGAGAAGTTCTCGGAGCTGGCCGAGACCCATCTTGGTGTCAGGAAAGATGTGGTCTCTCTGCCCATGCAGCACGACTCCCCCATGGCCATGGCCCAACCCTTCGGCGAGGTCAGGGACTGGAAGCGCGGCGAGTGCGAACTGATCCCCGGTAAGACCGCGCCCCTGTTCAAGGTGGTGGAGCGCGACTACCCCAATACCTATAAGAAGTTCACCTCGGTGGGCCCGCTGATGAACAAGCTGGGCAACAACGTCAAGGGGCTGGACTGGAACACCGACATGGAGATCGAACAGTTGTGCGATCACAACGGTGTGATCACCGAGGAGGGCATATCCAAAGGACGGCCTTCCCTGATGGAGGATGTACAGGTCTGCGACACGGTGCTGCAGATGGCGCCGGAGACCAACGGCGAGGTGGCGCACAAGTCCTGGTCGGCACTGTCGAAGAAGACCGGCATCGACCACAGCCATCTCTACGAGGGTCGTCACGAGGAGAAGATCCGCTATAAGGATATCCTGGCCCAGCCACGCAAGATCATCACCGCGCCCACCTGGTCCGGCATTGAGTCGGAAGAGGTGAGCTACACCGCGGGCTATACCAATATCCATGAGCACATTCCCTTCCGTACGCTCACCGGTCGCGCCTCCTTCTACCTGGACCACGAGTGGATGCGCGACTTCGGCGAAGGCCTTTGCTGTTTCCGTCCGCCCCAGGATCTCGGCGCGCACACCAATCTGCCGCAGAATCTGGCGAATAAACTCAAGGGCAAGAAGACGTTGACCCTGAACTGGATCACCCCCCATTCAAAATGGGGTATCCACTCCTCCTATCAGGACAACCTGCGCATGCTCACCCTGTTCCGCGGCGGCCCCTATTTCTGGGTCAACGAGGACCAGGCCAGAAGTATAGGCCTCAAGGACAACGACTGGGTGGAGGCGGTCAACGCCAACGGCGCCACCGTGGCCCGTGTGGTGGTTTCCCAGCGCGTGCCCGAGGGGATGGCGCTCATGTACCACGCTCAGGAGAAGAACGTGAACGTGCCCGGCTCCAATACAACCGGAAAGCGGGGCGGCATCCTCAACTCGGTGACCAAGGTGGTGATGAAACCCACCAACATGATCGGCGGTTACGCCCAGCTGAGCTACGCGTTCAACTACTACGGCACGGTGGGCAGTCAGCGCGACGAGTACGTTATCGTGCATAAGATCGAGGATCGCGACGTCGATTGGCTGGAACGCCCGCTCACCCCCGAGCGAGAAGCCCAGCTCAACCCGGAAGGCGTCAACAACTGAGCCTGCGCCCAACCAACGAATAGTGAGACGAAATGATGAATATACGCGCACAAATCGCGATGGTGCTGAACCTGGACAAATGTATCGGTTGCCACACCTGTTCGGTCACCTGCAAGAATATCTGGACCAATCGCAAAGGCATGGAGTACGCCTGGTTCAACAACGTCGAATCCAAGCCCGGTGTCGGTTACCCCAAGCAGTGGGAGAACCAGGGTAAGTGGCGCGGCGGTTGGGTGAAGCAGGACGGCAGGCTGGAGCTGCGCGCAGGGGGCCGCACCAGCAAGCTGCTCAACATCTTCGCCAACCCCGACATGCCGGAGATCGACGATTACTACGAGCCGTTCGATTACGACTACCCCAAGCTGCAGAACAAGCCGCTATCCGAGGCCTGCCCGACGGCGCGCCCTGTATCGCAGATCACCGGTCAGCAGATGGAAAAGATCCATTGGGGCCCCAACTGGGAGGACGACCTGGCGGGGGAGTTCGAGAACCGCTCCCTGGACAGGAACTTCGAAGGCATCCAGAAGCAGATGTACAAGGATTTCGAGAAGACCTTCCACATGTACCTGCCCAGGCTCTGTAACCACTGTCTCAACCCGGCCTGTGTCGCCAGTTGTCCCTCCGGCGCTATCTACAAACGTGAGGAGGACGGTGCGGTACTGATCGACCAGGATCGCTGCCGTGGCTGGCGGATGTGCGTCAGTGCCTGCCCCTACAAAAAGATCTACTACAACTGGGAGTCGGGCAAGTCGGAGAAGTGCATCCTCTGCTATCCGCGGGTCGAGTCGGGCATGCCCACCGCTTGTGCCGAGTCCTGCGTCGGCCGCATCCGCTACATGGGGGTGGTGCTCTACGATGCCGACAAGATCAGCGATGCCGCCGGTACGGACATCAAGCAGCGGCTCTATCGGCAGCAACTCGACATGTTCCTCGACCCCAACGATCCCGAGGTGATCCGCCAGGCGCTGGATGCCGGCATTCCCCAGCAGTGGATCGACGCCGCGCAGAAGTCGCCGGTCTACAAGATGGCCGTGGAGTGGGAAATCGCTTTTCCCATCCACCCCGAGTTCCGCACCCTGCCCATGATGTGGTACGTGCCGCCGCTGTCGCCGGTGCAGACTCAGATCGACCAGGACAACCTGCCCACCGAGGCGGACGGCGTCATTCCCAAGGTGGACGCCCTGCGTTTTCCTGCCCGCTATCTGGCCAACCTGCTGACGGCGGGCGACGAAGCGCCGATATTCAGTGCGCTGCACCGCATGATCGCCATGCGCAGCAACCAGCGTTCCAAGGCGATCGAGGGTGAGCCGAACTATGCGGTGCTGGAGGCCGTGGGCCTGAGCGAGGAGCAGGCGGAGGAGATGTACCAGATGCTGGGTATCGCCGATTACGACCACCGCTTCGTCATCCCCACCGCCCATGAGGAGATGGTGCAGGAGGACCCCTACGCCTTTCAGGGTCAGAACGGTTTTGCCGCCGGCAACGTCACTGCCCAGGGCGGTGGCGGCGGCCAGGGGGTCACCCTGTTCCCGACCCCGCGCAAGCGCACCCATACCCCGCAGGGCATACAGCCCCGCAAGAGAGTTTAAGGAGGCATGCCGATGGAAGTCTATAAATTACTGGCACGGTTGCTGGAGTACCCGGACACCGAACTGATGGCGCATATGCCGGAGATCATCAAGCGGGTGAAGAGCGACCAGGGCATCAGTGTGCGAGAGCGTGACGATCTGATGCAGTTCATCTCCTGGATGCAACTGCACGATCTGACCGGCATGCAGGCGGATTACGTGCAGACCTTTGACATGACGCCGGAGCACACCCTGCATCTGACCCACCATCTGTTTGGTGACGACCGAGGCCGCGGCCCGGCGCTGATCGATCTGATGGAGCACTATCGCGCCGAAGGGTTGGATATCGACCAACAGGAGATACCCGACTACCTGCCGTTGATCCTGGAGTACGCTTCGACCCTGGACGACATGCAGGCGCGGGTGTTTCTGGGCGATGCCCGTAAAGTGATCAGCGTGCTCGCGGAAAATCTTGAGAAGGCAGATAGCCCCTATGCGCGGCTGCTGCGGATTGTCGAAAACCGCGGTCAGCTGGGCCAGGCGGCCTAAGGCGAACCAGGAGGAGAAATTGAATGAGCTTACATGATTTAGTATTCGGGGCTTACCCCTACATCGCCGGCGTGGTATTTCTGCTCGGCAGCTGGATTCGCTTTGATCGCGAGCAGTACACCTGGAAGGCGGATTCCAGTCAGCTGTTGAGCAACAAAGGGATGCGCCTCGCCTCCAATCTGTTCCACGTCGGTATCCTCGGCATCTTTTTCGGCCACCTGGTGGGCATGCTGTTGCCTCATGGTTGGTTCCAGGCCTTGGGCATCTCCGATGTTTCCCATCAGTATATCGCCATCTATGCCGGCGGTATTTTCGGCGTCATGTGCCTGGCGGGAGCCACCTTACTTTTCATTCGACGCGTCAACAACCAGCGGGTGAAGGCGGTGAGCCGTGTACGTGACACCTTCGTGATCGGCTGGTTGTTGGTCACCGTCGCTCTCGGCCTGAGTACCATCCTGGTCTCTTCCGGTCACGCCGCGCACGGCGACGTTTCGGAGATGATCGCACTCACAGAATATGTGAAAAGCATTGCCACCATGAGCGTGGATCCCGGTCTTATCGCCAATGTGTCGCCGATCTTCAAGACCCACATGCTCTTCGGCATGACGGTGTTCCTGATCTTTCCGTTCACCCGTCTGGTGCATGTCTGGAGCGTGCCGTTGACCTATCTGGGTCGTGCCTACCAGATCGTGCGCGTGAAGCGGGTCACGATGAACTGATGGAAGCTTTTCTCAGGTCTTCTCTCTGCTTACGGAGAGAGGGCCTGGGTGAGCAGTCTAAACAATATCTTGTTCAGTTGCATGAATGAGGAAGCAGTATGAGCACCAACCCTTACGCTACCCGAATCGAATACCTCGATGTCGACGGCAAACGGATAGCCACCGACCAGGAGGGTTACATTCAGGACATGGACGACTGGAACGAGGCGTTTGTCTACGCGCTCGCGAAAAAAGAGCGTTTGGAGATTACGCAGGATCACTGGGATGTCATCCGCTACATCCGGGACTATTACCAGTCCCATCGTGTACAGGCCCAGGTACGGGATATGATCAAACATTTCAAACAGGTGTGGGGCCCGTCGCGTGGCAGCAACCGTTATCTGCATGACATTTTCCCCCGGGGCGGGCCGCAGAAGCAGGGTAATCGCCTGGCCGGTATCCGCAGGACCAAGGGAGAGCACTGATGAGAGTCGAGCGGGATAAGGTCGTCACCATCGAATATCGCATGATGGACTCCAATAATGAACTGGTCGACAGCAGCGACTACAGCGATCCGCTCTCCTTCATCCAGGGACGTGAGACGGTTTTCCCCGCTATCGAAAAACTGATTGAGGGTTGCCGGGTGGGGGACAGGCGGGAGTTTGTATTGGAAACGGATGAGGCTTATGGTTCTAGAAACGAAGAACTCATTCGTGTGATCCCGCGTGAGCGCTTTAATTATGACGGCAAGCTGGAAGCGGGTATGACCTTCAGCGCCGGTTCGACGACAAACCGGAAACCGGTGACCGTGATCGAGGTCAACGAGGATGGTGTCACGGTTGATGCCAACCATCCCCTGGCGGGTGAGTCACTAAAAGTCGATCTGATTGTAGTCGATGTGCGCGAGGCCATAGAGAAGGAGCTGACGGATGGTATGGTGCAGGAGATGGCGGATATCTATGCCCGCGAGGCGGCAGCTGAAGAGAGAAACACCACATATTCCGTTTTGATCAAAGGTCCCGTGTAATCAGGCGAACCTCGTTCGTCTTGTCTGTCGGTTTCGAGTAAGAAGTTTCAGTTCCAATCACTAAGTGTCGTCTACAAAGGTTAACAGGCCTTAGTCAGCGTTATCTGTTGATCTTTAAATCGGGCAGATTGCTGCTGCCGATCACCTGCAATACGATGCCGACTCCCACAAAGAACACAATGCTGGCCATCAGACTGGCCGTGACGGGGTCCTGGCCGCCCTCTCCGAAATAGAGTGCGGCCGCCCCGCAGAGGATACCGGTGAAATAGCTGATGAAAGCAATGGCTATCAGGATTTTCTGGAAAAGTGTGCGCTGTTTCAACTGGTTATCCCACCGAAGTTAAGAGGTTTGTCTAAGATCGATTCTAACTGAATTTTTGCCCCCTGACTCTAAGTGGATGTGGAGTCAGTATCGATGAGGTGGTCATCGGCGGTTTTCCATATCCACACGTTAAGCGTTTGAAGGTTCTCCTTCATTTGCATGTTGATAGGCTGGATCTCTATGGGTCAGATACAGATAGCGATATCCAGATCGGTAGAGTCCTTGAGAATACGGATTCGGCGCTTTGAATTGACGATATATTCCGCTTTCTCGAGCTTACCCAGCATCCGGCTGTTCGATTCCGGTGTGGCGCCCAGGTATGGAAAAGCCCAGTACCTTACCAAGCATGCCCAGACCGGTTGTCAGCCAGGACCAGAAGTGTGCATTGTTGTGCATCCATCGTGGTTACTGTCTACAAATACCGCACGCGGAACGTGTTCTTATCGGAGCCTCGTGCAGCTGTTATTTACTTGTACCATTCTATCTTGCCAGTAGAGTACTCGGTGAGAAATACCCAATACGAGGCATTTCAAAAAGATCTGGATGAACTGAAAAACGGGTATTTGAGTATAGCCAGTCTGACTCATCGGTAATGCCATTGGGATGGATGATGATATGCCTGGATTAACTCCTTCAATACACGGAGAATTCCATAAACAGCTGATTATTTGCCAGCGGGGTATCGATCAGTCATTTTACTTCCGGCCGGGATTTATATTCCCATTCACTGTTTCTCTCCTGCAGTATCTTTACTGTTTGCCGATATGTGTATGTATATGGGCGGTATAGCCGCGCAGTATATATTAATTAATTTCCTACATGATTCGGTGATGGTGATTTCGTTAATTGCAGCAAGGCGTGCCGGTGTGGCAGATGTTGGAGTGGCTTCTGAAACAGTTAAGCTTCTTTTCGGCATAATACTGGTATTTGCATTCCTCTCGTTCAACAGCGATGCCTATTCCGGTATGGCGGAAATAGGGGCTGGCTTCTCGAAAAACAGTCGTTGGGCGATTGATCTTTCAAGTCGGGTGGTCAATGATCACGAGTCTCACCATTCGGCTTCAACCCACGTGCTGGGATTCGATTACCACAAGGTTCTCACCGATGATTCCGGCGATACTGGGACACTGGTTTTTCAACCCTATATCGTGAAACTGAATAATGTCCCCAATCCTCCATTTTTCTTCGATGACGGTGATGACACTGAACTGACGTGGCGTATAGCAAACTTCAACTATACTGCGCTGTCAGAGGGTAAATTCAACATTCGCGCCGGTCACTTTGAAATACCCTTTGGTCTTGAACAGAATATCGATACCAACGGTACGCTAAGGCAATACACATTTTCCGATCGTGGGATCAAAGCTGATTGGGGTATCTCGATAAACGGTAGATTGCCGCGTTTCGATTATGAAGTCGCACTGACCCGTGGCTCTGGAAACGAAATCGAAAGCAGGGGAGACCCCTACGTTTTTGCCGGCCGCATCGGACTTCCATCGCATCAAAACCTGATTGCAGGACTATCATGGTTTCATGGAGATGTTCTAGCTGGGAACGGCATTACCGAGCGAGAGAGGATCGGATTCGATCTTGCGTATTACCGGCATCATTGGGAATTGCTTTTTGAGCTGTCAGGGGGTAACGACGACGGGGGGGACAGGATGAACTCATTGATGGAGGCTTCCTGGCGAAATGCAAGAGAAAACCTGCACCTTTATTTTCAGTGGAGTCGACTCTGGCTGAAACCGGACAATCACTGGGAGGCCGGTGATGACGTAAAAACAGGGATCCTCTGGAGTCCTGTTCCTGGTTTTGAATTCAGTGCTCAATATCAAAAGCAGATCGACATGATCAGGCAACAGGCAAAGCCATCATTATTTACACTGCAGGTTCGGTGGCGGATCTAATATCTGGAATTAAATTATGATGAGAATATCCACTCTTTTGATAGCACTGGCTATACTCCACATCGTAGCGGTACCGGCGGCATTCGGTGCCTATTGCTCTCTGCGTGATCCAGTTGCAGCGATCCAGGCGCTTTACCAAACCTCCAAACAATATCGTTCAATAGTGGCGCCGATTACCGAACAACACAGACAGTCGGTCAAGCAACGACTTCCCTTCACACTTCATCGCAGTGAGATAGGAAAGCACACCCTTTATATGGTCTTTGACGGAAACCAGCCGATCGGCTTTGTCCAGGCAAGATCAGAGCTGGCCGAATGGGGCCTTATTGAGATTGGATGGGGAATAAACTTCGACATGACGATAAACGGCCTTTTTTTTCAACGGTGCCGAAGCCCCAATTGTAACAAGGCGCTTAGCGACAAACTCAGCGCCTTGCTTTCAGGAAAGTCATTTTTCGAAATCCGTCAATTACTCAATTCGGATGGCACACAGATGAGAAGTGACGTTGCCTCGACATTCAAGAACTATCAGGATTTGGCGCTGCTGACAATCCGCTCGGCGTTGAAGACCATAGCCATTACCGAAATCGCATGGAACGAAGAGGTCATCGAGATCAATCAAGATCATTAACCTCAATATCGACAGGGAGTCACTGACATGTATTAGTAATGAACATTTGTAAGATTATGGTAGTTGACAATGAGTATTAAAGCCTACCTTGCTGCTTTGATTCTCGCATGCCTTGCCGGCGGTTACGCCCTTGAGGCGGTATTGTCGGTACAGATCGACAATATCCGTAAACTCAACAACCAGTTCAATTCTGATCTGCTGTGGGAGAAAGACCTCAATCGCACAAGTGAAAATACTGCGCAATTTCTCATCTCGGCAGATCTTATTCTTGGGTCCGGTAATACATACCTGCTGGATGGGGCTGTAAAAAAAGGAAAACTCTTACTGACAGCATTCACTCATCTGTTGAACGAAGACAGCTCACTCAGTGACTCACCATTGATTGCCGCATCATCGGAACTGATCAAGGAGGGCAACAGCCTGCTTACCAAGGTCAGTCAGTTGCCCGATGACAGCAAGTTCAATGACAGGTTATCTGAAATGCTCATCGAACACGATAAAATCGCTTCAAGGCTGCAATTGAACCTGCAGGATATTACACAACAGACAAGAATCAGCCTGCAGGCCGCCAAAAAAAATCTTGAGAAGAAGGAACAACAAGTAATTTTATTTCGAGACATGGCCCGGGTCGCCTTTTTTCTGCTTATCTCTTTTCTTTGGTATTGGGCCAGTAAGCAGATTAGTCGTCCTTTGAGGCATCTGAAAGAGTCAACGGCAATGGCGGTAACCGGGAGTGACTTCGAGCCCACAACATCCGGCCCCACGGAGATTATTGATCTGAGCCGGCATCTTGAGGAGATCACCACATCTCTTTTTCACCAAGCCTCACACGATCCTCTGACAGGGCTATACAACAGAAGGGCATTCGAGCGGATTTTAAAATCTACCCTTGAAGATCGAAAAACGGGTAATAAAAGTAATATCGTGATCTGCTTCATCGACCTGGACTACTTCAAGACAATAAACGACTCCTGTGGGCACGTAGAAGGCGATAAGTTACTGGTAAGTATTGCCAGAGTCCTTGCCGATAGCATCCGTACAAGTGATGTCGTTTCACGAATAGGTGGTGATGAGTTTGCAATCATACTCTACGGTTGCAAAATCGACAGAGCCATGAAAGTCTGTGAGGAGCTCAGATCGAATATCTGTGATATTAGGCATCATTGCGACAACAAAAAATTTCGCATCGGCGCCAGCATTGGCGTAGCGGAGGTCGGTCATAACGCAAAAACAATCACTGATATACTTCATGCTGCTGACATTGCTTGCAGCACGGCCAAGGAATCCGGCAGGAACCGGGTGCATGCGTTTGATTTCAGCGATAATCATAACAAGATGAAAAGCAAGCAATTGACATCCATAGACGAGATTAAAGATGCCATCAAATACAATAGATTCGTGCTGTTTGGTCAGAGGATAATTCCACTCAAAACGACGACAGAGAAGTATGGCAGACTGGAAGTACTGCTTCGCATGCAGGGTGCAGGCAATAAGCTTATGCAACCGGATACTTTTCTCCCTGCCGCTGAACGTTATCGAATACTCGGTCAAATCGACCAATGGGTAATAAACAGAGCCATCGACTGGTTTACCGAAAGCGGTAGTGACATCGTTGCGATGGAAACAATTAATATCAATTTGTCGGTACAGTCATTAAGCGACCACAATATAAAACGGTTCATCATCGATAAGCTGGAATCAAGCAACTTCCCGGCCGATAAACTTTGCTTTGAAGTCGATGAACAGTCGGCTGTTTCACATTTCAACGACACAATCACTCTGATGAACGATCTGAGGGCTTACGGTTGCCGATTTACACTCGACCACTTTGGCAGTGGTCACTCATCGTATGCCCAACTTAGCAGGATCCCGTCAGAGCAGATAAAAATAGAGGGACAACTGATACGGGAAATGATCAACAACCCCGTTGACTATGCCACCGTCAAATCGATCTGTGAGATATCCAAGGCACTGAAACAGACGACGGTTGCACTGCATGTCGAGAACACGAAGATTGCAGAATCCTTAAAGCTGCTGAATGTGGATTTCGCCCAGGGGTATCTCTATTCCAAGCCTGAAGCTCTGCAGTAGCGGAAAACAGCTTGCTTAGATATGCGATTCGACGCCGGGCTGTTGGCTGTGTTAGCCTTAAGTTGGCGCGTTTCTGACTGCCACACACTCGATCAGGAATCGATCAGAGGTTTTTTGACCGGGCAGGTCACTAAGCCAGGCTTGCTAAATTGTTGAATTGTAATCTATTTTATCCATAAGCAAGCAGTGATCGGGTAACAGATGAATTGCTTGCGGCATGAGATGCGATCGCTCTGAACAGCTCTTTCTACCGGTGATAAAAGTAGGAATACAATTAACGATTTTCTTAAGTATGGACCTGTTCGACCGCTATATTTGAGTGAAGGCATGGGTTTTGACTCCGCATGCTGGGAATGGTCCGGAGTGATTCGGAGCGGAGGCTTCGTCGCTTTTTTCACATGCAAATAAGTACTTATTCATTTCAAAATTGCTGATCTGTTTTGAAAAAATGAATAGCATTACGACACTGCTTCAACCACTCTCTAGGCTTTTTTTTATCCTTATTCTGGCCATATCGGGCTGCCTTTCCTGCATATGCAACACGGATGCGGCAGATCCAAGCACTGCATCCAGCAAGGCCGACAAGAAACTGGTCTATCTCGTTTCCGACCTCAGAATCCCCTTCTGGGACATTATGTGGCGTGGAATAAAGAGTCGCGCCGCTTCGCTGGGTTATGGCGTTGAAGTTTTCAGTGCGGAAAATAGCGCCAAGCGGGAGCTGGAGTTCACAGTGAGGGCGTTGAAAGAGGGCGTGTCAGGGATCATTGTCTCACCCACCAATTCTTCGGCCTGCACAACCATATTGAAATTTGCCAAGAGTGCAGGCGTTCCAGTCGTTATCGCTGATATCGGTACTGATGGCGGCGAGTATATCTCGTATATCTCCTCCGACAATCGCGATGGAGCTTACCGTTTAGGCCGGATATTGGCTGAAACACTATCCGATGCGGGGTGGAGGAACGGTCGCGTCGGGATAATTGCAATCCCGCAAATGAGAGAAAACGGCAGGGCCAGGACCGCGGGATTCATGCAGGCCATGGATGAGGCCGGCATCAAGGGCGCGGATATCAAACAACAAGTCACCTTCTCCTACCGGGAGACCTACGATTACAGCGAGGAAATGATTGAGAAAACCCCGGACTTGCGTGCGATCTGGCTACAGGGATCTGACAGATACCAGGGGGCGCTGGATGCAATTGCCGATGCAGGGAAAACCGGAGAAATCCTGTTGATCTCATTTGACGCGGAACCGATTTTCCTGGACCTGATTCCACGGGGCGTTCTGGTTGGCGCCGCCATGCAACAGCCTTATCTGATGGGGGAAGAGGCGGTCATGTCCATGCACAGGCACGTCAATGGCGAGGTGGTTGAAAAGGAGAGGCGGCTCCCGATTCTGGCCATATCACAAGAAAATATTAATGAAAAACTGCCCCTCATCAGGCGAAATGTACTGGGAATCGAAAATCAGTGACATAGGTTGAATGAAAATGATTATCGACAAGCACCCAATCTATATAACGCTGGGGATAATCATTATTTCCGCTGTGACCATTATAACGGCATTGCAGTCAACCTATTCATACCTCTCCACCAAGCAGAGAGTAGAGAGAGAGATGCGGGAGAGCGTTAAGCGCAGTATCAACTCTCTCAACAGGAATATTGCCACTTACCTCTCATCCTATGCAGTAAACGAGTACGATAAACTTGTCACCAATGAGCTTGAGCGGCGTAACATCTTCGCCATTATCGTGGAAGACTACAATATAGGCGCCATCATGGGGAAGAAGGCCTATGTAAGCGGCAAAATACGAGATTCCAATTGGCAGGCCACCGACTTCGTTCCGGACAGCGCCGAACACAAGCGACAGCTCGAAGAATCCTACTATTCATTCGGGCAATCCATCGTCGGACCCAACGGCAATGAGTTGGGTGCGATAAACATATACGTTTCCGATCATGAGCTGCGGAAGGAGTTACGGGATATCGTAATAGGCCATCTGCTCGGTACGCTTGCCATCTCCCTGCTGCTGATCGTTTCATTATTTATATCCATTCGACTCCGCTTGCTTAAGCCGATCGCTGCGATTGCCGAGGTTATAAGCCACGGTGACAAAGAGGGTATACCGTATGACAACGTGCCCTGTGCAGGGCCCCGGGAGATCACCACATTGTCAAATACGATGAACAGAATGATCGATACGATCAGGGGTTCGAGACAGGAACTGATAAACAAGCGGAACGAACTGGAACAGGAAAAAGAGCGATTCAGATTGGCCATAGACGGCACCAATGACGGCCTTTGGGACTGGGATCTAAAGACTGACAGGGTATACCACTCACCCCGTTTCGAGACAATGCTTGGCTATGAAGTCGGCGAACTGCCCGATACCATTGAATGCTGGTCCGAGCTGCTGCATCCGGAAGACGCAGAGCAGGCGCATCGCCGGGTTAGGGAATACCTGGAAACCAAGGGAAAAGGTAGCTACGAAAGCACCTTTCGCATGTGCACGAAAGGTGGTGATTGGCGTTGGATTACAGGGCGGGGAAAGGCGCTCTTCGATGAGAAGGGGAGAGCCATTCGCTTCGTTGGATTCAACACGGATGTCTCCAGGCTCATTAAGCAGCAGGAAGAACTGCAGCATCAAAGAGATACATTGCAGTTTCAGGCAAGCCACGACACCTTGACGGGTCTCTCCAATCGCGCGTTGTTCACCAACCGCCTTGAGCGGGGGCTGGTCAAGGCGACTCGTAGCCGCTCCAAGCTGGCCCTGCTATTCATCGACCTCGACCATTTCAAGAAGATCAACGACTCATTGGGTCACAGATCGGGTGATATGGTGCTGAAGGCGGTGACGCTACGCCTTAAACAGTCGGTTCGCGCGGAGGATGCCATTGCCCGGCTGGGGGGCGACGAATTCACCGTCCTGATGGAGGGGCTGAAGCAAGAGCAGGATGCCTCCCGGCTTGCTGAAAAGATACAGAAAATGCTGGCAAAACCGCTGACCGTGGATAACCACGAGCTCTACGTCACCAGCAGTATCGGCATCAGTATCTATCCCGATAATGGAAAGACAAGCAAGGATCTTCTGAGGAATGCTGATGCCGCCATGTATAAAGCGAAAAGCGAAGGACGGAATAATATTCAATATTACAGTTCTGAAATGACTGTGCAGGCTTTCGAAAGGGTGCACATGGAAGCCAGACTGCGTGCGGCGATAGAGAACGATGAATTTGTGGTCTATTATCAACCTCAGATTAACGGCGTAACCGGTAAGATTGTCGGCATGGAGGCGCTGGTGCGCTGGCAAAGCCCCTCCATGGGTCTGGTTTTTCCATCGAAATTTATCCCCATAGCCGAATCGACGGGGTTAATCGTTGAAATAGACCGGCTGGTGATGAGAAAGGCCGTTGAACAGTTCACGACATGGCATCGTGGAGGCCTGCAACCCGGTACGCTGGCTCTTAATCTGAGCGTGAGACAGCTTCAGCGAAAAGACCTGGTGGCCTTTGTCGTGGGGAGTCTGGTGGAGACCGGATGTAGTCCCGAATGGCTGGAAATGGAAATCACCGAAGGCCATGTAATGGAGAACCCGGAAAACGCCATCAGAATACTAGACAAAATCGACGATATCGGCATCAAATTGGCGCTGGATGACTTTGGAACAGGCTACTCCTCCCTCTCGTACCTGAAGAAACTTCCGATAACCAAACTTAAAATAGACCGTTCATTTATCAAGGACCTGCCTCATGACACGGAGGACAAAGCCATTTCAAAGGCGGTAATCGCCTTAGCGAAAAGCCTTGATCACGAAATTCTTGCAGAGGGTGTGGAGAGCATAGATCAAATAGAGTTCCTGGTGGAAAACGGCTGTGAGGTTTTTCAGGGGTACTATTACTCCAAGCCTATCCCGGCCAAAGAGATGGAGGCTTTCCTATACAGAAATATGGGAAAGAATGTGAGGCCTCTGTTCGCTTGATGGCCTCGTACCTCAAGAGGTCGCGGAATGCGTTGGGGTTGCCTTCATAGGCGCAGAGGTCCTTTAGGAGTGTCATATGACACCTGTAGGTCAGACAGCGATATCCAGATCGGAAGCATCCTTGAGGATACGAATGCGACGCTTTGAATTGACGATATATCCCGCTTTTTCGAGCCTGCCCAGCATTCGGCTGATCGATTCCGGTGTGGCGCCCAGGTAGCGTGCGATATCGGTTTTGGTCATAGTCAAAACGACTTCGTTTGTCTGATTGTTCTGCCGAACGCGGACACGATGCAGAAGATCGCTCAGGAACCCCATCAGCCGCTGCGCCAAAAGATGGTGGTGGGTGGATAGGGCCTCATGCTCTTTATGTGCGATCACCCGACCCAGCTCGGTTATCAGCTGGTTTTGAAGTTCGGGATGTTGCTTGGTCAGGATTTCCCAGTTGTCGAAGGTCAGTTCGCATGCCCAGGTTTTTTCGATGGCCAGTGCGTCCGTGGTAAATCTGCGCTGGTGGATACCGTCTGCGCCGAACAGTTCCCCTGCCATGTAGAAACCGCTGACATGCAGGTCACCATCGAAAGTGACCGTCTCTGTCTTGACGGTACCGGCATGGACCACATAGAGGGCATTGCAGGATTCTCCCGCACGGTAGATATACTCACCGGGAAGATAGGGACCGATATTGGTGGTGGTGGTCTGTCCCGCTTGGTCTATTTGGTCGCAACTGAGCCCCAGATTGAGGAAAAAACGCCGGAATAGGCAGTGGGCGCAGCGATGGTGTTCCTTTACTACACGCAGTTTGGGACTCATGGTCAGCCTGTGATTGGAATACGAAGAAGGGGGTTGAAATAGGCTTTCATAGAGTTTCGGGCTTATATCGGCCTGATCCGGTTTCCTGGCTAGTATACGCGATCATAAGTGTGGAATGTAGCGATATCATTGACAATTCTAAATGGCTCAGGAAGCTGTTTCATTATAAAGAGTTGTCTTTGCTGGTGATTATACTAGGGCCTGTCGACACTAATCAATACACCCTGCTGGGGCTGTTTTTGTGCCCAGCAAGGCAGAATGGGCGAGGTGTGGTCATTCAATATGAGCGAATGATAACGCCGCTGAATTCCGCAGCATTCCTGGGCAGAGCAAAATCACTCTGAAATATCCCAACCAAGAGAATTTGATATAGGGTAAGGCGCATTCGGGATTATTTTGTTAAAGAGAGAGCAGGGTTGCCACTTCGCCTGTTCTGACAGCAAGATAAAAGACGTAAACTATCAAACAGACAGCTTGGGTGGATAATTGCTTAAAGTCACGTCAAGTGGAGAAGTGATTATGAAAGATCTGGTCTGGAACAAAACACTAAGCGTCGAGGTCGATGAGATCGACGAGGATCATCGCAGACTGGTGGATCTGTTCAATATTCTCAATCATGCTGTTGCGGATGGGGATTCAGCGGACTATCAAGAGGCGGTATTGGAAGAACTGATATGTTGCACCGTCTGGCACTTCAGGCATGAAGAGCGCTTGATGCTGAAGTATGCCTATGAAGAATTTGAAGAGCACAAGACGGAACATCGGAATTTGATTGAAAGCGCCAAAGAGCTGCAGCAGAAATTCCTGCAGGCGGATAGACGGATCGCGAACAAGGATTTCGAGTTTCTGGAGCATTGGCTGACCGAGCATATCCTGGTTGCGGATATGAAGTTGGGCGCTTTTCTTGCCGAAGCGATGTAATCGTCGTTTACCAGGGGTTTCATAACTTATCTTAAACGAGCCGTTTTAGCTGCCGGTGCACTGTCCCGCCTCTCCGAACCGTCTCTGGATGCGGCCCCATGACGGCATCTTCATCAGCGATGACGGCGGCAGGCACTGGCGTGAGCTGCACGATGTGCCGCTCTCCGGTTTCGGCTTCACCGTTGCGGCTCACCCCGCCGACCCCGTCGTTCCCGCCTAAAAGCATGGGCAGCGCATTCCCGTCGATGGGCGGCTGGTGGTCACTCGCACCCGCAACGGTGGCGAACGGTTCGAAGTCCCCGCTACCGGCCTGCCGCGGACCCACGCCTACGACCTGGTCTATCGGCCTGCGCTTGATCTAGACGACCAGGGTGTATTGGATTAGTGTTAACAGGCCCTAGGAAATTGGCTGGTACTATAATCGCCCCATGTTGTTCAATTATATCGAACCCGTCTTCCGTCCGCCCAGCGAGGCGGAGTCATTGATCCTGCAGGTCACCAATGGCTGTTCCTGGAACAGATGCACCTTCTGTGAGATGTATACGGAACCGCAGAAGCGATTCAAGCCCAATCCCATCGAAACCATCCGTGAAGAGCTGGCGCAATTCGTCAGCATGAACATGCCGGTGCGGCGCGTGTTTCTCGCCGACGGCGATGCGATGACGCTCTCATATCGCCGATTGCGTCAGATCATGCAGGCGATCAACGAATATCTGCCTGACATCCAGCGGGTATCGGCTTACTGCCTGCCGCGCAATATCAAAAACAAGTCGGTCGATGAATTACAGGCGCTGCGTCAGATGGGCCTGGAGCTGGTCTATGTCGGTTGCGAAACCGGCGATGACCTGGTGCTGGAACGGGTCGAAAAAGGCGAGACCTGGCAAACCTCGCTGGAGGCCCTGTTGAAGCTGCGGGAGGCGGGAATCAGACGTTCGGTGATGATTCTGAACGGCCTGGGCGGAATGCGTTACAGCGAACAGCATGCGCTCAATTCGGCTTCGCTGATGAACGAATCGCAACCCGAATATCTGGCAACGCTGGTGGTCAGTTTCCCAAAGGGGCGGCAACGTCTGGTGGAGGGTTACGCCGGGGAGTTCGAAGCGTTGAATCTGCGTCAGTTGCTCGAGGAGATGGAGATACTGCTATCCGCACTCGAACTCGAAAAAACCATATTCCGCAGCGATCATGCGTCGAATTATCTGATACTCAAAGGCGTGCTGAACAAGGACAGGGAGCGGTTATTGAGCCAGGTTCGAAGCGCCATCGCACACCCCGAGTCGTCGAGATTTCGCGAGGAGTGGCAAAGAGGTCTGTAAAGCTTTACCCCAACGCTGAAATAGGCCCTGTCCCTTGAAAATCGCCTGTAACGAATGCATGCAACCTGAAAGGAATGCGGTCAGTTGCCTGCCTGGGCCTCGACAGATGCAATCATGTAGTCGACTGCCTGGCGAACCTGCTCATCCTTGAGGCGGTCATTGCCGCCCCGGGGCGGCATGCGATACTTGCCGTCGTCCCCCTTGATGCCGTTCAGCGCACTTCGATAGAGGGCAGGCGCGCCTTTTTCGATCCGTGGTGCCCAGGCGGGTCTATCTGTCACAGCCGGCGCGCCTGAGATGCCCAGGAGATGGCAGTTACGGCAGGTTCCCATCCAGACACTGCGCCCCTTAGCGAGGCGTTCTTCCGCGAAACGCGGCATATCCGGTATTGCCCCGGCTTCCCGTGGCGGCTCGCCGCAGCCTGCGAGCAGATAGAGACTGATAGTGGCAAATAGGATGCGTGACATAATTGCGCTTAATCGAATCAGGGAAATAAGAGCGGAGGTATGGTCAAAGATCCATTGACTTTACGCTTCCGCCTGAACAGCTCTATCCTGAAGAGCATTGCCAGGCCGGCATGGGAGGCTGTTCCTCAATCCGATGGGCGCCCGCTGACAGCCACCAGGTCACGGTAAGCGTGCCAGGTGCCATGGGCGGCCAGGGGGAACCCGATGATAAAACCGAGAAATGCCGTCATGAAACAGGCGTAGATAATAGTGACCAGCATCCCTCCCCATAGAAGCATGGAGACCAGGTTGTAGCGAACCGCGGTCAGGCTGGTGCGCATGGCGGATATGAAGCTGACAGGGCGATCCATCAGCATTGGGATCGAAACCGCGCTGAAGGCAAACACCACGATGGCCACCATTCCACCGACAATGGTGCCTATGGCGAGTATCTGGAGGCCCTCCCAGGAACCTAGCACCACCGATATGTATCCCAGCCAATCGGAAGGTATCTGGCCGTCATAAAAAGAGAAGAATATCAGTCTTGCCAGCATGAACCAGACAAGGAAGCTGACCAGTAATACCACCCCCATGCTGAATAACTGAAAACTGTTTTGGGACCAGGCAAAGCTCGCCACTTTCAGGCTGGAATTCTCGTTGTGCTCCAGCTGCTGGCTGATTGAGTACGGACCTATACCGATGAATGGCGCGATCAGCAGAAAACCCGCCAGTAACGGCGGCAGCAGGTAATAGTTACCGGTGACGGTGACTCCAACGGAGATCACGATGCTCAGCAGGGTTAGACTGGTGCCGAAGAACAGGCTTTGCCCCGGCGCCTGTTGAATATCCTTCCAAGCCGCGGCGAGCCACTGCCAAACCTGCTCGGTGGGTATCTCATTTATCCCGATATTTTCCGTGGCGTTGATTCTGAGCGTGTAAACTTGTTTCATGATCAAATCAAAAGAACCCGTGGTCGCTAGGAGACCAACCGAGAATAGCAGAATTGGCCGATCTTTGAATACTTACATCTTACCATCACGCCGAAGATCTCAGGTGGTATTGTGCATTTAAGAATGGCCCGGGATTTGCATTTATTTTAAATACCGTTCGTCTCCGACCCCTACCGGCGATGCCTTTAGGCCGACACACGAAGCCTTATTCCCAACCCATCGATGCTTTTTGCCGTATTCTTGAAGCGATCAACCTCGCTTTTGTATTATTTTGCTTCGGCGACGAGCCGAGTTTCTGTATTACCAGAGGTATCTTGCCTGAAAAACAATTGAATTCCCGTCGCGACTGAGATTGTTTGCTTCGTTTGTGAGGCTTATTGCTTCACCAACGTCGGTATTTGGCTCGTGAGTCGGAATATCGAGCTCATAAACCAGGCCTGAGAAACGGCTGACCTGTCCTGGGGGTTGTCAGGTTTGGATTTGGAGGCGACGATTGCGTTAATCGATTAGGTTACCGATCATTGTCACGAGAACACTGCCAGCCCCTTGATTCTAATTTCTTGATGAACTCAACCACTTTTCGCTCACAATAATCATCATCATTTTCAGCTTTCCACAATGTACGCGGCATGACGTTTTCTTTCGGCTTGGCATAGTAGACTTTGCAGGGCAGTCTGGCGGGTTCGTTCGGATGGAAGATAAGGACGTTTCTTGTCAGTTCCGCATAGTGGCAAGTCCATGAATTCGCAAAGCTATCGGATGGCGTCATAAAAATAGTGAGAAGAAGCACCCATAATATATAAATCAGGTTCTTCATGACATCGCTCCAAATACATTCAAACATAGATTATTTTCCTAGTATATTCGTGTCTGAGCGAATTTGTGTATTCCAGTGAAGGTTGCCGCCCAACGGAGCGGCAGAATTTTGTGGGTGTCACCGATTATTTCCCCGATTATTACGCAGAGCATGGTGCTGTAATTACCATATATCAAATTCGGCCGGGTCCTGAATATTCGGTTGAACTTTGCAGCGGTGAATATATAGTGGCACATCAAAATGCAATATCAAAACTCAGCACAAAACGATAGGCTGCATCGATCATGAAAAACAACCTGTTTTCTCTTTCTTTGATAGTCACTGCATCGTTAATGTTTACCGCCTGTGGCGATGATATCGAACCGCCTCATCGAAGCCCGTCGCATCAACAGGATACCCGGCCAGCTCAAGCCATTACGCTGCCACTGGAAAATCCGAGCTTCGAAAAATCTGATCAATATCTTGAAGGCTGGGGGTTTTCACAGCATGCGGGAGAACAGGCGTACGCGGTATCCGTCGACACGACCGACAGCACCGATGGCAAAAACAGTTACCGTATCGAACGCAAGCTGATTCAGGCCTGGGGGATGATCTATCAATGGTTACCGCTTGATAACGCCGCGGGAAAATCCATCAAACTGACCGCCATGATCAAAAGTGAAAACCTGGGTCCGGATGGATTCGACCTCAATCTGGTGTTTCGCAAAGCCAACCGAAAAGTGATTGGAAATATCGCTGCAGAGGCAATAACAGGCACCAACGACTGGCAGCGGGTTGCAGTAACAGGCATTATCCCCGCCCATACGGCTCATTTGCAGATAACGGCAGTGTTGAATGACGCCGGTACCGCTTGGCTGGATGATGTTCGGGTCAGTATCGCCGATAAGAATTGATGCGCAGCCGGCGTCTATGGTTGCCCGCCGGAGTTATAGGGATCGAGTCTGTACATATAGTATATAAGCAGAACAAATACCGAAACTAAAGGTGTTCAGAGCATAAAGGGGTCAGAGAGTATTTGTCTCTAATAAATGAAACAATTCCTCTCTGTCACCATGTCCTCTGTTTTTCATTTTTTAAACCGTGGCGCTATCGATCCGCTAATATGGAATGATATAAGCATGATTGAGGAGGTGTAAGCGAGAATGAGGAGATGGATACTGTTTGCTGCGATTGCAGGTCTCGTTTGGTGGCTGTTGTCAGAGGATCCGATTCGTCATGGGCCAGGCGTAATTGCGGCGAAGCCGCCGATTCAGATTGCCGTCGATGATATGCAGCTCTTCGATCATCGGGGTTACTCGATAAAACCCTTGGCCCGGTTCGAGATGTCCGCCCGGGTGCTTGGTCGTGAAGATTACAGCTTTGATCGGGAGGCGGAACTGGCGCCGATCGACCTCGCCGTGGGTTGGGGGCCCATGTCGGATGAACATGTTCTGGACATGATCGAGATCAGTCAGGGTGGACGCTGGTATCGCTGGAGCAGCCGGGAGATGCCATTGCAGAGGCGTGAGATCCAGTACAATAGCGCCAATATGCATATGATCCCAAAAGACGAGATTATCGCCGATTTGCTCGATGAAGTGCGGCTTGGCCACATCGTGCATCTGCGCGGCTACCTGGTAGAGGCCCGTGCACCGGATGGTTGGTACTGGCGCAGTTCACTATCCCGAAAGGACACTGGAGCCCGGGCCTGTGAACTCATCTATGTCGAAAGTCTGTCGATCGAAGGGCCGAGCTGAGTGTGGTGATGGATTGAAGTAGGCTCTGACTGCATAGCATATCACATTGAACTTAATCGCTAACCACGTAGTGTATAAAATGCTCATACCAACTCGACAACAATGGAAACAATGGAGCTTGCCGAGCAAACTCACAGCAGTCGGCACTTATACAGGGATAATAGGACTCTTGATTGCAGTGATTTCAATGGGACTAAACTTCATTGACTCTGAATCAGCAAATGATACTAGTGAAAATGCTTACACTTTCTATAAGCTTTCTTTACGAGGTGCAGCTATATCTGTGGATAACGGTGCAGAAGTAGATGGATGCGTAGTAATAGATAATGAATCATTCAGAGAGTTTATTGTTGATAGGGTTATCGATGGAATGCCTTTTCTTCTTGAAATAGATGTACCTAATTGCGCTGCCTTGGAATGTGATGTTGATTATTTTAGCGTAAGTAAGGATGCAGATATTTGTCTATATATGAAAAGCCCGGATGGAATGCCTGGAGCTGCCTTTTTCGTTGAAGGTCTAATGGGAATTGAGTCTAATTCTAGATACGGAATAAAATGGTATGACCGCTATCATGAAGAGAATGTTTTTCAGGAATTTTACCAATCGCAAACGCTTGATTGCATCGGTGGATTTTGTACATACAGGCTTAAACCTTATGTAGTAGACCCTGACAGAGCCGCCGCAACATTTGCTGAATTACGATCTAGCCAGAAACAGTAGTAGTGTGTTTATATTGTGAAAGCCACAGTTACCGGAGTTACCTGGATATCCATCAATTACCAATTACTGAAATTACCGGGTGTAGTGGTCAAGTCATTTTTACCACAGAGGCGATAACCCTTCTTGCTAGCATACGAACATCTTCATGAAAACGAGAACCGCGACGCACTTCATACTTCTGGCGTGCGGCAAGAAACTGAATATCATCCGGAAGTTCATCTACTTTGGGCAGTTTCGTACCTTCTATCAATACTGGAACAATAAGTAGATTTCGACGCAATGATGCCCTGATTTCTCTTCTTACAGGGTCGTCATCGTCGAATAGTCTAGACAAGCCTGTCTCTGGAGTCGGATTGGTCCATCGATCACCGATTACTACAAGCGTTGCCGCGGAAGAATCAATAGCGCTGCTGATGACCTCATCAAATTCATAGCCGAGATCAATCGACTTCTCGTCGATAAACACTCTCTTGCTACCTAGTAGACGAATCAACCCGTCACTTAAACGCCAGGAAAAATCAAAGCTATCGTCTCTACGGTAGCAGATGAAAATGGAAAAGCCGTAGCGTTTCTTGTACCAGTAACCGATACGATATGATCCGAAGCCGACGAGGACGGCCGTCAAAATCAGTCCCAAGGCGGTAAATACGGTGGTAAGGCTGACGGCCTCTATAGCTAACAGCAACACTACGACGCAGATTTGAAACAGTACAGCAACAGCCAAGCCGGATGGTAGCCTGCGTCTACGAACTTCAGCCCCTACGAGCTCATCTGCAGAGCGTCTGTAGATCGCGGCCGTTAGTTGTGCGGCGGCTCGTCTGAACTTTGGATCTGAATCAGTCGTAGATTGCCAATCTCGCAGATCAACCCATAACGGTTCGGCTTGGATATACCCCATGATGCTTTCAGGCAGCGCAGTTGTCCGAGCCCAATCGAAATCACCCGTTTCGTAGTTCCACGCAATCTCGCCGGATGTCAAGGCGATTAGAAAGTTTTCAGGGCCTTTGTTCTTAAGCCAGAATTCAACCTCCTTAGATACCCATGAACTTCGTGCTGCTTCAGGAGAAGCAAGAAGCACTAGGTATTCGGAACTGGCGATCGCGTCTTGAACCGTGAAATAGAGATCTGGTGTTGTGGCAAGATTGGTCTGATCGAGAAAAATGCGTGACTTTTTTCGGAAGTAACCCGGTTCGCCAAGTTTTGTAATTGCCCTCTGTAACCTAAAAGCCAATTCAGATGAGGCACTGTGAGAATATGCAAGAAATGCTTTGTATGTAGCCAACTCGGTTCATTTCCAAGGTCGGGGGGGCTTGCACCTCGCACAGATCTCGCAACCTGCCGAATTTCTGCCGAGAAAGTGATTATCAACGAGCACCCACGTCTCATTATATATATTTATTGCAACACTTCTATGACCAGTTAGCGGGTGTCCCCGATTACGGCTTGGCCCTAATACGGGCAGCACAACCGCGGTGGAAAAATCAACCATAGGCTTCACAGGTCTCGAACAGCCTTTTCATAGTATTGCGGTCTTTGCTGAATCCGCAAGGGACTGCCTTGCGTTTCTCGAAATAACGTCCCGTTGTCTCGGTCCCAGCGCAGCCAATGGCCAGCCAGACGGGGGTATCCGCCCCTTGCTCAGGGCTCTGATGACCGCCGAAGCCGAGGTTGTTGCTAAGGGTTGAGTTTACGTCGCCGGGATGGCATGCGTTGACACAAACTTGTTGGTCAGCCAGACGTTCAGCAAAGGCTGTGCTCAGGATACGGTCGGCCTGTTTGGACTGTCGGTAGGCGGTGTCGTTATTGTAGCGACGTTGGCGAAACTCCAGGTCGTCCAGGTCCAGTCCTCCCGCCCAGTAGCTTGCCACGTTCACCACTTGCGCCCCTCCGGCAGCGAGCAGGTATGGGGTGAAGGCTCGTATCATGCGAAAATAACCCAATACGTTGGTGGCGAACTGTAGTTCCACCCCCTCCGTGGATTCCTCCCGCCGACGGGGTGTGATGGCTGCGTTGTTGACAAGGATATGCAATGGACCATTCCAACGTGCAGCAAGATCGCGTATTGCATCGCCCCGTGAAAGGTCGGCCAACTCAAAGCGCACATGGGAATTGCCCGTTTCGCGCCGGATACGTTGCACGGCGCGCTCCGCCTTGTCCCGGTTGCGGGCAACCAGCACCACCTCCCGCTCACCATCGGCTGCCAGTCCTTGAGCAATGGCCTCGCCAATGGCGCCGGTGGCGCCTGTTACGAGGGCGCAGGTTCGATACGGCATCGGTTCCTCACTTGTTTGGAATCAAAGGCTCTTGAATCGACTATAGCAGTATTTACCAACCTGAACGTAAGCATACTCACTACAGTAGATCAGCATCCAGGACGGTTGAGCAACATTATGGAATTATGCGGGTGTCCCCAAATATCAGAATCACCGTCATCCCGGCGCAGGCCGGGATCCAGAATACTTGATGGTGAGGGTCTTCCTGGATTCCGGCCTGCGCCGGAATGACGAAAATCCTCTGAAATTCGTTTTAAGCAAGTGCCATTCTTCTCTGACCCAATCTCTCGATTTCTCGTTATCATTGTTTATGTAATAGACTGAGTTATCGATCATTGTCACCAGAACACTTCCAGCCCCTCGTTTCTAATGTCTTAATGAACTCAACAGCTTTTCGTTCGCAATATGTATCGTCATTTTCAGCATTCCATAATGTACGCGGCATTACGTTTTCGTCTGGCTTTGTATAATAGACTTTGCAGGGCAGTCTGGCGGGTTCATTTGGATAGAAGATAACCACATTCCTTGTTAGTTCCGCATAGTGACAGGTCCATGAACTCGCAAAGCTCTCAGATGGCATCACAAGAATACATAGTACAAGCACCCATGATTTGTAAATCAGATTCTTCATGACATCTCTCCAAATATATTCACACATAGATCCAACTTCAGGTGACGGCCATAAGCGGACGTTTTAAGAAACCCTTACATAGTAAGTACCACGTCCGGTACCTTTTGTTTCAATAAGGCCCATCTTAAGAAGCTTATCAAAATCCAGCTTTCTCGATGCCAGGCTGCGCGATGATATCTGGCCATATTCCCTTTGTGTAATACTGCCATGTTCTTCAATATAGGCCAGAATTTGACGATGATGTGGCTCTAAGCGAGGTTTAGACTCTGATTGCATTGGCAGAGCCTTACGTACACGGCGAAGCTCATCCAATATGCCATCGGCGAAATACTCAAGCCATGCAGAGAAATCTATATCATCCTTCAAATCATAGTAATCGCCTTCAAGTCCTACCGCTTTAAAGTAGCGCGTAATGTTGCGATTGTAATAATTCTCAAAACTAAATATCTCAAACAGGTCAAGGCCTGCCTTCCCCAATATTGCGGTGGTTAACAACCTTGTTGTTCTGCCATTGCCATCAATGAAGGGATGAATAATGACGCATTGGCGATGAAAAATACCGGCCAGAATAATGGGGTCGATCTTCCCGATATTCCCTTCAATAAACTTGAATAAATCACCGGTGAGCTTTCTAACGTCTTTGCTGTCAGGCGGGATAAAAACAATCTCGTCAATTTTTCGAGGATTACGAATAATGACCGGTGCTTTCCGCACAACACCACAATGCGCAGGGTTGTCCATTAGGCCATGAACGACCTGCCTCTGAATTTTCTCAAGCGTTTTTATATTCAGCTTGAACTTACCCGAGCGCACATCGGCATAGAGAGATTGCAGCGCATTGTTGTAATTCAGTACCTCACGTTCAGTATCACGCACTTGCTCATTTCGCGTCTTTAGCAGCCGCTTCACATCAGTCAGCGGCAAGGGATTTCCCTCAATACTGGTTGAAGCATAGGATGATAACTCCCTGGCCTCTATCTCCAGCTTAGCCAAATCCTGATCACTCAGATGGAGCGATTTAAGCTCCCCCAACGACTCCCCTATTTCACGGATCGTCGAGAGAAGTTTGTTGCTTATTGTGTATTTAGGTGTCCAGCTCATAGCCTTAAATTAGCCGATAACTAGCCGCAAATCAACTAAATAATGAGCCGTAACCTGGCCTTAAATTAGCCGTTATTAATAAAGTATCCATCTGCGCATCTCTATTCTTCTGTAAGCAAGCAATTTCCAAAGGATAGAATAAATGGCAAATAATCATATACATACAAACGTAACACCCTGGAACAAGGGAAAGTTGATCGGTCAGAAACCACCTTTGAGGCTTCATGAGATATGGTCAATTCGCATTCGGCTGGAGGTGGCGAACAAAATCAGAGACCTTGCCTTGTTTAATCTGGCTATTGATAGCAAGCTCCGGAGTTGTGATCTGGTGAAGCTTCGGGTTAGTGATGTTGCACATGGCAAACATATTCTCAAACGCGCAATGGTCATGCAGCAGAAAACCCAAAGACCTGTGCAATTTGAAATAACGGATAAAACCAGAGCTTCTCTTTCCAAGTGGATTGACCAGGCAAAACTTTCAAATAGTGATTTCCTGTTCAAAGGTCAAACAAATAGCAAAGGACACATTTCAACCAGACAATATGCACGTATCGTTAAAAGCTGGGTTTCTCAAATTGGCCTCGACCCCCTTGATTACGGGACGCACTCCATACGGCGAACGAAAGCCACGTTAATTTACAGGCGAACAAAAAACCTGCGTGCTATTCAGCTATTGCTCGGGCATACAAAGCTCGAAAGCACAGTTCGGTATTTGGGAATTGAAGTGGATGATGCCCTGGAGATGGCTGAACAAACCGATTGCTGATACACATGCTGAAGGCAGCACTGCAAATGTTGCCTTTGGCCTACCGGCCAAAAGCAGACATTTAGAAATCAGTGTTATAATCTGCTTAACTCTATATTCATCAAAGGCCTTAATGTTTGAAATGCATGCTCCACAAGAAATGAATCTCGCCCTGAATATGGGTTTTTTCCGCCATGAAATAAATTATTTCTAACGCTGCACCAGTATTCAACCATGTTCGGCCAATCGTCCAATGAATGGACTCTGCCCTGAGATAAGTCACTGTCTGTATTGGGATGATCTTCTGAGCTATTCCACCATTTATCAATCTCTGGATAGTCAGGATCAGTTGAGCTGTTATGAAGCGGTTTGTTCGCGAGCTCTGTTATAACTTCATCCCAGCATTGATGAAGATCCTCATCCTCCAAAACCATTTTCACATAGTTTCTGCCAATGTCATCACTACGCTTCAGCCTTTGAATTGCTAAACGGTCATTTGGCGCATCATAGAAAAGGTTGTTTTTTATATGTGCAATGAAAGCCAAATACTGAAAAACAAACCGGGAAAATGTATCACCTTCTGCAGCCTTTTGATGCCACGCTTCCATTAATGGGTAATAGTTAGGAAGTTCGTCATTTACGACCTGTAAATACAGCTTACACTTGGGGCAATAATACTCAACGATACCCAAATTCCAAACACCGTGATCTCCAGAAAGCTCAGCGGCAAAATAATCAGCCATCTGGCCATCTGGCCATCTGTGGCATCATCATCGAGTTCGGCCATTTCATCGCGTCGATCTACCTTATGCATTGGACGTTGGCATTTGTTACATTTCATTAGGTGCTAGCTTATTGGTAAGTTAAAGATTAGTGATAGCGTAAAAGTCGAGGTAAAGTTCTCCAACTTTATTCCCGTTTGGAACTTTAATATCGTGCCACCCAGTATCTAAACTTCCTTGCTCAATTTTTTCTGCCAAATCTCTCAGAACCCAAGCAACTGCCTTTTCGTTACTGCAGTCCATTTCAATATCACACTTCAATCGTTCCTCAGCGCCGTCATCTTCATCAAACATTTGCTTTCTCCATTTTCTATCCGACAATCCCTTTAAGTTCAGCGACAGACTATTTCAGCCCTATTTCCTGCTACTGGCATACTCACACCCCATGGGTAAGTCGGATTTTGACCATTCTCATATTGCCAAACGGTTAGCGCTGGAAGATTGCGCTTATCGTAGATTTGTCCGAAACGGATTACAATGCTATTAGGAGCAGCGAGAACTAGGTTTACCCGCTTAACGCCCGTACCGCATAACGCACGCATCGTGTCAAAAAACTTCTGAGCAAGAGCTGATTGTTTTTCTTCTGACCAATGACCATCTATTGATAACTCCGGAAGAGTTAGCGACACAATGGGTTGTCCAGCAAATGTCTGAATAATGGCCTGCATGTTAGTTTGGTATGATACAGAGACGCTAACAACGATCTCATCTGCTTGGCCAATTTGCTCCATACCAGTTACCGTAAAGCGATCTCCATCGTCTTGACTATCCAATGATCGCCAGTAATCTCTATTACGGTCCCAATCCATGAGCGTGACTCCGCATTCATCGTCCAACAAGACACCCAAAAGAAAACTGAAAGGGACTGGTGCAAGCCCACCAGCGACATATGTTATATCAGAGCGGTCAGCACCCGTCTCGAAGTGAGCAATGGTTGTCGGCAAATGAACGACCTGCTGAAGTGCTTCTTCGGGATTGAGAATACTGCCATCAGACCTCCTAATATTTACTAAAATTTGTTCTTTTCGACCTACGATATTACGCGGGATTTTATCTTTCAGCGGATCACCGGTAGTGTCGCGCAGGCCTCGTAACTCTATGGCAACAGCCCGCCTTTTTCCAAGCCTGCGTTCTTCAATGACGAGCAGGACAATCCCTGCCAAGATCAGAATAACTGCGATTATCAGACCGAAAATAATTAGATAAGCAGGCGTTCCTTGATCCGTATTAAATGAAAGTTGGAATGTACCAGAAGCGGTCAGGACAATGATTTTCATCCTCCAGCTCGTTCCCAACAACACCAATAAGATCGGGATGCTAATTCTTATTAGGGTTAGACCCTTGGAGCGCTTTCGCCAAAGCCAGTCAATCGCACCCTCGATAAAGTTATTTAAATGACGCCACATGAATACCCTCCCTTACGATCCTGTAATAACTTTAATATTGGATAGCTCTTCGCCCTGCCGAAAAAGGGTAGCGGTGCAAAGAAACCTCCGCCACCAACCTCGCTTGACAATCAGCAAGATGGCAAATGAGATACTGCACTCCTCATTAAGAAGATCGTGCATCGAAAGGATATCGGTAGTACTTGGAGAAGGGTCATGATTGGGGTGGGAATGCCATTCGCCTAGATAGTTGTATCGCGTATAATCGTTACCAGTTCGTGCAAAAAAAGCTTCCAAAGCAGCTCTGTGATGATCAGGAGAGCGAACGAAATGTGCTGCGCTGCCGGTGATATCGTCTAACGAGAAATCTACGATCCGAAATTCACCGGGGTTGATCTGCTCGGCCATAAGAATACCGCCAATCTCTCGGCGCTTCGCCTTCACAAGGCACAACATCATTCGCTTCCGAACATCTTTCGTCAACTCAACTCTCATCCATCACTCCAGATGTGTTAGGAAAGAGTTCCCCCATCAAGGAGATTAATTCTGCGCTAGTTTCTTCAGACGCTGGTTGTTGCCACTCCCCTCCTGCCTCAAGATTAATCGGAAAAGTATCGAAAGGTGCGCTAAATATCCACTCTTGCTGTAATCCAACGGCGTAGGCAGAATGAGGAAAAATCGTCGCTTCTCTGACAAGAATATCGATTACCAGGCGCGTTATATGCGCTGCGATGATTGTGACTTCTGCATCATCAGCAACCAGTGGCGGGGCATCATCGCGAGAAAGTTCATACGCCTCAGATTCCATTCCATCCCATGGCACACCTTTATCTGCGCACCATGCTGCAAGCTGTCGCCTTGCAAGCAACGGGATAGGATCAATGTTAGGTCTTGCTCTTGCAACTATTCCACCTACACCCCCAGCAAAAACCTCTCCCCATATCATCGGTTTGCACTGACTTCTCGCCACTGCAGCACAGAGATTGAAGATTGTCGCATCAGCAGTGGCATCAATAATGACGTCGCATTTTGCAATGCTCTGCAAAGCGGCTTCAGTCGAGGCTGAACTTTCCTGCCCCCCCATAAGGACGCGCCTGACACTCACTTCAGAAAATGGATTAATCTCCTGAATCCGTGCCTTAACAGCATCCGGCTTATTCAACCCTATAGAGCGCTGATCCAGATCATTTCTTACGATGTTACCTGGATACAGGATATCGCCATCAACAAGTACAAAGCTACCAACACCAGCGCGAGAGAGAGAAGCGGCTACTTTCGAACCGACAGAACCACAACCAACCAGAGCCACCATTTTCTCTGCTAATGCCTCATACTCTGAGCTTTGCCGCTGGACTGCTGGCGGCAAATCAATAGTCTTATACTTAAGCGCATCCTTTCGATCCTCGCCCGATAACAAGCTGAGAAGAAGCGAAGTGCCCTCGGCCACGAACAGAATTGGGCGCTCAGTTGAAACATCCGAAATGAACACAGTAAGATTATCCAGCCCAAGGTTTTTTGCCATCTCCATCAAACCATCTCGCGAACTTGGCACGCTACTAATTAGATCAGACGACAGGCGTACTATATAGCCGGAACGTTTTATAGGCTTAAGTGGCTTAAGACTATATGACCATAGGGGATTCTCTGTGCTACCAATTCGACTGGGCCGAGCTATCCATCTCTGAGCTTGATAGATCTCTTCAAGTTCTAATTCCGTAGCTGATAACTCAGGAAGTGCTAAGAGGCGCTTTTGATCTTCACCAGTAATTATCAATCGGAAATGTTCTCCGCGAACATCTTGCGCAATCGTAGTGCGATGAGCATCAGGCACTTCTTCGCGCTCACCGTCTTCACTTTGTTCACTAGTTAGTAATCGATGGGCGCTTTCAATCATCATCGCACCTGTCATTTCCGGCTCCCAATTATCGGGCCGGATTTCCAAGCACAACTCACCGCCCGTGCCATATTGATGACGCGACAGTCTTACCTCTCCGATAGGATAAATCTGCGGAGGAACGTCAGGAAAGAATGCGGGATAGGTTATCTTCAGTGGCACATTGGCGCCATCTACAGTGATCTCGAAGTTTGCCGAAAGATACAAATCATTGGACATAGTCCATTTAACACCCTTCAACCAATCGGCATTTTCCTGAAGATCAGCGATATTGACACGTTCACTTCTCGCCCTTCCAGCCTGTGTCAACCACCAACTCATGCAAATCCCTTTGGCTTTGTTGGAACGCGTGGCTCGCTGCCAAACGAAGGTTCTGCAGCTACTGTGGCTGCCGATGCAGCACTTGCACCTTTTAAAAGACTTCCCGGCTCGCTGACACCTGTGCGGTTCTCAACCCTTTCAGCTAGCTCACGGCCAATGTGAGTAGAAAGTGTCTTAGTAATCACTTTGCGGCTGTACTGGTCTGCGACAGCTCTGAAATCCTGGCAAGCTTGTTCCTGCCATCTAAAAAAGGCATCCTTTCGTTCCGGATGCTCCTCCCACTTATCCGCAAAGTTCTCAGACGGATCACTTGGATTCTGAATCACATACTTTTGACCGTCCCATTGGATAAAACTATTCATTTTAGAAAGTATGGAGAAGAGCGCATCAGCAATTTTCTCTTCGCCCTCATAGGAATGCCCTGCCAATGTCGTTATGATGATCGAAATTGGGGCACTGTTTGTATGATCTTCTGCAAACATCATGTTCCGATGTCGCTTAAGAATCATGATCGCTGATTGCAACGGTGTTCTGACCCGATAGTCAGGGATATCCTCAACACTTGCACGGATAGCCTCCGCTAATTCGATCTTTTTACGTTCCAACTGGAGCGTAATGCGTGACTTAAACCATTGCAGATATCCCTTAGGATTTGAGCGCGGCCAATCATCAGTAATTACGCTGTAATTATCCCTCTCGTTGTCAGTTATTCCAATCGCAGTTTCTACCCACTTCGTATCCAGACTACGCTGCTCCAAAAACAGCCTAACTCCTTCTTCATTTGGCAAAGCAGGGACAACATCCATATGGAATTGCGCCCCGTCAGCGTAACCGAGTTCCCAACAACGACGCTTTTCTACTAACGGCTTTTTCATGTTATTAGCACGACGATATGCTTCAATTTCTTCGCCGAGCATGTTTTTTAACTGCTTTTGTGTAAATTTAGATTTAGAAAGCAGCTTCAGCTCGCAAGCCACATCTACATCATATTCTTCTGCATCAGTAGAAGGTTTTATCACCGTACCTAAAGCAAATGACCCTTGTGCATACATGTTGGGGGCGTACTGCTTGATTGGTGAAGCATCGCGATTCAGCCATCTTCCAAGCGAGTGATAGCGATCATGAGCCTGGTCGTAGCGGGTTTCACTAATGTCGAGCTCATCGGCTAGCGCTTCAAGATAATCTTGTGCTGATTTAGTTACCATGTGATACCCCCTATGCTATATAGTTTGTTTCCATTTTTGTAGTGCAACACTTTAATGTCCGCTTAGGGTCGGTACCAGAAGTTTGGCCAATTCAGTCCTTAACATCCACTGGGGTTGCAAAGCAGTAGTTACGTCCATTCAGTTAGCAAGTTTGCACACAATATGCGGTGCAATATATCTACGTGATTTATACGATCCGAGAATAGGGAATTAAACAGGCTGATCAAAAAAATAGCTGAATGCAGTGAGTTAGGCCTTCCATGGCAAATCCAGAGATATCTGTAGATTATCGAACAAATCTAAGAATAGTTATTTTGAATCTAGTTTTTAACCCATGAAAATCCAATTTATGCTGAATCCCTACGTTGCTACTTTTCAGCTCAGTCCCACTTCAAAGCCCCACCCGTCTGATACTCCGTAACCCGCGTCTCAAAAAAGTTCTTCTCCTTCCGCAAATGCGCCTGCTCATCCAACCAGGGCAGTGTAGCCTCAGCCCCGGGAAAGGGCTCATCAATCCCAAGCTGCCTGGCACGGCGATTGGCGATAAACCGGAACTGCCCCACATGGTCCTCCTGGGAGTAGCCGAGAATAGGATCGCGCAGGATGTAACTCGCGTAGCCGATCTCGGCGGCTTCCGATTCGTCCCACATCTCGCGCAGTACCTGTTTGTCGAGGGTGATGTTCTCTTCCTGGATGATCTGCTTGACCACCCGGATGCCGAAGGAGGCGTGCAGCACTTCGTCGCGCATGATGTACTGCAGTTGTTCGGCGGTGCCTTTCATCAGGCCGCGGCGCTGCAGGGCGAAGATGGGGCTGAAGCCGTTGTAGAACCAGCAGCCTTCGAAGATGGCGGCGAAGAAGATGTAGGCCATGACGAAGTTCTGCAGCTCGTCCGGGTCGCGCAGGTCGATGTCGGCGCGCAGGATGGAGGCGAGGCGGCGGTTGGTTATCTGGATCTTTTTGTTGATCTCCGGCACCACCCGGTAGCGGTTGTAGATCTCGCCCTGGTCGAGGCCGATGGTCTCGATGCAGTGCTGGTAGGTCCAGGTATGCAGCGACTCCTCGTAGACCTGGCGCGCCTGGTAGATCTGCAGCTCGGGTGCCGACATCTTCTCCATAACCGCCAGGCCGATATTGCGCATCGCCAGGATGTCGGAGGTTGTGAGGTAGGAGAGCACGTTCTCGTAGACGTGGCGCTCCTCCAGGGTCAGCTTGTGCTGGTAGTCGTGGACATCCTGGGCCATGTTGATATCCAGCGGGGTCCAGTGGTTCTTGTTGGCGTTGAGGAAGTACTCCCAGGCCCAGGGATACTTGAAGGGAGCCAGCTGGTTGATGTCGGTCATGCCGTTGATGACCCGCTTGTCATCGGGATTGACCGGTTCCATGGAGGCGCTGTCGACCTCGGCCTGCTCCTCCACCTGAAGCGCTCGCGCCGCCTCTTCCATCACATGGGGATGGGCCGGATGGGTCTCGGTGTTCACAGGGGCCGGCGCGGTTTCGACGGGCGCCGGTTTGGCGAGTGGATCGTCCCAGTTCAGCATCTTCTATTCCTCTCTAATTCTTGTATCGCTTGCGGGGTGGTTTCTCATGGAAGCGCCTACTGGCAGGCCTCGCAGTCCGGGTCGAGGATGGAGCAGGCCTGGGGCGCTTCGCCGCCGCCGGCGCCGATCAGGTCGACACCGCTGCCGCTGTCCTCCTGCTTGATCGAGGTCTTCTCCGCACCGGTGGCCCCCATGGAGCGCAGGTAGTAGGTGGTCTTGAGGCCGCGCACCCAGGCCAGCTTGTAGAGGTTGTCCAGCTTCTTGCCGGAGGGCTCGGCCATGTAGAGGTTGAGGGATTGCCCCTGGTCGATCCATTTCTGGCGCCGGGAACCGGCCTCCACCAGCCAGCGGGGATCGATCTCGAAGGCGGTGGCGTAGACCGCCTTGAGTTCTGGCGGAATACGGTCGATGGGCTGCAGGGAGCCGTCGTAGTATTTCAGGTCGTTGATCATCACCTCGTCCCACAGCCCCAGCTTCTTCAGGTCGTGCACCATGTAGGGATTGACCACGGTGAACTCGCCGGAGAGGTTTGATTTGACGAACAGGTTCTGGTAGGTCGGCTCGATCGACTGGCTGACGCCGCAGATGTTGGAGATGGTGGCGGTGGGAGCAATCGCCATGGTGTTGGAGTTGCGCATCCCCTGGATCCGGATCTTCTCCCGCAGGACGTCCCAGTCGAGAGACTGGCTCTCGTCCACCTGCAGGTAGTCGCCCCGTTCCGCTTTCAGCAGTTTGAGGGAGTCGATGGGCAGGACGCCCTGGCTCCAGAGCGAGCCCTCGTAGGTGGAGTAGCGGCCGCGCTCGGCCGCCAGGTCGGAGGAGGCCTGGATGGCGTAGTAGCTCACCGCCTCCATGGAGCGGTCGGCGAACGCCAGCGCCTCTTCCGAGGTGTAGGCCAGGCGCTGTTTGTAGAGAGCGTCCTGGAAACCCATGATACCGAGGCCCACCGGGCGGTGGCGCAGGTTGGAGTTGCGCGCCTGGGGCACGCTGTAGTAGTTGTAGTCGATGACGTTGTCGAGCATGCGCATCGCGGTGGTCACCGTCTTCTCCAGCTTCTCCAGGTCGAGACCGCTTGCATCCACATGGGCGGTGAGATTGACCGAGCCCAGGTTGCAGACCGCGATCTCCTGGTCGTTGGTGTGCAGGGTGATCTCGGTGCAGAGATTGGAGCTGTGCACCATGCCCATGTGCTGGTTGCTGTAACGCAGGTTGCAGGGATCCTTGAAGGTGATCCAGGGATGGCCGGTCTCGAACAGCAGGCCGAGCATCTTGCGCCACAGCTCCACCGCCTTGACGGTTTTGCTGACATCCAGCAGTCCCTTGGCCGCCTTCTCCTCATAGGCGAGATAGGCCTTTTCGAAGGCCTTGCCGGTTAGCTCGTGCAGGTCCGGCGTGTCGTTGGGCGAGAAGAGGGTCCAGTCGGCCTCTTCGGCGACCCGCTGCATGAAGAGATCGGGGATCCAGTTGGCGGTGTTCATGTCGTGGGTGCGGCGGCGTTCGTCACCGGTGTTCTTACGCAGTTCCAGGAACTCCTCGATATCGATGTGCCAGGTCTCCAGGTAGGCGCAGACCGCTCCTTTGCGCTTGCCGCCCTGGTTGACCGCCACCGCGGTGTCGTTGGCCACCTTGAGAAAAGGCACCACGCCCTGGGACTTGCCGTTGGTCCCTTTGATATGGGCGCCGAGGCCGCGCACCCGGGTCCAGTCGTTGCCCAGGCCGCCGGCGAACTTCGAGAGCAGGGCGTTGTCCTTGATGCTGCCGTAGATACCGTCCAGGTCGTCGGGCACGGTGGTCAGATAGCAGCTGGAGAGCTGCGGGCGCAGGGTGCCGGAGTTGAACAGGGTCGGCGTGGAGCTCATGAAGTCGAAGGAGGAGAGCAGGTCGTAGAACTCGATGGCCCGTGTCTCGCGGTCGATCTCGTTGATGGCCAGGCCCATGGCGACGCGCATGAAGAATGCCTGGGGCAGCTCGAAGCGGATGCCGTCCTCGCTGTGGATGAAATAGCGGTCGTAGAGGGTCTGCAGCCCCAGGTAGGTGAACTGCAGGTCCCGTTCGGGTTTGATGGCGGCGATCAGCCGGTCCAGGTCGTACTGGCCGAGACGGCCGTCGAGCAGTTCCAGCTCCTGGGCCTGCAGGATGTAACGTTTGAAATAGCTGCAGTAACTGTCGGCCATCTCCGCCTGGGTGTTGACCGGGGTGTCGAGACCGAGAAAGCCGAGGGCCTCCCGGCGCAGGATGTCGAGCAGCAGGCGGGCGGCGACCTGGGAGTAGTTGGGCTCCTGGTCGATCAGGGTGCGGGCGCTCATCACCAGGGTCTGGGAGACGTCGCTCTCTTTTACCCCGTCGAACAGGTTGCGGCAGGCCTCCTGCAGGATGCGGCCGGCGTCCACCTCGTCCAGACCGTTGCAGGCCTCGTTGACCAGGGCCTGCATGCGCTCGATGTCGAGGGGGCGGCTGGAGCCGTCGGCCAGGGTGACATTGACGATATGCTCTTGAGGAATGCCTTCGACCTCGGCGCGCTTGGCCTCCTCCTCCAGGCGTTTCTGGGTCTGGCGTTCGCGATAGAGGACATAGGAGCGGGCGGCCTTGTGTTCGCCGGAGCGCATCAGCGACAGCTCCACCTGATCCTGGATGTCCTCGATGTGCACGGTGGCGTTGTCGGGCAGGCGGCGGGTCAGTGCGCCGACCACCTGGTCGGTGAGGGCCTGAACGGTATCGTGAACACGGCCGGAGGCGGCCGCACTGCCGCCCTCGACGGCGAGGAAGGCCTTGGTCATGGCAACGCTGATCTTGCTTGGGTCGAAGTGAGTAACCTTGCCGTTCCGGCGGATGACCTGGATGCCGCTGGTGGTGCCGGCGCGCGCGCGCGTTTGAGGCTCCTGCATCATGGTCGGCTGGGTAACTGAAACGGAAGCGTCGCTATTGGCTGCTTGTGTGGCCATCTCTTCTCCTGAATGTGTTCGCATCGTAGCCATTACTGCGCCGGGTCTACGGATCTGACTGCCCTGGCTGTCGATTGTCTATAGGTGGTTAAACTATTGTCTTTGCCGTGCGGACAGGGTGGCCGGTTTGCGCGGGTCGTTGCGTGTCCTGTCTGCGTCAGGCCTCTTGCTGTGGGGGCGTCTAACCCCGAGGCCGGTTTATCTCTCTATGGCCGATTATTTCTCCGGCCTTACCCTCTGGTCGCTGATGTGGCATCAAAAGCCAGATTATTAAAACAGTAAACACAATATATATCCTATTCGGCCGATGTCAACCACAAGATATTGTGTATGAAGCTGTGGAAAAGGGTGCTCTCTCTGTGCGTGAATTGTGGATAAGTTATGGATTGTTATGACCTTTTCCCAAAAAATCATCGGCTTATTGTGTTGGGTGATGATTGTCCTCCATGAGGTGCCGGGCGGGACAAAGCGGCATAATTTCTCCGGGCGTGAACGGTCCTTAACAAATTGGGAATTATATTACTTTAAATGATGGGTTCGCTCATTTCCCGATGAGTAAAAAGCCGCTCAGTATTGCCGGTCCGGACCGGGAGAGGAAAGGGGTTGGCAACCAGATCCAGAATGCGTATCGTTAACGGCCTGTAAAACAACGGTATTTGACCAGAAGCCGTTGGATTGTCTGAAAAGGGCCTGAAACAATCGAACTGACGAGGAGTTTTATAAATGCTGGTAAGCGAAATCATGACAAGAACACCAAAAACGGTGACTCCTGATACCAAGCTTCTGGAGGTGGTCTCTCTGATGTGCCTGTTTCGTTACAGCGGCCTTCCCGTGGTAGAGGACGGTAAATTGTTGGGCATCATAGCGGAGAAGGATGTGTTGCATCGCATGTTCCCCACCCTCGAGGAGGTCATGGACGGTATGTCCGCCCCCGACTATGACAGCATGATGCTGCAATATAAGGATGTAGTGAATTTAAAGGTGTCCGATGTCATGACACCGAATGTGGTAACGGTCAGCCCGGATATGCACATACTGCGAGCCGCCACGATCATGGCGCGCCACAAGTTCCGCCGTATCCCGGTTGCCGATGGTGGACAGCTGGCGGGGATGCTCAGCCTGGGTGATATTCACAAGGCGATCTTTCAGGCCAACCTGGCAGAGAGCATCATTTGATATCGGGAATGGTGATCCGTTAAGAAAACCAGCCGCGAATGGACGCTAATTACCGCGAATGAACGCAAATATTTTTGGCTTTACAACGCGGAAGGATTGTTTGTAAGCCAAAGCATGTTATCGCAAGAACAGAAGTGTGACTGTTTCACAATGCCATCAGCGAAAATTTGCGGTGATTAGCGACCGTTTGCGGCCGATCAGAACTCGCCGGTGGCGCCGGCAACCATCACATCGAGCATTGCCTGATTAACGCGAATCGCGATCTCCGTGAGCTCGGGCGGCAGCAATTCACTGTTGATCAGCATATCCAGATTCAACATCATCAGCCAGAGCTGACCATCCTTATCTTCCACCATGGCGATACGGCAGGGCATGTAGGCGGCGTAGATTGGATCGTGAATGATCATCTTCCGCGCATCCTCCGGGTTACAGAACTGGAAGATGTCGAGATAGGGGGTTTTAAGGCCGCGCGCCTCCAGCTCTTTGGATACCTGCTGTCTGGCGACATATTTCAGGTTGATCTCCGCTGCGCGGGACATCAGCGCCTGTACCGCATCATCTCTGGTGACCCCGTCCTTGACGCTCATCTGCACCACCGTCTGTTTGATGTCGGTGATATTGATTTCAGGTTGATCGCCAGCCAGGGCAGAGGCAGTCAAGAACAGGCTCAGCAGTAAAGCGGGTCCCAGTGCTTGTATCGATTTCAAAGCATTCTCCCGAATGTTTCGGTTCATTGATTTCTTGTGAAATTGTCCGTTTACTTTTTGTTGTTGGGCGCCATCGATGAAATATAGGCAAGCAGTGCCTCAATATCCTGGTCCGACAATTCGTCAAAGGTTTCGTCTTCCGGATCGTCGTCATGTACCCGCTTGTCCCACTGGAACATCTTCATCTGCCGAAAGAGGTAACGTGGGTATTGCAGCGCCAATGCCGGGATCCCCTTGCGTGATTTTCCCATGCCGTTCTTGCGGTGGCAGCTTTTGCAGTCGCCATTATAGAGCTCTTCGCCCCGTGCCACATTACCGGGCCAGAGCGGGATGTTGTTTAAGATGGGATTGATCTTTTCAAGATTGATACTTTCATAGTAGGCAGCGATGTCGTCGACATCCTCTTCACTGATTGAATGCAGGGACGAGGTGACTACCATGCGGGGATTGATCCTGTCTCCCTTGATGTAGGCTTCGATCTGTTTGATCATATAGCCGGCTGGAGTGCCGGCAAGTCTGGGTGAGGCCGGCCCTGGCGTTCCCTGTCCGTAATGACCATGGCACAGGGCGCAGCTGCGCGCCTGTTTCCGGCCATTATCAAGATCTACTGCATGCGCAAACATGGGGATGGATAACAGGAGGGTCATCAGTAGCCTGTTCATGGTTAAGCGGTTCCTTCTTATTAGGATGGTCGTTAAAAAACAAGGTATGTATTGGTATATAAAGCCAACCGCGAGCCGCAGAAGCCGTGTGCCTCAGTCCGATATGGATTGAGGCAGTGAATAAATCATTGCTCTTTCGGCGCCTCTAGCTGGAGATCTTTTTCAGGTTTGTTATTCCGGTTCTGTATGGGCCGGTGATCGATTGGCACGATCATTATGGTCGTTTCTGTTGTTCACAAAACCGCCTGTCGCTTTCAATTATTCTCATTCTTTATCAACCATAAAATAATCAATGGAATTAGGTTGATCTGCGCTTTATTTATTGTGTCCTGGCAATACCCTGGCTATATTACATTTTACAAAGAATAAATATGAAGCAGTGAAAACTACCTGACCTGTTGCATCTCTTATTACAGGCATAGCTTGGTTTGCAGCCTCGATTGAGTGATTCATCTCCGATCGCACTGCACGATGACGGTAAATTACATCTGGAGTTTCAATGAGAAAGCCTATTTGGGTAACTTCCTTATTGTGCGTATTGACTACGGGGCAGGTGTTCGCACAACCGACCGACGATGCCGTGCGCGAGTATGAGCAGGCGATGGAGCTGACCCCAAACTTAGAGAACGGCAAGAAGGTCTACCGTATCTGCTCTGTATGTCATACACCGGAAGGGTGGGGCCTCGAGAGTGGCGCCTATCCCCAGGTGGCGGGTCAGTTGCCGACTGTACTGATCAAGCAGCTGGCCGACATTCGAGCCCGTAACAGAGACAATCCCACCATGTTGCCGTTCACTTCGCCAAACCTGCTCGGCGGTGCTCAGGAGATCGCGGATGTGGCGGCCTATATATCACAATTGCCGATGTCGCCGTACAACGGTGTGGGACGCGGGAATGACCTTGTATGGGGTGAAAAACTCTATCAGGACAACTGTACCGAGTGTCACGGTGAGATGGGTGAGGGTGATCTGGAGGATCACATCCCCGCCATATACGGACAGCACTATCGTTATCTTCTGCGTCAGTTCGAATGGATAAAGATTGAACGTCGCCGTAATGCCGATAAAAAGATGGTTAAGCAGATTCACAATTTCAACCATCGCGATATTCGGGCCGTACTCGATTATGTTTCGCGCATCAGGCCGCCAAAGGAGAAGTTGGCGAAAGAGGGGTGGCGAAATCCGGATTTTCCCAACTTTGCCAGGCCAGCGCACCTGCACTCCGGTGCCGGTTACGCCATCGATCAACGGCCCGGCAGGCCCGGGCGGCCTGAATAGATCCGCAAAATAATGCGAACAGTGATCTTCCCGGACCCTAAGGGTAGGCGGTTGCGTATATAGGGCATTGATTGGCCGGGCGCCTGTCGTCAGTCCGTTGCAGAGCAGGGCATAAAAAAAGCGGGGTTCACCCCCGCTTTTTTTATTATGCCGTTCCTTGGCATGCAGTCGGTTTACATGAAGATATCATTGGTGATATTGGTAAACCAGCTGTGGGCGTATGCGACTTCGCGCGCACGCATCTCCGGTGTTGCGTCGGTCGGCGTCAGACCACCGGATACCTTGGTGATCTTGGAGCCGTCCTCAGCCAGCTGATAGACAGCCGCGACGGAGATACCCCAATCCTTGCCAACGATCGAGTAGCAGGTGTTGACATAGGCCGGTGTGCCGGGCTCCTGACCGTTCAACAGGGCTGCCACGCTTGCGGCGCAGACCTTCGCTTCGGAATTAGCGGCATAACCGGATTTCGGCATACCTTTGGCAATCGAGGCGTCACCGATCACATGGATGTTCTTGTGAATGGTGGATTCGAAGGTATGCAGGTTGATGGGGCACCAGCCGCTGTCGTTGGTCAGGCCGGCCGCAAAGGCGATCTTGCCCGCCTTCTGGTTCGGGATGACGTTCAGAACATCGGCTTTTATCGTGTCATCGAAACCGGTAACGACAGATTTCGAGCCGGCGTCAACCTTGACCACGGCATTGTCGTTCGATCCCTGAGCACTGCCGCGCCACTCGATCATGGAGTTGTCGGTCTCATAGCCGTAGAGTGCCTTCCAGCCCTGGGTAAAGAGCCCCATTTTGGAGAACTTAGGCTTCGGATCGAGGATGATGATCTTTGACTTCGGCTTATGCTGCTTCAGATAGTGGGCTATCTGAGAAGCACGCTCGTAGGGTCCCGGAGGACAACGGAAGGGGTTGCCGGGAGGTGCGATGACGACAGTGCCGCCATCCTTCATGGCTTCCAGTTGCTTGCGCAGGGTAACGGTCTGGGAACCGGCTTTCCAGGCGTGAGGAATCTCCTCAGCCACCTTGGCGTCGTATCCATCGATGGTTTCCCACTTGAAGTCGATACCTGGAGCAACGATACAGCGATCGTAAGGGAAGCTCTTGCCGCCGGCTGTCTTGACGGTCTTGGCGTCGGCATCGATGGCGGTGACCACATCATGGACAACGTTGACGCCGTGTTTGCCGAGTCCGGCATAGCCGAATTTGATGGTGTCGATACTACGGTCGCCGCCCAATACCTCGTTGGACAAGTAGCAGGTGTAGTAGTTTTTGTTGGCTTCGATCAGGGTGACTTCGATGGTTGGATCGGCCATGCGCAGATATTTGGCAGCTGTGGCACCACCGGTACCGCCGCCGACAACAACCACTTTCTTGGAAGCGCCCAAGGCGATATAGGGGGTACCCATCATGCCGATGGCTGTAGCCGCACCCGCGCCTTTAACAAATCCTCTTCGAGTAATCTTCATATCTCTCATTCCCCCTTATTGCTTGCCCTGGGCGTAGTAGTTGAAGAGCGCCTCGAAGCCGGCATCGCCCTCTTTCTTGATCAACTGATTGACCTTTTTCTTCATCTTCTTCGTCATCTCACGATCACCCGCCTTGTAGTCGGCCATGGTGTAGTGAAGATAAGGTGTCAGCTGACCCATCAGAATACCGGAGTCATCCTCTGCCGATGTGCCGCCGTCAGCATGGCATTTCTCGCAGTATTTGTCGTGGAGCTTGGCGCCTTTCTTGGCCAACTTCGGATCGGAATCCTGCTTGGCGGCAACAAAGGGCTGTTTGGCGAAGAATTCGCCCATGGCCTTGATCTCATCATCGGAATAGCCCTTGGCGATACGTCCCATGATGGTGTTTTTAACCGAACCATCTTTGAATCCCAGCATCACTTCTTCGAAATAGACGGCAGAGATGCCGCCGATGCTCGGGGTTGCCGGGCCCGCGCTTGCGCCGTTGGTTCCATGGCAACCGGCACAGGTAACGGCCAACATGTTGGCACTGGCGCCCGTCATCGTCTTGGGCTTGTCAGCAGCGAAGGCCGCAGATGAAGCACTGATTGCCAGTGCGCCGATCAGGGCTCTCTTTAGTTTTGTGTACGCCATGTTACCTCCTTTGGTATTGAAAACAGGCTTACATTATTTTAGATCAGGGTGCAAAGTGCGCCCTGTCGTATGAACCGGAGCAGCGATTGGAACTGTTCCTGTTGCAGTAGACTCAGATGGGTATCCTCCACGCCTCGAGAGAGGCAAATATCGGGAAATTCTTCCCCCACCTGGGCAATGCCCTTTTTTATTTTAGAAGGCCCGCAACCTCGACATGCTTTTTCTTTTCAGCGATGTCCAGGGCAGTATGGCCCTCATTGTCTTTATTCATTTTGTTTGCGCCGTGTTTGAGCAGTAGCTTAACCATCGGCTCTGAACCTTTACGGGCGGCTTCCATCAGCGGTGTGATGCCGTCCGTATCCGCCAGGTTGACATCGGCGCCGGCCTCGAGCAGCAAGCGTGTGGCCTCGAGCCTATCCTGTCCCACAGCCCAGATCAGGGCGGTAGCGCCGTCATTGTCTTTGGCGTCGAGATTGGCATTGTGGTCGATAAGCACCGTAACCGTACTGTTGTTGCCGCTGTCGGCGGCAAGTATCAATGCCGTGGAGCCATTCTTATCCCGGCTTTCAATCTCTGCGCCATGCTTCAGGAGCATGGCGGCGGTGTCGGCATGTCCTTTCTCCGCCGCCATCATCAAGGCATTGTGACCATGCTTGTCCGAGGCCTTGGGATCGGCGCCCTTGAACAGCAGTTGTTCAACCATGTCCGTAATGCCGTAGCGCGATGCGATCATCAGCGAATCCCAGCCGGCGCGTGTGCGATCATGCAGATTGGCGCCACGTTCCAGCAGCATGGCCGTCAGGGCGGGATGGCCGTTCTCGGCGGCGAATGTCAAAGCCGAACAGCCCGCTATGGTCCGCGCGTTCACATCCGCACCCCGGTTCAGCAGTACCACCACGCTCTCGAAATTGTCGTTCTCGACAGCCATCATCAGCGCGGTTTTTCCGAACTTGTTTGCCGTATCGACCGGGATACCCCTGTCCAACAGGGCGGTTATGGTTTCGACATCACCGATGCTGGCAGCCAAGCGCAGATCTTTCTCGTCCTTTTTATCACCACCATACAGGGGCGACATTAAAAGCAGCACAATGGTCGCAAGGAGCAGTCTGGTGTATTTCATTGCTTTCCTGTCAAGAGACTTAACTTCATATTTCATTGAGCAAAGCTGGTGAATTATATCAAACCCGCTTCAAGAGCGGTTAGGACTCATCATCCGCATCCGGTTCGTCCGGCTCCTCGTGCGCGACGCCCTTATGACAATCGATACAGGCCTTGCCCTCATCCATTGCCTTCGGGTGGCGTTTGCGGGCACTGCGATCCTGCTCGCTCAGGTCCATATTGGTAAACTCATGGCAGGAGCGGCACTCACGGGAGTCGGAAGCGCGCATCTTCTCCCAGACCCTGGTCGCCATATCCCAGCGGAGGGCCTCATACTTTTCCTTGGTGTCGATGGTGCCCATGATCTCGTGATAGACATCCTTTGCGGCCATCACCTTTGCGATCATCTTGGGGATGAATGGCTTGGGTACATGGCAGTCCGCACAGGTGGCCTGCACGCCGGAAGCATTCTTGTAGTGAACAGTCTCCTTGAACTCTTCCAGGTTGACTTTCATGGAGTGACAGGAGGTACAGAAATCCATTTCATTGGTGAACGCGAGGCCCATACTGAACAGACCGGAAAAGATGATACCACCAATGAAAATTATGCCCGCTAGGATGATAGAGATTTTACCCGCGGACCTGTAGCCAGCATGCTGTCTGAACATACTCCACCCTCGAAATTCTGCAAGGAAAACGTTCTGTATTCCTTGTGTCGTTTGTAGCTATCCCGTCTACTTCCTGTTAGGCCGGGTTATTTTTCTTGACGGGGGGATGTTACGTCAAGTCGAATGTCAATGCAAAAAATACTCTGTAAACAATTGCATGTGACATTATTAGTAGGAACTAATCTAGCTCCAACTGACTTGTTGGATTGGGCGTTCTTGCGGCAAATGCCTATAAGTCTGCCACTTATGATTGATCTCTCCCAGCGCCATGAGTTCCCCTCGGAGGCGGTTCCGGTAGCCGGAATTGTCGATGGCGGGAAAAAGTGTGGTCCTTATCTCATGGGGCACGCCGCTGGCGGCCAACAGGCGGGCGGAGCGCCAGGCCGACTTCCCGGAACGGCGCGCCCCGGTCAGCGCGGGATAATCTTCCGCCAGGGCCTTGATATCCAGTCCCACCCAATCGATCAGCGGCAGCAGTTGCTCGAAGCGTTCTGGATAGATACCCGCCGTGTGGAGGCCGACCAGATAACCCATCGATTTAATATCTCTGACGGCCTGTCCGATCGATCGCTGGAGCGTCGGTTCACCGCCGCTGAACACGACTCCATCCAGTAAACCGATACGGACAGAGAGAAATTCGAGAATCTCTTTCCAGGGTGGCTGATTGTCGTTTCGTCGCGGCAGCAGCTCCGGGTTGTGACAGTAGTGGCAACGCATAGGGCATCCCTGACAGTACACCACGGCCGCCAGATGACCCGGGAAGTCGATGGTGGTCATGGGGGTCAATCCCCCCACCCGAAGCGCTTCGCCCGGCATGATCAGTTGCCGATGTCCGCCGTTTCTTCGTCCATGGAGAAATGGGGCGAGGCGGAGGTCCGGGCCTGAACGAAGTAGCGGCGCTCCGCCTGCTCCGACTGTTTGCCGGGATTGAATGCGGAGATGGGGCGGTGGTAGCCCATCACCCGTGTCCAGATCTCGCAACGGGTGCGTTCCTCATCTTTCAGTTCAATGGTGTGATGCATGGTTGATCTCCTGTTGTTTGCGCAGTATGAGTTCGTGATCGCATTTGGGACAGAATTCGTGCTCTCCATTCAGATAGCCGTGTCGCGGGCAGATGGAGAACGTCGGTGTGATGGTCAAGTAAGGTATGCGGAAACTCTGCAGCGCGCGCCTGATCAGTTTTGCACACGCCTCGTCGCTGCTGATCCGCTCATTCATATAGAGATGCAGCACGGTGCCGCCGGTATATTTTTGCTGCAGCGGCTCCTGGTGCTGCAGTGCGGCGAAGGGGTCGTCGGTAAAGCCCACCGGCAGCTGGGATGAGTTGGTGTAGTAGGGTTTTTCTACACTTCCCGCCTGCAGAATGTCCGGATAGCGTTTTCTGTCCTCCTTGGCGAAGCGGTAGGTGGTCCCCTCCGCAGGTGTCGCCTCCAAGTTGTAGAGATTGCCCGTCTCCTCCTGAAACGTCACCATGGCCCGGCGTATATGGTCGAGGAAGCGGTGGGCGAAATTTTTACCTTCGGCCGTGGTGATGTCCTCCCGGTCGTCCGTGAAGTTACGGATCATCTCGTTGATACCGTTGACGCCGAGGGTGGAGAAGTGATTTCTCAAGGTGCCCAGATAGCGTTTTGTGTAGGGGAATAGCCCGGCGTCCATATGGCGCTGTATCACCTTGCGCTTGATCTCGAGACTGTTGCGCGCCAGTCTCAGGAGTTCATCCACTCTTGCCGTCAGGGCAGCCTCATCGCCGGCGTAGAGATACCCCAGGCGCGCGCAGTTGAGGGTTACCACACCCAATGAACCGGTCTGTTCCGCCGAGCCGAAGAGCCCGTTGCCCCGCTTCAACAATTCCCGCAAATCGAGTTGCAGGCGACAGCACATGGAGCGCACCATGTTCGGACTCAATTCGGAATTCAGGAAGTTCTGGAAATAGGGCAGACCATATTTCGCCGTCATCCTGAACAGCCGCCTGGCGTTTTCACTCTCCCAGGGAAAGTCGGGAGTGATGTTGTAGGTGGGTATGGGAAAGGTGAAGACCCGGCCTTTCGCATCCCCGGCCGTCATTACCTCGATATAGGCGCGGTTGATCAGGTCCATCTCATGCTGCAGGTCGCCGTAACAGAAGGGCATCTCCCGGCCGCCGATGACGGGGACCTGGTGACGCAGGTCCTCGGGACAGACCCAGTCGAAGGTCAGATTGGTGAACGGGGTCTGGGTACCCCAACGTGAGGGAACATTGAGGTTGTAGATCAACTCCTGTATGGCCTGATGGACCTGCTCATAGCTGAGGTTGTCTTTGCGCACGAAGGGCGCCATGTAGGTGTCGAATGAGCTGAAGGCCTGTGCGCCGGCCCATTCATTCTGCAGGGTACCGAGAAAGTTGACGATCTGGCCGACGGCGCTGCTCATGTGTTTTGGCGGCGCGGACTCCACCTTGCCGGGCACCCCGTTCAAGCCTTCGTGCAACAGGGTGCGCAGGGACCAGCCTGCGCAATAGCCGGCGAGCATGTCGAGGTCGTGGATATGTATATCAGCCGTGCGGTGGGCTTCGCCGATCTCAGGGGGATAGACATGATTGAGCCAGTAGTTGGCGATCATCTTGCCGGAGGCGTTGAGGATCAATCCACCCAGGGAGTAGCCTTGGTTCGCGTTCGCGGAGACCCGCCAGTCGGTGCGCTGCAGATATTCGCTGACAGAGGCGCTGACATCCAGCAGGGTGCGGCGGTCTTCCCTCAGCTTTTTGTGTTGTTCGCGATAGACGATATAGGCGCGGGCTGTCTTCAGGTGGTTGGCGCTGATCAGTACCTGCTCGACGATATCCTGGATACGTTCGATGCTAGGGATCATTTCCCGGTAGCCTGTATGGCTCAACACCTTGATTACATGGGCGGTCAGCAAACCGGCCTCGTCACCACTGAATTCGCCGCTGGCTTCACCCGCCTTGAGGATGGCGTTTTGTATCTTGTCGCTATTGAAATCGACCTCAGCGCCATCGCGCTTGGTGACCTTGGCGGGCAGCCAGGATTCTCTCTTCAAGGCGTGGGCATGCATGATCGGTGACCCTCCAGGTGATTTATTTTAAAGCACTATATGTAGCGGTGTATATGAAGTAAAACACTATATATTGTGCTTTCAAGGTAAATACTTGACCCAGGTCAATTGCCCGTGAAATCTTCTTCAGATTAGAGCCGTTTTAAGATTCGGGGAGTTAGAATGGGGTGTTGATAAATCACCCTAAGTTCTGTTCAAAGCGGGGGAGCCCGGCAGGCGGTGACATGACCCGCAGCCATCCAATCAGCTGGGCCGAGTGGATTAGGGTTAACAGGCCCTAGCAACCGTCGCAGACAAAGGGATTGCTGCGTCGCTCTTCGCCGAAAGTGGATTCCGGGCCATGCCCGGGTATGAATCTCACTCCGTCACCCAGCGGCCACAGGCGATTGCGGATCGAGTGGATGAGGGTGGCGTAGTCTCCGCGGGGAAAATCGGTGCGACCGATGGAACCGTTGAAAAGCACGTCCCCGACCTGGGCTGTTTGCGAGGCGCGATGAAAGAAGACCACATGTCCCGGTGTGTGGCCAGGGCAGTGATGGACCTCCAGATGCTCATCCCCGACGGTGATTTCATCTCCCTGGTCCAGCCACTGGTCGGGTTGACAGGCGGTACTGCCGCCAAATCCGAACATGGCGGCTTGCTGCTGCATATTATCCAGCAGGAAGGCATCTTCACGATGCGGCCCGATTATCGGCAGATTCAGCATCCGGGCCAGTTCCCCGGCGCCGCCGGCATGGTCGAGATGACCATGGGTGAGCAGGATACGCTCGGGAACGAGTTCTAGTGCGTTGAGCTGATCCACGATCAGCCTGGTATCGCCGCCCGGATCGATGATGGCTGCATTGCGGGTCTTGTCACACCAGAATAGGGTGCAGTTCTGTTGGAAAGGGGTGACGGGAATGATTTTATAGTGCATCAGGCGAGTTTCTTCAGCATGGTCTCCAATTGTGATTCCGTTTTCGCTCCCAGAGCGACCTGCGTGACCACATTGTCTTTCATCATTACCAGTGTGGGCGTGGCCCTGATATTGAAGATCCTGCTTGTCTCGGGATCTTCACGGACATCGACTTTGACGATACCCTCGTATTGTCTCGCCAAACGATCGATGACCGGTGTCATGGCACGACAGGGCGAGCAGTTTTGACTGTAGAAATAGAGCATCCGGTTGCCGTTCAGATTACTATCGATCTTTCTGCCGACCAGGCGTTTTGCCGACAGATAGCTGAGCATCGGCACAAGTATGAGAAAACCTGCAACCAACAGTAGCACGATCATTATCCAGGACATAGTGAGTGTTTACCTCGTCTCTGCAAATACCGATTACCAGAAGTTTTTCAGGATCTGTTAACAGATCCCGGTCCGGCCGGATACAATGACAGCCTACTTTCAGTGCAACAACGAGTCAAAGCTTGTCAGATCCCTGTTTCTGGCGGCATGACTTATATCCTTCAAATATGGGTCTGCGGATGGATCAGATGACAATTTTTTTCGCCGTCGGAGGATTATTGATCCTCACCCTGATACTGGCGAGCATTGCCCACCGGTATCATGCTTTCGTGGAGGAGCGGCGGCAGCATGTGCAACGCATCCTGAAACGCGTGGAAGAGATCGATGGGATTATCCAACGCATGGTTGGCCTGCCCATACCGGTTGAGCTGGAACGGCTTTTGCGACGGGACATAGTTGCGCGTTTACAGGCAGTGAAAGCGATCCATGCCGGATTTAAGGGTATCGACGGGATGATAGCCCAGGCTCAACAGGCCGTTGAGCAGGCCGCGGTGAGCGCCGCAACAGGCGATTTGAGCGAACAGAAAGTGGAGCGTTTTTCACGGCTGACGGGGGAAATCGAGTGGCTGCTGAAGGAGGACAGGTTACTGGTGGGGATAAACGATCAGGAGCGGGAGCGGCTGCTGGAGATGATCGACACGCGACGGCTGGAAACCCTTTATGGCTACCATATGCGTGAAGCCAACCGTAAGCTAAAGGGCAACCAGCTCCATCAGGCCCAGTGGCACTGTGAGCAGGTGAAATCGATGCTGTCGAACCATGGCTTGGAGAATGATCAGATCGAGGGCCGGTATGAAGAGGCCGATCAGCTGCACCGGCAGGTCGCCCGACGCCTTTCGTGAGCCTGGCCGACTGTTCGATTGTCAGGTGGGATGCTGTGGTTAATTGCCGTTCTCACCCTCCGGGTGGTCACCCAGGGGTTCCGAAATACGGTGATTCTCATCCAGCCAGTCTCCCAGGTCGATGAGTCGACAGCGTTCACTGCAGAAAGGCCGCCAGGCGGAGTCCGATGACCAGACGACGGCTTTACCGCATGTGGGGCATGGTATGGTTCTCTGATCTTCTTTACCCATGGGATTGCTGTCAACAGGCCTTAAAAGATACAGGCGGTGAGCTGGAAATCGATATCGTGCGTGGTCTGCACTGGCTTGCCGGTATCCAGCACCTCCATAAAGCGGATACTGAAACGATGCTTGTTGCCGCTGATCTCGGTGAAGATGGCGCTGTTTCTGGGGAGGCCGACGCGGATCAACTGGGCAGGGGATGAGCTGTCGAGGGTTTTCTGGAAGAAGCCCTGAAGGGCCCGCTCCCGGGTTGGCAGGTTACTGCCGCGAACCAGGTTCAGTAACAAAACCACTGCTTCACGCACCGGATGCAGCTCATGCATCCACTCGCTCATTTGATTTTGACGGACCTCATGGGGTTGATTCAACCAGTGGTGGTATTGCGGCAGATCGAAATTGCAGCCCCCTCCCGGGATGCTGCTGCGCTGCAGAATGGTGGTGAGAAACTCATTGTTGCGCAGTTTGCGGGCGATCTGCCCATCCATGCGATAGACTTGATGGATCGCCTGTTCGAGATCATCCAATACCTGCCCCAGCGCCTGCATGTCTACACCGGGCTGTTGCCGTACCCGTTCCAGGCTTGCGGTATGGCGTTCCAACTCTTTGAGAATCTCCGTCTTGAGGTCCGAGCGGCTGAAGACCGTGATGATACTGAGCAGGCCGTCTATCGCGGCCCGGTTACTCCAGCTGTCCGCCAGCGGGCGGAAATGATCGACGTGAAGAAACAGATGCTCGAGCCGGAGAAAGGTACGAATCCTTTCGTTCAACGGATGCTCAAAGTGAATCAGATCGGACACGAGAGATCAGTCTTCCATCAGCTATTGTCTGGGTCGGTGAATACATGGGCCTGTCAACGCTTTTCGGACCGGCCCTAGGACAGCCGTTATTATGTCAGGGCTTGATGATTACTGCTAACCCGGATCGGAGTTATTGACGCTTTTGCTATCGGGTTTGCAACTCCTGATATCTATCCGCGCACACCCGGGCTGAGCGTGAAGCTGTCGATGATGTTGACATAGTTGACCCGTTCAAAGGCACTCGGATCGGCAACGCTGATCTGACTGACCCTGCCGCGAAACTCGTCAATCGATTCAAATCCCTGCTCTTCCATCCACGCTTCAATGCCTGAAATGATGGGATGAATTACCCTGGGACCCAGTTCCAGCAGCAGGCTGCAGAGGTGGACCGCATCGGCGCCCGCCAGCAGCAGCTTGATGGCATCCTCGGGAGTGTGTACGCCGCCTGTGGCGCCGAGAGAGAGCAGGGTGCGGCCATAAAGAATAGCGATCCAGCGCATTGCCAGCAGGGACTCGGCGGAGGTTGAGGTCTGCAAACTGGTGCTGAGGCGCAGATTATCGATATTGATGTCGGGCTGGTAGAAACGGTTGAACAGCGACACGCCGTCGGCGCCCGCCATCTCAAGTTGCTTCACCATGTTCGCCAGTGAACTGAAGGCCGGAGATAGCTTCATGTTGATAGGAATTGATATCTGCTGTTTCAGCTGGCTGAGCAGTTCCACGTAGCGCTGTTCGACCTCGCTGCCGCTGACATCGACATCGGCGGCGACATGGTAGACATTCAATTCCAGGGCATCGGCGCCTGCCTGTTCCATCTCCTCGGCATGGGTGATCCAGCCGCCCGGCGTGGTGCCATTGAGGCTGGCGATGATGGGAATTTCCAGGGCCTCCTTCAAAGCCCGCAGATTCTCCAGATAGCGCTCCTGGCCGTTGGAGAAGTCATAGTGGTGGGGCAGGAAGCTGTCCGCCTCGGCAAAGCCGGTCTCCTGGTGGTGGAGAAAGCGCACCATGGTCTCCTCCTCGGCGGTGACCGCCTCCTCGAACAGGGAATACATTATGATGGCGGCAGCACCGGCGTCTTCCAAACGGCGGGCGTCGTCGATGCTGCGGGAGAGGGGGGAAGCGGATGGCACCAGCGGATTTTTAAGCTGCATGCCCAGATATCGGGTGGTCAGGTCCATAACATTCTCTCGGCAGGTGGAGGCGTGGGGGTCATGTTATATGGTATATAGCATGGTACGCGATTTTTTTTCCGCAAGTCGTCCCGTTCTCCCTCCGCAGTCAACGATCAATCCATGTCGCTACACTGCGGGGATTGTAGAGGCATGGCGGATTGCCCTCCCTGGTTTGGATGTTCAGTTTTCCCCCTGCCCGTGCAGCTCGAACTGCTTGCGGAAGAAAGCGGTTACCAGCTTCGCCTTGCTGTGCGAGTCCAGATTCTCGGCCAGCACGATCCTCCCTCTCGGGGTTTGCGCGGTGACATGATAGTTGATCTTGTGCTTGCTGCCGCTTTGGGTCGTTGTTGCACCTTTTTTCAGCTCAATGTCGCGCAGTTCATGGTAGCGGGCGTTCTTCCAGCGGACGGTGAAACCGAGCAGGCGTCGAATCGTCACCACTTGCCTGCCGTCCCAGGCTACATAGAGGCTGTTGAAGGCGGTGTAGAAACCGGCCAGCGCCACCAAGCTGCCGAGGATGGTGAATATGCCCCCCATAAAGTAGAGTGTCTGGCCCTCCTGTTGCGCCTTGCCCCAAAGCATCACGCCTGCAATGGCAAATACGATACCGACCGCGAGCAATACCACGGATGCGAGCGGTTGGCGCAGCATCGGGTAATGGAGTTCATGCAGGGTTCCATTGCGGTGCAGGGGCAGCAGCGTCTCGGCTTTCAGTTCAGGCATTCCGTGCGGCATCTCCTTGCCGGAGTCAAGGTTCTGCAGACGGGATTTCTCAGCGGTGGCATAGACCGGTATGGTGTAGGAGCGGTCCAGATCGATTCCCGGCTGCGCCATCTTGATATTCAACCGCCAGAGATAGTAGTTGCCTGACTCCTCCTCGCTGGGGATTAGACCCTCGGGCACGCTGAAGCGAAAACCCAGACGTATCCCCCGTCCCGCCGGTTCCACCTGGGCGTAGCCATTGTCTTGCCACTTCACATTTTCACTGCGCGAACGATTTTTTCCGCTGCCGGAGACATAGCTGTAGATACAACTCAAGGTCACCTCGCAGACCAAACCGGGTGCGTATTTTATATCGGCCTCGATCTCGCCGCCCACGTCACCGCCGATAGCGCCGGGAAAGGGGTCCAGGGTCAGAGGGGTGTAGCCGAAACGGCGCCATTCCAAGGTCTTTTTCACTGTCCAGTAGAGGAGGCCTATTCCCACCAGCGGAAAGAGCAGGATCAACAGCGCCAGCGCCCCCTCCCTGTGCCAGACAGATGGTACCGCGATTACTGCCGGGATACTCAACAGATTCCAAAAGAGGGTTATGGCCCACAACAGATACATCCCAAGACGCGCACCGGAAAGGATGCGGTTATCGGCCCACTCGGGACGAGCCAGCCAGGGTTTCTCGGCAGCCTCCGGTGTATCGATGACGCGCTTGCCCCGGAGGCCGAATATGATCATGCCCAGACCGCTGCCGCCAAACAGAATGATGAAGATCGCATTGAAGCCGATCATGCCCCAGCGTATGTCACGGTTGATCACCGCTTCGCTGGGATTCGACGGATCGTAATAGACCGCTACCGGCTGTTGATGGCGATGCAGCTGGGTGAGCCGTTGGCCAAGCCGCTGCTGGAAGTCGCCGATATTATCGCTGCCGCTGTGAATCGCCACCCGTTCACCGGAATATTCGACACCGTCGACCCGATAGCGGTAGCGGGCCTCGGCCTGGTAGGTGGTGGAATCGTCCGATCTATGGTGGCTCAACTTTGCCGCGATCAGGGTGCCCCGGGTCTGTTGCCATGCGGCCATTTGAACAGCGTCAAAAACCGAGACCGCGGTTTTGAAAATGAAAAAGAAACCAACGGCAAAAAAAGGCAGGCCGAAAATCGTCAGAAACCAGCTTCGTTTACGTATCTCTTTTCTCATCACCCTGCCTGGACCGTTCAGCCGGAGTCAATTGTGTCGCATTGATTATAGGTAACATAGTTATATATCTTACTAAGCCAAAACCCGATAAAAACCTATTCTTGCATCAAGCGTCAGGCAGTGCTGCAGGACGCACTATTGGGCAGTGAAGCGGAGTACGGGCAAGGGCCCGAACCCCCGGCCTCCGGTTCCTAAGTCTGCAGGTCTTCCAAAAGGGCGAAGATCTCCAGCAGCAACTGTTCCGCGGTTTCATCGTAGTCACCGAAACTGCCACTGGCGCAGAGGGTAATGACCGTATCCCTGCTCTCGACATAGAGCATCTTCGACTGATAGCCGGGGTCCTTGCCGCTATGGGAGTAGATCGTTTCGCCGCTTTGTTCGATCGCTCTGATATTGATTCCCAGGCCGTAGCGCGAGGGAGGGGTGCCGAGCAGGGAGGGTTGCAGCATCTCGGCTCGCATGGCGTCGTTGAGGACATGGTCATCCTTCAACAGGCCGCGAATGAAGCGTGCCAGATCCTGGCTGTTGCTCTGGATACCCCCGTCCGCGAGGCCATAGTGGCTGTACCAGGGGTGGGAATCGTAGCGCTCGCCCTCGTCGCTGAAATAGCCGTGCACAAGCCCGGCCCGGCCGATCGCCTCGCCGCCCTGCAGGGTATGCGCCAGGCCGAGCGGGTCGATGATACGTTGACGGATGGCATGCTGCACAGGCTGAGCGGAGACCGCCTCGATGACAAGCGCGGCGAGTATGTAGTTGGAGTTCGAGTAGCTGTAGTCACTGCCGGGTTCAAAGTGCAAGGGCCTGTCGAGGAAGAAGGGGAGGGCATCCGCCTGGGCCCAGTGGCGATCGGGGCCGGAGACCAGGAAGAAATCCCTGTCCCACGCCTCCCCGTCGTTCTGGAAGTCGTAGATGCCGGTGGTGTGATTGAGCAGCATGCGCACACTGATCTCAGCACTCGAGGGGATGCGGTCCGTGATCTCATCGGGGAGCCAGCGGTTGATCGGGTCATCCAGATCGAGCAGGCCGTCCCCCGCCATCTGCACCAGGGTTGCGGCAACGAAGGTCTTGCCGGTGCTGGCCACATAGAAGCGATTCCCCTGCTGTAACGGCTCTCCGCTGTCGAGGTCGCTGACCCCGGAGACCCCGGAAAAATCGATGTTACGCCCCTCGATGGTGACCGATACCGCCGGCAGGCCCCGCGCCACCGCCTCGTCGAGGACCGCCTGAAACTGCTCGTCGGGGGTGGCTTGCTGAATGTTGGATGAGTTGCAACCGGTCAGCATGGCGAGGGCAAGGCCCGTCATGCAGACGATCTGTGTCAGCTGTTTGGTGAGGGTCGGTAGCTGTTGAAACATGGTGATTCTCCCATCTGTCGTGTCTTGAAAAGTGTTTAAGGACAGCGCTCGCTGTTGGGAGAAGTTTGTGGCAATCCGGGCGATGTTTCGTCCTTCCGTGTAAGGTTGGACTTATTTTTTCTTTTTTGAGATCAGCGGCTTGGCCTTAAGGGCCTGTTAACACTAATCCAATCGGCCCTAAGTGTCCGGAATGTCGCCAGCACGTCGATATTGCGAGGGGGTCTGCCCGGTATGGCGCTTGAAAGCGGTGTAGAACGCGGATTTTGAATTGAAACCGGCGTCGAGGGCGATGGCGAGGATATTGCCCCGTTCCGCCGCACCGGCCAGTGCGGATTTTGCCTCCTCCACCCGGTAGCGGTTGATGAAATCGAAGAAGTGCTGCCCGCCCTGTTCGTTGATTACCTGGGAGAGGTAGTTGGGGGAGATGCGGAGCTGGGCGGCCAGTTGGGTGAGATTGAGCTTGCTGTCCAGATAGGGTTTCTCCGCCTCCATGTGTGTGCGTAAATCGGCGAACAACAGGGAGCTTGTCTCGCTGTTCAGGGCCGATTTCTCGTATTTCCGCTTCTCCTGTTCCTGCTTAGGGGCCGGCGCGGGAGGGGATTCGCTGACGGCGGGGCCAGGCGCGTCAGGTTGAGGCGCCGTTGGTCGGTGATGGGAAAATATCCCGGGTTGGCGCAGGCCCATATATCCCATGACATAGATTAGGACGACGATCATGGGGTAGTGAATCCCAAGCATGCCGTCATGGAGCTCGAAGATTCCAACCAGAAAGATATCGAGTATGTAGAGCAGGTAGAGCAGCGCCAGCGCGATCAACAGATTCCTCAGCCAGGTGAGACTGATGCGCTCGAGAAACGAAAACTCCTCCTGGATGTTGCGCTTATGGCGGAGCAGTCTGCGGATGGCGATAAAGAGGTAGATCGCCATCTGCAGAATGGATGTGATGCCGACGACAAAGCCGGAGACCTCTGCCCAGAGTTGTTCAGGTTCCAGTGTCTCTCCACCCAAATAGAGGAGTGCAATCAGCTGCTCACGATCCAAACCATAGAGTGGCGCAAGGAGCAGAAAGCCGAGTGTGAAGGGCAAGAAATGCAGCCACTGCTTGCGGGTGAAACTGTACCCATCCCTGTCGCTGAGGGCGCGTACATAGAGATAGGTCAGGGGACCGAAGAGATAATCGATATCGAGATCGATGACTAGCAGCCAGGGAACATGGATGAGGTGGCGGGAGTGGTCGAGAAACGCGAGTCCCAGGTCGAGGGTGAAGACCAGGGTCAGCAGGGCAAGAAAGCGATGGCCTTTTACATCCCTCTCTTTTGCGTTGAGCAGGACAAGGGTGAGAAAGAGCCCATGCGCCGCACCCAGCAACAGCATCACTGCATAGAGATCAATTCTGGGTTCCATGGTCTCCTGGGTAAGCGCCACGCCTGGCGAAATCTTGGCAAATTGACAAATCGGGCAATCATATCAGTTTTTATCCGGGCCGCTATCGTTTGCGGGAATGGGCAGCGCGCATTGGATGAATACGCCGGGTAACCGGGCTGGCTACAATCTGTTACAGAGCAATACCCCAGGTAACAGGCAGAGCATCTTAACCGTGCTAATGTAAAGTTGGCAGGTGGTTGCCACTGTCCCTCCAGTTGCCGCATCGGTTTCTTGTCCGATGGAGGAGGACTGCAATCGAGGATTGCAGTGATAGCTTGAGATGGGATTTACAGGAGTGAGGAGCTCAATGCAGGTCAATGCTGAAAGTGGATCCGCAAGGGTGCTGTTGGTTGAGGACGATGTGGAACTCGCTGAACTTGTGAGGGAGTATCTCCAGCGCTATGAGTTTACGGTGAGTCTGGAGCATCGTGGCGATACCGCCCCCGACCGGGTGAGGCAGCAGAATCCGGATATCCTGGTGCTCGATCTGAATCTGCCCGGCCGGGACGGGTTGGATATCTGCCGCGAGTTGCGCATGGAGTTTCAGGGCCCGATCGTGATGTTCACCGCCAGGGACGAGGATGTGGACGAGATCGTCGGTCTCGAGCTGGGCGCCGACGACTATCTCACCAAGCCAGTGGAGCCGCGGGTCCTGCTGGCCCGGCTTCGCTCCCTGCTGCGGCGTTTTCGACAGACCGGCAACACGACCCAGGAAGATGACCAGCTCCATTTCGGCAGCCTGCGTATTGAGGCCAGTGCCCGGGCGGTATCCGTCAATGCAGAGGAGGTGGAGCTCTCCACCGGCGAGTTCGATCTGTTGTGGCTGCTGGCCACAAGGGCCGGCAAGGTGGTCGATCGGGACAGCGCGCTGAAGACCCTGCGCGGCTTTGGTTACGACGGTCTCGACCGCTCGGTGGATATCGGCATCTCCAGGCTGCGGCGCAAACTGGGCGACGATGCCAACCACCCCTATCGCATCAAGACCGTACGCGGCCGCGGTTATCTCTTCGTGCCCGACGCCTGGGGCTGATTGTCATGGCGCGGCTCTACATCACGCTATATAGCGTCCTCTTCATAACCATCGCCTTTTTCTTTCTCAGTCTCACCTGGCTTCCCGATCTTGTCCTGCACGGTACCGTAAAGCGCTACTATGAACAGGCGATGCTCGGCGCCTACGAACTGGTTGAGATGCGGTTACTGGAACATCCGGCGTCGCGCTGGGAGCTGGAGATCGCGAATCTGGAGCCCCACTTCCGTTACGGACTCGCTCTCTACAGCCTCGATCAGATCGACCTGAGCGAAAAACAGCGGCGAAGTGTGCAGGCGGGGGAGCTGGTATTTCGCGAAGAGGGGGAGCAGACCCAATTCTATAAGCGCGTATTCGATGCGGATCGCTATCTCATGATGGTCTTGGGTCCCAATCCTGAGCAGGAGGAGCGTGATCAGGTGGAGGGCATTGTCTATCTGATCGAATCGAGATTTCTTGCCCACGATCCCGCGCAATGGCCGGCGCTGCTGCAACAGATGGACAGTGCCTTCGACATGCCCTTGGCGATGCTCAGGCTTGACGATCCGTCCCTGCCGCAACAGCGGTTGAGCGATATCGAGATGGGGAAGACCGTGATCCTGGGGCTGGAGGAGATGAATGAGACCTACTACAAACGCCTGGGGGATTCGCAGCAGGTGTTCCGTGCCGGTCCCTTTCCGCTGCCGCCGCCGTTGCGCTACTTCAATCCCATACTCTATTTGATGCTCGCGCTGCTGGTCGCCCTGGCGGTCTACTTCTGGGTGCGCCCGGTGTGGCGGGATCTCAATCGCATCGATCGGGGCGTGCGGGATTTCGGTACCGGCGACCTGGACACCCGCCTCCTGGTCAGGCGGCGCTCGGCCCTGAAGCCGCTGGCGGACGCCTTCAACACCATGGCCGATCGCCTGCAACGCCTGATCCACTCCCATCGCGAACTCACCGGTGCGGTCTCCCATGAATTGCGCACCCCCATCGCGCGCCTGCGCTTCCGCCTGGATATGTTGGAGGAGCCTCAGCACGAGGGTGACCGAGAGCGCCACATCGGCGCCATGCGCAAGGATATCCGGGAGCTGGAAGAGCTGGTCAGTGAATCCCTAAGCTACTCGAGGCTCGACCGGGAGCGCCCCGAGCTGGTGTTGGAGCCGGTCAGTCTCAATGGCTGGTTAAACGAGTTATCGATCGATCTGGAGGAGTCACTGCCGACGCAACGCGCCGTCTGTGAACGTTCAACAGATTCCGTCGATCACGTTGTGAATTTGGATGGCCGCTTGATGGGCCGTGCAGTGAAGAATCTGCTGCGAAACGCCCACCGGCATGCCGCCTCGAAGATAGTGTTGCGCGGAGACTGGGGTGACGGCGAGGCGAGGATTGTCGTGGAGGACGATGGATCGGGGGTGCCCGAACAGGAGAGGGAGCGTATCTTCGAGCCCTTCGCCCGCCTCGACAGCGCCCGCGACCGGGAGTCGGGCGGGGTCGGGCTCGGGCTGGCGATCGTCAATCAGATCACCCGGTGGCACGGCGGCAGGGTGTGGGTCGAGACCTCCTCCTTGGGTGGTGCGCGTTTCATTATCGCCTGGCCCGAGCAAGGCTTTGGAAACGTCAAACAATAAAAAAACCCGGCCGTTAGCCGAAAGAAGACAAAAGGCACACATCGTGCTACGCTTTAGGGATGAAAACCTTTGCATGGAATTCGGAGAAGAATGAGCTTCTCAGGACAGAACGGGGAATTTCCAATGAAGAGGTTGTACTGAATATTCAGCTCGGGAATGAAGTCGATATCTTCGAGCATCCGAACCAAGAACGATATCCAGGCCAACAAATCTCCGTTGTCGTCATTGAGGGCTACGTCTACCTCGTTCCGTTCATCGAGAACGAGGAAGAAGTCTTCCTGAAAACCATCATTCCCAGCCGCAAGGCTACTAAACAGTATCTTGGTGGTTCAGATGAATAAGCTCGATTCTGAAGAAAAGAAAATCCTTGAAAGCTTTGAAGGTGGTCACCTCAAACGGGCCAAGGGGGCGTCGAAAATTATTGCAGAGCATCAAAAATATGCCGAAGCAGCCTTCAAGAAAGATGCCCGTATCAATATTCGCCTGTCTTCCAAGGACCTCAGGGCGCTTCAAGCTCGAGCCTTGAAAGAAGGCATTCCTTATCAAACGCTGGTGTCCAGCGTGCTGCACAAATTCGTGGATGGCCAACTTGTCGATAAAGCGGCTAAGTAGTTCCAAAGGAATCAGCCGCCCTTGCCGTATTCACGCGGAACAGCTTTAAAGTAACGCTCTGAGTGAGCGGCTATGCCAGGATTACAGTCGAGCTCATTTCTTCTCTGAAAAATAAGAAACAACATCGATCGTGGCCATGTAAGAGAGCATAACGAACCAGATTCCGCGCCAGAGTCAAAACCAGATGAACCTAAGGTTGCAAACAAATACAAACTCTCAGATTGGCTCGGTACAGAAGATGTAATTGAACTCTGCGCTATGCGTAAAAAAATGGAACATTACGTAATTAAACCAAATGAGGGTGTAGGTCCAATAAAACTTGGCAAGCACAAATCAGAAGTAGAAAAGATATTCGGTGACCCTGAATATGAAAATGATCGTATGGGCTCCGTTGGTTTTGGTTGACCTGTCACTTTAGTGAGATTTCAGTTTAAGGTGGAGGAGTCCATACAATTGAGACAAGGGGTCTCGTTAATAAAACTGTTAAATCAAAAAAAAAGAACGCCATCTATACTTGCACAATTAATAGGACAAGTTATAATTGATCAATATATCGTACAAGTATAGAAGGTGTTCTTATGAGAGTTATTAATTTTTCAGACGCAAGAAATAGGCTAAAAAGTGTGTTAGATCAAGTGGTTGAAGATTCTGATTACACTGTTATTTCGCGCAGGGATGCAGAAGATGCTGTTGTTATGTCCCTGGATTCTTTTAATGGATTAATGGAAACGGTGCATCTTTTAAGGAGTCCAGCCAATGCAGCGCATCTGGCAAAGTCAATAGCACAATACCGTTCAGGAAAAGTTGAGAAACATGGACTAGTTAATGATTAAGGTACTGGTATGGACAAAAGAAGCCTGGATGGACTACGTCTATTGGCAAGGTCAGGTTAGAAAGACGCTGAAGCGGATCAATAAACTAATGACTGATACTCAGAGAACTCCATTTGAAGGTATCGGTAAGCCAGAACCATTAAAAGAAAATTTAGCCGGCTTTTGGTCTCGCCGTATTGATGAAAGCAATCGGCTGGTATACGTAGTTGACGACAATCAACTCACAATTATTTCCTGTCGCTATCACTATGAAAAATGATTTGAATAGCCCCGGAAAAATCGGAGGGTGTTTAGTTTGAGTCAGAGACTCAAAACACGTACCTATGGCCGGCACCACAGGCGACGTAAAATATTGAACCTCCCCCGCGCTCAATAACACAATCCGAGCACCCAGCTACATAAACCAGCACTCTGTTACATCCCGATACAATCCCAAACAAGCCCATCACAGACAGTGCTGCCGTCAGCCCTTAAGCTGAAGTCATCAATTGGAACAACCGTGGAGAAGAGAAGATGACTTCGGGACGCAACAGTCGAGCTGTCAAACATGCCCTTTCAACCTTGGCCGTCGCAACGGCATTGGCGTTGACCTCGCAACAGGTTTCTGCGGGGGAGTGGCGGGTCGGTGCAAATGTCGCCGGCGGCGAGAACCCGTTTCTGGGCGAAGACAACGATGCCGTATTGATGCCGATGATTGCCTATAAGGGTGAGCGTTTCTACGCCAACCTGGGCAATCCCGGAATCTCCTTTTTCAGCGGCTCGAGCAATTTTGCCGGTCTGGGTTACAGCCTTATCAAAGAAGATGACTACAACATCGACCTGGTGGGCCGGGTTCGCGCCATGGGGCTCTATCCGGAAGACAATGACGAGCTGGAGGGATTGGACGACCGGGATCCCGGTTTCGATCTCGGTGTCACTGCCCGCTGGCAGACCGGCTTCGGCGAACTGAATGCCCAGCTGCTGGCCGATGTCAGTGACACATCCGATGGCCAGGAGGTGATCCTCAGCTACGCCTATCCCCTCAGCTACGGTCAGTGGCGCATACGCCCCGAAGTGGGAGTCAGCTGGCAGAGCAGTGATATGACCGACTACTACTTCGGTGTTGATGCGGACGAGGTGGCTGCCCGTCGCGCAGTCTACGAGGCGGATGCGGCGGTCACGCCCTTTGCGGGGGTCGAGTTCGAGTATGCCTTCGATCAGCGCATCGATCTGGTCGGCGGTGTCGGTGTGGGCCGGCTCGGGGATGAGATCAGCGACAGTCCGATTGTGGATGAACGCAATCTGGCCGGCGGTTACCTCGGTTTGAGCTACAAATTCTAAGGTGAGCGGGAATGAAACCGGTGCGCAGCCTGGTTGCCTTTCCTGTCGGGGCGATACTTCTGTCCGTGCTCTACCTGGGATTGGTGGAGCGGCCACAGACGGTTGAGACCATCCCCGTGGAAAGAGGTGATCTGGAACGGGTCATCAGGGTGACGGGAGAGGTGATCAACGATCGTCAGGTTGCCCTGACCGCCCTGGTTGATGGCCAGGTGAAGCGCATCGATACGGCCCTGGGCGCCAGGGTCAGGGCGGGACAGGTGCTTGCCGCGATGGACAACCGGGCGGCAGCGGCCAGCCGGCAGCGGGCAACGGCTTTTCTGCGGCAGCAGGATGTGCGGCGCCGGGAAGAGCGGATGCGCTACCAGCGGTTGAAGAAGCTTGCGGCCAAGGGGGCTGTCTCCAGCGAGAAACTGGAGCAGGCGAAGCTCCATTGGGAGGAGGCGAGCGCGGCCTGGGAGGTGGCCAGGGCCGACCTGAAACTGGCCGATGTGGCGCAGGAGTGGCAACAGGTACGCGCCCCGTTCGACGCGGTGGTTATCGGCAAATCGACGGAGGTGGGCCAGTGGGTTGAGGCGGGTACCCAGCTCTTTACCCTGGTGGCCCGGGAACGCCGGGAGATCGAGGCCCACGTGGATGCGGTGGACAGCGGACGCGTTAAAACGGGGCAGTCGGTGCTGGTGCGCTGTGACGCCTACCCCGAATCGGCATGGCGCTCCACAATCAGCTGGATCGGCCCCAGCGTGGAGCGGGAGAAGGATAAACGCCTCAATACCTTTCGCGTGCGGCTCGGTCTGGGAGAGGAGCCACCCCCCCTCCTGCTGGGGCAGCAGGTGGATCTTGAGATAGCCGTGGAGCGGCGCCACGGCGTGTTGCGGGTGCCGTTCGCGGCCCTGCGGGAGCGGGATGAGCGAGTCGAGGTGGCGCTGATCGAAGCGGGCCGGGTGCACTATCGAAGCATACAGACCGGCCTCGAGGGCGACACCCGGGTGGAGGTGACCGAGGGTCTCGAAGAGGGCATGCGGATTGTGCGTCTGGATGGAGAGAGTCTCGACCCCGGGCTTCGGGTGAGTACGGGAATTGAGCCATGATCGAGATTCAAGCTTTAAGTAAATCCTACTGGCGGGGCGGGGTGGAGCTGGCGGTGATTCGGGGTGTGGATCTCCATGTTGCCCGGGGTGAGTTCGTCGCCATCATGGGACCTTCGGGGTCCGGCAAGAGCACCCTGCTCAATATCATCGGCTGCCTCGACGTGGCGGACCGCGGTCTGTACCGTTTGAGCGGTGAGACGGTGGATCATGCCATAGCTCACAGGCTTGCCCGCTTGAGGGCGCTTTATATTGGCTTCATATTTCAGTCTTTCAACCTGATCCCCACCCGCAGCGCCCTGGAGAATGTGGCCCTGCCGCTCCTCTATCAGGGGGTGTCCGGATCTGAGCGTCGCCGGCGGGCAATGTCTGCCTTGGGCCATGTGGGTATGGCGGATCGGGCCTCCCACCTGCCGAGTGAACTCTCCGGTGGTCAGCAGCAACGGGTTGCCATCGCCCGCGCTCTGGTCAACCGGCCCTCGCTGTTGATTGCCGACGAGCCCACCGGCGCCCTGGACAGTCGCAACAGCGGACAGGTGCTGTCGCTGTTCGAGCGCCTGCATGCTGAAGGGCATACCTTGCTGATGGTGACCCACGATCCCGCGGTTGGCGAGTGCGCCGACCGGATCGTGAGGTTGCGCGATGGAGCGATGACATCATGAAGGGATTGCGTGTCTCCATCGAACTGATCAAAGAGGCCTTGCAGGCGCTACGGGAGAATCGCCTGCGATCCCTGTTGAGCGTGGTGGGTATTGCTATCGGTATCGCTGCCGTGATGACAGTCAGCGCAGTGAGCAGCGGCGGCAAGGCCTTCGTCATGAAAGAGCTGGAGACCTTCGGACTGCGTTCCGTCTGGGTCTTCCGGGACTATGACGACAAAGATCCAAATCGGCGCATACGTACGGGATCAGGTTTGCTGGAACAGGACCTGTCAGTTTTGAACGGCGAGTGTTGTCCGGCGGTACGCAGTATCAGTCCGGTGTTGCTGGTGGAGAAACAATCGATCATCCAATGGGGCAATCGCTACAGTTATGCCTCGATCAAAGGGGTGAATGCCGATTTCCTGGTGATCAATAACGATCGCCTGAAACAGGGGCGCGGTTTCAGGGAACAGGAGATTAAGGCCCGGCGGCCCGTGGTATTGATCGGAGTGACCGTGGTGAAGGATCTGTTCCCGCAAGTGGAGAATCCGGTCGGCCGGCATCTGCGTATCGGCGGAAGAAGGTTCCGGGTGATCGGTGTATTGCAATACAAAAGCCGCGATCTGCTGGCGAGTATCGGTTCGGAGGGCGGCGAGGATGCGAATAACCGGATTCTGTTGCCCTATACCGTGGTGCAGCAGATAAACGGCAAGCGGGAGATCAGCTACCTGCAGGCGGAGGCGGTCTCGCTGGCCCAGGCGGAGAGGGCGGCGGCCCAACTCAAGCAGGTGTTGCAACGACGCCATCGCGGGGCATACCGGTATAACCAGGTGACGCTCGCCTCCTATCTGAAAACCGTGGACCGCATCCTTGGCGGGATCACCGCCATGGGCGTGGTGGCGGCCTCCACCTCCCTGCTGGTGGGCGGTATCGGCGTGGCGGGAATTATGAGCACCGCGGTGGCGGAACGAATCCGCGAGATCGGCGTGAGGATGGCGATCGGCGCGACACGCCGGCAGATCCTGTTCCAGTTCCTGGCGGAGGCTGTTTTGATCAGCGTCATCGGCGGTTTTTCCGGCCTGGCGGCGGGTTTGATTTTGGGTGGCCTGCTCGATCTCGTCACCGGATTCCCGTTGATACCGACAACCGGCGGCATCCTGATCGGTTTTATGGTGTCGGTCCTGGTGGGTTTGGCCTCCGGTTACTATCCGGCGCGGCGGGCGGCAGGGTTTTTGCCGGTTGAGGCACTCAGGAGAGATTAAACATCATGCTGAATCGAAATTGTCCGAATACCCTGCTGTCTCGGCATTTGACGGCAAGGCGCAGCAGTAAGCCATTGGAGAGCGAGATGCGGGTTAGTGTATCGGGCGGGATCAACGGCAGGACTTCAGCATAAGGTGATGAGATGAAAATACGATTCTTGAAAGGCCTGGCAGTCGTGGTGATCGGTGGCTGCCTGTTGACGGCTTGTACAACACTGCACCACAGCGAGCGTATTGAAATGGAGGGGGATTCGGTCGGCTATGCCTCCGTTGGTGAAGGCGATGTGACCATCGTGCTGGAATCGGGGCTGGGTGACGGCATGACGAGTTGGGACGGGATCATGGATGAGCTTGCGCGAATCTCACGGGTTTTTGCCTACAGCCGGCCAGGTTATTTTCCCAGCAGTGCATCGAACAGATCGCGTAATCCTGAACGGATCGTGGATGAACTGCACCTGTTGCTGAAACGGACGGGGCATTCACCGCCCTATCTATTGTCCCTGGGAGGACTCTATGTGCTTAATTTCAAAGCCGCGCATACATCGAGGCTGCCTGTCACCATGGGTGACAAACCGCTGGCTGTCATCAGCAGAGCGCCGGGGCATGGAATGAATTCGGCCGGCTGGGATAAGTTGTGGTCGGAGATGCAGGTCGATCTGGCGGAATTGAGCCGTCGCAGTATACACCTGGTAGCCAGGCGTGGCGGACATTACATCCACAAGGATGAACCAGACAGGGTGATTGAGGGGATCAACTGGGTTTTATCCAAGGTGCGGAGCGATACCAGGAACGGGATTGATATGAAGGGTGGTGCGGGCAATCGAGGGTATGCTCGCCTGACCCCTGTGCGCAGTATCCGTTGAACTGAATACACCAGCTGTTCAATGGGTGAGGATTCGGTTACAGTCGGGCGGTCATGACTTACCAACCGCTATTTCTGTTCGGTGCGGGTTTTTTGGGGGGTATGCTGAATGCAATCGCGGGTGGCGGTAGTTTCATCACATTTCCCGCATTGCTGTTAGTCGGTGTACCACCCGTCAGCGCCAATGCGACCAACACCTTCGCCTCCTGTGCCGGGTACCTGAGTGGGAGCTATGCCTTGCGCAGGGAGCTGGCCGCCTGCCGGACTCAATTGCCGCGTATCATCGGCATAAGTGCGATAGGTGGAGGTCTGGGTGCGCTGTTGCTGTTGCAGACACCGGAGTCGGTTTTTCGGCAAGCGATACCCTGGTTGCTGCTCTTCGCCACCCTTTTGTTTATCTTTGGCGGGCGTTTAAACCGGAACCTGAGAGAGTTCGCCGCAAGCTATCGGCACGCCTCGCTTCTCGGCGGGTTGCTGCTGGTACTGCTATTGGCGGGGGTATCCGTCTATGGCGGGTTTTTCAATGCAGGTCTCGGGATAATCATTCTCAGCTATCTGGCCCTGGCGGGCTATAACGATATCAATACCATGAACGGCGTGAAACTGCTTATCTCCACGGTCATATCGCTGGTCGCCATCCTGCTGTTTATCTATGATGGGATGATTGCCTGGTTTGCTGGCATAACGGTCATGCTCGGTACCATGGCAGGGGGGTATATGGCTGCCCGCCTGTCACGCCGGCTATCTCAACGCAGCGTGAGGTCGTTTATCATTATTGCCGGTAGCGTCATAACACTCTATTTCTTCTACCAGACCTACTTTCAACCCGACCCGACAGGGTAAGTCTCAACATCCCATCTCTAGCTCGACAGTTGCTGTCCAAAAGGCGTGACTGGGTCCGTCGGTATTGGGTCGGCGGGTCCGACAAATGTTTTTTTGATCTTGAGCATGATTTCGCTTGAAAGCGCGTCAAGTTTCGCTTCCACTTCATTGAACTTGCCTTGCCTGTCGTCGGCAGAACCCAACAATCGACGCAGCAAAGGGACCAGCTGAAGCGCATAATCGGTTTGATGATTGTTCTCCAGCGCCTGCAGCAGTGCCTGGTCGGCATTAATGTAGTCTTTCAGTTTGCAGTAGACACAGGTGGTGCGCAGGTAGATGGCGCACTGCCGCTTTTCCTCGTCGTTGAGCCCATGGTCAAGCACTGCGTAATGCTCCTTCGCCTGGTAGTAGTCTGCCGCGTCGTATGAGGCATCCGCTTCAGCCAGCAGATAACGGTTGCAGATGCCGATCCAGTAATCGATGCGGTCACCGTAAAGATTGAATTTATGATTCCTGATTTCGGCTTTTGTCAGCCACTCACGGGCTTCCACGAAATGTCCCAGCCGAATATAGTGGCGGCCGATAGTATAGGCGCTCTGGGCATATTTTTTTTTACCCTGCTCGAATCTCTCTATGACCGTGTTGATGATGCCTTCGTTGTCCTGCAGTTCGATGTTCATCTCCAGTTCCGCAAAGACATCGAGATGTTTGCGTGAAAGCTCGCTCATCTGATGCAGGGCTTCCCTGGCGGCCTTGTGAACCTCCTCGGACTCCTCCTCATCGGCGATAATATCAACCAGCACCAGCAAGGCCCCGTCATCCCTCGACTCCCCCAGTGCCCTGGCGGAAGCGCAACGTTCTTCCACATCGTCCGATCTCAACAGGAACTTCATGCAAAAGAGCATCATTTCACCGATATGATCTTGTTTGCGTCCCCAGAAGACAAGCCCGATGATGAGCGCGGCTCCCACGGCGAGGGAGATCAGCAAAGCAATGATCAGAGTGGCGGCCATGCCATCGTCATGATTATTGCCCAGCGCGTCCCCCGCGGCTTGGATATCGGTTGTGATCATTAAGGCAATGACCGCGGTTAAGGAGCAGATACGGCCGGATCGTCCAAAAATAGCTGTTTTTACACGGCGGGAGTTGGCAGTTAGCATATTCGTATCCATGTTCGTGTGCGCAGTATCGCTCACAGACCGGGTCTGGATAAACACTGTTACATATGTAGTGAAGCAAAGTCCAGAGTTGCCGCCCAGTCAAACAAGGTTTTTAAATAATGACATTCGGCCCCGTTCCTGGGGATGCTCCCGACATCGTTACAGTCTTAAATATGCACTCGGACAGATACTTACCATAAATCATTGTAGGTAAACCGGTGGAGAAATAGCCGCAAATTTCCTTTGAGAACTATTCTTCGGAATCCCATAGTGTTTGTCATCCGCCATATTTTATATCTTAAGCACTGACGGCAGAAAGGGGTCTATGGTTGGCCGTTTTTCGAGGCTTGGTTATGTGCGATAGGCAAAGTAATGGTTATACATGCACATTATTCATTCACAGTATTAACATATAGATATAAACGGAAATGAGCGGGACAAAATCTCGAACACTGCATATTCGGCGCTATCTGATCAGCGGAATAATCACCCTGATCCCTCTTTAGGTTACATGGCTTGTTTTCAAGTCTATCTTCAATCAGCTTTCCAAACTGGGCCGATTGGATTAGTGTTAACAGGCCCTAGTAAGTGAGACGCATGCCGCAACAGCAATTGAGAGTCGCTGAATGGATGAACTTGGTTTTTTTATATGAAGCAGCATTTCGGCTTGAAACATCAATACCCGACACAAAAAACCGGACTCGGTTCTGCTGGAAGGTTGCTTCAACGAGCCCGGCAGAGAATCGCCTCCCTGGAATTATTGATTTCCGGTAGTACGCTCTTTTTGGATCGGATGCCACTGTTGCGGATATTTCGACGACAGGTGACTGCAGAGGTCTCCATGTTGTCTGAAGGGATAAACAGTACCGTGGGATTTCGTGTGGAGTTTAAAACTCCCTATCTGCATCTTCCTGTTGAGATCGACAAGACCCAGATCGGCAGCGAAGAGAATCGGTTCGGATTCAGGCCTGCGGCGTTCAGATTTTTTGATTGGCAGTCATGGGTGCACATGACCGGAGAGATCAGCTGGCTGAGAGAGCGCGAGGTTGAAGTCAGTGGGAAGACGCACGATTTTGTCTCTGGATTCGAGTATCGGGTTGCGGCCGTCCCCACTGCTTCAGACAACTTGGGAATCCGACTGGCGGAAGGAATCGATGGAACAGCCAGAGTCCTGGTAAACCGCGATATCAGACAAATGAAATTCGAGCCGGTTTATTGGATGCTGGAACGAGGGAGCGACGGCTATCATATCGTGGCCATAAACAGTAACGAATTGATGGTATTGATCGTATCCCTCTCCGAAATTGGCAGCGGAAACGAGCAAATATACGAGAAGATGATTGCACGCCTGACTGATTGGGTAAGGTTAAGATTTAAAGGAAAAAGTCAGGAACACACCATGCTGGCTTTTCTCGTATACGTCAGGGACTGGGGACCACTCGGCATGGAGCCGTTATACCGTGGCATAAAAGACGTGTTAACGCGATTGGATATTACAGGCGCTGAGCGGATTCTTTTCGATTTTTATGCGGATAATTGGGGTCTGCGGGATAATCGACACGGCCGGTTGCTCGTCGTAAAAACACTTGAAGTCTTGGAGACCCGAGAAGCCCACCGCGCCCTCGAAGCCATCAGCGCTCATACTCAGAGCCGGAGCATCCCGCCCGAGGAATCGCAACTGATTCGAAACGCTATACGCACATACAAAGAAAAGGCATAAGTACGAGCCGCAGAATAAGACACCAACAACAGGGGCTCCAGCATTGCCTGTTGGATAGTGTTGACAGGCCCTAGGAGCGGATATTCAGGTAATCGGGTCTCACTGGCTAGAGGATTGAACCTGACTCGGTGTCGTCAGTCGCTTTTGGGGAACGACGAAAAAACAGAGCCGCCATGATCAGTGCAGGCAGGAACGTCAAGGTAACGATCGCGGTTCCAACCAGCCCGCACAGCACGATGACACCAACACCACGATAGAGTTCAGTGCCCTCGCCCGGGATCAGGACAAGCGGCGCCAGTCCGCACACGGTCGTCAATGTGGTCATGGCGATGGGCCTAAGGCGTATGGCGACCGCATCGCGCACAGCCTGCTGTGCCGCCATGCGGTGTTCCCGGACATTGATCATGGCCTGATGCACGATCAGAATGGGGTTGTTGACCACGGTACCCATAAGGATGAGAAAACCAAGCATTGTGATCATATCGAATGGCTGGCTCATGGCCGGGTAGCCGATGGCCGGCAGCCAGTCGCCGATCTGGTTCATCAACCAGAGCCCGACAAGTCCGGATGCGATTCCCAGCGGGATAGTGGTCATGATCAACAAGGGATAACCCCAGTGGGAAAAGATAGCGACCAGGACCAGATAGATAATGACAAGGGCCACCAGGTAGTTGGCGGTCAGTGATTCGCGGGTGGCCTGCAATTGGTCGCTGGCGCCGGAGATGATGATTTTTACATTGCTGGGTACGACGCCGCTATCCAGCAGATATGTCACCACATCGCGTTTGACGATCTCCAGCCCTGTCTCCAAGGCGATGTTGTCCGGCGGTATGATGCTCAGGGTTACGGTGCGTTTACCATTGACGCGGCGGATGTTGCTGGTATCGACCGACTCCGCGATCCTCGCCAGCGATGCCAGAGGCAGCACGGCATTGGTGGGAGTATAGACCGGCAGACTAGCCAAACTTTCCAACGAGGCATTGTTGCCAGCACTGCTGTAGAGATAGATATCGATCTTGTCATCTTCAAGGAAGAACTCATCGACAAAGGCGCCGTCGGTCAAGGCGGCGATGGTGAAGCCCATGTCGGCATTGGATATACCGGACTGCGCCAGTCGCTCCCAGTCGGGCGTGATCTCGATCAAGGGTTGAGAGAGGGTCAGCGATGCGGGTTGCGAACGGACCCTCGGTTTTTCGAAAACCTGCTTGGCGCGGGATTCGGCACGTGCGGCAACCGCATAGATGGTCTGCAGGGAGGGACCTGAGATGTCGAGGTTGATGCTGCGAGTACCGCCGCTATTGCTGGTTATGATGGAACCGCGTGATACGAACGAACGCATACCGGCATACTTTTCATACTGCCTGTCAACGGCATCCATCAGTGGCTTGATATGTTTGGGGTCCTTCGGCTGTGCGATGATGCGCAGGCGAGTGGCCTGAATGCTCAGATTGAAATAGGCCATGGCCGGCACCTCGGTCTCGCCACGGTCGAATCGGCTCGGGCTGTGCTCCAGGAAGGGCATGAAATACGCCTGCACTTCATGGCCGATGCGCGTCATGGTTTCGAGATTGTAGCCGGTGGGCGGACTCATGCTGGCAAACAGTTTCGGCTCCTCGCCTTCCGGCAGGTATTCAGCCGGAGGCGTGAGGTAGACGATGATCGCGGCACAGATACCGATCACCACCGCGATGACGCCCAACAGATGCATGCGTGTCCCGACTATCCATTCGACACGCCTGATCAGAAATTCCCTCCACCCCACCTTGTTTGCAGAGCGATGGCCCTGGCCGCCGCTAAAGACGTGCGCGGCTGCCGCGGGTATCACGGCAATCGCCACCAGCATGGAGGCGATGATGGAAGCAGAGATGGCGATGGCCACATCGGAATACAACTGCCCCGCCTCTTCGGCGATAAACACGATGGGCACGAACACCAGCACCGTGGTCAGGGTCGAGGCGAGTACCGCCGGCCAGACCTTGCGCACCCCGTCAACGGCGGCCTGCCATCGGTCCAGCCCCTTGCGCCATGACAGTTCAATGCTTTCCAGCACCACGATACTGTTGTCCAGAGTCATGCCGATGGCGAATGCCACACCGGCCAATGAGATGACATTGATGGTGCGACCCGCCAAGATGAGGCCCATAAAAGCAGCTATGGTACAGATCGGTATACCCATCACCCCGATCAGTGTTGCCTTGCCGGTGCGCAGAAACAGGAACATGACTATACTGGCCAATATTGCTCCGATAAGCAGATTGGTCCAGACGTTATAGATCGAGGCCTCTACATAACCCACGTCATCCGCCACTAGAAACATCTGCATGCCTGCAGGTTTGAGCACCTCTTCGTTGATGGCCTCGACCTCCGGCATCATGGCTCGCTTGATGTCGATGACATTGGAGCCAGCTTGGCGTCGAACCGACATGCCGATTATCGGATTGCCGTCCGTATAAGAGAGACGGCTGATCTCGAAATGGCCGAGCCGGATCTCCGCTATCTCGCCAAGACGAGCCAGGGCATCGCCCTGATGGTCCACAATCACCTCTTTAAGGTCTTCGACATCGCGAACACGCCCGATGGTGCGCAGCAGATAGCGCCGTTTGCCGGATTCGATCTCGCCGCCGGAGACGTCACGATTTCGCTGTTGGATGGCGTCGCGCACTTGGGCCGCGGTGAGATTGCGTTCGGCGAGTCGAGCGGGATCGACCAGTATCTGTATTTGTCGTTCCGCACCGCCGTAGACAGAGATCTCCGATACGCCTGGCACCGTCTCCATGCGCGCGGCCACATGATCACGTATGAAGTCCTGCATGGGGATCATGTTCAGGTTGCGCGGATTGCCCGGTAAGGGCGTAACCCGGAAATACATGAAGGAGTTGGCTGAAAAGGAGGTGGCGTAGATACGCGGTTCATCCACGTTGTTGGGGTAAGAGGGCACGCGGCTCAGCGCGTTGATCACTTCGATCAGGGTGTCGTTGAGGTTAATGCCGAACGGGAACTCCAGTTCGACCTGGGCGCGACCAAAGGAGGCCGAGGAGACGATGCGTTGCAATCCGCGCACGCTGCGCAGGTTGTCTTCCTGTTCGATGAGGATCTCTTTCTCGACATCCTGCGGCGTGGCGCCTGGCCAGTTGGTGCGGATGGAGATGGTGCGAACCTCCAGATCGGGGATCATTTGCACTGGTATTTTCAAGGCGGCGACGATCCCCAGCACGATCACGATGAGCGTGCCCACAGCGATCAGAATTCCGCGTTTGACCATCGCTTCGAACATGACTCTTTCCAGTGGCCTCTTATCCAGGTTTATTCCTCACGCTTGATGATGACGCTCTGCCCGTCACGCAACGCTTCATTGCCTTGCACCACAACGGTGGTATCGACGGCCAAGCCGCTGGTGATAGTGACCATGCCGTTGAAACTCAAGCCGGTTTGAACCTGCTGTTCAGAGACCGTGGTGCTTTCTCCATTCTGATTGACCGCCCAAACGGTGACACGACCGTCCGGGTAGCGTATCAATGCATCTCGATGGATCACGACACCTCGAGTCCCGGTATTCAACCGCAGCACCGCGCTGGCCGACATCCCCGGCGCCAGCTTCACTTGGAGATCGTCCAGCGTTGCCCGAATCAGAAAGGTGCGAGTGCCCGGGTCGGTTACCGGGTTAATAGTTTCAATCACGCCGTCAAATGTTCGCCCAGGCAGTGCATCCAGGCTGATAAGGATCTTGGTGGACTTATCCAGTTTGGCGTAAACGGATTGCGGGACCCGGAAATCGACGCGCAGTCCCTCCGTAGCGGTCAATTCGACGACCGTATCACCCGGCTGAATCCATTCACCCTGCTCGACCAGTCTGCGGCTGATGACGCCGGCGAATGGCGCTATCAGTTTATGGCGCTTCAGTTGCGCCGCCTGGCGTTGCTGCTCTGCCCGGAAACGCTTTACCCCAGCACCGTCAATGCGGACCTCAGCCGCCAGCGACTCGATCTCATTGACCGACATGCTGTGGCGCTTGGCCAGCTCCTTGGCATCGTTCAGGCGGCGCTTGGCGTCCTCCAATTCCTGGATCGCGCTTTCCGTTGCCGCTCGTGCCGCCGCCAGGGAAAGCCTGTCCAGCTCCGAATTGAGCTGCAGGATTTCATCACCGGCCCGCACCTGGTCGCCTATCTCGATCGATATACGCTCAACGATACCGCTCACCTCGGTCGATAGTTTAGCGATGCGTGCTGAGATTACGCTGCCGGTTATCGGAACCTCTTCGATTAGTGCGACCTCCTCGGCTGAGTCCACCATAACCATCGGGCCGCTCCGTTGAGCAAATGCCGCGTCCGCGCAAATGAATGCCGTTAACACCAGGAATCGCCTCAAAACAAAGAGACGTGTCCGGTACCTTTTTTCTTGCGGAATATCCATATGGTCTCGGCAGGAGGAACAATGAGCTGACTTCATAATATATCACCGAAGTTCGAAAATTGAGTATCATTATCTGCTCCAAGTTCGGTAGCTTTTTTCAGAGCGCCGTTCATCGGCACACGCATTTTCTTCCAGTCTTTATGCAGTTATCCTGTATATCGGCCCGCTTGATTTCGTTGTCGGTTAATCCCGCTCAGCCATGGATGAGCAGTACCGTCAGGGTGCCAGATCCGGGGGAGATGCAGTATCGCTCGTAAGGTTTTCCATTCTCACTGCAGATAATGACGCACAAAATCAGCGGCTCGTTGTATGGCGTCTTTTGCAGCCAAATCATCAAGGCCGCGCCGTCCATGTTGAAATAGGACGCCAGGATATTTCTTGTTGTCATCGGGACGGATTATCAAAGCGGGTATTTCAATATCCCCGTTTGTGTAGGATGTATGACGCATCGTCACTGTGTTGTTGACTGGTACAGTTAATCTTCCTTTCTCCCACCACTGCTTGTTTGGGTTTAGAGCGTCTTCAGCCATCGCCAAGGGGCAAAGAAACGTTATCAGGCCCTAGTTGAATAATAGCTGCAAAATTCAGTTTTAGGCGTCTAGGCGACGAATGTCGCGAAACTATAAACGACCGGTTCAATGGCCGAAACCGGCCATAACGTCATCCTCAAGAAATGTCGGCTTCTACCCGTAACATCCCGGTGTTTATTTGTTATCTATTTTTGATCTGTTGGTTTGCTTTGTTGAGATGATTTTAATTTACAACATTTCTTCCATAGATCGGTTCATACAGAAGCACCTGCAGTAAACTTGGGCGCCTGACACGAACAGCGCATTGACTATTTATCTGTCTCTCCAACGGCCAGTTTCGCCAACTGTTCATAGAGCTGATAGCGGGTCTTGATATGGTGCTGTGCCTGACGCAGGAAGCGTTCCGAAAGATCCGGATGGGTGCGTTCCAGGACACTGAACCGGGTTTCTGTACTGGCGAAGTCACGATAGGGGATGGAGGGTTCCTTGGAGTCCATCTTCAAGGGATTCTCACCTTTTTCGGTTCGTCGGGGATCGTAGCGGAACAGGGGCCAGTGGCCCGAGTCGACCGCCAGTTCCTGCTGCCGGATGTTGTTCGACAGATCCACGCCATGGGCGATACAGGGTGAGTAACAGATGATCAGCGAGGGTCCCTCGTAGGACTCGGCCTCGAGAAAGATGCGCAGGGTATGCACGTCCTTGGCGCCGAAGGCCACCTGTCCCACGTAGACATTGCCGTAGGACATGGCCATCAAGGCGATATCCTTCTTATTGGTCGGCTTGCCGCTGGCGGAGAACTTGGCGACCGCACCGAGGGGTGTTGCCTTGGATGTCTGGCCGCCGGTGTTGGAGTAGGTCTCAGTGTCGAGCAGCAGGATGTTGACATTGCGCCCGGATGCCAGGACATGGTCGACGCCGCCATAGCCGATGTCGTAGGCCCAGCCGTCGCCGCCCACCAGCCAGACACTCTTTCTTGCCAGGCTGTCGGCTACCGCCAGCAATCTTTTGGCCTCCGGGGTGTCGAGATCGGCCAATCTCTCTTTCAACATATCGATACGCTGGCGCTGTTCGAAAATCTCCGCCTCATTCTGCTGCTCCGCGCCGAGCAGGGCGTCGTACAGTTCAGCGCCCAGTTGTTCCCGCATCTCTTGGATCAGGGTGATGGCCTGGTCCCGCTGCTTATCGATGGCGATGCGCATGCCGAGTCCGAATTCCGCATTGTCCTCGAAGAGGGAGTTCGACCAGGTAGGGCCTCTACCCTCCGGATTGGTGGTGTAGGGGGTTGTGGGCAGGTTGCCGCCGTAGATGGAAGAGCAGCCGGTGGCGTTGGCGATCAGCATGCGATCGCCGAAGAGCTGGGTCGCCAGTTTGATGTAGGGTGTCTCGCCGCATCCCATGCAGGCCCCGGAGAATTCGAACAGAGGCTGCATGATCATCGATCCCTTGAGGGTCGTCTGCTTGAGCCGGCTGCGATCATACTCGGGCAGGGTCAGGAAGAAATCCCAGTTGGCGCGTTCCTGGCGGTGGTAGGATTCATCGTCCACCATATTGAGCGCCTTGCGATGAGGGTCCCTTTTATCCCGGATCGGACAGATCTCCACACACAGGCCGCAGCCGGTACAGTCGTCGGGCGCCACCTGATAGCAGATGTGGCTCCCCGGCTCGAAATCCTTGCCGCCCTTTACCTGGGTATGGAGGAAGCTGTCGGGGGCGTTTTCGGTCAGCGCCTCGGGGAAGACCTTTGAGCGGATCGCGGCGTGAGGACAGACAAGGGGGCACTTGCCGCAGTGGGTACAGAGGTCCATCTCCCATTTCGGCAGCTGCAGCGCGATGTTGCGTTTCTCATAGGCGGTGGTGCCCACGGGCCAGGTGCCGTCGGAGGGCATCAAACTGACCGGCACGGCATCCCCCAGGCCTGCGATGATCAGGGAGGTCACCTGTTGCACGAAGGGTGGCGCATCGGCGGGCACCACTGCCTTGGGCGTTTCGTCCCTGGTAACTGCCTGCAGCACCTGTACCTGGTGCAGACCGGCCAGCGCCGCATCGATGGCGTCATAGTTGCGTTGCAGCAGACGCGCTCCCTTGCGGCCATAACTCTTCTTCACCGCCTGTTTGATCAGCTCAATGGCGCGATCCTGGTCCAGCAGGTCTGAGATTGCGAAGAAGCAGGTCTGCATGATGGTGTTGATACGCCGGCCCATGCCGGTCTTGTCGGCAATTGCGTAGGCATCGATGATATAGAAGCTGAGTGCCTTATCGATGATCCGCCGCTGCATCTTGCCGGGCAGGGTCTGCCACACTTCATCCGGTCCCGCACTGGTATTGAGCAGAAACACGCCACCCGGTTTGGCCTTGTCGAGCATTTCGTATCGACCCGGAAAGGTGGGTTGGTGGCAGGCGACGAAACTCGCTTCATCCTCGCCGATCAGGTAGGTGCTGTTGATCGGATCGGGGCCGAAGCGCAGATGCGAGACGGTCACTGCCCCCGATTTTTTTGAGTCGTATTGAAAATAGCCCTGGGCATGGTTCTCTGTCTGCTCGCCGATGATCTTGATGGAGTTCTTGTTGGCGGATACGGTGCCGTCGGCCCCCAGGCCGTAGAAGAGGCAGGCGGTGATGCCCTGGCTGGCTGCGGGCCGAAAACGGCTGTCCCAGGGCAGACTGGTCTTGCTGAGGTCGTCGATGATGCCGACGGTGAAGGGATTTCTCGGCCGGTCGAGGGCCAGCTCTTCAAAGATGCCCTTGACCATCGCCGGGGTAAACTCTTTCGAGGAGAGACCGTAGCGGCCACCGACGATTCTTGGTAACTGACTCCGGCGCCCGTCGTTGTAGGCCTGGGCGAAGGCTCCGAGTACATCCTTGTAGAGTGGTTCGCCATCGGCGCCGGGCTCCTTGGTGCGATCGAGGACGGCGATCTTCTGTACCGATGCGGGTACCGTGGCCAGCAGCCGCGCCGCATCGAAGGGGCGGAACAGGCGCACCTTGACCATACCGACAGGCTCCCCCTCGGCCGCAAGATGCTCCACCGCCTCCTGGGCGGCGCCGATACCGGAGCCCATCAGCATGATCAGGCGCTCAGGTTGCTCCGCACCCAGATATTCGAACAGGCTGTATTGACGGCCGGTAAGGCGGGCAAAACGGTCCATCGTCGATTGCAGTATGGACGGTGCATCAGCGTAGAAGGGGTTGACCGTTTCACGCCCCTGGAAGTAGACATCGGGGTTTTGCGAGGTGCCGCGAATCACCGGGTGGTCGGGGGAGAGCGCGCGTTGCCGATGGGCCGTGATCCACTCTTCGTCGAGCATCGCCCTGATGCTTTCCTCGTTGGGCGGGTGGATCTTGTTGACCTCGTGTGAGGTGCGAAAACCGTCAAAGAAGTGGAGGTAGGGCACCCGGCTTTCCAGGGTGGCCGCCTGGGCGATCAGGGCAAAGTCCGCCACCTCCTGCACGCTGGCGGAGCAGAGCATGGCATAGCCGGTGGCGCGGCAGGCCATTACATCGCTGTGGTCGCCGAAGATGGAGAGGGCCTGAACCGCCAACGAACGGGCCGAGACATGCAGTACTGTCGGGGTCAGCTCTCCCGCGATCTTGTACATGTTGGGTATCATCAGAAGCAGGCCCTGAGAAGCGGTGAATGAGGTGGAGAGAGAACCCGCCTGCAATGCTCCATGTACCGTCCCTGCGGCGCCGGCCTCACTCTGCATCTCGATCACATCCGGCACCGAACCCCAGATGTTTTTTATGCCCCGGGCAGACCACTCGTCTGACCACTCCCCCATGGGCGATGCCGGAGTGATCGGATAGATGGCGATGATTTCATTGGTTAGGTGTGCAATATAAGCGGCGGCTTCGTTACCGTCGATGGTCACCATGTTTTTTTGCATAGCCTGAATTCCTGGTCTGGTTGCCGGGTCAATCGTGAAAACCAAACTGATCTGCAGCGATTATCGGTTATTTGCGTGAGTGCATTCCCGCTCCTGTTCGGTGTATTTAATATCCATGATTGATGAAGGTCATAGTTCGACTGAATTTATGTTTTTTTTGCCTATGCAGCATGGATTCCTTGGCTAGAATTAAGTCGAAGAAGAAACCGATTCAGATCCTGAATCCTTTAATCGCGCAGGCACGTACTTTTTAACTTTACGCTTTTTCCCAGTGATGACCAAGTAACGGTCACAAGGATCCAGTGTGAATTCTCAGATCCACCCATCTGTCGAAAGGCGTCCGGGTTTTCTCCCTCGTTCGTCATTGCAGGCACTCTTCACGGCTTTGTTACAGACCGGTTACAAGATATACGGTCCCCAGGCTCGTGATGGTGCGATTCAGTTCGTCTATATGGACGACCCTGAGTCGTTGCCGATGGGTGTGACCAATGCGCAGCAACCGGGGCACTATCGATTAACCAGCGGGGAGAGCCTGCGACTCTTCGACTGGAATCACGGTCCACAGGCTTTGAAGCCACTCTGTTTCGCTCCTCGTGAGGTGCTCTGGCTGGAGAGTGCGGCGCCCTTCGCCTTCAAGCGCACCCTGCCGGAGGTCACGCAGACTGCAGTGATAGGCGTACGGGCCTGTGACTTGGCGGCGCTGGCGATACTGGATCAGCACTTCGAGCTCGAGATGCGGCCGGACCCCCACTACAGGCAGCGCCGGGATAGCCTGTTGCTGATCGGGGTCGATTGCGCCCATTCAGCCGCGACCTGCTTTTGTGACTCCACCGGTGATGGTCCGGCTCTGGATGGTGGTTACGACATCGGCATGGCGGAACTCGATGAGGGTTTTCTGATCTGGCACCAGAGCGACAAAGGTCAGGCGATCACCGGTCAATTGAAACTCCGGACCGCCACCGATGACCAGCTCGAGGCGATGCTGCAGGCCACCACCCGGGCAGCCGGACAACAGAAGCGCCATCTGCCCGGGAGTGAGGAACTGCAACAACTCTACAAGCTTTTGGAACAGAGTCACTGGGATCAGGTTGCAGAGCGCTGCCTCGCTTGCGGCAACTGTACCGCGGTCTGTCCCACCTGCTTCTGTTTTCAGGTCGAACATGAAATGGCCCTGAGCGGCGATAGTGCGGAGATGGTCCGTAGTTGGGATTCATGTTTCAGTCCGACCCATAGCGATATGGGGCATTTCCAGGTCCGCAACAACACCAAATACCGCTATCGTCAATGGATGACCCACAAGCTCGCCGGGTGGCAGGTGCAGCAGAGGCGTATCGGTTGCACCGGCTGCGGTCGCTGCATCGCCTGGTGTCCGGTGGGAATAGATCTGACCGAGGAAGTAACGGCAGTGTTGCAGGAGGGCATTCTCGATGTTTGATCCCCATATGCCACATGTCGCAGTGATCGATCGGCGTATTCAGGAATCACCCACAATCTTTACGTTAAGGCTTCAGTACGACTGGGAGGTGCGGCAGGCCTACGAATTCGATCCCGGACAGTTCAACATGGTGACTCTCTTCGGTGCTGGAGAGATCCCCATCTCCATCGTCAACGACCCCCTGGACAACCACTACTTCGACCATACGATCCGGGTGGTCGGGCGTGTCTCGGACGGGTTGTCGAAACTGCAACCGGGTGATCGGGTCGGTATTCGCGGTCCTTTCGGTCGGGGCTGGCCGCTGGCGCGGATGAAGGGCAGGGATATTTTACTGATCACTGGAGGACTGGGCTGCGCCCCTCTGGTGTCGGTCATCAGATTCATCATGCGCCGCCGCGAATACTATGGCCGCATCCACATCCTGCAGGGAGTCAAGCACTCCGACGATCTCATATGGCGCGAACAGTATGGTGAATGGGCAAAGCTGAGAGACGTGCATATTCTGCTGGCGGCGGATGTTGTCGGTAAAGGCTGGAAAGGGCAGCAGGGGATGGTGACTGAGCTGATCAGTCAGATTTCGGTACGACCCCATCGGACAGTGGCCCTGCTCTGTGGACCGGAGCTGATGATGCTGACAGCCATCGCCAAGTTGCGCGACATGGCGCTGGCCGACGGCAGTATCTGGTTCAGCATGGAGCGCAACATGCAGTGTGGCATCGGGCAGTGTGGCCACTGCCAGATCGGTCCGCACTATGTATGCCAGGACGGACCGGTATTCTGTTATTCGGATCTGGCGGACTTTTTGGGAGTGAAAGGATTTTAGCTGATGAGTTTTGGGTTGGTTGTGTATGGGTTCCTGTGGCTGTGTAAGCTGATCTATCTGACTTTCTTTGGAAGACGGAGTTTAAAAACATGACAAGCACTAAACCAAAGCTAGCAGTCCACAAATTCAGCTCCTGCGACGGCTGCCAGCTGGCGCTGCTGAATCTGGGTGAGCCATTGCTGCTGCTTCCAAAGTTGGTGGATATCGTTCATTTTGCCGAGGCAGGCCCCAGCGACCCGGTAGCCCGGGCCGATATTGCACTGGTGGAGGGGAGTGTCTCCACGCCTGAGGATATCGAGCGCATCCGGCAAGTGCGGGAGCATAGCGGCTTGCTGATCTCCATGGGCGCCTGCGCCACCGCAGGCGGGTTACAGGCGCTGGCCAATTTTACTGACCGCGACAGCTGGATGGCGGCGGTCTATGAGCAACCCGACCGGATCGACGCCCTGCAACACTCCAATCCCATCTCCCTCTACGTCAAGGTCGATTTCGAGATCCCCGGCTGTCCGGTCAATTCCCGTCAGGTAGTGGCAGCCTTGCGCGACCTGCTGAGCGGTGTCAAACCCCGCCCGGAGCGCCGGTCGGTCTGTATGGAATGCAAGCGTAAGGGGTTGGTCTGTACCATGGTCAGCAAGGGAGAGCCCTGCATGGGAGCGGTGACAGTGGCCGGGTGCGGCGCACTTTGTCCATCCATGGGTCGTGGTTGCTACAGCTGCTACGGACCCCTTGAACAGATCAATGACCGTTCCTTGGCCGAGCGTTTCAACCAGCTTGGCCTCGACCGGGCAGCCGTCGCACGACGGTTCCATTTTATAGCCAATCATGCCCCTGCCTTTAAACAGGCCGGAGAGCGGCTGAAAGAAACGACCAATGAATGACACAACACGTGATATCCACATCCATGTGCCGGTCTTGACCCGGGTCGAGGGTGAAGGCGCCCTGAAGATCGATGTGGTGGACGGCGCCATCCGGAATCTGGCCCTGCATATCTATGAACCGCCGCGGTTGTTCGAGAAATTTGTCGAAGACTACGAGTGCAATCAGGTCATCGATATGGTGGCGCGCATCTGCGGCATCTGTCCGGTGGCCTACCAGATGAGTGCGGTGCAGGCCTTCGAGAACCTGTTCGGCTTTCAGCCCCCGGACTGGGTGAGGGATATGCGCCGGGCGATGTACTGCGGTGAATGGCTGCAGAGCCATGCCCTGCATATCCATCTGCTGTCAGCCCCCGATTTTCTCGGTTTCGATTCGGCTATCGCCATGGCGGCCGACTATCCGGATGCGGTGCGGCGGGGTCTTGAACTGCAGAGCCTCGGCAACGACCTGATTGCGCTTTTCGGTGGTCGTTCGGTGCATCCGGTAGGGGTTCGTGTCGGTGGATTCTATCGGGCGCCGAGAGAAGATGAAGTAGCAGCCCTACTGAGACGCCTGGAGGCGGCACTGCCGGCAGCCGAGGCCCTGGTAGGCTGGACTGCCGGGCTCGAATTTCCGGATGACGAACAGGCCTTCACCAGTGTTGCTATGAGCCACCCGGATGAATACGCCATCAATCAGGGCAACCTGATCTCGGGACAGGGCCTGGAGACCGAGATAACCTTCTATGAAAGCTATTTTCAGGAGCACCAGTCCCCACACTCCACCGCCCTCCATTCGACGCTGGATGGCCACCCCTATCTGGTCGGCCCCCTGGCCCGGCTCAACCTCAACTTCCATCAGCTGCCCAAGCCGGTGCGCAGGATCATGGACGGTTGCGGTATCCCGTTTCCCAGCCACAACATGTTCCACAGCATAGTGGCACGGGCCATCGAACTTCACCTGGCGGTTTATGAGGCGATCCGGCTGCTGCAAGATTACTATCCGCCCGATGAACCCTATACCCCGCTCAAATACCGGGAGGGTAACGCATTCGGCTGTACCGAAGCACCGCGCGGTATCCTTTGGCACCGCTACGACGTGGACGACCGGGGAATGGTGCGTCATGCCCGCATCGTGCCGCCCACCAGCCAGAATCAAGGGCGGATCGAAGAGGATATCCGTCTTTCACTGGAGCACTTCGGCCTGGACAATCCGGATGACGCGTTGCGCCTGAGGGCCGAACAGGTGATTCGCAATTACGATCCCTGTATCTCTTGCGCCACTCATTTTCTCAGACTCGACGTTCATCGCCGATGACCCGCGTTCTCGGGGTCGGTTCACCCTTTGGCGCCGATCGACTGGCCTGGCTGGCCATTGATCATCTTACCGGATTGGGCTGGAAGGATTGTGAACTGGTCAAGCTCGATCGACCCGGCAGCCGGCTGGTCAGCTATTTTCATGGTGTTGAGCAGGTGGTGATCATCGATGCCGTACGCTTGTCCGATCAACCGGGAAGTGTTGTTGCAATAGACCTTGAGAGATTGCAGCAACTGGATTATCCGACCTCCAGTCACGGTTTTGGCGTTGCCGAGGCTGTGGCCCTTGCCAATCAACTGGGTGAACTGCCGCCCCGACTCCACGTGCTGGGTATTCAGACAGGTGAAGATGACGAGCAACTGCCGACCATTGAACTACAGGTGCTTGCAAAGCTGGTCAGCGGGTATTTGGATCCGATCTCCTGCCAGGGCCGATTGGATTAGTGTCAACAGGCCCTAGTACGGCAATTCAGTGTCAGCAAGCTCTGACACTCGTCGCATCTTCCGCATAAGGTTTTCAGTCAATTGCCGTTAAGAGAGATAGGGATATTCCTGGAGTGATGATGAAGCCAAAAAAGATCGGGCGCTTTCAGGTTGGAGAACAACTGGGCGTTGGCAATCAGGGTACGGTGTATCTCTGTCACGACAGCCAGCTGCAACGCAAGGTTGCGATTAAACTGCTCAACAAGTCGCTGCAGGAATCATCGTTTCTGGATGAGGCCCGGGCGGCGAGCAAGCTCCAGCATGCCAATATTGTTTCCATCTACGAGGCCGGTGAGCACCAGCAGATACCCTACCTGGTGTTTGAGTATGCACAAGGCGAACTCCTGAAAGACCTGATCAATGGTGAACCTCTGGAGGTTGGTGACGCCCTGCGGATCTTTCAGGGCCTGCTGGAAGGCATGAGCCAGGCCCATAAGGCAGGTATAGTCCATCGTGACCTGAAGCCGGCGAACATCATTATCAGCGAAGATAAGGTTCCGAAGATAATGGACTTCGGCATCGCCCGTCTTTTATCGGAGGCAAAGAGCCCGGATCGTCAACTTATCGGTACACCCAGATACCTGGCGCCGGAGTATATCCAAAGAGGCGAAGTCGGGCCGCAGGCAGATGTTTTTGCCCTTGGTTTGATTCTGGATGAGATGTTGACCGGAATGCCTGTGTTTAGCGGTCATAAGCAGCAGATCGTCATCGATGCCATTCTCAAACTGAAGGTAAAGCCTCCATCCCAGTTCAATTCGGCAGTGGATGAGAAGCTCGACCGCTTCATCCTCAAGTCCCTGGAAAAAGATCCTGTCTTACGTTACAGCGATGCAACCGAGATGTTGCAGGCCTTCAATGAGATGCGTGGCGTGACAGGTGAAAAACCGAGTGTCGAAGAAGATGCGAGCGGTACGGTGGAGTTCCTGCTCCGGCGGATGAAAAGAAAGAGCGACTTTCCCGCATTGTCGCAGTCGGTGCGCAGCATCAATGCCATGGCCGATGTCAGCAATAAGGATGTCAATCAGATGGCGGGCGTCGTCGTCAAGGATTTTGCACTGACGAACAAGATCCTGAAGGTGGTCAATTCCGCCTACTATGGACGCTTCTCCGGAAGAATCGGAACCGTATCGCGGGCAGTCGTGGTTTTGGGTACACAAGCTATCCGCTCGTTGGCGGCCTCTTTGATTTTTTTCGAGCATATCGAAAACAAGCAGCAGGCCGAACACCTCAGGGAGCTGGTCTCTTCGGCGATGTTCCGTGCAACCCTGGCGCACAAGGTGGCGGATGAAATCGATCAGAAGGAGGCCGAGGCCTATTTTCTTACCGGTTTGTTGAACGACCTGGGTAAGTTGCTGGTGGCATTCTATCTGCCTGATGAGTCACAGGAGATTGATCGTCTGATCAAGGTTGATGGCAAGGAGCCGGTCACGGCGCAGCACAGCGTATTGGGCGTCAGTTTCGAAAAGATCGGGATTGAAATCGCAGGGCAGTGGAATTTTCCCAAGTCACTCATCGATAGTATGAAGCATTGGCAGGGGAATCATAAACCGGTCAACCGATTGGAGCGCAGGCGTCTGGTCACCGCATTTGCCGATGATGCCATGGCGGTGATGATTGAATCGGGGCTCGACAGTAAATCCGCAATGGAAAGTCTGGCTAAAAAATATGGCAAGGGGCTCAACATCACGAACAAGCAGATCTCTCGATTCGCCTCTCGCTCCGTAGAGGAATTTCAGGAAGTGGCGAAGGCGATATCGAGCGATATATCTGATCGATTCATACAAAAACTCACCCCAAAAACCGATAATCCGCAATCCCATAAGGAGGTTGAAAAAAGTAAACTTAAAGCGATGGATAAGGACGGTTTGTCCGAAACACAGATTCTGGATGAAGAGGGTACCCAGACAGTCCAATCGACAGCCTCTGGGGATAATCCTCCAGCAACTCCGGAAGATGCGGAAACCCTGCTGATGGATGGCCTGCAGGAGGTGACGGGCATGTTGGTGGGAAACCACAGCGTATCCGAAATCTTCAACGTGGTGCTTGAAACCATGTATCGCGCGGTCGGCTTTCAAAGAGTCGTGCTGGCGCTACTGGATCGCAAGCGGGGGGAGATGGTGGCCAGATTGGGTTTCGGCAGTTCCGCCGATGAGTTTGTCAAGCTGTTCCGCTTTCCCACGGCATATAGCGTGGACGTTTTTCATGGGGCATTGAAGAACGCCGTGGATGTCTATATCGCAGATACCACCGAAGAGAAGATCCAGGCCGATATTCCCGAATGGTACAAGCAGATCTCCAGTGCGGGTTCATTTCTGCTGTTTCCCCTGGTGGTTAAAAACAGAGCGGTCGGCCTGATCTATGCGGATCATTCCAGTCCGCACGGTCTGGAGATCGATAAAAAGAGACTCAATCTGCTGAAGTCTCTCAGAAATCAGATTGTGTTGGCGGTGAAATCCTAGGGATTGTAAAATCTGTCCAATGAACATCAATCGCTCATGTAGAATAACTACACCACGCTCATTCTACCTCGCCGGGCACGAAAACAGCCCCGGCAGGGCGTACTGGATTAGTGTTAACAGGCCCTAGTATTTGAAGATACCGGAATGTGTCTGGTGCTCGGGTTTCAGTCTCGCAACTGGAAGTCATAATGTTGGGATTCAACACCATATTTAGCATAGTGAAAGCATATGGCACTAAAGGTTCGTTGATCATATTCATGCTATGCGTCATGCTGATCTCTTCGGGACATATCAGTGCATGTGGTTGGTGGGGTGACGGTGAAGTCAATAGGGACGATAGCGAAGTAATAACGACACCGGATGGAAGGGAGTTGCCCCATATATTAAACCATCACTCATCAAAACTTCCGGGACGGATGGGTTATGGCATTGCAATACCTGATCCGGGACGAGCCATTCCTTATCTGCAGGCGACCATGGGACGCCCGCTCAATCGCATTGCGGAGCTGAGTGCGTTCGGGTTTAAAACGGTCATCGATATCGGCACATCTGAAAAGAGTGCCCGTCTGCACCGAAAGGAGACCGAAGTGCTTGGTATGCGCTATGTAAGCATACCGGTTGACGGCAACCTGCCGAGCCGGGAGCAGGTTGAGGATTTCACTCAACATGTTGTAGATGCCAGCCATGGAATGCTGTTGGTCTATGCCCCAAGATCAGAACTGCTTGGGACTATGTGGGCGGCCTACCGGATGAATCTTGGCGCACCTGTCGGCTTCGCCATAAAGGAAGGCAGAGAACTTGGTATGCTGCCTGATCAAGAGATCACTCTTCGTAATCGATATGGATCAAAAAAGACCCTGAAACGCCTTAGGTGAAGAGGCGTTTCGGGTCGATATGGGGCCTTGTAATAACTGCCCTAAGCAGCTGTATCGATTGTCAGGCTCCTCTCTTCTAGCTTAAGGAAATTCTTTGTCAGCTCAGCCAGTTCGCGGTAAAAGGGAAAATCTGCCTGCGCTATCACCGCATCACAGAACTTGGGTATCCAACCCAGAATATGCTGTTGTAAGAACATGCGCTGAATTGACAGGCAGTACTCGGCACTGATGCGATCCATCTCGATCCACTTGTCGGCTTCCCAATCGGCCAGTTTCTGCATGAACTCAAGTTCAACGCTGATATGATCAGGCAGCCCCGTGAACTGGGAAGCGTAGTCAAGTCCGGTTGTCTCGATAAATTTCTTCACTTCAACTGTTCTGGCGCCCCACAAACCACCTGAGTCACCATCCACTTCAGTGAAAATCGATTCATGGGCGGAAATATGTTGTCCAGGACCTATGAACAGGCGCGAAAATTCAAGCGCAAGTTGATCGGCTATGGTTGATACGGGTTCGCTGTAAAAAGAGCCACCCATTTCCAGCTGCATGTCAGAGAAGGCCCCCGCCAAGCGGGGCCCCCTCAGTTCGTTGATGAAAGCTTCGCTGGGCTCCTGCCGAAAGACCAGGGTCAATAATCCATACATGTCACTTCTTGTTTTGGCGTTATCGGCCGTTTCTTTCCAGTCGATTCCCATGTCAGCTCTCCTCTTTCAGTAGACTCAATCTATGCCTTGGCTACCCTGACGACGGTATCCATCCACCTCTGTGTGCCGCTGATAGGATCTGATGAGTTGGGAATGATGGCGTTGGGATGAGTGCCATGCTTTTTCCACCATATATTCTTCACATCCGGATCAGCCGCGGCGCCTCCCGGTGTGGGAGATTGCTTGCCCGATCCATAGACCCCCGAGTGCTTACGACCCAGGTGATGGGATATGGCGATCACACCCGGAATGATGCCTTCGGTAACATAGGCTGTGGTGGTGATCTCACCCAGGCTGTTATAGACCCTGATCTTGTCGCCATCCTTAATACCGCGCTCCTCTGCCGTCCTGGTGTTGATCCAGCCGGGATTGTCGTGCTTGATCTCGGTGAGCCACTTGCAGTGAGCGGTCCTTGAATGGGTATGTACCGCCACCTTGTAGGTGGTGAGATTCAACTCATCATCCGCCATCTTCTGGTGTTCGGGAATCGGCGTATAGGATGGGAATGCCGGAAAGCCCTTGCTGGAGAAATTATCTGAATAGAAGTCCAGATAACCTGCCTTGACGAACTTGGTATTGGGTGGGTAGGCCAGGTAAGCCGCACCATCGATGTTTTGCGCGACATAGGCCTTTTTAGCGCCTTTCGTACCCAGATACCCCTGACGCCTGGCTTCGGCTTCACTGCCGACACCAGCCTTTTTCCAGTTCCAGTAGACACCGGTTTTTTCATCGAGAATCACGCCATCGCCGGATACGTCCACCTTGGCCTCATAGAAGCCGTAGTTGGGTTTGGCCTTCGGATCGTGCCATACGCCGTGCTTCTTCATATACTCGAAGCCTCCGGCCTCCCGCACACCGGGTGTCATCTCACAGGACTGGCGTACGAAGTCTTCCTTGCTTGAGTATGCCAGTTCAAAGCCCATGCGCTTGGCCAACTCAGGCCAGACATCGCCCTGGCAACGTGATTCTCCCAGAGGTTTAACCAACGGCTGCCGGATATAGAATTCGGCGATCTGGTTTGCCGACACCATGTCCTCCCAGTCCCAGCGCTCCAGGTAGGTGACGTCGGGTAGGATCAAGTCTGCATACTGAGATGATTCGTCATAGACAATGGTTGTTGAAATCAGGAAAGGGATAATACTCTCATCCCGCATAATCGACTGCAGTTCCTTGTTGTCGCCATTGATGAATCCCGGGTTGTAGCAACTCCACCAGTAGACCTTCGGTCGACCCGCCTGGCCATCCTTGATCATCGGTAGCACCTGGTGGCTTACGTGATGAGTCGGGTAGGCCGCTTCACCCGGAAACCCGTCCTTGACGTGTAGCGTTTTGTGGACCTTTGCCTTGGGGGAGGAGGGATGTTTCCAGCCTGCTCCAACACCCATGACGCGTCCACCCGGACGATCGAGATTGTTGGTGATCGCTGACAACAGCATCGCCGCCCGCTCCTGATCGGCGCCGTGATAGTGCATTACGGTTCCACGGTAGGTGACCAGGCAGGCTGATTTGGCTTTTGCGAACCCGCGAGCGATCTTGCGTATGGTATCGGCAGGCACGCCACTCTGTTTCTCTGCAAACTCGGGGGTATACTTGGCGACATTCTTCTTCACCGCTGCAATCTTCTCATCGACAGTCGCTTTGTAGTCTTCGCTGACACGCATGAATTTGAAGTGGTCCTTCCTGTAGAGTTTCTCGTTCATGATGACATTGCACATGGCCAGCATCACCAGTCCGTCATGTCCCACTTTGATCGGCACCCACTGATCGGCCTTGGCCGCTGTGTTTGTCAGGCGTACGTCAAATACATATAAAGGTACGCCACGATCGACCTTGGCCCGGATCAGGCGCTGGGATGTCGGAATATGGTTGGTATGGGTCTCAAACTGATTACTGCCGAAAATCACCACGTAATCGGTGTTGTCATAATCCCAGTTGTCATACATGCCGCCCCACAGACTCTCCTGTCCTACCCATTTTGCCGCCTCACAGACAGAGGTGTGATTACCGATGGTGCCAGTGCCGTAGGCCTGCATGAAGTCGTACATGGTGGCAGCCTGGGACGCCTTGTGTCTGCCGTACTGATACATAAACAGCTCAGGGGTACCCGCATCGCGTAGGGGTTTCAGCTTGGATACGATCAGATTCAGCGCCTCGTCCCAGGAAATTCGTTTCCACTTGTGCTCGCCACGTTTGCCTGCACGTTTCATCGGGTGCAGGATCCGGTCGGGAAAGTAGACCTGGTTGATGCCCGCCTGTCCCTTGGCGCAGAGTTTGCCGAGTGTACGGATGGAATCGGGATGTCCTTCGAGTTTTACCAGGCGTCCGTCCTCTACATAACCGATCATGGAGTCTCGGGTCACGCACTGCCAGCAGGCTGTGGGGATCGCCTGCCTCTCCTTGCCTGTAGAGGGTGAAAAATCCTTGCCGCCTGCCTGTAGTTTAAGCGATCCGGCAAATGCGCTCTGGCTGTAACCCAACCCAGCGGCCAATGCACAACCGCTGCCGGCGGTCAGTTTCATGAAATCACGACGATTTAACTTTTTCATATCAATTCCTCTCTTAATACAGGCTCTCAGGGTCTATGGAATCTGGTCCACAAAGTGGTCCAGTTCGCCCTTCTTTCGCTGTGTATAGAGGGTTTTCAACATGTTGTCGGGATCGATATAGAACACATGCGGATTGGTTCCCTCTTCCGGAAGCAGCACATTGTCTGCCTTCGCCAGGTTGTGCGCTTTAACAAGCTTGGAGACCTCGCTGTTCGGGTCGTTGAGATCGCCGAAAATACGTGCACGCCCCTGGCAAGTGTTGACGCAGGATGGTTCGACCCCGTTATCGACACGATGAGCGCACATGTCGCATTTATCCGCAGCCTGCTTTGTCGGATCAGCACCCGCTTTGACAAAGGGATCAAATGAACGAACGCCGTAAGGGCAGGCATCAATACACTTGCCGCAGCCGATACATTTTTCCTTGTCTATCAGGATCAAGCCATCGGGACGTTTATAGGTCGCGCCTGTGCGATAACGTATTGTTTTGCCATCGGCCGTTTTGAACTTGGCCCGTTTGCCAGGAAACTCTGGACAGGCTTTGACGCAAGGTGGAACACCATCCTTCTCATTGCCCTCGCAGTGATTGCACATCAGGGGCAAAAATGCCTTCTTGGTATTTGGAAAGGCACCCATGGTTTTCTCTTGGATGACTGCCCGGAAACGGCCCAATGAGACATCGTTTTCCGATTTACAGGCCACGGTACAGGCCCTGCAGCCTATACAGCGCCGCAGGTCCATGACCATCGCCCAGCGGGGTGCTTTTGATTGAGCCGCTTCAAGACTGACCCTTGGTGTCGCCAGTGTCGCGGCGCCTACCGCCGCTGCCGTGCCTACACCACTGAGAAACTTGCGGCGCTTGATGTCTGGTATGTCGTTGTCACTCATAACCTAATCTCCTACGCATCTTCTCATCCTCCGCTACGGTTGATTGTGTAGTTGTTGAAAGATCATTCACTATCAGTTGCATTTTCCAACAGCTCAATGGTGTCTTCAAAATTGCCGAATGCACCGTCGAGAATGTTTACTGCGTACTTTTTGTTGTGTACTCCGTTACCAACACGCACTATATCGAGAAGCTCTCTTCCCTTGGTGAGCATTTCCTCCGCTTGAGTTAATTTTTCATTGTCCAAACTATCTTTCAGTTCGGCGAGGAGGTTCCTGGCTTCCATCTCAACCTCTTCCACGTCCGCTACCTCATTGGTGAGTAATTCCTTCCAGTCACTGAGCATTTTTCTGTGCTGTTCGGTATGACAGGCAGCGCAGGTATCGCCTGATGCAGTTCTCACGTCATGCCCTTTACTCAATGTCTTCTTAAGATGACAGCCCATGCAGTTTGTGTTGACTTCATACATAAGATGCGGGTCACCCGTGATATCCTCATCAACAGGAGAGCCTGAAAGCAATAGCCTTTGATACTTATGCTGGTCGACATGACAGAGCTGACAATCATTGCGTACAAAATCAAGATGATCCGTTCTGTTCTTGTGTTCGATCACACTGTGACAATCGAAGCAGTCAGCCTTGTCAGGTATATGCCTGTCATGCATAAGATCACGATCAGCTGCGGTTGCCAGTAACGTCTGGCTTCTGTTATGGCAGGTAAGGCAGCCATTCGAGACGACATTTCCGGTATCAATCGCTCCCTCCCCGCTCACCACCTCGAAGTGGCAACTCTCGCAAGCCACGCCTGATTGCTGTATTGTCTGATGGGTGATCGGTTTTTTGGTATTCTTGGGGTCGCCTACCTGTAACTGGCTTTGAAGCGATTTTGTCGGGATCGTGTGGCAGATATCACAACGGGAGACCCCTTGATTGAAATCGATGGCCGGCTTGTTGATAAAGGTGATTTTCTTAATATTCCCAGTGGCTATCTCAGCTTTGTCAAGTGTGGGTTTGTCCAGTTTGAGATGGCAAAGGAAACAGATGTCTTCAGGCACTTCGAAGTGCTTTTTCTCCGTTGTCTTGAAATGGCATGTATCGCAGGTGATTTGGTTGCCACCGAGAGCCTTATCGCTAAAGTGAACCTCGTGTTTGAAACGGACCCTTTCAGTAAACTGTATTTCCACCAGCGCCAGTTTCTCACGGTTGTGACAGCCGGACTGTAAACAAGCGCCATCCTTGATCACAGGGCGTATGGGCAGTGGAGCATTCCGATCGTAAAGGTAGGCTGCAAGGTGGCGCAATCCTTCATACTTGGCCTTCATGGAATGCTTCTCGCCTGGCAGAAAGTGGCAATCTACACACTCCGCTTGCATGCCGTCCGGATTGTTGCTCTTGTGGTGATAGTTAGACTTCCAGGCTTCATACTGCTCTGTCATGGTGTGGCAGCTGCCCCCGCAAAAAGACGACTGCGATGTGTAATACTCAAAACCGCCCCAGGTTGTTAAGAGAAAAAGAACAGCTACCGTGAAGATCAGTGCCATCAGTCGCCAGGTAACTCTCGATTCAATTCCAGCGCCACTATTCATCGCCTTTAATTTCCCCCAGTCGGGCAGACTGTGTTCACTCGGCTTTGCGTTTATAGTTTTCAGGACATCAGCAAGAGTCGTTCCAGGTTGTTATCTGTTTGATAAAAGGGAATAATTTTAAGGTGAATAATTATTGACCCGGGTTTTGTTACCTGTTGGTTACTTTTTGTTGAATTGCGTAACAATTGTGGTTTGTTCTTTAATTACATGCTGTTAGCAAAATATCGACTCACAGTATGTTACCGATGGGTAACATGCCGAGATGTGGAGAGGCACTCCGGAGAAGGCCTCTTCACTGTTCCTGGATAGGCGCCTAAAAACGGGTGGTCTGGATGCGGATACTGGACGTATGCAACTCAAAAACAACAACCACCTGATTAAATAATGGATTCTGCTATCCTTGCAGAATAGCAATTACAAAAGTACCGGAAAGCGTAGACGTTGACGGTCTATGTTCTCTGCAGGGAGCGTATGACTTTTGTCGCAATACAGCTGGCGTGGCATGGCATGGCTGTATCCCTGAGAAGTTGTTTTAGTGAGGATCCCAAGTGCGATCGACCTTTTTAATATTACTTTTCTGGATTACTCCAATTTATGCGGCCAATACGGACAAACCTATCCGTTTTGGTTTAACGGCTGTTGTACCCACTGAAAATCTAAGATTTCTGGATCAATGGAGTCAATACCTGGAGCAAAAAACAGGTCACAAGGTCGAGTTTGTGCAGAGAAAGTCTTACCGGGAAGTAATGGATCTGTTGGATACGGGTGTTATCGAATTCGCTTGGATCTGCGGTTATCCTTATATCCAGGCAAGAGAAACGGAATCACTTCAGCTCCTGACAGTGCCCATCTATCGGGGGGCGCCACGTTATCACTCGTATATAATAGTCCATCATAGCAGTCCCTATAAACGCTTTAGCGACCTGAGAGGGAGAAGTTTTGCCTTCTCCGATCCTGATTCTAATTCAGGTTTCCTCTACCCACTGGCCTTGATTGCAAAAAAAGGTGAGAAGCCTGAGACTTTTTTCCGTCAGACATTCTTTACCTTCAATCATGCTGAGACAGTGCAAGCAGTTTCCGAGCAGGTTGCGGATGCTGGAGCTGTAGACTCGTATATATGGGAGTACATTGCCGTCTTTAAGCCTGACATCACTGAGAAAACCCGAATAATAAAGAAATCGCCAAGCTTTGGTTTTCCGCCTATTGTTTACCGTTTGGGTATAGATGCCGGCATAGTAAGACAAATGAAACATACACTTGAAAATATGAATCAGGATTTGAGCGGACAGGAACTGCTCAACCGGCTCAAACTGGATGGCTTTGGTGATTATTCTGATTCGTTGTTCAACGAAATCCGCGCTTTGGAACATACAGTTCAAAGCGCCGACCCCAGGTACTCCGTGGTACAAACAGATTAATTATTCAGTATACGAATGCCCATGATTAATCCGAAATCCTGGCCATTGGCGATAAAGTTGTCACTTACCATAACGGCCGTTGTTACATGCGTCGGATTCCTGATCGGAGCACTCATGGTTGTCCAGGACTGGAAACGATTCCAAAATGATCTGGGTGAAAAAGCGCTGCTGCTATCTGAATCCATTTCAATCACTGCACCAAAGGCGATGCTGCGAAAGGACTACTGGTCTCTTTACCTCAGTCTCAAGAATATGGCATCCAAGGGACCCGGGGCCAGAAGCGAACACGAAATCACAGATGCGATGATATTGGATGCTGATGGTATGGTTCAGGCCCATCTTCATCCCGCGAGGCATCCGATAGGACTGGTCTTTTCACCGGATAATGAAACCGAGAAAGCTATGACCAGCCAGGCGATGGCCGCAAGAAACCCGACCGTGTTGAGCGGTGGCGGTTTTTCCAAAGATGGTTTTCAGGAGGGGATCGTACCGCTGTATTCAGATCAAAAATACCTTGGTGTGGTTCGGGTTCGTCTCTCAGTCGCCAGCCTGTTCGAAAAGGCGAAATCGACAGCCCTTATCGTTCTTCTGTCGATATTGCTCTTCGTCTTCATCGGCAGCCTGCTGGGTACCATAGTATCCAGGCGGGTTGTCGGGCCTCTGACCGCCATCACTCACGGACTTGAGGCGGTAGGGCGAGGAGAGATGACCGACTTTTCGCCAATACCGGTGAAAGAGGGAGATGAAATAGGAAGGCTTAGTGTGACTTTCAATCAGATCATGTCTGAACTGGCGGAAAAAAAGATGCTCGAGGAGGAGATCGCAATGAGTGAGAAACTGGTCGCCTTGGGAAGAATTACCGCGGGTGTGGCGCATGAGGTAAATAATCCACTTGCAGGGCTTTTAAACTGCATAGATACACTGCGTCAGCATCCGAACGACAAGGAGTTGATCGATCGTTACCTGCCGGTTATCGACCAGGGACTGCATCGGATTAAGGAAATTGTTCATAACCTTCTCGTTGGACTTAGGAACGAGGAGAGTGATGAAATGATCAACATCCAACAGGTCGACAAGCTTCACGATTTGATACTGGCGGAAATAGGTGAAAGAGATATCAAAATATTCTGGAACAATACAACAGACAGAGATACCTGTATTCCAGGAAAGATCGAACAGATAATCTGCAACTTACTGAAAAACGCTGTTGAAATCATTCCCGAAAACGGAACCATTGATTTCAACATGCATCAAGAGGGAAGTCTTCTCGTTATCAAAGTCAGTGATAATGGCCCCGGAGTTGCCGCAAATATAAGAAACCAACTGTTCGACCCTTTCTTTACAACCAAACCCAACGGCACCGGTTTGGGACTGTGGGTCGTCTACCGTCTGGTTCAGAATATGCAAGGTATCATCGAGGTTGAGAGCGAGTTGGGAAAAGGTACGACTTTCCTCATCGAACTACCCGTAATCAGAAGGCAGGCAGCCTGATGCAGAATAGTGTGGATCAGGCGATGGAGGCGGATAGCTACAAAGACTTGTGTCTGTTGCTTGTTGAAGATGATGAGATCATGCAAATATCGCTTGTTGACAGGCTACGCATGGAATCGATACCTGTGCGTGCGGTGAGTGATACCGCTAGCGCAAGAAAAGAGTTGGAAAAAGGAGATATAGATCTTGTCGTAACCGATATCCGTCTGCCGGATGGTACAGGGATCGAACTCTTTGCAGATATCTCAAACAATTATCCAGGCATACCCGTCATCCTCATGACGGCATATGGCGATATATCGGACGCAGTAGCTACGGTTAAGGCCGGTGCTTTGGATTATCTGACAAAACCCTTTGACATTAATGAGTTCATCAAAAAGGTGGAGCATCAGCTCTCATGCATTTCCGACATTCAGTTAACGACCGGCAACTCTGGTGCTGATGATGATTACTTCAAACCGGGCAGTGGTTGTTTGGGAAAAAGCAACGCCATGCGCAAGATTGAGAGACTTGTGGCGCGTCTCAGAGAGAGTGACAGCTCAGTATTGCTTACCGGAGAGTCCGGGGTTGGCAAAGAGGTCGTCGCAAACCTGATACACAACAACAGTCTCAGGTCGCAGGGCCCCATGGTAAGTGTAAACTGTGCCGCTCTGCCCGCCACACTGATTGAAAGTGAGCTCTTTGGTCATGAAAAGGGAGCTTTTACCGGAGCGACACAACAACGAAAAGGACGTTTTGAGCAGGCTCAAGGCGGCACCATCTTTCTTGATGAGATCGCGGAAGTATCATCCGATATACAGGTGAAACTACTGAGAGTGCTGCAGGAGAGGGAGTTTGAACGTGTCGGCGGATCGGTTTCAATTCCACTTGACGTTAGGGTGATTGCCGCAACTCAGGTCAATCTCGACGTCGCTATGGAAAAAAATGAATTCAGGTCGGATCTTTACTGGCGTCTCAATGTAATCAATATCGATATTCCACCACTGCGGCAGCGTAGGGAGGATATAGTCTATCTTGCCAGACAATTCGTCAGCCAGCTGGGACGATGCAAAAAAGGGAGCATCAAAGGTCTGTCGAAGGAGGCGGAACTCTCTCTTCAATCCATGTCATTCCCTGGTAATGTTCGTGAACTGAAGAATGTCATCGAAAGAGCAGTCGCCCTTTGCGATGGGCCTTGGATAAGCCAAAACGACCTTTCGATTACGGATAGTAATGCCCATGCTTATGAGACAGCTACACTAAAAGAGACTATTGAAGAGGCTGAACGGAAGTCGATAGCCAGAGCATTGGCGGAAAATAAAGGCAAAATCAATCAGACGGCGGATTCCTTGGGTATCTCGCGTAAAAACCTGTGGGAGAAGATGAAACGCTACGAAATAGATAAGTAATTTCCACAGCGTCGTGGGGATGTTTCGAAATTCGCCCGGTTTTTCGTTGATCTCAACGCCTTTGCGAACGAAATTCCGAAAGCGACGCCAGCATCAATATACTGAGAAAAGGCGGGATGATGCAGGAGCCGCATAATAATGGGATGGCCAGCTGTCGAATTGCAGGCTCAACCGTCACGATGCAGGACGGGGAATCGCCCAGATATATACCTCGCTCATTCTGCCTTGCTGGGCACAAAAACAGCTTCAGCAGGACGTATTGGATTAGTGTCAACAGGCCCTGGGTATCTTATTCCCAATGGTGTAAACATTTTACAGCTCGACTGCATCGGTGACCAAGCAGAATAACAGATGAAAAACTCAACCTTTCTTATGCGGGGTTGAGCGTAAACCGCAGGCGTCTACCTTGGTTGGCCAATCAATACTCGATCAATCCCGGGATGCTATTGCGAAAAAATCAGCATAATACGTATGTTTATACTACCTATACCTTGATTTATACTTGAGTCAACAACAGACATCGCATCAAAATCAGAGCTGTAAAATCAAAACCTGGAATGTATATTAGAAAATTAACCATTTCAAGCAGATACCCTTTCCACCCAAGCCCACTATAGTATCTATATGCCTACCAACTCACTGTGGCGACTTTATCTCCTTCTCCTCCTATGTTCACTTGTATTTTTCTTCGCCGCGGCAAGGACGACAACCGAATCTATTGAGAAAGAAGCCGTTACTGATCTGACCATCCGCCATCAACAGCTCGAACACGCTGCAAACGGACAGCTTACCCAGCTGTCCGCCCTGTTGAAAATACTCGGCCACCGCCTGGCTGCTATCGGGCTTGGTAATTTAGAGGCCCTGCATGAGGCCATGGATGATACGCTCCTAGACAACCCTGCATTCAGTGCTTATGGTTTGTCCACGCCTGATGGAAATATGATCATCAATTCCCTCAATGCCGACAATATGCAACTGCCAAATCTGCGCGACTCTCCCGAAAGTCGTGAAACCTTTCTTAAGACGCTTCAAAATAAGGGCATGTCACTCGGTCGAACCTATTATTACCGACCCATTCAAGAATGGATTATCCCGTTGCGTTACGCGATTCGAGACGAAGCAGGCAATCCCCTGGCAGTGATATCTGCCGCCATTTCAATTGATAATCAACACAATCCCTGGTATCGCGCAAAAGCCGCAGAGGGTTATTATATAACCATTACAAAGAATAGAACCGCAGACAACAAATATTACTCACAATATGCTTATCCTGAGATAGCGCCTCCAACTGAGGATCATAAACAGCTTTATTATACATCACCATATCCTGATGAGATTATTGCTATAGCAAAACAACGCATCTCGGAAGCAGCCGGCACCGATTTTTCATCTTTTTTAGAAAGTGGGAAATCTGTTCACTATATTGTTCCCTATGTTGCAACGTCAGATGATGTATATCTTGAAGTCATCTCATACGATAGTGAGTTTGAAATCTTCACCTCTTTATCCAGACTATACGCTTCGATACGACACTCCATCTATCGTAAATATACCCAATACTTCGCACTGCTCCTGACTTTTAATATCGTCCTGTTTTTTGTTATCCGTTACATTGTCAATATCCAGGAGAAATCCAGGCGAATGTTAGAGCATCAAGCCAACCATGATCAGTTGACTGAATTACCAAACCGCTACTATCTCGAGCTGTATTTCGCTGAATGGCTAAAACGGGTCGAAGAGGGATATTCAGTCATATTTCTTGACATGGACAACTTCAAGATTATTAATGATTCTTACGGCCATAAGATGGGTGACAATATTTTACAAGTGCTGGGAAAGAGATTGCAAAATCATAATCCGGAAGGCACTTTGGTGGTGAGACAAGGAGGCGACGAATTTATCATTCTCATTCCACAGTGCGATTACAGTATTATCAAGAAATTTGCAATTTCCCTATCCAGCCGGCTCAGGCATCCGGTGAACATCGACGGCTTGGAATTTTCATTAAGCGGCAGCATCGGAATCGCCATCTCAGAGCAATCTACCGATCTGCTGGGAGATCTTCTGAGAAAAGCCGATATGGCTATGTATGAAGCCAAAAAAGAACGTGATCATTTCGCTTTTTTCTCCCATCATTTACAGCAAGTCAGTGATGAACGCTCAAAGATTGAAGATGCGCTTCGCCTTGCTGTGGCTAATGACCAAATGTTTATGGTATATCAACCCCAAATTGAGGCAACTACCGGACAAGTATTCGGTGTTGAAGCGCTGATACGCTGGATGCACCATTCAATGGGGTTGATATCTCCGGTTAAGTTTATTCCTGTGGCGGAATCATCCAGTCAAATCAATGCTATCGGTGAATATGTTATCGATACTACATTTCGGGAAATCAGTGAGATTCTTGCAACGCAGCTGCCCTTTCAGATATCCATCAATGTATCGGTCAGGCAGCTCCATACATACAGTTTCAGGAAAATCATCAATGATAAGGCATCAATGTACGGCATTGCTCCTCCAAAGATAACTCTTGAAATCACGGAAAGCCTTTTTATAGATGATCTTGAACATATTCACCACGTGCTTAAGCAGTTGAAACATGATGGTTTTAAAATCTCCCTTGACGATTTCGGAACGGGTTACTCATCGCTGAGTGTGCTGAGTCAGCTGCCGATCGATGAAGTCAAAATCGATAAAACCTTTATTGATAAAATTACGGAAGACAGGCAAGGCTTGATATTGGTAGAAAACATCATCGGTATCTGCCATGGTGTTGGTATTCCCGCCCTGGCAGAGGGCGTGGAGAATGTGAATCAGGCGGTGGCATTACGTGCTTGCGACTGCGACATGTTTCAAGGTTACTACTTTGCCAAACCTATGGATAAGCAATGCTTGACATCGTATTTAGCGGATTTTTCGCCTTATGATATCCCCGCTGCATCTCAAAACGGGTGAAATAGCAATCCTCTATAACCCTTCCCCCTGCCTTAGGCTCAATCCGTTTTCAAACTCTTATTGGTTCCGATCAGCAGACGATGTGCACAGGCGTTCCCTCCCGGCCGGGACAAGGGCAGACATGGCAAGGTATCTGGTGTGCCGCATACGCCAGGCGACCGTCGCACCTGATGGCAGGCCCTAGGAGAGTGTCATTTAACAATCGAGTTTCAACAATGAATTATAAAAGAGGTGGTCAAGCAGGTGCTCGACCGATGCTGTACCGTAACTGATATGGCCAAGCTTATAGACATAACAGCTAAAAGCTTATGCAAGTGAATGAAAGGCCATACACTGGACAATAGGAGGGGCATGAGGCTGAAAAACCGGAGCTAAAAATGAATGCACCGGATTTAAGGATCGTAATCCCTGAAATCCGGTGCGTGGTATAGCCAACCAATCGACTATCCGATTGCAGCTATATTCTAGCGGCTACTTCGATCGTCAATCACATGGTGCTCTTCATGGCAACGTTGGAGTAATCGCTCTCATTGCCTTCGGTATCATAAGTGGTGATTGCGAAGTAGTAGTCGCCGACATCGAGATTGTCGATGACATAGTCGTGGATGGTGCTGTCTGCCAGGTCCATAATCTGCTGCAGGCTGTCTGCGGTTGTTCCCATATAGATCTTGTAGCCGGCGATCTCGCTCATATCGAGTGTCGAGCCGTCAGTGCGTGTTGAAGGCGGGACCCATCCCAGTGATACGCTGCCCACGGTGGGTTCCGGTTCCACCACATCGATGCTCACTGGGCCCAGTGATGCGCTGTCGGTTCCATCCGTTACCATGATGACGATCGCGTCGTAGAGCCCGATATCCTCACTGCTTGGCGTGCCGCTCAGTACACCGGTTTGGGTGTTGAAGCTGGCCCATGTCGGCAGGTTGGAGGCACTGAAGGTCAATTCATCGTTATCCGCATCGGAGGCGTCGGGTGCAAACATGTATTCATTTCCGGCGATGACGCTGGATTCGGGTGTGCCGCTGATGACGGGGGCGTTGTTCGGCTCTGCCACATCATTGATGGTGATGGTGAATCCATCGAGGCTTACACTGTCGCTGCCGTCAGATACACTGATGACGATATTCCCGTATGTGCCTGCAGACTCCGAATCAGGCGCGCCGCTGAGGCGTCCGCTGTTGGGGTTGAACGTTGCCCAGTATGGCCGGTTGCTGATCGAGAATGTCAGTGCATCGCCGTCGGGATCGCTGGCGGCCGGTGTGAAGCTGTAATCGTTACCCTCTTCAATGGTGGTAACGGGTGTGCCGCTGATGCTGGGGGCGCGATTGGTGTCGCTGACAGTGATGCTGAAGGCATTCAGGGAGGCGGCGGCATTGCCGTCGGAGACGCTGATGACAATATGGTCGGTCGTGCCGGCGGAGCCATAGCCGGGGGTGCCGCTGAGAACGCCGGTCGAGGGATTGAAGCTGGCCCAGTCCGGTCTGTTGGCGATGGAGAAGGTCAGGCTGTCGCCATCGGCGTCATGTGCCTGAGGCGCAAACCGATAACCGCTGCCCTCTGCAACACTAGTGGCAGGGGTTCCGCTGATCGTGGGTGCCTGGTTGCTGTCGTCGACAGTGATACTGAAGGCATCGAGGGATGCGCTTGCGGAACCGTCGGAGACACTGATCACGATATTGTCGGTGGTGCCTGCAGCGTTTTGATCGGGTGTGCCGCTCAGTTGCCCCGTGGATGTGTTGAAATTCGCCCAGTTGGGTCTGTTGGTGATGGAGAAGGTCAAAGCATCGCCGTCGGCATCATTCGCACTGGGGGTAAAATGGTATGCCTGGCCCTCTGCGATCTGGGTCTGCGGTGTGCCGCTGATTACAGGAGGCGTATTCTCAGCGGGTGGCTCCGGCTCTGAGCCGCTGAAGCAGTCCGCCGGCGCCCGATTGACTGCCCTTTCCTGAACAAGTGCTCCATATTCGGCGCGTACGCCGCAGGGTACGGAGGCCGGATTGTAGAACTTGAAACTCCAGTAGCCCCGTCTGTTGACGGTACTGCTGCCCAGATAAAGATCCGTGCCGGCGATGAAAGTGTCTACATTTTCGCCTGGTGTTCCGCTGCCTTTGAGAACCAGCAGATCTTTTCTTTTCCTCCATACGGCTTTGTCGAAACTGAATGATTCAGCCGGTTCGACATAACTCTCTTCAGAGACGGTTCCGGCTTGCAGTTGGCTCATCTCGGTCAGGAAAAGTGCGGGGAAAACAACAAGTGGTAGCAGGGTGTGTAGAGCTTTCATTGTAAAACCTCGATTGCTAAATCTTTCAGTTGCTCACTATGGCGGTCAGCACCTGTTTTTATTCATTCACGAGGTCACAGTTTTAGAGGACCAGTTTCACACATTCTGCAGTGGCGCTCCGCAGTGTGAAAGAGCTCGAAAATTTGCAAATAAATTTGTAAATAATCCACGGAATAACGCTTGATGCTCTTGCCTCTTTCGCACATAGAGAATGGTGGTGGGAGAAGTGAGAACTGGTCGGAATAGACTATGAGAGTCAATTCTAAAAAACCTTCGTGTCGGCCCTGTTTATGGGAATCTAATGTTGTTTATTACCTGTATTCATATTTGGGATCTTTATGAGAATTGGTTAACTGAATGATGTTTGAATAAAAGCAAGGTTAATCAGCTGTTTTTTTTTAACACTGGAAATCGAAAAATATTCGGAGCAGGATATGATCGAAACTCCTATCAAGACGGCACTGGTTCTGTTCCTGGTCTTTAGTCTGCCGCAATCGGTTTCGGCATCGGATTATGCTGCCGACACAGAAGGTGGACACGCCTATATCCAGTTCAAAATCAGCCATCTCGGTCTAAGTAGGCTGGCCGGGCGGTACAGTCGCTTCTCGGGTGATTTCAGTTACGACGAAAACAACCCGTCGGCGGCGACGATCGAAGTCGTGATCGATACCCGGAGCATCGACTCCAACCATGCCGAATGCGACTGGCATGTCAGGGATGAGGATTTCCTGAATGTTGCAGCCTCTCCGGAAGCCAGGTTTTTCAGCAGGTCGTTTAATGGGCATGGCGAGGGTAAGGCGGCCCTCGTCGGCGATCTGACCTTGAGGGGCGTTACCCGGCCAGTGCGAATCGAAGTGGATCATGTCGGTGAAGGGACCGATCCCTGGGGTGGCTATCGGCATGGATTTTCAGGCAAGACCCGCATCGTCCTGGCGGATTACGCACTCGTTAGGGCCGCGGATCCTGATCGGATGGGTGAAGCGCATTCAGCGCTATCCTGAATGTAGCCACTCGACACGAAAACGGATTTTACGCCATGGATTTTCCTCTTCAAGAAGGCGTACGATGGTGGTTTCCAGCCGTTCGCCCTGGTCCAGCAGCCGGGCAAGGGTACGGTTTTCACGACGTGGTATATATCCCAGATGCTCATTTTTGAACCACACGGCGACAGCATAGCGGTCATGGGGATTACTGGGTTCACGTTTGAGGTGGAGATGCTCGCCGACTCGGAGAAAGGGCCAGATCGACGCGGCACGATGGTATTGATACCCCGCCAGGGGTGATTCCTGAAGCACCACCCGGCGCCGAGCAGGGCAACTCAGGCCGTGAGATGTCAGCCGTGGAGCCACTCCTGCCATCCGCAGTATTGAGAGTAGGATATTTTTTCTCTTCATAGGGTACACTCCCCGAAGCCTTTGGGACTAGGTCCTGTACGAGAAGTTGAAGAATAACCCGGGTGCAGGCTCAAACCGTGAGCCCGCGGGGGAGGTGGCGACTGTCATGTTGGAATATATCTTGTTCGATGAACGCTCTTGGCGTGGGTTCATCGACTATCTGCGCCAGCTGGGTCTGGATCCGCAAACCTCTGTTGCGGAAGAGGGGTGGCTGATTGCCTTGCCGGAAGACCTGGATGAGGCGTTGGATGTAAAGATCGAGGCCTATTATGATCAGTCGCTGGAGGGTGACGAGGCTGCTGTAGCGGAGAGGGAAGGGGAAGCGCATCTGCATGCCGCCGGCGTGAATGTTACCCTGGCGAATGGGCGTATCGTTCAGGCCGTCATCGATCCCAAGCTGATGCAGCGCCTGTTGGGGGCCGTTTCACCGCAGGAGTTGGGTGAGTTTGTGGATGCCATAGCCGCCGCTGTGGAAAATCCGGACGAACGTTCCTTGTGTCAACGTTGAGTGCCTGTCGCCTGCTCTGGCTGACCCTGTTGTCCCTGTTTCTCATGGTTCTCAGTCGAAAGTCGTTCCGCCTTTCTCTTTTCCACCATCTCTATATACTCTTTCGGTGTCTGGTGGATATTGGTTTCAGGGGGATTGTCGCTGCTTTTCATGACATACAAAATGCCGAGAATGAGCACGATCAACACGGCAAAAAAAGCGGTGTTACCCATAATGGATCTCCTGGCCGGCTGGGGCCTGTTTACGCGAGTCAACCATGTAATTGCAGAATCCGCCAGTTTCGCTCCCTGGCGATCCCTGAGAGGATTTCGTCAGGGTCCACGGCAACCGGGCGTTCAACGGCCTCCAGAAGGGGAAGGTCGTTGTGTGAATCGCTGTAGAACCAGCTTCCCCGCAGATCCTCTTGATGGTTATGCAGCCAATCGCGGAGGCGATTCACCTTGCCTTGCTTGAAGCTGGGTTCTCCCTCTACCTCTCCGGTATAGTGGCCGTCCAATCTCTCCGGCTCTGTGGCAATCAGGTGATCGATACCGAACTGCTGGGCGATTGGGGATGTAACAAATGCATTCGTGGCGGTAATGATCAGCAGTGTATCCCCTGCGTTACGGTGTTTTTCCACCAATTGACGGGATTGAGGAGTGATGATGGGCAGGATTTTCGATTCGAGGAACTCTCTGCGCCAATCGAGCAGATTTTCCATCGTATTGTCACGCAGCGGTCTCAGAGAGAAACGCTGAAACTCGAAGATATCCAGGCGACCAGCCTTGTAGTCTTGGTAGAAACGATCATTCTCCAGCTTATAAGCCTTGCCGTCCACAATCCCCCTTTCCACCAGGAACTCACCCCAAAGGTAATCCGAGTCCCCTGCCAGGAGGGTATTATCCAGGTCAAAAATTGCTAACGTCATACTCGTGTAGTGTCCAATACTAGGCCCTGCTGAAATTCAACCACTCCGCCTTGCAGTGACAACTGTTTTGTCCGCCAAGGCGGTATGAGCGAAGTTTAGGCGATCTGTTTGAGTGAATGATAACACCTCCGGGCTGTCAATCAGCTCCAGCCCTTCAGGTGTATCAGGGCCGACCGGATGAGCGATAACCGGCCCTGATGCCCATTTCTTTTCCCTAACTTACGACTTACTAAGTGTTTAAGTCGTGAACAGTAACGGAATATCCATAATCAGCAAAGGCTTATGTTTTACCGCCTTGCCGCTCAAGGGTGAATATGGAAGAATCCACTGTGAGATTTCATAATGAATTGGCTGCTACCTTGATTGACACTGACGGTTATCGACCCAATGTAGGTATCATCCTGTGCAATGACAATCGCCAACTGTTTTGGGGGCGTCGGGTCGGGCAGGATGCCTGGCAGTTCCCTCAGGGCGGTATAAAGTCGGAGGAAACCCCCGAAGAGGCTATGTTTCGCGAGTTGCGAGAGGAAGTGGGACTGGGGGCAGAGCAGGTTGAGATCATGGGCACAACCCGAGATTGGCTGCGCTATCGCCTTCCCGAACGCTATATCCGCCGCAACCGTGAGCCTCTGTGCATCGGGCAGAAACAGATCTGGTTTCTGTTGCGGGCGCAATGCGGTGAGGAAGCTTTCTGTCTCGATAACTGCGAAACTCCGGAATTCGAGGAGTGGCGTTGGGTCAACTACTGGCAGCCCGTCCGCGAGGTGATCTACTTCAAGCGTAATGTCTATACCAAGGCGCTTGAGGAGCTGGCACCCCTGCTCTATCCAGAAGGGACGCCAAACCGAATTCATACAAACTATTTGAGACAGCAGCGACGTTGAATCGCCTTTTTTCGACAGCCGACCAAGTCGAGGTTCCAATATTTACCGTATACCCATGACTACCTTTAAAAAGGATCGGGATGGGTCGAAACGGCCATGCTCATCTATAACCCACCATCCGCGCAAGGAGCGCAGGCATGCTTGATACCCTCCATCGTATCGTGAAAGAGGTCAATGCAGCGCCCGATCTGGAACAGGCCCTTGATATCATCGTGACGCAGGTGAAGGGGGCGATCAACACGGATGTCTGTTCGGTCTATCTAACCGATTTCGAGCGGCGTGAACATGTACTGATGGCGACCAAGGGCTTGCATCGGGATGCTGCCGGCAAGGTGAGACTGCCTTACCATCGTGGGCTCATCGGCCTGGTCTGTGAGCGGGCGGAACCGGTCAACCTGGCGGATGCACCCAGTCACAGCCGTTATCTGTTTACCCATGAGACGGGTGAGACCCAGTACAAGGGCTTTCTTGGCGTGCCCATCATCCAGAATCGCAAAGTGCTGGGCGTACTGGTGGTGCGTCAGCATATTCAGCGTAGTTTCGAGGATCAGGAGGTCACCTTTCTTTTTACCCTCGCGGCGCAACTGGCCGGCGCCATCACCCACGCCCAGGCCAGTGGCAATCTGGTGACTCAGAGTGATGACCTTGCACCGCCCAACCGGTTTCTTCAGGGTAGGCCGGGATCTCCGGGTGTGGCGCTGGGTACTGCCGTTGTCGTCTATCCCCCGGCTGATCTGGATGCGGTGCCGGACAGATCGTCCAAAGATCCGGATCGTGAGGAGGAGGAGTTCCGTACAGCGGTTGCCGCCGTGGTTCAGGACCTGATGGCGATAGAGGACCGTTTCGAGGAGACGTTGCCGGCGGAGGACCGTGCTCTGTTCGACGCCTGGTTGATGATGTTGGGAAGTGATTCGCTGATCGGTAATACGGTCAAAAGAATCCATGAGGGTAACTGGGCGTCGGGGGCGTTGCGTGAAACCATAGAGGAACATGCCAAGGTCTTTGATGCCATGGAGGATGTCTACCTGAGAGAGCGTGCTTCCGATGTTCGGGATCTGGGCAGGCGTATTCTGATGCATCTGCAGCAGAAGGTCGCGGGTCCGACCGACTATCCGGAAAATACGGTACTGGTTGGCGATGAGGTCAGTGCGATGCAGATGGCTGAGGTGCCGCAGGGGCATCTGGTGGGGGTTGTCTCGGCCCAGGGGGCCAGTTTTTCCCACGTGGCGATATTGGCGCGGGCGATGAACGTGCCGGCTGTGATGGGGCTTAGCGATCTGCCCGTGAATCGGGTCGACGGCCGGTTCGTGATTATCGAGGGTTACCTTGGCCGTCTCTATGTCTCTCCTGCGTCGTCGGTGATCCAGGAGTATCAGCGGCTTGCCAGCGAGGATCAGGCTCTTTTCAAAGAGCTCGAAGCGGAGAAGGACCTGCCCTGCGAGACGACAGACGGCGCCAAGATACCGCTGTATATGAATACCGGACTGATCTCCGAGCTGGGCTCCCAAGGCAGCAGCGAGTCGGAAGGTGTCGGCCTGTATCGCACAGAGCTGCCATTTATGGTGCGTGACAGCTTTCCCGGCGAATCTGTGCAGGTGGCAAATTATCAGAGGGTAATGAGTGCTTTTCATCCCCGTCCGGTAACCATTCGCACCCTCGATATCGGTGGCGATAAACCGCTTCCCTACTTTCCGGTGGAGGAGTCGAACCCATTTTTGGGTTGGCGGGGAATACGCATCTCTCTGGATCATCCCGAAATATTCCTTACCCAGGTGCGTGCTATCCTGCGCGCCGCTATCGGCCTGGATAACGTCCGTATTCTTCTGCCGATGATCAGCCATGTGCAGGAGGTGGATGACGCACTGCTTCTGATTCAGCGTGCCCACGATGAATTGATAGAAGAGGATTACGCCGTAACCATGCCGAAGATCGGCGTGATGATCGAAGTACCGGCCGCCGTCTATCAGGTCGATGCCCTGGCGCGCCGGATCGATTTCGTCTCCGTCGGCACCAATGACCTGACCCAGTACCTGCTGGCGGTGGATCGGAACAATGCCCACGTTGCGGATATCTACGATGATATGCATCCGTCGGTATTGCGGGCGCTTATCCAGATCGTCTCAGGGGCCAAAGAGTATCAGCGCGAAGTAAGCGTCTGTGGCGAGATGGCGGGCAATCCCGCCGCCGCTGTGCTGTTGGTCGGCATGGGTGTTGACAGCCTGAGTATGAATGGGGGCAGTCTGTTGCGTGTGAAGTGGGTATTGCGATCAGTCTCCCGCTCCAGGGCCAGGGAGTTGCTGCAGGCGGCATTGCGATGCGAAAAGGTATCCGAAGTCAAGCTGCTGCTTGGCAATGCCTTGGAGGAGATGGGATTGGGTGGCCTGATGCGGGCGGGCAGGTAATGGGGTGTTGTAAATCATGGTAATAGGTCCGGCCATTACCAATGATTTACCTCTTGTCGTGATAGTTCAGGCTCATATCCGATTCACCGATACTTGATCACAACTTCCTTGGATGGTCACTCAGGCGGGTTGATAGGTCAGCGTATCCATTAAGTCGATCATGAATTCCATCTCTTCCTCCTCGACCTTTATCCAGCTATCGAAACCCAGAGATTGAAGTACTCCACTCCCCTTGGGATCCTCAGACATACCCGCCAGCAACTCGCTCAGCTGCTGTTGCTTGTGCGCCAGCTTGGGACCTATCAATAAGGCATGGTGGATGATATGGATTTGACTGGTGACGAGTGGACGCAACTGCTTGCGGGTGACGCCGGACAGCGAGTTAAACGCCTCAGCCAGAAAGAAACCCAGATCAACCTGGCCTTGGATCACCGCTTTAGCAACAAGTGGGTAGCTTTCCTTTTCGTCGCGTTGCGTATTCTCGGCATTGAGTTCGGCCGGTTCAAGCATAATGGCGCACATGAGGTTGACATCGGGATCATCGGTAGCGGCGATTCGTATTCCGCTGCTTAGGTCTTCCACTACCCGTGTTGGGCTGTCATCCCGTACAGCGATAATCGCTTCATCCGCCACGCCGCCGGGCCTGGCTACAGGTAGGAATCCTTTTTCACGCACCAGCATGGCCGCATCGTAGGGATTGGCATAGATCAGATCCACCTGGTCGGATTGGATTGCGGATCGCTGATCGTTGAAATTATTGTATAGCTCCAGATGGACCCCTTCCTCAAGGGCCTTCTGCAGCCAGGTGTTGAATATGTACCAGCCGGAGATATGATCGGGTGTAAAGTCGGGGCTTACAGTGAGTTGAAATGGCATCTTGGAATCTCCAGCTTAAAATAGGGTTGGGTAGGTCTTGATGCATTCCTCGACCTTTCTCCGGGCAGGTTTACGGCGGACAGAGGTGTAACCGGTAATCTTGCCGTTACGTACATTGGGGATAACCGTCGCCAATACCCAATAGAAGCCGCCATCTTTTCGCAGATTTTTCACATAGCCATGCCACTTTTCTCCTTTTTGCACTGTATCCCATAAATCCTTGAAGGCAGCCGGAGGCATGTCCGGATGACGCAGGATGTGGTGAGGTTGACCCAGTAGCTCATCTTCACTGTAAGCGGACATCTCCACAAAGGAGTGGTTGACCTGGGTGATGATACCGGCGGGATCGGTACGGGAAACGATGAGGCGTCCATCCGGATAGGGTGACTCGATATCCGTCACCAAAACATGGCGACTGCTGCCATCCTGGAAAGTGAGTGTATGCTCGCGGTATTCGCCAACAATGTCGTCAGGGTTCATATCATGCATGGTAATGAGCTCCAAGTGGTCTCACTGAGTCACAGTTAGATGAGTTTTGAGATACCTTCCGCCGCTCGTTTCACATCAAGAAAGATCAAACCAAGTTTTGTGCTGGATTTGGCCAGAACGGATATGACTGCTTCTTCACCGGCATGGGTCATGATGACATAGCCCTGATTACCCTTGATCAATACCTGTTCAAGTTCCCCGCGGGCCAGTTCTTGCGCGGTTCGGTCACCCAGGGAGAGCATGGCTGCACTCATCGCGCCCACCCGGTCCTCATCCAGATTAGCGGGTAGCAGGGAGGCCATTATCAGGCCGTCGGTAGAGATGACCGCAGAGGCCTCAATGTCTGCAGAGGTACCGTTGAGTTCACTCAGTATCGATGCCAACATGTCTTCACGCATTGTCGTTTACTCCTGGAGTGGTATAAAAATAATTACAGCTAGGGTTCTATTTGGTGTAAGCACTGACCATACTGCCGGGCAGTGTCCGGCTCATGCCTGTTGTGCGGAAGTGTTGGTCAAGCTCTTCGGCCAGGCGAAATGATTCACGGAGCTTTCGCTCCACCCTCCTGATGTCAACCATTGTCGGTTTGGTTTTCCCATAGTTTTTCTGTCGAGTAACGCAGGGTTAATGTCCACACCAGATCGCGGAATGCCGGTTGATTGAGGCAGGGACGGTCTTCGATAACCAGCACAAAGCGTTGCTGGCCGATATGCAGGGGCCAGAATCCAAGCTGGCTGTTGCCTGAGGCGTCAGCCAGCGTCCAAGCTTGTTGAGTCAGGCCCAGGTTATTGGCGAGCAAGTGTTGGTGTCGTTCATACAGGGAACCCAGATCGGCACTCACGGCGGATAGCGCTTCGGCGGCCTCATGAGGTATGCCGCTGGTCGCAAGGTAAAATCCCTGGTTGTCTGCCAGCAGCGTCTTGCCGGTGAAGGAAACCTGCTTCAACAGTTCAGGCAGTACATCCTCCAACGGGCCCACCGGCGCCGACAGGGGGGAGTCGAGTCCAGTTAACCAGCCGAGGTCCTGTAGCCTGGAGATCAGCTCCACGGTCGCTTGCTGATCCAGTCCGCTCCAGTTGGTAAGGCGTTCACTATCTGCAATCGGACATCTGTTTTGCGCCAGTATGCCAAATAACAATCGTCTTGCCGGTTCCATATGGCTTGAGCTCGCCGCATAGAAGGCGCCTGCCGGGGTGGGTTCCAAATAGGCAGAGGTATCCAGATTCATGGTCATGTCATTAGTTCGCCAACGTCGGATCTAGGGAGTAGAGCAGAGACTGCACCAGTAGAGAGACATCGCCCTTTTTGCGGGCATCCACCTCCAATAGCGGCAGTGTGGACCAGCCGAGGGCGGACAGTTCACGTTGATAATCGCCAATTGTCGGGGTGGACTTTTCATCCATACGGGTAATGCCGATGGAAACCGCTGTACAGCCGATAAAATCTTTAAAGGCATCAAGAAAAAAGTGGAGGTCGCGAAACGGTTCGATCCGTGAATTGTCGATCAGCAACACCAAACCGAGGCCCCCTTGTGTGAGAATGTCCCACATAAAGTCGAAACGCTCCTGACCGGGGGTGCCGTATAAGTGGATGCGCTCTTCTCCAGCCAACTGCATGATGCCGTAATCCATCGCGACTGTGGTTTGGGATTTGCGATCTTTCGTCATGTCGCTGGCCAACTCATCAGTGGAAACCATGGGGACATCTGACAGAACGCTGATAGCCGTTGTTTTACCGGCGCCTACAGGGCCGGTGAAAATGATTTTATAATTTGCCATAGGTTTTAAGATCCGCTCTCAGCACTCATCATGCAGCACGCAGATGATTCAGGATGCGCCCCAGCAGCCCTTTACGTGAAGGCTCTGCTTTTTGCGTCTGCACCATTTCCTCACCCCCGGGTATTGTTTGAAGTTGTACCAAGCCCAAGTTATGGCAAGCGGAGTAAAAGGCACAGACATAGCGCGCTTCCATGCCCAGGGCGTCCACAGTCTGGAGCAGGGAAAGCGGAGTTCGGGACCACAACGCGGCGATACGAAGAAATGGTGAAATGCTCAATAGCCGGGTTAAATTTGGCCATTGTCGTAGATGTACCGGTGCATGAATATCCGTATTGAGCGGGAGGCGGCCGCGGGCACTCCATAAGGTCACTTTCCAGAGCAACGCGTCCATATTTTGAGGTGTCTGCTTGCTGAGTCGCAACAGGTTGGTTTCGCTAACGCGAGGATGCTCAAAACGAATCTCGTCCGGTTTGACCGCCATGAGGCAGCGTGGGCGTAACCTGGAATCACTGAGGTCAGTCAAAGCAACCCTGGCTTTTGGCAAAAGGGTGATGCTTTTTCCGCCAGGTAGATGGAGGGTGATCGGGTACGCATCTTTCCGGCAGCGTGCTATGGCGCTCTTCAGGATGTGTTGGAACAGGTTTTGGGAATCGTAAAAAAGCTTGTCGCGGTCTGCTCCATTGGCTAAGTCTGTACTGTTTTCAGTACCGCAACACTCATGGGTGATACGGGTTAGAGTTTCAAGGTTGCGTACGGCATTTTGAGTGTCGTTGGCCGCGAAACCTACCGGGATTCGCTTCTCTTCTGTATCGGGCTGTCCGGTAGTGATTGGTTGCACTGGCGGTTTAGTGGGAGATTCAACTTTTTGGACTTCAGCCGGGGTTTTTATTTCGGAATCTGCGTTTTTATGGATTGGTTCATTGCGATAAAAGTCAATAATTTTCTTGAGTAACTCGACCTTTATGGGCTTACGCAGGAACTGCACGCCATCAATTTCCCGATCACGCACCGAGAGTGCGAGTACAGGGCGGTGAGGATGGTGGTTGCGCTGATGCTGAAGTAGTTTCTTACCGTTTAAACTGTCTAAATCCAGGATACACAACTGCGCCTGTTGTTCCGGCACTATGGTATACTTATCTTTGTTCTGCCTTTGGAGGAACAGTTCGAGCATGGCCATATCCCTATCGCTTACTCCCAATAGTGCTATTTTGAATAGCTTTTGATCGTTTCGAGCAGACATAAACAATTCCTCAATTTTCCAGCTTACTGCGTGTCTGATTCCATTCCTCAAGCGCAATAGCAATGTTGTCGCCAAGCCTCTCCTGCATGCGTATCAGGTCTTCAAGTGAACGTGTATGGCTATACAGTTCCAGTAATTCGTGATGCAGTTCAGGTGTTTTTGGCGCTTCAATCAATGCCTCTTCCAGGATCTGCTGCGCCTTGGATACGTCGCCAAAATTAAGTTCTTCTCTCGCTAGGTCCAATGGGTTTTGCTGTTTTAAGCCGGGCGCAGTTCGAGAGGTTTCTTTTTTTACGAGAATTGTATTCCCAGCAAAAAAGTTGCCGAGCACGGAATGGCGACTGGGGGGCAGCGGTTGATCAGGCCGCAGCCCAGGCTTATAGTGCTTGAGAAACAGGCCATAGCGGTCTTGAGGCAGTATTTTTCTCAACTGTCGTAAAAGGCTGCCCCGTAGACTGATGCCCTTGTCGCCAAGTACCAAGTGAAGGTCCAGCATGGCGCCGAATGATGCATCAGCTTCATTGCATGCCAAGTGTAAGCGAACTCTGCGAACATGATTGATCAGGTTGAATGGTTCGCGTGCGACAGAATATGCTAAATGTTTCGCCCACAAGCCCAGATCAACACCTTTCGGAATGGTTAAATCCCATTGAGGCTGATCAATGAAGGCCGTCTGCATCGGATATCCGGCCGTCTCAGCAGTGTGTTCATCAATATGAGAATTTTTCAGGGCGTCTGACATTCAAGTCACCTAATATCAATATTCCTCTGATTGTCACGAAACCGGCCAAGCAGAGACCCCTTCATTAGTCCAGGGTAAAGAGTCAATAAAATTAAGCTTTAATGTCAGATAGAAGGATCAGCCTACACTCTTGAGTGCATCCCTTCTGTATTGAGTATGGTAGTCTGTTGCTCCAGAGATGTTCTGGACATGTATCAGCCTAAATATTTCTAGTCTTAACGGTAAGGATGACAATATCTTTAGTACTTTTGTGACTTAGGTCACACATTCTTCGAAGTGATGGTTGAAAGAAGAAGTTAATTCTTGAAGTGGTTTCACACGGTTGAATATGTGATGTCCATTTATAGGCGGCCATTGAGGGCTGTGACAGTGAGTTCCTTAAAGCATGCACTTGCCGCACACTTGTCATGCTCATGGCGTAGATGGAATGGAGAGTTTATGTGCTGCCTTTTCAGGTCTTGGGCAAATAGTCGTAGATAAGGCAGCAACTCAATTGTTTAAAGAGAACCCCAGCTGTTGCGGCGTCTTTGGAATCGCAGATGTGGCAGGATCAGGCCAATCAAAATACCGGCAATGATTACACCCGCACCGATAAGGAACCAGTCACGTGTGGCTTCGTTGCTGAGGTCGCGGTTTTCCTGTTTCAGGTCCTCGGCTTCACGGGTCAGATCGGCGACCTGCTTGCGCAGTTCATTGCGTTCATTGGAGATGCGAATCGCATTGGAAGCGGTTCTCTGGATGCTTTGCAGCTCCTGTTCCTGCTTGTCCTTGATCTGTTGCAGCTTTTGGTGTGAGGCCAGCAGTTCACGGTGATTCTTCTGCAGGTCGGCAAGGTTACCCCGCAGTTCTCCCGGAGCTGCCTTCAACGCATCAATCTCTTTGCGCATGGTCTCCAACTGGGTACGTGCGACAGGTTCACTCAGCAGCTGTCTGGTCAGCACGAAACCCTCTTTAGTGCCCACTCGAACCTTGCTGTAACCGCTCTCCTTGTTGGTGGAGATGACCGCCACTGCGGTGCCGGTGTTGATATAACGGGTTATGCGATGTTTGATACTCTCGCCGGTGCGCATGGCGATTTTGAAGTCGTCGGTAACATAATAGGTTTTTGCCTGAACTACCGCAGGCAGCAACAGCAGGCAGAAGATCGAAATAGTGAATCTCTTCATGGCAATCTCTCAGTCCGATGATCATCAGGCATTTTACAACTCTAAGCGTTCCTTGTTATAAAACAGACCACATTGTAACAGGCTGTTTACCTGCCGAGCAGTAGAAACTCCATCAACGCCTTTTGAGAGTGGAGACGATTTTCCGCTTCGTCCCATACCACGCTCTCTTCTCTGTCAATGACGGATGCGCTCACCTCTTCTCCGCGGTGGGCAGGCAGACAGTGAAAGAAAAGCGCGTCTTCGGTCGCCCGCGCCATCAGCTCATCGTTCACCTGGTAACGGGCGAACGCCTTCTCCCGCTGCATCTGTTCCTCCTCCTGTCCCATACTGGCCCAGACATCAGTGACGATCAGGTCGGCATCTTCTGCCGCAAGCAGAGGATCTCTCACAATGGAAACCCGTTCCTTAGCAGCCTGCAAGATCGTTGGGTCGGGATCGTAACCTTCCGGGCATGCGATGTTCAAGTGAAAGTCGAACCGTCTCGCTGCGTTGATATAGGAGTGGCACATGTTATTCCCGTCGCCGATCCAGGCTACGCGTTTGTCGCGGATATCACCCCGGTGCTCGAAATATGTCTGCATATCCGCCAGCAGCTGGCAGGGATGGAGCAGATCGGTGAGTGCATTGATGACAGGCACCTTGGAGTGGGCGGCGAATCGCTCCAGGACAGATTGATCGTAGGTGCGGATCATGATGATATCGAGCATACGCGACAATACGCGCGCACTGTCTTCAATAGGTTCGCCACGCCCCAGTTGAGTATCCCTGGGTGAGAGAAAGAGGGCGTGTCCACCCAGCTGAGACATCCCCACCTCAAAGGAGACGCGGGTACGGGTGGATGATTTCTCGAAAATCATGCCGAGATTTTTGCCCTTCAGCGGCGTATGGGTATCGCCTCGGTGCTGTATGCGCTTGAGTTCACTGGCCCTGCGGATCAGCGCATGCAGTTCATCGCTGCTGAGATCGAGAAGTGATAGGAAATGCCTTGTCATAGTTACTGTCTCAAACAGACAATCAAAGATATCCCAGGATCAATGCACTGACCTTGTCGATGATCTCTTCGCACTCGGCGTCACTGATGATCAGTGGAGGTAACAGCCGCACAATCTTCTCGGCAGTGACATTGATCAGTAAGCCCTGATCAAGGGCGCGGGTTACCAGCTCGAAGCATGGCCGGTCAAGTTCGATACCGATCATAAGGCCGGATACGCGAATCGAGACCACTCCCTGTTGTTCGCCAAGCTTGGATTGAAAGTCGTTTCGCATGCGTTCACCCAGCTGTGCGGCCCTTGCAGCCAACTGGTTTGACTCAATTTGCTCCAGTACCGTCAGCGCAACCCGGCAGGCGAGTGGATTGCCGCCGAAGGTGGAACCGTGATTCCCGGGTGAGAAAATCTCGGCCGCGGTCCCCCTCGCCAGGCAGGCGCCGATAGGAACGCCGTTGCCCAGTCCTTTCGCCAGGGTCATGACATCCGGCAGGATGTCGTTGTGCTGGTGACTGAACATGCGGCCGGTGCGTCCGATCCCGGTCTGGATCTCATCCAGCATCATCAACCAATCGTTTTCATCGCAGATCTCGCGTATCCGATTGAGGTAATCCCTGTCGGGGATGTTGATACCGCCTTCACCTTGAATGGGTTCGACAAGCACCGCTACCACGTTGTTGCTGTTATTGGCGATTTCAGTGATCGCTTCGATATCATCGTATGGAACACGCACAAAACCCTGAACCAGGGGTTCGAATCCGGCCTGAACCTTGCGGTTGCCGGTGGCGGTCAGCGTGGCAAGGGTGCGACCATGGAAACTCTGGTCCATGACGATGATTGCGGGATTCCTGACCCCTTTTTTGTTGCCATGGAGGCGGGCGATCTTTATCGCCGCTTCGTTGGCCTCGGCACCGGAGTTGGCAAAAAATACCCGGTCCATCGAGGCCATTTCGCAAAGTTTGGTGCCCAGCTTTTCCTGATAGGCAATGCCATAGATATTGGATGTGTGGAGCAGGGTTCCGGCCTGGTCACACAAGGCATCTCGAATCTCAGGGTGTGCATGCCCCAACCCGCAGACGGCAATGCCGGCAATGGCGTCAAGATAGGAACGGCCCTGATCATCCCACAGCCGGGCGCCCTCGCCCCGTAGGAAGGTTATAGGTAACCGATTGTAAGTCGTCATCAGAGAGTCGACCATGTGCATACCCATAAAACAAAAAAGGCATCCGTTTAGGACGCCAGTCAACGCGTTAGTCCTGCCAAATCGACAGGTAATCGGTTAGTTTACCTAGCCAGGTGCGGTTTTTCAAACTTCTGTGCTGGCAGGGTCTGCGGATAGCGGCCATGATTTCATAACCATGCAATGAGAAGAATGGCCACTTTCGACGATACGGCAGTTGGAGATTGGATGGCGGTTAGGCACAATGGACGGTCCTTCTTGAATCAACCCCATTATAGAGGTGGAGAGTTATGTCGATTGCTATGACCCTGCATATCATTGGTGTCATTATTTGGGTTGGAGGGATGTTTTTTGCGCATATGGTTCTGCGTCCCGCGCTCAATGATTCTCTGGAGGCCCCACAACGTTTATCGTTTCTATTGCGAGTATTTGACGGTTTCTTTCCCTGGGTTTGGGTGGCTGTCATTGCCGTTGTGGCCAGTGGATTCTGGATGTTGTTCATGTTCTATGAGGATAACATCGGATTGTGGTTGGGATTCATGACGGTAGTGGGTATCTTGATGTCCGCTATTTTCGTTTTTATCTATGCCATTCCCTACCAGCAGCTCGGGGTGGCGCGAAAAGAGGATGACAAGCCGAAGTTAGTGGAGGCCGTCAGCCTGATACGACAACTGATACTGATTAATCTCACCTTTGGAATGCTGGTCACTGTAGTTGCTGTCGTGGGTAAGTATGGCCTGCCTAAATAATCCACGAGGGATGCTTCTCGAATCACTGGTCGTGTCGGGGAATGATGCCTGAAAATATAGAGTACAGCTATTTATGGTGACATGATTATGGCTATGTCGATTTACTTGTTCTGCCGGCGCCTGATTGTAATTAATATCGTTGCGCACCTTCTGATCATGCCTTGTCCGGTCCTTGCGGAGGAGGATGCCGGAGGGTCCACAGACAAAGAGAGAAATACCCTCTCTACACTGCTCAATCTGGTAACCATCAGAGAGAATATAGAAGGGGATATTGCATCATTAAGCAGGTCTGTCGCCGCTGCGGAGTCGGAGACGCAAAAGGCGTCATTGAAACAACAGTTGCTGAAACTGGATGCCGAGCTATCACGCACTGTTGAGAATTTCGAGAATATCTCCGCGGGGATCGATCTGACAAGCCTGCGTAGCGAGGATGAGACTCAGTTCGATCTCAAGCGGGAGTTGTTCTCTTTGCTCAAGCCCGCCATCGACGAGATGAAGGATATGACATCGAAGGTGCGCCAGAAATCGGAGCTGAAGGAGAAGATCGTCTATTACGGTGAAAGGCTGAAGATACTTGATGACGCCCTGAAAAATATTGAAGCATTGCGTATGGAAAGTGATTCGGACAAGTTGAAGGCGTCCCTCGATACGCTGGCTGAAAAATGGCTCAAGAGTCACGCATTCATGAGCAGTGAATATCAAGCGGCAGAATTACAGCTTGATGAAATACTCGCTTCCGAGGTCTCGATCACCGATGCATCACAGGACTATTTGAAGCAGTTCTTTCAACGCCGCGGGCTCTATCTGATTGAAGCGATATTGGTGGTTGCGATCGTTATTATCCTCTCCAGGATGAGTGACAAGGCGATGAGACGCCTGATGCCTGGCTTTAAAAAGAGACACCGCAGTTTTCGCATCAGGCTATTGGAACTTGTGCATCGGATAGTGACGACCTTGCTGATCATCATTGGGCCCATGGTGGTTTTCTATGTTGTCGAAGATTGGGTGTTGTTCAGTTTGGGTATTCTGCTGCTGTTGGGAATGGCATGGGGGCTTCGCCAGGCCTTGCCCAGATATTGGCACCAGATACAGTTGTTTCTGAATATTGGCTCCGTGCGTGAGGGGGAGCGCATCTGTTTGGATGGATTGCCCTGGCGGGTTGAGCAGCTCAATGTCTTCTCCATCCTGGAGAATCCGGATGCAGGACTTGTCCTGCGCGTACCAATCGATGAACTGGTTGATCATAAATCGAGACCTAGTAATCCGGATGAGCCATGGTTTCCTTGCCAAAAGGGCGACTGGGTGATTCTCAGTGACGGAGTCAGGGGTCGAGTGACCGGAATTTCCCCGGAACTGGTGCGGCTGGTGGAACGGGGCGGTGCACAACTGACCTACCAAACCATTGATTTCCTTGCCGCATCACCACGCAATCTGGCAACAAACTTCCGTATTAAAGAGGTGATTGGCGTCAGTTATGCACTCCAGGAGAAGAGTACGGAAACCATCCCGGAAATCCTGCGGAACACGATTCAGCTGCGACTGGAGCAGGAGGGTTATACTGAGCATCTGCTCAATTTGCATGTTGAATTTTCTCAGGCCAACAGCTCTTCACTCGATATCACCGTGATCGCGGATTTCAGCGGTGAACTCGGGGATCTCTACAATCGCCTGCGCCGTGCCATTCAACGTTGGTGCGTGGATGCCTGTACTGAAAACGGATGGGAGATACCGTTTCCTCAAATGACCCTGAGTGGCAGTCTAGGGCCTGTTAACACTAATCCAATCGGCCCTGCGGGGACTGTTTTTTCGTCCAGCAAGGCAGAATGAGCGATGTGTAGTCATTCTACATGAGCGAACGATAACGCCGCTGGGCGGAAAAATAGCCCCAGCCCTTGGGGTGCGCCCCGAAGGAAGTGCCCTTGGGGTACGCCCCGAAGGAAGTGCCCTTGGGGTACGCCTTGATTGGCGCTTTTTCAGGGGCAACATGACCGATTGGATTAGTGTTAACAGGCCCTAGGCAAACTCCCTTGAAAATAGCCTATGCTTACCGGTGCGGGGACGCGTAGGAACGCTTCCCAGTCGTTACCACCTGCTTCACTCTAATGAAAGAATAGGGGGGTAGTATGAAACTGGAATACGAAGTCATCGAAGATCAGTACGACGATACCACGCACATCAGAAGCATGACGGAACAGGCCCGTATACCGGGAGGTGGGTGGTTGATACGTACCACGCTCTATACACCCCACCAAATCGGCATAGATGTGCTGAGACTGCCTGCCGGTAAAAAGAAAGGCGCCCTGTATAAACCCTTGGGCTGAGGTTTATTCAGCCGCCAAGGGCTGACATCGGGCGAATGATCGCGGTCGGCGTTTCGCCGAAATGATGTCGTTCCGGCTTGCGTGCAATGGCGGAGTGAATCGCCGCCTGTATGTCTGCATCCGTTGCACCTTCGCGCATCAGGGGGCGCAGTGCCAGCTTATCTTCCTGTCCAAGGCAGAGGTGGAGATCGCCGCTCACGGAGACCCGCACACGATTGCAGGTTGCACAGAAGTGTTGTGATTGCGGGGTGATGAACCCGATTACGAGATCGGACTCATCGATCTGGAAATAGCGAGCCGGACCGCTTCCGCGCATCGCCGCGGGTTGTAGTTTATAGCGTTTTTTAAGCCGTGCCTCGATCTCAGAGAGCGGCATGTAATGCTCAGAGGCGGACAGTCCGCCCTGACCGACCGGCATGGTTTCGATAAAGCGCAGGGTGAGGCTCCGTTCCATGCAGTACTCGATCATGCTCTCGACTTCATCGTCGTTGATGCCGCGCATGATGACCATGTTCAGTTTTATCGGTGTCAATCCAACCGCCTGTGCACTGGCTATACCTTCCAAAACCGGTTGCAACCGGCTGCCGGTGATCGTTCTGAATTTTTTCTCGTTGAGTGAATCGAGACTGATATTGAGTCGAGTCACGCCCGCATCGCTCAATGGTCCGGCGAATTGGCTGAGGCGGGATGCATTGGTGCTGAGGGACAACTCCTCGATACCTTGAAGGGCGGCGATACGGCGGGCAATCTCCTCCAGCTCCTTGCGGACGAGAGGCTCACCTCCGGTGAGTCTGACGTGTTTGACGCCAAGCGCGGCAAATTGAGCGATGAGCCGTTCTATTTCGTCGGTGGTAAGCCAATCATCGGGTGTCTCGAACGCTCTATGGCTCCTGGGAAGGCAATAAAAACAGCGAAAATCACAGCGATCTGTAACGGATAGGCGAAGGTACTCGATCCGTCTGCCGAACGTGTCACTTAGCATGGCCGCCTCTCTCACAATCATTTTTTGTCATTATAGACCCATCAGTCAAACTTATCATTCTACGGGATCGGGAAAAGGTCAACTGTTTTCCCTAAGTCGCTGATTGTGCCGCTACAGCTTCTCAAAGACTGTATCCCTAACCTGGGCGGCTGACGGTACATCATGTTGATAATGGATTTACCGACAACCATAACTTAACCGATTGATTTAACAGTTTATTTAATTGAGCGCAGCAAGAAACACCAGAACATACCCATCAATACTCGGCGTTGGGATCGAACCCTTCGGGGAGAGCATGGGCAATGCCCTTATGGCAATCGATACAGGTTTTTTGCGGTTCTTTTCCATCCACTGCGTCCCAATAGTGCGGGTCGTGCTGATCGGAACTACGGGGCGCCTGCCTTTCCAGATCCATGGAGATAAACTTGTGACAGTTGCGGCACTCCCGTGAATCGGTCTTCTTCATCGAACGCCAGACGTTTTGGGCCAGCTCCAGACGCTTGGCCTCGAACTTCTCAGGTGTATCGATGGTCCCCAGCATTTTATGGTAGAGCTCATTGGTCGCCTGAATTTTACGCACGAACTTATGCACCCACTCTTTGGGGACATGGCAATCGGGGCAGGTCGCACGTACACCGGTCCTGTTGCTGAAATGGATCGTTTCCTGCAGTTCCTGGTAGACTGTCTCATCCATTTCATGACATGAAATACAGAAGGTTTCGGTATTGGTCATTTCCATTGCGGTATTGAATCCGCCCCACAATATGACACCGGCAACGATACCGACGGCAATCAGGAACAGACCACCTTTTTTCTTAGATTCACTCATTGTTACACCAGTTTAAATCGAGTACTGCCCAGTGAGATCCGGTCTCCCCTCAATGAGGAGACCGGACCTAACACTATTTGGCGCCTTGGAAGTTGTTTTGAACCAGGGGATCCGCGCCCACTTGCGGAGCGTGGCACTGGTTACAGAAATAACGACGGCTGGAGACGGTTTTCAATACCTTGCCGTCGCGGTCTTCATAGTGGCTGTCACCTACTTTCGGCGCCTTCTCTTTTTCATAGGTTTCTTCACTATGACACTTCATACAGCCGTTGTTTTTCAGGTTGATTTCATATTTGTCCACCTCATGGGGAACCATGGGGGGTTGCAGTTTGAAGCTGCGTTCGATGCCGCCTTTGATGTTGACTATCTTCAGGTTGGCGGGCTTTTTCGCCATAGTATCCAGGTTGTCTCCGCGCAGTGATTGAACATCAGCCAGCAGCGCACTAGACAGGAACATGGCAGTAATTGCCGCAATGGTTAGAAATGCGATCTTTTTCATACCTTTCTCCATCATCACTCTCATAAACAGAATTGGTTTGATGTACCGGTCAGGCCCGGACACCACGATTGATTTCATCCTCTCGCTTGTACTCGTCGATATTTTTGGCGTGACGACCGCCATAACTGAAAACGTCTTTTGCACAGATATCGATACAGCGCCCGCAGTTGGTGCAGTCGGAAGAGAGGATTACCGGGGTCAACCCCTTCTTCTCCCCCTTCAGCGCCGGCTTGATCACCTGCGGTTCCGGACAGATCACATAGCACTCCATGCAATCGTTGCAGGCCTGCCGCTGAGCGGCGTTCACCCGCAACAGGCTCTTACTGCCGACCAGATTGTAGAAGGCGCCCACCGGGCAGATGTGCCCGCACCAGCCGTCCTTCGCCACGATCAGATCGAACAGGAAGATCCCCAGGACCATCACCCAGGCCGCACCCATGCCGAAGACGATTCCGCGGAACATCATGGAGACCGGATTGACCAGTTCCCAGATGATGCCCCCGGTCACCACCAGCGGCAGGATCAACGTCAGCACCAACATCCAGTAGCGGGTGGAACGTGAAAGCTGCGAGGTGGTTCTGATCCCCAGCTTGCGCCGCAACCAGGCGGCCAGGTCGGTGACCATGTTGACCGGGCAGACCCAGGAGCAGTAGACCCGGCCTCCCACCAGGAAGTAGAAGACCAGCACGATGACCACGCCTATAATGGCGGCAGTCTCCGGAACCACCCCCGACAGACTGGCTTGCAGCAACACATAGGGGTCGGTCAGCGGCAGCACGTCCAGGGTCAGGTTTGAGGCCAGGTTGCCCTTCACGATCCAGATGCCGAGCCAGGGACCGGTCAGGAACAGCGCCAGAATCCCGAGTTGACTGAGTCGCCTCAGGATCAGGAACTTGTGGGCCTTGAACCAGCCTTTTTCGGCAATGGCGTCGTCACCCAATGTCTTCATGTCTAACATGCTACTTGTCCATGAAACCGCTATTGAGTGTATCCAAAGGATTGGAGGAGAAGGGTGTCTCCTCGGCCTCGCCTTCGATGATCAACCCTTCACCCTGCAGGTCGTAACGCACCCCTTCGGGCAGGTTGTAACGATGCTCGGTGTCGGGAGTGACCAGTGACCTGCCCGCTTTCTCTTTCTCCTTCCAGCCCAAACGGTAGTGCTTGCCCAATTCACCCTTCGCCAGGTGCATGGGAAAGACCTTGATGGCCGCCTCTTCCAGAATGCATGCGCGTTCACAGAGTCCACAGCCGGTACAGGCTTCGGAGTGGACCACGGGAATGAACAGGGCATGCTTACCGGAACGGGAGTTGTGCTGCATATCCAGGGTGATGGCGCGATTGCGGATCGGACAGACGTTGAAGCAGACTTCACAACGCAGCCCGTGGAACGCAATACAGCTTTCCTGGTCGATGAGCACAGCCAAGCCCATACGCGAATCTTCGATATCCTTCAGGTCATGGTCGAGGGCGTTGGTAGGACAGGCCACCACACAGGGAATGTCCTCGCACATCTCACACGGCCCTGTACGGGCGATGAAATAGGGCGTTCCCGTGGCGACTTCGTCACCAACCTCACCCAGAAACAGAATGTCGTAGGGACAATCGCGCACACAGAGGCCACAGCGAATGCAGGCGCCGAGAAAATCCTCCTCCGGCAAGGCGCCGGGGGGGCGAATGTAGTTGGCCGGCATGGTAGAGGCCCGTTTCGAATAGGCGCCCAGTCCCAGTCCGATCAATCCTACACCACAGGCGGTTTTTAGCATATTGCCCAGAAACTGCCGACGGTTGATCTCGTTTTTTCTCTCTGTTTCCGACATGACTGATGTGATACTGCGATTCAGTGCTCCGTTTTCAGTTAACCGCCGGTCCGGTTGCCCGGACCGGTACCGTACAAGCTATGCGCGTGTCACCTTGACACCGCACTTCTTGTAGTCCGTCTCTTTCGAGAGCGGATCGGTCTGGTCGAGGGTCAGTTTGTTGACCAGGCGTCCCGCATCGAACCATGGCACGAAGATCAGGCCCTCGGGACACTTGTTGCGACCCTTGGTGTCGACCTTGCACACGATCTCGCCACGACGGGTGGTGAGCTTGGCCAGCGCACCGTTACGCAGACGACGTTTCTTGGCGTCTTTCGGGTGCATGTAGACCACCGCATCGGGCACCGCACGATAGAGTTCGGGAACGCGACGGGTCATCGAACCGGAGTGCCAGTGTTCCAATACACGGCCGGTGCAGAGCCACAGATCGTACTCCTTATCCGGCGGTTCGGCGGCCGGCTCATAGGGCGCGGTGATGATGTTGGCCTTGCCGTCAGGCTTGCCGTAGAACTTGACCCCATCACCCTTGGCCACATGGGGATCGTAGCCTTCACGGAAACGCCACAGTGTCTCCTTGCCGTCGATTACCGGCCAGCGCAGACCGCGGACCTTGTGGTAGGTATCGAAGTCGGCCATCTCGTGACCCTTCTTCGGGATACCCTCGACGGAGTTGAAGAGGCGATACTCTTCGAACAGGCCTTTCTGTACGTAGAAACCGAAGTCTGCCGACTCGTCGTTGCCGTACTTGTTGCCGCGGCTGTCGGTGACCTGTTCCGCCGGGAACTTGTCCACCTGGCCGTTGGCGTAGAGCACGTCGAACAGGGTTTTGTCGGCATATTCGGGCATCTTGGCGATCAGATCCTCGGGCCAGACATCCTTCACCTTGACATACTTGGAGAACTCCATGATCTGCCAGACGTCGGACTTGGCTTCGCCCGGTGCGGCAACCTGCTGACGCCAGAACTGGGTACGCCGCTCGGCATTACCGTAGGCGCCCTCCTTCTCAATCCACATGGCGGTGGGCAGGATCAGGTCTGCGGCCTGTGCCGATACCGTGGGATAGGGGTCGGAGACGGTGACGAAGTTGTTCGGGTTGCGCCAACCGGGATAACTCTCGTCATTCATGTTGGCCGCGGCCTGCATGTTGTTGTTGCACATGACCCAGAAGGTGTTCATCTTGCCGTCGTTGAGGGCGCGGTGCATGGCGACCGCGTGGATCAGGGTCTTGCCCATGGGCTTGCCGCTGATGTCGGTCTGGTCGGCGTCGTCGGTCTTGCCGTTGGCCCTGGGAATCGTGCCGGCCGGCAGTTTCCAGGTCTTCTCGGCGAACTTGCAGTGGGCATCCTTCTTGGTCACCAGGTCTGCGGGCAGCCTGTGGGTGAAGGTGCCGACCTCGCGCGCGGTGCCGCAGGCGGAGGGCTGGCCGGTGAGGGAGAAGGGGCTGTTGCCGGGTTCGGCGATCTTGCCCATCAGCAGATGGACGTTGTAGCAGAGACCGTTGACCCAGACGCCGCGGGTATGCTGATTGAAGCCCATGGTCCAGTAGGATGAGACCTTCTTGTTGGGATCGGCGTAGGCCTTGGCCAGTCTCAGCAGCTTGTCCTTCGGCACCTTGGAGAGCTTGGATGTGTACTCCAGAGTATAAGGCTCGACCGACTTGGCATACTCTTCGAAACTGATCTTGGTGAGCTTGCCCTTGGCCCGGTTCTTGGCGGCCTTCTCGCGTGGATCGTTGGCACGCAGACCGTAACCGATATCGGTCGGGGTCTTGGTGAAGTTGACGTGCTTGTCGATGAACTCCTTGTTGTAGGCCTTGTTCTGGATGATGTAGTTGGCGATATAGTTGAGGATCGCCAGATCGGTCTGGGGCTCGAATACCATGCCGTTGTCGGCCAGCTCGTAGCAGCGATGCTCGAAGGTTGAGAGCACATGGACTTCACAGCCGGGTTTGGTCAGACGGGTGTCGGTGAGACGGGACCAGAGAATCGGATGCATCTCCGCCATGTTGGCGCCCCACAGCACGAAGACATCGGCGTGCTCCAGATCATCGTAACAGCCCATCGGCTCATCGATGCCGAAGGCGCGCATGAAGGCGCCCACCGCAGAGGCCATGCAGTGACGGGCGTTGGGTTCCAGGCTGTTGGAACGGAAGCCTGCCTTCAGCAGTTTGGAGGCCGCATAACCTTCCCACACGGTCCATTGACCGGAACCGAACATACCAATGCCCTTAGGTCCTTTGGCTTTACGGGCAGCGACCCATTTCTCGGCCATCGTCTTGAAGGCCTCTTCCCAGGAAACGGCTTCGAATTTGCCGTTCTTGTCATATTTGCCGTTGGTCTTGCGCAACAGCGGTTTGGTCAGTCGATCCTCACCATAGAGGATCTTCGGCAGAAAGTAGCCCTTGATACAGTTGAGGCCCTTGTTGACCGGTGCATCAGGATCGCCCTGGCTGGCCACGACTTTACCGTCTTTGACGCCCATCAGTACGCTGCAGCCGGTACCGCAGTAACGGCAGGCAGCCTTGTCCCAACGAATGCCGTCGTCTGCATCGGCAGCAACGGTTTGGCTGACCGGCAGGGTAACACCAGCCACGGAGGCTGCTGCGGCCACTGCATTACTCTTGATAAAATCTCTTCTAGTTAATTTCACGGTTCATTTCCTCCATCGACTCTTCACCGCCATAGTGATAAATCAAAACAGTGTTCACGACGCCTTTGACGTCACGAAGGGCATTCATGGTGTCAGACACGGGTGACATCGACTCACCCTCGTCCTCAATAGTGACAATCAATTTGTCATCCTCGGTTCCTCCATGGACCTCGACTCCCTGGAACCCTTGCAGGCGTTGGCACACCTCGGCTCCCTGAGTCGGTTGGGTATGGACGATCAAGCTGCATATATTCATGGATTGAACATCTCCTCACGGACTATTGTTGATACCGCGTGGTCATTTGAAATGGGGGTAATTGTTATTGATTTACTCGGACAAATTGCGACACAGGCCCCGCAGCCGGTACAGATCGATAGATCGGGCTGCGGCTGTGAGCGGCCACCCGTTTGAAGCTGAAACCGAATTACGCGTTCCTCGCAGATGTCGCCGCAGCTTCTGCAGACAACGCCATTGAGGGAGAGGCACGACTGTTCGATTTCGATCTCAAGCAACCAGGGTGGAGTGGATAAATCGTCGGAGAATTCCAAAGCCTTGGGTTGGCACGCCTTTACGCAGTCGCCGCAAAATGTGCAATGACCCCTTGTGAAGTCAATCACAGGGAAGCCGCCTGACCCGTTTATGATAATTGCGGGCGGGCATGCCTTGATGCACTCATCGCATCGGTTGCAGAGTTCCAGGAAGCTGGAATCCCCGATCGACCAGGGTGGATGTATGCCTCTGCGGCGACTGCTGAGGTCGCCACGGAGGAACTGAACTCTGTCTATGGATATATCCACAATCATGCCTCAATCGAGGTAGTCGAATCGGCGATAGCTCACCGGATTTAAGTGACAATTTCTCAATGAGCCTAGAGTGTTTCACCAGAGGAGTGCGACCGCTTTGACACGGATCAAGGATTGAATAGAAAAGATTAAGAATTTATTAATAAAATCAAGAAGTTACTAATTTTTTGGTAGTTTCCGGTACTACCATTTGGGTAGGCTGTATGTCGTATGAGGTAGAGAATCGGGTTGATGGACGAAAATAGTGACTTGAACGGATCGGTTTGAGGCGCTTGAAACGATTAACGGCCAGCTGTGATTCCCTCTTTCAATGCCCACACGGCCGCTTCGGTTCGGGAGTGCAGGTTGAGCTTCTTGAGTAGATGCTTGACATGTACCTTGACCGTTCCTTCCGAGATATTCAGGACATTTGCAATCTGCTTGTTGCTCTGGCCCTGGGCTATGCATTGCAAAATCTCTTTCTCCCTGGCGGTCAGCGAGGTGATGGGATCCTTTACTTTGAGTTTGTCATCCTCCCTCAGTGCTTTAGCCAGTAATTGAGTCAGGTGGTCGCTGATCACCAGGGAGCCTTTCACCGCCTTGCGGATCGATTTCAGGATATCCTCGGGTTCCATATCCTTCAGCAGATAGCCGTCCGCACCCAGGCGTAAGGCGGTCAGTACATCCTCTTCATTGTCGGACACAGTGAGCATAAGCACCCTGGAGTCGATCTCCTGTTCTCTGATCGCCTTCAGGGTTTCGAGTCCGTTCATGCCCTTCATATTGATATCCAGCAGGATCAGGTCCGGATTGAACTGTTTCGCCACTACCAATCCGTCGGGTCCGTTGGCTGCCTCACCCACCAAGTTCAGGGTATCATCCATATCGATCAGATCGGATACACCCTTCCTGAACAGAGGATGATCGTCGATAGTGAGTACAGTGTAGGTTTGCTGTTCAGTCATGTTTTTAACTGCTCGATCAACATCTTCTTGGATTCACTGTTGGAGGCGTCCGTAATATTGAAATTGAGTTCTATTCGGGTGCCGCCACCTGCCGGTTCGTTGATGGTCAATGTTCCGCCCAGCCACTCGGCACGCTCTTTCATGATAGGCAATCCATAATGTTGCATCATATCACTTTCGTCATTGATTCCGATGCCGTCATCCTCGATGCTGACATTGACCCGTCCCGTCTGATTGCATTTCAGCACCACCCTGGCCCGTCTTGCATTGGCATGGCGAATGACGTTCGAGAGCGCCTCGCGGATGATCTGTATGATGTGTATCTCTGCATTGGGCGTGAATTGACAATTTCCGATATGGTTGGTGTATTCAATAACAATTCCTGATCTGTTTTCAAACTCCTCGACCGTCTCCCTGATCAGTTTGCCCAGGTCGGCGTCGGTGACCCTGAGTCTGAAGGTGGTCAACAGTTCCCGCAGTTGTCGATAGGCGCCGTTGAGCGCAGAACGCAAGGCCGCGCTGACCAACAAAATATCTTTTTTGTCACGCTCATCGTTTATCGATTTTTCCAACTTGGATACCTGGATCTTCAGGTAGGAGAGAGATTGGGCAATGGAGTCATGCAGCTCTCTTGCAATGACACTGCGTTCCTCCATTAATGAGAGCTTTCGACTCTGGGTCACTTGCTGTGCGACGTTGATTGCCAGGGCAATATGGCTGGCGACAGTCTCCAACAGGCGCTCCTGCCACTCCTCCAGCTGCGTGGTCAGGGGAAATTCCACCAGCAATACGCCGTATTGCTGGGTCTTGTCCCTGATTGGTGTGGAAAAGACATTAACCGGCGCATGGGTATCTGACTTGGCGATTTTGAAGGTATGTGATCTGCCTTCACCGAGACAGATCGCACACTGATTGTCCGGTTTTTCCTTTGAAAGGATATCGGTGTCCCGCGTGGAGGCATATCGATAGGCATGTTGATCGCCGGGCTGACCGAGACAGATGGTGCCGTTATTCACGCCCAATAATGCCTCGATATCGTGTATCACCGCGATCAGCACATCTTCGCTCAACGTGGAGTCGCTCAACCGCTTGGTGGCGGAATAGAGCAGTTCCAGTGTGCGATTGCTCTGTTCCAGGTCATGGGTCTTTTTACGTACCCGGTTTTCAAGATCCGCATAGATCACGGAAAGATCCTCGGCCATTACATTAAACGCCTGACCCAGTTGACCCAGTTCGTCATCGCTAAGATAGCGGCTGCGTACGGAAAAGTCGCCGTGTCGTGCCGCGTTGGCGCAGGCCAGCAGATTACGCAGCGGGTTGAGTACCCGTGTCTTGGTCAGATAGAGACTGATCAGTGCAACCAGAAACGTCAGGGTCAGCAGTATGATCTGGATGATTCTGAGTTGTTGGTTTATCTCTTCGGCATCGATTTCGAGGGCCTCGACAAATCTGTGGATATCGTCGACGAAGTTGTCCACCAATGACAGATAGTTACGCTGACTGATGTCGAGTTGACGCCTCTCATCGGTCGATAGGGAAGTGGATGCGCTCAATTTCAGGTAATCTTCGAGATTGGGCAGCATCAGCTCCCGCCACTGGGATTCGACTTTTGCATAGCTTTCGGTGACCTTTTTATGGGGTCCCTTTGTCAGTACATCGTGGATACGGTGACTGAACAGGCGCTGGTTATATTCAGTGACCAGGTCGCTGGTCCGGCTGGCGGCAAATTCGCCATGGAACTTCGTTCTATGCACCAGACTGCTGGCGATGCGATAGGATTGCATGCGCAATGTGCCGGCCTGATTGATGGCTGCGGCATAACCTTCGGCGGTTTCAGCGATAATCATCGAACTCACCATGCCCGAGACCGCCAGGATGAAGAGGATGGTGATAACCGTTCCGAATCGGAGTAGAAGTGAGTTTTTCACAGTGGGATACTCTACTGATTAATGTCTCATGGCAATCGATGTTATCAGCGTGGGATACAGCCGTCAGCCATGAAGCCGCATTGGGGGCGATCTTGGCCAAGGGTATGTCAGTCCGGTTGAGTCCGGGCGCGGGTAAGGATCAGGAAAACGGCTATATTTACCATTGAATGGCGTCACTCGTACGCCGTATCCCTAATACTTCCGTCAATCAGAGGTTGAATATGTCGTCGGAGCGGTCAAATGAGAAACTGGACCGGATCGTCGCCCAGGCCCGTCGTGACAGGGAACAGCGGGAGAAGGGTTATCGGGAACAGGCGCTGAAGCTCTATCCATGGGTTTGTGGTCGCTGTACGAGGGAGTTTAGCCGGGAAAATCTCAGGGAGCTGACGGTACATCATCGAGATCATGATCACGACAACAACCCTCCGGATGGTAGCAATTGGGAATTGCTGTGTATCTATTGTCATGATAATGAACATTCCCGTCACCTCGAAGCTGATGCCGGTTACTCCTCTGCCGAGACAGCTGCGAACCGTGCCAGTACCCATCAGCCTTTCGGTGACTTGGCTGATCTGCTGAAACAGAAAAAGTAACGAAAATCCTGCAATTTGTGTTAACAGGCCCAAAGTAAGCGCCGTTCCGGTCTGGGAATGGTTTCGACTGAGGTTATTCAGAGCTGACGCGACACAGAGCGATCGCTCAGTAAGGGGAGCGGGATATGCAGGGCTGACCCGATCGCTCTCAGGAGTTCCAGCTCTTCGGTGGCGATCTGGGTGTCGGTAAGGATTGTTTCCATCAATGCGGTAATCAGCCGCTCCTTCTCCTTGTTCTTGAGGTCGTCGAGTTTATCCAGCGCCATATCCAGTGTTTTTACCCAATCGGTCGGCCACTGCATGGGTAGTTGTTCCAGTCCAGTGCTGTTGATGCCGTTCTCATAGCTGAGATGTATCAACTCACTCTCTTTATGGCCATGATCGGCGAGGATGGCGATCACATCCCTAACTGCCTGGGCTTGATCCGCCAGGGTTTGGTTACCGCCGGTGTGGCTTTGGGCGGGATTGAACGCATCCGTCAGATAGAGACTGATCACCTTTGCAAGCAGAAACTCGAATACCTCTATCTTGCCATCGAGATGTACGATCTCTGTAACGGTGTCGAGCATGCGGTGGATAAAATCGATCGGGCGCCGTTTCAGGGCGGGAAATGCGATCTCAAGCAGGGGGAGACGCTGCTCAGGTCGGATCGGCATGGCGGAGGTCATCAGGAATCGTACCTGGGCCTCGCTCTCTGCTCCCAGGTTACTGGCGATGGTGAATAGCTGTTGATCACGTATTGACGCTTCATTATCGAGGAGCAGGCAGAGCAGCAGCTCCGGCGCCCACTCGGTGGAACGGGCTGCCGAGAGCATACTCTCGGGCATGCTGGCCGCCAATGCCGCTGCAGCCATGATCTGCTCCCAACCGGGTCGGCCTATTCCCTCGATGATCGTACGTGGATCGAAGGGGGCGCGTTTCGCGGTCTTCTGGGTTGCGGCAGCCTCCTTTTCCGCTTCTCTACGTGAGCGCTGCAGCAGGCGTTTGGCAATTTCGCCCAGCTCCTGTTCCCGAAAGCCGGGTTCGATGCGTTGGATGCGCTCGATGACGGGAGGATGGGTGGCAAACAGAGCGGCGTGCATTCCCTGCCCGAACAGCATATGCGATATCTCCTCGCTGTCGCTGTTTAATGAGGTGCCCTGGGTATGCACGGCAATCTTTTTCAATGCGCCGGCGATACCTTGCGGGTTGCGGGTAAACTGCACTGCCGAGGCGTCGGCCAGGTATTCCCGCTGGCGGGAGACGGCAGCCTTGATCCAGCGAGCGAAGAACAGGCCGATATAGCCGATGGCGGTGAGCGCGGCGGCAAACAGGATTATCGCGCCAGCGTTATTGTTTTTTGAGCTTGAGGAGAAGCGAGCGCCTGAAAGGATGCGCCGGCCGGCAATCGCCAGGATCATGATGCCGAACAGGGCGCCGATAAGCCGTATGTTAAGGCGCATGTCACCATTGAATATATGACTGAATTCGTGGGCGATGACGCCCTGCAGCTCCTCGCGGTTCAAATTTTCGAGGGTGCCTCGGGTTACTGCCACCGCCGCGTCACTGGGTGAATAACCGGCGGCAAAGGCATTGATGCCGGATTCCTGCTCCATAATGTAGATCTCGGGCACCGGCACGCCGGAGGCGATGGCGATCTCTTCCACCACGTTGCGCAGGCGTTGGCGTAGCGGGTCTTTTGGATCGGCTTCTACCGGCACTCCTCCCATTTGACGCGCCACAGCACCGCCGCCATCCTTCAGGCTGGCGCTACGGAAGAGACTGGCCAGCCCGATTGCAGCGCCTGTCCCTCCGGTACCAAATACCAGGATTGAGCTGTTTTCAGTGAGAAAGCCGCTCAGGGTTTGAGGGGATTCCGCCGTGTCACTGAGTAGATTACCGAACAGTATGAGCAATACCGTATCGATGGCGAGAATGATGACTACAACTGCAAGTAAAAACAGCAACACCAGGCGTTGGGTGTTGCGTTTCGCTTCATCCTGATGCTCGAAAAAATTCACTGATGCGAATTAGTTGAATGAGACCTTAGGTACTTCGCGTTTCACCTCGTCTTCAATCTCGAGCAGGGTAGCAGGCAGGAAACGGAACCAGCTTGCTATCAGGTTACTGGGAAATGATTCACGGTCTATGTTGTATTGCATGACTGAATCATTATAGGCCTGGCGTGCAAATGACACCTTGTTTTCGGTGCTGACAAGCTCTTCGGAGAGCTGCATCATGTTTTCATTGGCTTTAAGGTCCGGATAGGCTTCCGCCAAGGCGAACAGGCGGCCAAGTGCACCGCTGAGGCCCTGTTCCGCTTCGCCAAGTTGTTTCATTGTTTCCGGATTGGATGGATCTTTTGCCGCTTGCTGCAGACCGCTGACCGCTCGATTGCGCGCTTCAATAACAGCTTCCAGGGTCTCTTTCTCGTGTTTCATGTAACCCTTGGCGGTCTCCACCAGATTGGGAATCAGATCGTGGCGACGTGTAAGTTGAACATCGATTTGAGCAAATGCGTTTTGGTAACGGTTACGTCCGGCGATAAGCTTGTTGTACATGCCGACGCCGAAACCGATGACAGCCAGAATGATAACCAGTAGCACGATTGATGTTGTCATTGTTTGCGATCCTCTAAGCGATTTATCCCATAGTGGTGTGATAGGGGTAGCGTGGCTGCAGCTTCGGCGGAGATGATGTCGATATATCCTGTCTCGATCGTAGGGTCACTCCATTGGCGTTGGATTCCAAATTGCTTGTATCGGATAGTTTAGTGCGTTCTCTACTATAGAGAGAGGACTTATTGCCACTTTATTGATTGGTTCGCTAATCCTATCCTATTCTGCATGAAACCGGGTAGATTTTAAGCATCATCCAGTGAAATTGCAGTGTTCAACTGCTACTCGAAGATGAAATGTCACCAGTTTTTACAAACTTAAGCGATTGTTTTTCAATTCATGCTCTCTCCGACAATCCCTTGTCCCCATTTTGTCCGGGCTGCTTAGAAGTCAAGGCTCTATCCTGACGGTAAATCACTGATCACATTTTTTCAATTCGGCCGCCATCTGTTGTGCAGCGTTCTCATTTTCCGTTTGAATCTAGCGAGTAAGCCAAGCGGTGCTTGATTCAGTTCAGGTATGGTCGTGGTTATGGATTCGGTCATGCTTCGCAATTGGTGGCTGATAGGGTTTGTTTCCGGAGAACTAGTATGGAGCGTATCAATCTGCTGCAGCGACAGCCGCAGGATCTGGTTATACAGAAACAGATTCCTGAAGTCGATTTGCAAACCCTTGGCCGCAATTAATGCCGCCAGCTCGTAGCAATGTTCAGTTGTTGCTCCTGCGCCGTTGAGAAATTCGGCCCGTTTATAGAGATAGGAAGGCAGTGAGTAGGGGATTGCTTGACCGAAGTCGAAAATTGACTCTGTCACTATTACCCGCTGTGCCAAATCTAAAGGCGTATCGAGGGCGATATTGAATTGATGGGAAAGCTGATCCTCGATTTGCTTCGTAATGCTTGGATTATCGAATGGGGTTTCACTGTCGACGGCAGAGGTGTAGTAATTGATCAAATGCCCGAGATAGACGCGATTGTCTATATCGCCTCGCTCAGCTATTTTCCTTGCATGATAGTGTGCAAGTCGGGAATCAACTATGGGGCCGGTATCGAATTCGATCGGCCTGTCGGATAGATAGGCAATGTTTGTTTGGTACAGCAGCGTTACATAGGCATGTTTGAAACCGGCCTGTTGCGCAAGCTGCTTTAGTTGCTTCTGTGAGAGCAGAAAATAGTGTGACCCGGGTGATAATACTGCGTAGAGCTCACCGGGCAAGGTATCTTTGTGCAGTGCCGACGAGCAGGGGGTTGTTATGAGCAGGATACCATCCGGCTCCAGATAGGTGCGTAACTCCTTGAGGAATGCGAGCGGATCGGAAACATGTTCCAGCACCTCGGTTGCATAGATGAAACTGAATTGCCTGTTGTGGAGTGCTTCTGCTTCATGGGTATAGGCATCGACAATCGGCAGATGCAACAATTCTCCACCCTTGACCCCATAGGCGGAAGGTTCGAGGCCAAGTACATCAACATCCCAAGCTGTGCGGCAATAATCGAGGGTGGCGCCAACGTTACAGCCTATCTCCAGAACGGAATTGAAACGACTGAAGGGAAGCCGCTCGAGAAGGGGGAGTTTCCAATCCAGGCCGGAAACCAATTCCAGGTAGTGGTGGATAAGATAGACGAAATTCGGATCTTGCAGTACTGTTTCGGCCGAAGGGTAGGGAACGATCACCTCGTCTGTGTTCAGCGTGAATGCGCTTTGGCATTGACTGCACCTTGCAACCTCCAGCTGGTCATAATCGGAATGCCAGTGTGCTGCGGTGAGGATGACTGCGTTGCCCAGTCTGTTGCCGCAAACGATACAAGGCTGGTCGGTAGGGATGGCTGAGTCAATCCAGCTGACGCCTGACATTTCACGTCTTCCATAGTGAGAGAAGCTAAATGTCAAAAATACATGTACGTCCTGTCTGAGGTCAAGAAAGCTGATGTCTGCAATCGTATATCACGCCACCCTGTCATCCGCAACGCGGTAGGCGGGATCTTCCATCATATTGACCTCTACCAGATCACCGGCTTTTACCAGAAGGTTTTGACATTCCTGGTTTAAATGGCGGATATGCAGCGTCCTTTGTCTGCGCATATAGCGTTCAGCCAGGTTGTCAATGGCCTCCAACCCCGAGTGATCATAAACACGGGCGTCGGCAAAATCGACGATCACTTCCTGCGGGTCGTTCTTTGGATCAAACAGATCGGCAAAGGTCTGCACCGAACCAAAAAAAAGTGGCCCGCGCAGGTAGTAGTATTTAATCCCGTATTTGTCGATGTGTGTATCAGCATGCATCTGTTTGGCATGCTCCCAGGCAAACACCAGGGCGGAGACAATCACCCCAACAATGACTGCAATCGCCAGATCAGTCAGAACTGTTATGACCGCAACCAGTATACCCACAAAGGTGTCTGCCAGGGGAATGCGGCCAAGCAGACGAAAGCTGGCCCATTCAAAGGTGCCCAGCACCACGATGAACATCACGCCGACCAGTACAGCTACGGGAATCATCTCTATCAGGCTTGCACCGAACAGGATAAAGGTGAGCAGAAACAGAGCGGCTGAGATTCCGGATAGACGGCCGCGACCGCCTGAATTGATATTGATCAGGCTTTGACCGATCATTGCGCAACCACCCATGCCGCCGAACAGACCATTCACGGTATTGCCGACGCCCTGGCCGATACACTCCTTATTTCCCCGTCCGCGGGATTCGGTCAGCTCATCGATCAGGCTCATTGTCAGCAGTGATTCAATCAAACCGACGCCGGCAAGAATAACCGCATAGGGCAGGATGATCCGAACGGTTTCAATAGAGAGGGGGACCAGCGGAATATGAAAACCGGGTAGTCCGCCCGCTATGGTTGCGGTCGGATCTCCCGATAGATCGCGCAGCACGTCCTGAACAGAGCGTGTATCCAGATCAAGAATAATCACCATCAGCGTCACTGTAACAATGGCCACCAACGAAGCCGGTACAGTGGAGGTGAGTTTAGGTAGGAAGTGGATAATCGCCATGGTGAGCGCGACCAATCCCAGCATGATCCACAATGGTGTGTCGCTGAGCCAAACCATGACGCCGTTTTCATCGGCAACCTGGAACTGTTTCAGCTGAGCGATGAAGATGACGATAGCCAGCCCGTTGACGAATCCCAGCATCACGGGGTGGGGGACCAGGCGGATAAATTTACCCAGGCGCAGCAGGCCTGCGCTTATCTGGAAGAGACCCGCCAGCAGGACAGCTGCGAAGAGGTACTCTATGCCGTGTTCGGCCACCAGGGCCACCATCACGACCGCCATTGCGCCGGTGGCACCGGATATCATCCCCGGCCTGCCGCCAATGACGGCGGTTATGATGCCCATCATGAAGGCGGCATAGAGACCCACCAATGGCGCCACGCCTGCAACAAAGGCAAAAGCGACCGCTTCAGGCACCAATGCCAATGCAACCGTCAGGCCAGAGAGAACATCGTTTTTAACACACTGTTTCCCTGGGCAGGTGAGTTGAAACATGGATTACCTCGTGTGGGAATGGAAAAAAGCGGCGCAGTATATCAGAAAACAATAATATAATTAATCTTAATGGTTGATATTTTTCACGGCTTCAGTCAAAAATCCCGAGAGACAATCACACTATCAATTGATTTGAAAAAAGGAGTGTTATCGATGCGTTGCCACGAAGTGGACTATGAGATCCTCGGATCCGAGATGCAGCTGGTTGAAGTTGAGCTGGATCCCGGCGAGACGGTGATCGCTGAAGCGGGTGCCATGACCTATATGGAGGAGGGGATCGATTTCGAGACCAAGATGGGTGACGGTTCCAATGCGGATGAGGGTTTGATGGGTAAGCTCTTTTCCGCGGGCAAGCGGGTCTTTACCGGCGAGTCGATCTTTACCACTCATTTCACGAATCGGGGTAAGGGTAAAAAAAGGGTCTCATTTGCCGCCCCCTATCCAGGCAATATCGTGCCCCTGAATATGCGGCAGCTGGGTGAAAAGGTGACCTGCCAGAAAGACGCCTTTCTCTGCGCGGCCCTCGGCACCAAGGTCGATATCGCATTCAATCGCCGCCTTGGTGTGGGGCTGTTCGGTGGTGAGGGCTTTATCCTGCAGGCCCTGGAGGGGGACGGCATGGCCTTCATCCAGGCCGGCGGTACGGTCATTGAAAAACGCCTTTCCGGGGAGACTTTGCGGGTGGATACCGGTTGCCTGGTCGGATTCACCGGAGGCATCGATTATGACATCCAGCGCGCGGGCAACCTCAAGTCCATGGTGTTCGGTGGCGAGGGGATGTTCCTGGCAACCCTGAAAGGGCAGGGTACCGTCTGGTTGCAGAGTCTCCCATTCTCGCGCATGGCCGACCGGATTCTGGCGAACGCACCTTCATCGGGCGGCGGTGATCAGGGAGAGGGTTCCGTACTCGGCGGTATCGGTCGGTTGCTGGACGGTAAATAGTCCCGGCAGAACCTATAGGATTGGTGTTAACAGGCCCTAGAACTCAATCCCCTGTTCGGCATGAATGCCCTGCTCAAAGGCGTGTTTGACCAATCTCATCTCTGTCACTGTATCTGCGATGTCGATGACCTCTTTGGATGCGCCTCGTCCGGTCAGGATCAGGTGCATCCAGGGTGGCTTCTCCTGTTGGATGAACTCAGCGATCTCCTGGCCGCTGATCCAGCCATATTGGCAGACGTAGTTGATCTCATCCAGCACCACCAGGTCATATTCCCGGGAGCGTATTTTCTCCCGGCAGAACTGCCAGATCTCCCGGCTCGTGGCGCGGTCATGCTCGGGATCATTGGTATCCCAGGTGAATCCGTCCCCCAGGGCATACCACTCGATATTCTCAAATCGGGAGGCAGCTTGCTGTTCGCCTGTCTTCCATTTTCCTTTGATGAACTGAATCACAAGAACCTGCATATTCCAGCCCGCCGCCCTGAATGCGGTGCCGAAGGCGCTGGATGACTTGCCCTTGCCTTCACCGGTGAGGACAAGGGTTATGCCGGTTCTCTTTTGTCGCTGTTTCATTAGGGCCTGCTAACACGTATCCAATAGGCTCCGCGGGGGTCTTTTTTTCGTCCTGCAAGGTTAGTGATCAAATGATAACGCCGTTGGGCGGAAAAAATAGCCCCAGTTCCTGCGAATCGGGCGTCAGCAAGCGTCACTCCATGCCACCCATCGACTATCTGAATTAATCAGAATTCTCTCCCGGCTGCCAGATGATTACTTTTTCGTGGGCAACAGGACCGATTGCGCGGGTATTGACCGGCCCTGAATGGATCTAGCGCCATCAGCTGAATGGGCCGAGTGCCGGTTGCTTTGAGTCATTATACTTTGCTAATCTAAATAATAATCGTTATCATTAATATGTGTCGTGTTATCAATTATTGAGATCTTAAAAGGAGGTCATTGTGTCACCTGTATCAAAATCCATATTGCTGAGTCTAATGCTGACCTTTATAGTGCCTTCGTTGAGTCTGGCAGATGAAGTCGTCAATCTATACTCGGCAAGAAAGGAGAAACTGATCAAACCCCTGCTCGACCGATTCAGTGATGAGACCGGTATCAAGGTCAATCTGGTCACCGGGAAGGCCGATGCCCTGCTGCAGAGGCTGCAGAGTGAGGGGCGCAACACGCCCGCCGACATGCTGATCACCACCGATGCGGGTCGACTGCATCGGGCTAAAGCGGCGGGGGTCACCCAGGCGGTGGAATCCAAGGTCCTTCGGGCCTTGGTGCCGGAGAGTTTTCGCGATCCGGATAGCCACTGGTACGGCCTCTCGTTGCGGGTTCGACCCATCCTGTATGTCAAAGGAAAGGTGGATCCGTCAAGACTATCGACTTATGAAGCCCTGATAGATCCTGACTGGGATAACAGAATCTGTATCCGCTCGTCCGGCAATATCTACAATCAATCCCTGGTGGCTTCGATGATCGCCGCCAACGGTGCGGAAGCGACAGAGAAATGGGCCAAAGCCTTCGTCAAACAGTTCGCGCGTCCACCCAAGGGAGGGGACCGGGATCAGATCAAGGCTGCCGCCGCCGGCCTGTGTGATATCGCCATTGCGAATACCTACTATCTTGCCGGCATGCTGACCTCCAAAGACCAGGCACAACGCGATGCCGCTGCGAAACTGGCAGTCTTTTGGCCGAATCAGCAGGGTCGGGGTGCGCATGTGAATGTGAGTGGGGCGGCCCTGACAAAAGCGGCAAAAAACAGGAAAAATGCAATAAGGCTGTTGGAATTCCTTGTCAATCGCGACTCTCAGGCCTGGTATGCCGAGGCGAATGGGGAATATCCGGTGCGAACAGATGTCGAACCGAACGAACTCCTCAAAGGATGGGGCGATTTCAAGATGGACCGGCTCCATCTGGCTCAGCTGGGTCTGCTCAATCCGGATGCGCTGCGAATGATGGATCGGGCGGGATGGAAGTGATCTGACGTGCGACCCGCGGCCAACCGATTTCCCTGGCCCCACCTCTCCATCAGGCTGAACGGGTGGAGTGTGGCGGTACTCTCGTTAGCGCTTTTGCTGGCGGTGCCTGTGATCGTTGTACTCAGCTATCTTTTTGAACCTGCCGGTGAGGTCTGGCGCCATCTGGCGGAGACGGTTTTACAGGACTATGTCATCAACTCCCTGTTGTTGATGGTTGGTGTGGCTATCGGTGTGCTGTTGTTGGGTGTCAGTACGGCCTGGCTCACCAGTATGTGCCAGTTTCCAGGGAGATCGGTGTTCGAATGGGCATTGCTGCTGCCGATGGCGATACCCGCCTACATCATCGCCTATACCTATACCGGTCTGTTCGATTTTGCCGGACCTGTGCAGACGATGATTCGGGAGTGGACCGGCTGGGGTTACGGCGACTACTGGTTCCCTGAGATTCGTTCCATCGAAGGTGCGGCATTGATGCTCGCACTGGTGCTCTATCCCTATGTCTATCTGTTATCGAGAGCCGCCTTTCTGGGGCAATCGATCTGTGTGCTGGATGTCAGCCGTACCCTGGGCAATGGTCCCTGGCGGACTTTCTTTACGGTCGCTCTACCCTTGGCCAGACCCGCAATCGTGGCGGGTCTCTCACTGGCCCTGATGGAGACCCTGGCCGACTACGGTACAGTGCAGTATTTTGGCGTCTCGACCTTCACCACGGGAATATTCCGTACCTGGTATGGCTTGAACAATGCAGCCGCAGCGGCACAACTCTCCGCCATGTTGTTGCTGGTGGTGTTCGCCTTGATCATTCTGGAAAAAATTTCCCGTAAACAGGCGCGCTATCACCATACCAGTCAACGCCATCAGGCATTGACCCGCTTCGAGTTGAATGCCAGGCAATCGGTGATGGCCTTCCTGATCTGTTCAGGGGCGCTGTTGTTCGGGTTCATCCTGCCTGCAGGGCAGCTTTTGTGGTGGGCATTGACCACCGCAGAGGAGAATCTCGATAGCCGTTTTTTAAATCTTATAACCCATACAATCGTGTTGGCGGGTACCGCTTCGCTGCTGGCGCTGATGTTGGCGCTGTTGCTGGGTTACGGGAAACGGCAACAGAAGAGTTGGTCGACCCTGTTTGCGGTGAGGCTGGCGGGGATGGGCTATGCCATTCCGGGTACGGTTATCGCCATCGGTGTCATGATACCATTTGCCGCCTTTGACAATGCGCTCGATAGCTGGGCGAGAGAACGGTTCGGCTGGTCAACCGGACTGCTGCTGAGCGGTACCTTGATCGCCTTGGTGTTCGCTTACCTGGTACGCTTTCTGGCGGTATCCCTGCAAACGGTTGAAGCGGGATTGGGCAAGGTCCGGCCGACCATGGACGAAGTGGCCCGTTCGCTGGGTACCGGTTCCGGAGAGATTGTGCGCAGGGTGCATATACCGATGTTGAAAGGGAGTCTGCTGACAGCCCTGTTGCTGGTATTTGTGGATGTCTTGAAAGAGCTGCCCGCTACCCTGATATTGCGCCCCTTCAATTACAATACCCTGGCAGTCAGGGCCTATGAATTGGCCTCAGACGAACGCTTGGCGGATGCCTCATATGCGGCATTGACGATTGTTGTCGTGGGTATTCTCCCGGTGATACTGTTGAGTCGTACCATAACCCGGTCCCGCCATGCCAAATCAGCTTGAAGTCAGACATGCCAGTGTACGATATGGCCGCCAGGTCGTGGTGGACGATGTCAGCTTTGAACTGGAGAGCGGTGTAATAGGTTGCCTGCTTGGGCCGAGCGGCTGCGGCAAAACCAGCCTGCTGCGCGCCATTGCGGGATTCGAACCCTTGGTCCAGGGAGAGATTCTGCTGCACGGGCGCCAGGTTTCATGTCCGGGGCACACACTTGCCCCCGAGAAGCGCCGGGTCGGAATGGTGTTTCAGGATTTTGCCCTCTATCCCCACCTTACCGTTGGGGAGAATGTCGCCTTTGGACTGCGTGGGATCAGTGGTAAGTCGCAACGGCAACGAGTTGGCGAGTTGTTGGTGTTGGTAGGTCTCAGCGACCTGGAGGATAAATATCCCCATCAGCTTTCCGGTGGGCAACAACAACGGATTGCATTGATCCGGGCCATGGCGCCAAGACCGGAGATACTGCTGCTCGACGAACCCTTTTCCGGTCTCGATGTGGAGTTGAGGGAACAGTTGGCGGGAGAGGTTCGGGCGATATTGAAAAGAGAGGGTGTGACAGCGATCCTCGTGACCCACGATCAATTGGAAGCATTCGCATTGGCTGACATCATCGGTGTATTGGGTAGCGGGCGTTTGCGTCAATGGGACAGCGGCTACCACATCTACCACAAGCCGGCGGATCGATTCGTGGCGGAGTTTGTCGGACAGGGCGCTATGATCCCGGGTCGGGTATTGGCGGGTGGTCGTATAGAATCGGCGCTCGGCACCATGTCCGCCGATTTCAAGCGTCAACACCAGGCAGGAGATTCAGTTGAGCTGTTGCTGCGTCCCGACGATATCATTCATGATGACGAGAGTGACTTTAAGCTGAAGATCGTCGGTAAGGTTTTTCAAGGCGCTGAGTATCTCTATACGCTCTCCCTGGATGACGGTACCGAGTTGCTTTGTCTGGTGCAGAGTCATCACGATCATGTGGTCGGTGAAAGGATAGGCGTGCGTCTTGCCGTGGATCATGTAGTGGCATTTCCCTGCTGACTGTTCACGCAGTCTATGGGAAATGAAAAATCAAACCGGCGTGAGCAAAACGAACCCAGCCGCCAACACCTCAACAGTCGAAACTTTTCAGCCGCTTTTGTGATTTACCTGCCCCATCCCATGGCTCTGCATGATGTGTAATCGACGGGTGTGTGGTCCCGCCTCATCAGCTCCTTTGGTACCGATTGTTACGTACTTCAACCCTGTTTTTGATTCTGTGATGTGAATTGACACACTGGTCTAGATGTCTGGCGCGGGTGAGCAGTGTTTGAAAATATAGATCCGGGCCAGGGGGCGGTGGCGTAATCTCGCTCTGTCTGCAAGTCTTGAGGGAGCGGTTGGATACTTTCCGAAGGCCTATATTTGAGCTGCCGTCTTGTTTTATATCGCGAACGAAGCGGTTAATGAAATAGGGATCAAATGCATCCGCGATCTTCGAGGATACAGCTCCGATTGGCGCCAACTGTTTAGAAATGTCTTGCTCTACTGTTTTAATCCTTTTCAGCAGTGCGATTTCATTATCCAGGTAACGCTCTGTATTGTCCGGGTCGATCCGCACCAGTAACGGCGTGATCTGTTTGACTGCCATAATGGCGATGCGTGGATCACTCCAGAAATGGAGATCGCGAGAGATTTGTCGCTGGTCGCCGATCTCCTCATAGTCCCTTTTCAGCAGTAGGGGGAGTGTATTCGAGAGTGTCATAAAGTGATCGGCTATTGACGGAAATTTATCCAGGGCATACCCGACGGATTTTTCCAGGCCTGATCCCACCCAAATTACCAGGTCGGCGCTCAGCAGCCCGCTCGTTTGAAAGGGATCCAAATCTCCCGCCATATCTGACTCGCTTTGAAACAGCAATATTGGTTCAGCTGCTCCCTGCATTAAAGCAGTCACGAGGGAATGTAATTCAGGCAGTGAAACAACCACTCTTGGTGCTGCGTTGAGTGGATTGATTAGAATTAAAGTAACAACCAGGACTGTAAGCTTCAACCGCACTATTTTTAGCATCTCTTCATCCTCATGGTATTTTTTGTCAATACGCACAGTCAAGAAGTGTGCCGTAAAATAAATTTCATAAAAACAATGATGTATGTTTTTTTACTTACTCTTTTAGTGTGTCAGAAGACGCGTAATTGAGTGAAATGCCATAGACATGTAGTCGGGGGTCAATCCGACATTCGCTTAACCAACCCTACATTTATCTCGAATTTGTTCTATAAGAATCCTAACCACTGATTAAACTTGGCAAGGCTGAGGAAGTCATAGAATAGTAACCACACCGCAACAAGGATCGCTGAGTGGTCTTCCGTGGCAGAACCGCATTCTCTCGTGACGCAAATAGCCATCGACTGGAATTCCGGCCGAAACGATCATGGGTATCGAGCAGAATGGGTGCAACCATGCCGGCGATGTGTTTCGCCTATTGAATGGGGAGCAGCACATCAGGTGGCCCCGGAGATGAGATGATAAGCGATCAGATAACGCGAACGATTCGTAAACGATTTGAAACACTCCCGAATTGGCTGCAACACTTGACTGCTGCCAGCTTTCTGTTCTTCCTTGCCAAAGGCTTGCTCTGGATTGGCTTGGCAGCTTGGGTGATTTTATGACCACCCATCATTTCGTCTATAGATCAAGGGTGAGGTAGGTTAAAGCACATAGCTGAGAATGGTGGGTAATCAGAAAACTTAAAACCTTTCTGAAGTATACATGGTTAACAGACCTGCACATTTCCATGGCTGAGCATGAAAGGTAACAAGGATTGCCTAAACCACTATATCCTCAGTCTTCAAATATTCACGGATAATGATATCGAGTGCGTTGAGCGCATCACTGCTGTGGAGCGAATTTCGGTAGAGGGCCAGCTCCACCGGTTCGAGTGCCGGCAGTGGTGATTTCTCAGAACCCTTTGCGGCAAGTCTTGCCGTGACTCCCAGGCCTGCCTCGACTGCGGCGAGAATTCCAGGCAGGCTGGGGCTGGTATAGGTGACCCGCCAGGGGATTCCGGCCTGATCCAGTGCGCCGATCACTCGGGAGCGGAACAGACAGGGGGGTGCAAACATTACCAGGGGCAGGGCTTGAGAGGGCTGCCAAAGGAAAGGTTTAGGTACAATCCACTGTATTGGAATGAGCCCCAGACATTCGCCCTCATCGCCGGGACTTTGAAATGCAACAGCCATATCGAGTTGCTCAGCATGGATCGCCGCCACCAGACGTGAACTGGTATCTATCTGAACATCGAGGCGTACGGCCGGATGGCTGCGGGTGAATTGCGCCAGGATGGCCGCCAGGCCCCGGTCGGCGAAATCCTGTGCGACTCCCAAGCGCAGGTGGCCTTGCAACGGGTCTGACCGCAGTACGGACGCAGCCTCGTCATTTAAATCCAGGATACGTCGTGCGTAGTTAAGCAGTAGTTCACCAGACTCGGTCAGTATACGTCGGCGGCCGGACTTCAGAAACAATGCAGTGCCACTCGATTCTTCAAGGCGTTTCATCTGCAGACTGATTGCTGACTGTGTGCGATGTAAACGCTTCGCAGCTTGAGAAAAGCCGCCATGATCAGCAATGGCAACCAGGCTTCGCAACAGGTCGATATCAAGATTCTGCGTCATAATTCATAAGTATTGCAAATATGTTAGTTAAAAAATAGTCATTATTTTAATGTTATCGCTGTTGCTAATCTGATCATGTCGCCACTACAGATTTCGGAGTAACCAATGCCAGTTATCTCAATCGCACTTTCAGGCAGGCAGCTGCCCCTGTTGCAACAACAGGATTTGCAGCGAATGACGACTCGTCTGATTGAGGAGATCATGGGTAAGCGCCCATCTGTAACAGCGGTTATGGTGCAGTCGCTGCCATCTGCAAATTGGGCGATTGGAGGGGAAGCGCTCAGCGATCATCTGCGCGCCGCCCAGGTGGATATCACCATTACCGCCGGTACTAATACGGCTGAAGAGAAGGCCGGCATGATCAATGCGATCCATCAAATGCTGAATGATCGAGTGGGTCCACTCGCCGAGGCGAGCTATGTGGTCATTCATGAAGTGGCCGCGGATGCTTGGGGATATGCGGGACGTACCCAGCAGTCGCGTCAACAGATGAGGCAGTTGATATGAATCGGGAGTCTAAGGCGGAACCGAAGCGGCGCGAAGATGGGAGTCTCGATATCGAACACTACCTGCAGCTTGGCCGCAACAAGCGCGCAACGGCCTTGATCAGGTGGTGGATGACAACGGTTAAAAGGTTGAGACCGAATTAGTGTTAACAGGCCCTAGCAGGTAAACAGGCGATCAATAGCATCCAGCCCTTCCTGCACGATCTCATCCAGCTCTTCCGGATCGTCATCATGTTCATAGGCAAGCATGGAATAGGTTGCCAGTGATTTCAGCCCAAGGGCGATCTTTTCCACATCGACAAGGTTTAATTCGACCCCATCTCTTAGATGGCACTCTTCACTCATTGGAGACATCTCGTAAATACTGCTTAGCGTACTGATACTCTGACAGCGCTAATCTGCTGTCAATACATTAGGCGCTTTTATTGATGCAGATCAAGTGTGAACATATCTGGTGCTTCCGTTCCGGCTGCACAACCGTGTTGCCTCAGAGGGTCTGTTCAGTGACATCCACATAGAGTTTAAGTCGTTGACCAGGTTGAAGATATTTGCTGCCAAGCGTATTCCATCGCTTGAGATCGGCAACAGAAACCTTGAAGCGCTGAGCGATACGGGAGAGTGAGTCACCGCGTCTGACTCTATAGTGCAGCCTGCTCTGTGTGCCCGATGGCTGTAGGTTGAGAAGAGAGAGTTCTGAAGCGGGGGCCTTTTTTACCCAGATGACCAGTTTTTGCCCCGGCTTGAGGGGGTCGCCCGGGGCCATTCCGTTCCAGGCTGCGAGTTTACGATGACTTACGGAATGGACCTCGGCTATTTTCCACAGGCTATCGCCCGGTTTGACTGTATAGTGTTGTTTGCGGCCATTACGGGATCTGTTTTGGATTGCCGCCTTGCGCTGCTCGGCGCTGAAGGTGTATTGGTTGAGGCCCTTGCTGGAGACAGGGATCAACAGGTGCTTTCCAGCACGGATTTTGTTGCTTTTGAGTTTGTTTATCTGCCTCAATACCTTAGTGGTCGTACCATGTTTACTGGCGATGACACTCAGTGCATCCCCCTGCTTGATCTTGTAGCGTTTCCATGTCAATCGATCTTCGGCGGGGAGCGTCTCGAGTTTTTGCAGAAAAGTCTCAACCTTGTCCAGTGGCAGGCTGAGTCTGTGAGGGCCGTCTGGGTCGGTGGCCCATCGGTTCAGGCCAGGGTTGAGGAGATAGAGATCCTGAATGGAGAGATCCGCCATCTTTGCCGCCAGGGCAAGATCGAGCTGAGACTGGATGTCGACAGTGGTGAAATAGGGTTCATCAGCAATGGGTAACAGCGTAGCTTTGTAGCGCTGAGGATTCCTGAATATCTCGGCCAATGCCAGCAGGCGGGGTACATAGGCGCTGGTTTCATCAGGTAATTTCAGTGACCAGTAATCGGTTGGCTTGCCACGCTTTTGATTGCGTCGAATCGCACTACGTACCGTGCCGGCCCCCGAGTTATAGGCGGCAAGCGCCAATTCCCAGTCATTATTGAACTGACGGCTGAGCGACTGCAGATAGTTCAGTGCCGCATGGGTTGAAGCCACGATATCCCGCCGACCGTCATACCACCAGTTCTGTTTCAACCCGTAATACCGACCGGTGGATGGGATAAACTGCCACATACCGGCAGCGCGCCCCGGTGAATAGGCAAACGGCCGAAAGGCGCTCTCGACGGCGGGAAGCAAGGCGATTTCACTGGGGATGCCCCTTTTCTCGATCTCCTGCAATATGAAATGGAGATAGGGTTGTGAACGCTCCTGAATGCGTTGAATATAACCCGGATGCTTTTTGTACCAGTTCAATTCACGGTCGATGCGGGGATTATGGGGAAAGGTCAATCGATAACCATCCAACATCCGGCTCCATAGATCGACAGGTTTTTCTGCTGGCGTCAATTCCGTGACGGCGGCCTGCAGCTCCTCGGCGATTTCCGGCAGCTCATCGGCAGTCATGGCGCTCTCATCTGCGCTCGGGTGGGTTTGCAATACTTGCGTAGTAGCCGGAGAGAGGGGGACCTGCTGTAATGCGCTCGTCGCCTCCCCATTGGGCAGGCTTTGACAGGCAGCAAGTAGGCAGGTGGCGAATAGATTCATGATGCGCAGAGAAGACTTGAAAAACGGCATCGATTTTTTAAGGCTTGTTGTGGACATACTCTATATGGGAGGAAAATAGTTTCAGAGCCGCGTATCATTTCCATGGCCGGTACTCCAAATTGCGCGGTATCCCGTGGTTCTGTACTCGGGCATACCGCCTGATAACCTGAGACCTCGTGTGAGGCGTACTGAGCTGCACAGATTACCTGACAGTTATGTCGGTGGTAAAGTCGATACCTTGATATATGAGTGAAAATAAGCTGTTGAATTTGGGATCTTGTCGTCAGAAACAGCTACAAACATGGTTTGAGAGTGACTTGGGCAAGCTGTTGGCCGAGCAGGAGGCGGAATGCCTGGATCCCAGGATTGCCACGCTGTTCGGCTATCATGTGGTTCAGCTCGGGCTCCCCTGCAGGAACCAGGATTTTCTGAGGATGAGCCCGGCGCGGAACCGGGTGGTCATGGGCAGCGGAGATGATTGTACAGGCATCGATCTGCAAGCCGACAGCCATCACCTGCCTCTGGCCAGTGACAGTGTAGACGGGATGGTATTGCCACACACCCTCGATTTTACGGCCGATCCCCATCAGGTGTTGCGTGAGGTTGAACGGGTATTGATCCCCGAGGGCAAGGTATTGCTCTGTGGGTTCAATCCATGGAGTCAATGGGGATTGTGGCGTCTGCTGCGTCTCAGGTCTGCCACGATTCCCTGGTGTGGGCACTTCTTCAGCGGAAAGCGGATCCAGGATTGGTTCTCATTGCTCGGCTTTGAATTGGAAGAGGTGGTCTATCTTCATTTCCGTCCCCCGGTCTCCAACTCACCCATCATGCAGAGACTGGCCTTTATGGAACGATTGGGTGAAAGGATCTATCCACTGTTTGGTGGTGTCTATGTCATACTCGCGGTCAAGCGGGAGGTCACGATGACTCCACTACGGTCGAAATGGCGGGTGAAAAAGCGGGTCTTGCCGACTGCCGCAGAACCGACGATGAGAAAAATTGAATGACTCAAGTTGTAGAACTATATAGCGATGGCGCCTGTCGCGGGAATCCCGGTCCCGGTGGTTGGGGGGTGGTCTTACGCTATGGTCGACATGAAAAGCAGCTTTTCGGCGGTGAACATGAGACCACCAACAACCGTATGGAACTGATGGCGGTCATCCGTGGCCTGCAGAGTCTGACGAAAAGGAGTCGGGTGAAAGTGACCACGGATTCCCAATACGTGAAAAACGGAATCACCCAGTGGATTTACAATTGGAAACGGAATGGCTGGAGAACGGCAGCGAAAAGACCGGTCAAGAATGCCGACCTGTGGCAAGTGTTGGATACAGAAGTCAACAATCATCAGGTAGAGTGGGCCTGGGTCAAAGGTCACTCGGGCCATACCGAGAATGAACTGGCGGATGAATTGGCTAACCGGGGTATCGAGGAGTTAGGGCCGGCCGACAGGTCCTAGGGCCTGTCGACACTAATCCGGTCGGCTCTGTTGCGTCTGAAAAAGCGCCAATCAAGGCGCACCCCAAGGGCACTTCCTTCGGGGCGCGAGGAGAGAAGTTTGGTGGTTCCAAATGAACGACGAGTAACGCCGAGTGGCGCTTTTTCAGGCGTAACCCACAGGGCTGGGGCTATTCTTCCGCCCAGCGGCGTTATCATTCGCTCATGTAGAATGACTACACATCGCTCATTCTGCCTTGCTGGGCAAAAAAATAGTCCCAGCAGAGCCGATCGGATTAATATCGACAGGCCATAGTGAACTGATGCGACAGATCGTACTGGATACGGAAACCACAGGATTGGAACCGGAGCATGGCCACAAAATTATCGAAATCGGCTGTGTGGAGATGGTTGATCGTCGATTGACCGGGAATAACTTCCATCAATATTTGCAACCAGAACGGGAGATCGATGCCGCTGCCGTAGAGGTGCATGGCATCACCAACGAATTTCTCCAAGAGAAACCGAAATTCGGGGATGTTGCTCAGGATTTCATCGAGTACGTGAGTGGAGCGGAGCTGATCATTCACAACGCTCCATTCGATGTCGGTTTTCTCGATCATGAATTTCACCTCATGGAGAGTGCTGCGCGAATCGATAGTTTGTGCGCGGTTACTGACACCCTGGTGATGGCGAAAAAGATGCACCCGGGTCAAAGAAACAGCCTCGATGCACTCTGTAAGCGATACGATATCGATAATTCACACAGGGAATTGCATGGAGCGCTCCTGGATGCCGAGATTCTGGCCGATGTCTACCTGATGATGACCGGTGGGCAGGCTTCGCTGATTTTGGACGGAGTTGCCAACGATGAGTTTGGTGATGATTCTGTAGATAGCATTCAGCGTCTGCCTTCGAACAGGCCAAAACTGAAGGTGGTTCACGCTGATCAGCAGGAACTCGCGGCCCATGAGCAGCAACTGAAAGCCATGGGTGAGGCCTGTATCTGGTTAAAGAAACACTAGGGCCTGCAAACACTCATCAAATGGGCGCTTTATCAGGCGCAATCCGAAGGGCTCGGGCTGTTATTCCGTCACGTGGCGTTATCATTCACCCAACCCCATTTTTCTTGCCGGACGAAAAAGTCCTGGCAGGGCCTATTGCGCTTACAAGCCCTAGATTCGCGACTGACTCGATTTTGTCCTGTCCGTACCCTGAACGATTTCATAAAGCCGGGGAATATCCAGCAATTGAACGTGCTTTCTCTCGACATGCAGCAGCTGCTCGTCCTGGAAGCGGGTGAACAAGCGGCTGACGGTCTCTACCGCGAGTCCCAGGTAGTTGCCGATTTCGTGGCGCGACATGCTGAGAAAGAAATCACTGGCTGAGAATCCGCGCTGTTTGAAACGTTCGGAAAAGCTGAGTAGAAAGGTGGCGAGCCGCTCCTCGGCGCTCTTTTTGCCCAGTAGAGTGAGCATCTCTGTCTCCTGGCCGATCTCGCGACTGAGCAGTCGATACATCTGGTGTTGCAGGCTGGGCATGATGGAACTCAAGGATTCCAGTTGAGAGAAGGGGATCTCACAGACCGCTGTGGTTTCGAGCGCGATTGCGGAGCAGTTATGATTGTTGTCCTGGATGGCATCCAATCCAATCAGTTCCCCGGGGAGGTGAAATCCCAAGACCTGTTCGCCACCATCCTCATTGGGTGAATAGGTTTTGACTGAGCCACTGGTGATGACCCGGAGGCTGTGGAACTTGTCCCCACCGCGATAGAGATGATCGCCGCGGTGATAGGGACGGCCGCGCTTGATAATGGAGTCGAGGCGTTCTATGTCTTCTGGGGTCAGACCCATAGGGAGGCATAGGGTCGAAAGACTGCAGTTTTTGCAGGCGACCTTGATATTTTCAAATGAGACAACTTTTCTGCTAGTCAAGGAACCGCTCCAGCTAAGGGTGCATTCTTGTCAGATGCTTCTTCTCGCGTCTATTTTTCCAGAAGTTCTTGATCCGGATCAAGTAATTTTAGACATTTAATTATCTTAGATCATATTGCATAAAAAAAGCCGGCCATCAGGCCGACTTTTTCAAGTGCCGTAAGCTGATCGCTTATTTGGCAGGTGCAGCAGGTGCAGCAGGTGCAGCAGGCGCTCCTGGCGGATAGCCGTATGGTGCGCCGTAAGGTGCGCCATAGCCGCCGTAAGGTGCACCGTAGCCGTAAGGTGCGCCGTAGCCGTATGGCCCATAGCCATAGTGATCACGGTAGTAGTTGTTGCCGCGACCATAGCCGGAACCGCGGCCGCTGCCACTCATGCCAAAGCTGAAATCGCCGGAGCCATCGCCCCAGCCGTCGCCCCAGCCATCGTTATTCCAGCCACGGTTACCCCAGCCTGGACCACCACCCCACCATGCTGATGCGGTTGTAGAGACAGCTACGAGAGCAGCGACGCTCATGACCTTAGCAAATTTCATCATACTTTCTTCCTCTTAAAGATTGATTTTTATTACTGCTTTTTCTATTGAAAAACAATTAGTTGGTCGTTACGTGTTGTAGATGTATGGAGGCTGATCCCGAGCCTGTTTTGTTTGGTTTGGTCTCGCCGAGTAACTGCCAACTGGTCTCTGTGATTGTAATTTGCGGAAATCGCCAATCGATTATAGACCCTGGGGAGATAGAATTAAATGACATTCTTGAGCAGTCGCATGATATATATCGCATCAGTCCAACATTTATGCGATTGAGAGAGGCGGTCTGATCTGTTACTGTTCCCTTCCGTCCGTTCCCCTTATCCAGCACGTTAACTAGAAGTTTCATGACTAGATTTATATTCATCACGGGCGGTGTTGTCTCCTCCCTGGGCAAAGGAATCGCATCCGCATCTCTGGCTGCACTGCTTGAGGCCCGCGGGCTCGATGTCACGATGATCAAGCTCGATCCCTATATCAATGTTGATCCGGGAACCATGAGTCCGTTCCAGCACGGTGAGGTCTTCGTTACCGATGATGGGGCGGAGACAGACCTTGATCTGGGACACTATGAGCGCTTCATTTGCAGTACCATGGGGCGAAATAATAATTTCACGACCGGCCAGATCTATGACAGTGTGATTCGCAAGGAGCGCAAGGGCGAGTATCTGGGCGGTACAGTGCAGGTGATCCCACATATCACCAATCAGATCAAAGAAAGCGTGTTGTTGGGTGCCGACGATAATGATATCTGTCTGGTGGAGATCGGTGGAACGGTGGGTGACATCGAGTCGCTGCCCTTCCTGGAAGCGATCCGCCAGATGGGGGTCGAGTTGGGGCCGCAGCGGGTGATGTTCATGCACCTGACGCTGGTGCCCTATATCAAGGCCTCAGGTGAAATAAAGACCAAGCCGACACAACACTCGGTGAAAGAGCTGCGCTCCATCGGTATTCAACCCGACATTCTGGTTTGCCGTTCCGAGCAGCCGCTGCCTGAAAACGAGCGCAAAAAGATCGCGCTCTTCACCAACGTACCCGAAAAAGCGGTCATTTCGGCGGTGGATGCTGACTCGATCTACCGTATTCCCGTACTGTTGCACGCCCAGGAGATGGATGAACTGGTCAACCAGCGATTCAATCTGGATCTGCCGCCAGCGGACCTCTCTGAATGGGAGGCGTTTCTGGAAGGTCTCGACAGCCTGGCTGAAGAGGTCAAGATCGCCATGGTAGGAAAATACGTTCATCTTACAGAGGCCTATAAATCGCTATCTGAAGCTTTGGTGCATGCAGGCGTCCATACCGGAAACCGGGTTGTCATACACTATGTGGATTCGGAGCAGATCGAGCGGAGCGGAACCGAGAGTCTGGAGGGAATGGATGCCATCCTGGTACCTGGGGGCTTCGGTAACCGCGGGGTTGAGGGCAAAGTCACCGCAGTCCAGTATGCCCGCGAAAACAGAATCCCCTATCTGGGAATCTGTCTCGGTATGCAGGTGGCGGTGATTGAGTTCGCACGTCATGTCGCCGGATTGGAGGGAGCGCACAGTACCGAGTTCAAGCGTGACACGCCCCATCCGGTAATCGGCCTGATCACTGAGTGGCTGAATGCGGACGGCCAGGTTGAGAAGCGGAGTGAAGAGTCGGATCTCGGCGGAACCATGCGCTTGGGAGGGCAGCAGTGTCAGCTTGAACCCAACAGTAAAACCCGTCATCTCTATGGCCAGGAGGTCATTACCGAGAGGCATCGCCACCGCTATGAGTTCAATAACAGCTATCTGGACAATATTGTCATTGCAGGAATGAAGGTGTCGGGCCGCTCAGTCGATGGGCGACTGGTTGAGATAGTCGAGATCCCTGAACATCCGTGGTTCGTGGCTTGCCAATTCCATCCGGAATTCACCTCCACCCCGCGCTATGGCCATCCGCTGTTTTCCGGATTCATCGAAGCGGCGAGAAAGCACCGGGATGGCACGGCATGAAACTCTGTGGCTTTGAGGCTGGGTTGGACCGGCCGCTCTTCCTGATTGCAGGTCCTTGTGTCATAGAGAGTGAGCAATTGGCGCTGGATACCGCCGGGGAACTGAATATGCTGACCCAGGACCTCGGTATCCCCTTGATCTACAAATCCTCTTTCGATAAGGCGAATCGTTCATCTGCCGAGAGTTTTCGTGGACCGGGTTTGGAGCGGGGATTGGAGATTCTGCAGCGGGTCAAATCGTCGATCGGTGTCCCGGTATTGACCGATGTGCACGAAGATACTCCGTTGCAAGAGGTTGCGTCTGTGGTGGATGTTCTGCAGACCCCGGCGTTTCTCTGTCGTCAGACCAACTTTATCGGTGATGTGGCCCGGCAGGGTTTGCCGGTGAACATCAAGAAGGGACAATTCCTCGCGCCCTGGGATATGACGCATGTGGTCGAGAAGGCGACGGCCTCGGGTAATGACCGGATTATGGTATGTGAGCGGGGCGTCTCCTTCGGCTACAATAATCTGGTTTCGGATATGCGCTCCCTGGCGGTGATGCGTGAGACAGGATGCCCTGTAGTCTATGATGCCACCCATTCGGTTCAGTTGCCGGGAGGCCGGGGTGCCAGTTCAGGAGGCCAGCGTGAATTTGTGCCGGTACTGGCGCGGGCGGCGGTTGCTGCAGGTGTCTCTGGTCTGTTCATGGAAACCCATCCACAACCCGATAAGGCGCTGAGCGACGGGCCGAATGCATGGCCACTGCCTAAAATGAGGGAACTGCTCGAGATGCTGATGGAGATCGATCACCTTGTAAAGGGGAAGGATTTTGCTGAAACCTCCCTGTGACGCTGTTACTGATACCTTGCCGTAACACGATCCCGATTTACTGATATCAATCTATTTAATTACTGAAAGTACACAGAATACGGAGACAATATGTCTGAAATTGTTGATGTTCGTGGTCGAGAGGTGCTCGATTCACGGGGAAATCCGACCATCGAGGCCGACGTGATCACAGCGGACGGCGCCATTGGCCGTGCGTTGGTGCCATCGGGCGCCTCTACCGGCTCCCGCGAAGCCCTCGAACTGCGTGATGGCGACAAGGGGCGCTATTTGGGCAAAGGTGTTTTGCAGGCGGTATCCCATGTCAACGGAGCCATCAAAGAGGCGCTGATGGGAATGGAAGTGACCGACCAGACGGCCATCGACCAGTGCATGCTCGATCTGGATGGTACAGAGAATAAATCCAAACTGGGCGCGAACGCGTTACTCGGAGTTTCCCTTGCGGCAGCGCATGGCGCAGCCCAGGAGCGTGCCCTGCCGCTCTATCGCTCACTGGCGTCCGGCCCCTACAGGTTGCCTGTGCCGATGATGAATATCATCAATGGCGGCGCCCATGCGGATAACAGTGTCGATCTGCAGGAGTTTATGATACTGCCCGTGGGTGCCGGCTCGATTCGTGAAGCGGTACGTTATGGCGCAGAGGTCTTTCATGCCCTGCAGAGCGTTTTGAAAAAACGTGGCCTGGCTACCGCGGTAGGTGACGAGGGGGGCTTCGCTCCCAATCTGCCCTCAAATGAAGCAGCGATCGAGGTTATCCTGGAGGCCATTGGCAATGCCGGATTCAGCGCCGGTAAGGATATCTATCTCGGCCTGGATGTGGCCAGTTCCGAATTCTATGAAAACGGTCTCTACAACCTGGAATCGGAGGGCCGCAAGTTTTCCGCGGCCGAGTTTGCCGACTATCTATCCGCCTGGGTCGATCAGTACCCGATCATTACTGTGGAGGACGGTATGGATGAGGGCGACTGGGAAGGCTGGAAACTGTTGACCGAGAAACTGGGCCGGCGGGTACAGCTGGTGGGCGATGATCTGTTTGTCACCAATACCAAGATCCTGCAGCGGGGTATCGATGAAAAAATCGCCAACTCCATTCTTATCAAGGTCAACCAGATTGGCACCTTGACCGAAACCCTGGCAGCGATTGATATGGCGACAGCGGCAGGTTACAGCGCGGTGGTGTCACACCGCTCGGGTGAGACCGAGGATACGACTATTGCCGACCTGGTCGTGGCGACAGGCACCGGACAAATCAAGACCGGTTCGCTTTCCCGGTCGGATCGCGTGGCCAAGTACAATCAACTGATGCGTATCGAGGATCAGCTCGGTGAGGATGCGGTTTATGCAGGTAAGGATGCGTTTCCTGTCACTATCGACTGACCGGTCTTGACAAGGCCCAGCCCATGCGAGTCGTGGTTGCCATATTGGTCGGACTACTGCTTTTTCTGCAATACCGCCTGTGGGTGGGCGAGGGGAGCCTGGCTGAAGTCAATAACCTGAAACAGGAGGTCAGCCAGCTGCAGAAGGAGCTGGTCGGATTACGTGAACGAAACCGCGCTCTGCAGGCGGAAGTGGAGGATCTGCGCAGTGGACAGACCGCTATTGAAGAACGTGCCCGCAGTGAACTGGGCATGATCAAAGAGGGAGAGACCTTCTACCAGGTGATAACTCCCGACGAAGAGAAGGTGGATGAGTAGCGAGGTCCGCTGTTGGGTGGTAGTGCCGGCGGCGGGCGCGGGGCAACGCATGGGTGCTCAAATACCGAAGCAGTACCTGAGCATAGCTGGGCGGCGGGTCATTGACCATACCCTGGAGAGGTTTCTGCGCCACCCCCGAATAGCAGGGATATACCTGGCGCTTTCCGCCCATGACGGATTGTGGGGGGAATGCGAGTTTGCCGATGATGCGAGAATTTCCCGGGTCGAAGGTGGAGAGCAGCGCTGCCACTCAGTACTGAATGCCTTGCGGGCGTTGAAGCATCAGGCTGCCGTGGAGGATTGGGTGTTGGTGCATGATGCGGCTCGTCCCTGCCTCTCTCGCAAAGATCTCGATCATTTAATCGATACCCTGATCTACCATCCTGTTGGCGGCCTGCTAGGGGTGCCGGTCCATGATACCCTGAAATCGGTCAATGCCGAGGGCAATGTCGAGGGGACAGTGTCCCGGGAAGGGCTTTGGCATGCCCTGACCCCGCAGATGTTTCGAATCGGTATCCTCTACCAAGCGCTGGAAAGCGCCGTCCGTAAAGGCGCATTGGTGACCGATGACGCCAGCGCTGTCGAGCTGGCGGGTTTTCAGCCTAAGATAGTTGAGGGCGATGCGGGCAATATCAAGATCACTCGCCCGGAAGACCTGCAGCTGGCCGCCGATTATATTTCCCGTTCTGACTGATTTGATGACAAAGATGATTTGGCCGCGAATGAACGCCGATCACCGCAAATAAACATATATAAATGTAAGGTGGCGACGCTAATACCATGGCACTGATTAGTCATTCGGCCAAGCAAGCCTAATTACACTCTCTCGGTCATTTGCGGTGATCGTCGTTCATTCGCGGTCTGCTTCTTACATAGTCAGATCGCCAGCAGTTCCCGCAGCTCCCTTATCTGGTCTTTCGCATTGTCTATGATGCCGATAGAGTGCCTCGGGGTTAGCTTGCCGAGCGCAAGCTTATGAAATGCGGGTACCAGGTCGAGGCGGGGAAGGGTGTGTATCTTGGAAGTGCCGACATAGGCATGCAACTGGGCAACAACGACCAAATCAACGTAGTCGGGCTCATGGCTGATATCCTCCATCCAATCCTCCGCATGCAGAGCAGCCTGTACGAAGTAGTCCGGAAACTCCCATTTGCGTAGCACCATTGCTCCTACTTCAGCCTTTAAATGATCGATGATCATATCGAGCTGTTTGGGATTTTCCTCTAATTCGGGCCTTCGAATGGCTGCACCGAGGATGGCGAGTGCGCCGATATCGTGCAACAGGCCGCATAACAGGGCCTGATCATTTTCCAGACCGGGAGTGACTTGAGCCAGTTCGTGGCAGATGGGCGCCACATAGCTGAGGTGCTTCCAGAGATCGATCATGCGCTTTTTCAAGGGCTTTGAGCGACTGCTGAAGAGCTTACCAAGGGCGAAGCTGATCACCAGATTGTGTGTGACGGAGCGTCCCAGGCGGGTTACGGCATCAGGGAGATTGTCGATCGGTTGCTTGCCTCGGTATGCGGCGCTGTTAACCACATTGATAATCCGTGCGGCAACCGTGGGATCAGCCTGTACCACATGGGCGATCTCTTCACTGTCGGTATTGGTGTCGTTGATGACTTTGGCGATACGCATAGTGATATCGGGCATGCTGGGCAGCTCAAGCGTATCGCTCCTGATTGCTTCGTAGAACTCCCAGTAGAGGGTATCTTCCGGGCCTTGCGCATCTTTCAGTTCTATGGTCTGGTTGGTACGGGTATTGGCCTCCGGCGGAAGACGCTTGATTGCGTCATGAAGCTCTCTGGGTATACACAGCAGGTCCACTGCACTAACGCAGGTAATGTGATCCTTATTGGGTGTTTTTTCCGCCAGCGGTGAGAGGCTGCATGGTTGATCGGCCAGGCAGGTCAGTCGTTTTCCATCCTCTGTAACCACCTCGACCTGACCCTCCAGCAGGTAATAGATCTGCTCTGTCCGTTCTCCCACGGTTGCAATTCCGGCCCCGGCGTTTTGGTGCTCTACATGGGTTTCGCTCAAAACATAGTCCTGAACCCGCTTGGGCAGATTTCTGAGGAGAGGCACTCTCTTGATACGGTTGCTTGTGACTGAGGTTACTCTTTGAATCATGTACTTGTCACTCTGTGGAGGGTTCCTTTGATTGTACGGGCGGTATTTAACCCGAGCTTTACGTACAATGTCAGAACATATTATCGACACTACACTATGACACTTTAAGGTGGGGTGATTCGCATGCGTATAGGACAGGGTTATGATGCCCATCGATTTGAACCCGGTTCGCGCCTTGTGCTCGGGGGTATTGAAGTGCCCCATGATCAGGGCTTGAAGGCCCACTCGGACGGGGATGTTCTGATTCATGCCCTGTGTGATGCCCTGCTGGGCGCGGCCGGGCTTGGCGATATCGGCAGACACTTTCCCGATGACGATCCGTCCTATGCCGGGATCGATAGCCGGATACTGTTGCGACGGGTGATGGTACAACTCCACAACAAGGGTTTACAGGTCTCCAATACGGATATGACTATTGTCGCTCAACAGCCGAAACTGGCTCCCTATTTGGGTGCCATGCGCGACTGTTTGGGCGGGGATCTGCAGCTTGAGGGGCAGCGGATCAATATCAAGGCGACCACCACCGAAGGCATGGGCTTTACCGGTCGTGGTGAAGGCATTGCCGCCCTGGCTATTGTGTTGTTGGAGGAGCGTAGGCTTGTCGACTGACCCTCCTTGGCAACCCCTTGAGAAGATGCCGCGCGCAAGCGGCCCTACTCTTGGAAGTGGGGAGATACGCACTACCCCAGATGATTTTCAGGTAGACGAGATACTGGGCTTCGAACCCGACGGTGGGGGTGAGCATCTGCTGTTGCATATCAAAAAGCGGCAGACCAATACTCACTGGCTGGCCGGGCAATTGGCCAGGCTGGCTGGCATCCCCGGCAATGACGTCAGTTATGCGGGCATGAAAGACCGGCATGCGGTGACGACCCAGTGGTTCTCCCTGCGCATGGCGGGTCGCCCCGAGCCCGATTGGGGACAGCTGGAGAGTGATTTAGTAGAGATTCTGCAGGTGCATCGGCATCGCCGCAAGCTGCGCCGGGGAGCCCTGCGGGGAAATCGTTTTCAAATCCGCATTCGGGAGCTCAGCGTCGACAGGGAGGAACTGGCGCGGCGTCTGACCCTGCTGCGGGAGCTGGGCATGCCTAACTACTTCGGTGAACAGCGTTTTGGCCATGATTACCAGAATCTTGCCCTGGCTGAGCAACTCTTTTCTCGAACAAAGCCGCACATGAAGAGGCAGATGCGCGGATTGGTGATCTCAGCGGTGCGATCTCAACTCTTCAATCAGGTTCTGGCTGAACGCATTGAGCAGGGGGGCTGGAACATGCCGCTGCGGGGTGATTACTTCAAGCTTGATGGTAGTCGAGCAGGGTTTGCCGATGAGCCGGAACAGAGCGCCGATCTAGCACGGCGTTGTCAATTGCAGGATATTCATCCAAGCGGACCCATGTGGGGGCGCGGCCGTCCTCTGGTCAGCGGTCTGGCCGCTGAACTTGAGGCGAAGGTGCTGTTGGATTTCGAGGCATGGCGTCATGGTCTCGAATATGTAGGCCTGGAACAGGAACGAAGACCACTGCGGATACGTTTGCATGATCTCGCATGGGAATTTAGCGGAGATGGGTGCCTGGAGTTGAGATTTTTTCTGCCAGCAGGCAGCTTCGCTACCGTATTGTTGCGTGAACTGGTCGACTACTGATCGGATCTGTTGCCGGCCGTTTCGGGTGAATTGAAACGACCTGTTTTTCTTCGCATATTACCCGCTCATTGAATACCCTGAAGAATAGGGGTGGTAAAAGGCTTCTGTCGGGATAGGATTGCTATTGAGAGTCAGACTCTTCAGAATCAACGAATCAATGACAGCCATATACACGACTCTGTTGCACATGGGTGAGGATGCAGGAATATGAGATTCACCGTTAGTGTTTGTCCTCAATATCTTTACCGCAAGGCACACCAATGAAGGGCTCGTTACGCCAATTCTGTTGCGCCGTTCAACGGAATTGTCATATCTCGGATGCACGTCATGGCGCCGACTATGGTCTCTGTACCTACCTGCTGAAAATGCGTGAATACTACCGCTGGGAGAATGGACTCGGTTACGGAGCATCGTTGGCCAACGAATCGGTAGGCGAGTGGCTGACAAGGCGGGAGCAGCTTTGGGATTCCCTCAACGATGACGATTTCACGCCGCTGCCGTTTGCAGGCAGGTTATTCGATCCCTTTGATGTGGATAGGATCAATGAACTGCTCGATCCCTTTGGCCTGGTTTATAGCGGGGGCTATGGTTCCAGAAACAAACCCCTCTTTTTCCTCGGTCATCTGGAACGCAGGGAAGAGCCTGGTGGAGCCTCTGTATGGGTTGCCGGGCGTGAACTGGCACGTGATCTGATGGCCCCCGCTGCAATGTGTCAAGGCGATCGAATCTTCATCCGTCAAGAGTCGTTCCGGCGCCTGCTATGGGAGAAGCTGGAAAACTGGCGATGGCACCGCCCGGACAATGCCATGGGCCGGGCATTTGCCTATTACGATTTCGAGAATGATCTTGAGCATGCCCTGGATCAGATGGTGGAACAGGAGTTGGATGTGGTTCTACTGCATGAGCAGGGTGAATATCATGCGGGGAAGCTGCTGGGCGAGGAATGGGATCAGCTACTGACGGCGCTTGGGCATTCACCGGCTGAATTGATGGTGCGTGCGGTACGCGATCATTGGGCAGACTGTCAGGTTACACTGCCTCGCCTCATAGAACAGGAAGATCGCGCCTCAGTCCATTTCTTTGTCGGTGGGCTTAGCGGTATGCGCAAAACCCTCTTTCCCAGTCTCATCACCGCCTACGAGAAATGGCATACAGAGGGTGATTGGCGGCCCCTGAAAGTGTCAATTCAGGAGGGCAGGGAACACTGGTCGGTATTAGCTGGGGAAGTGCTGAAGATCCACCGTGAGCAACCGGATCAGGCCCGGGTCGACATCAAGTCCTTGCTGGAGGGTAACAAGCTGTAGTTGACCGGCAGCCTGTTTATGGCGCATGGGTGTTGAAACTTGTCTCTTCCGGAACACCGGTATTGTCGATGATCACCTGTTTGACATTTGGCATTCGGGACAGGATATAGCCGCCCATCATCAAAGCGAGTTGTTCATTATCGCTTTCCAGGGCTGTCAGCAACTTGCTGGCGACCAGTTGGCAGCGTTGAATCGGGTTAGGGTTTTTTACCCATCTTTGGCCTATTTGCCAACCCCTGTCCATGTCTTTATCCATGTTGTCGAAGGAGGTGTGCATGGTTTCAAGATAACCATCGGGGATCTTCAGGTCCATTGACCAGTCATCGATAATCAGATTAAGTTGCATGGCCCTGTAAAAAAATAAAAAAAACTGCTTGGTGATTCCGTTGAGAAGCCTCTGCCTCGATCAGGGCTTCAGAAACTATAATCAGGCTCCTGAGAGGTAAAATCAAGCATATGGATGATCGGGAATTACTCGCATTGGTCGAGCTTGGAGGATATCCCAACTTGGTGCCTCTCTATCAGCGCTGTGGCTATCGAGTGGAGATGGTCAATTCGGTTCGCAAGGCGCAGGCATGGCTGAAACGGCGCAGACCCAGCGTTGTTGTGGCGGAGTTTTATGCCGATCCTCAATTTCGCGATCGACTCAGTAATCTTGAATCTCTGCTCGCCACGCTTCAGCGTTATCAGGCGAATGCGAAGGTGATTGTGTTGCTGGATAAAAAATACCTGGCTAATTTAGAGAAAGTGAAACAACGCTATCCTGTGCATGCTGTTTTAACCTTCCCCCTCAATGAGTCAGGCATGCAGGCCGTGTTGGATAATCTGTAAGGAGAAACGAATGCTGGTGCAAATCGATGATCTTCTACAGCAGGCGCAGTTGGACAAGATCGATCAAATATTGTCGCAGGCGGAATTCGTCGATGGCAAGTTGACTGCGGGCAAAGCGGCACAGCGGGTGAAAAACAATCAGGAATTGAAGGGTGAGCCAAGGCAGATGGAGCTGCTGATCCGAATACTCACCAGTGCCATGGCGAATGATGCCGCTTTTCGCTCTGCGGTTCTGCCATACCGCATGGCAGATCCGGTTTTCGCCCGCTACCAACCGGGCATGACCTATGGCGATCATGTGGATGACCCGTTGATGGGGCTCAGTGGACAACGCTTTCGCAGCGATGTCTCGATGACAATCTTCCTGCGCGAACCCGAGACCTATGAGGGTGGGGAGTTGGTCGTGCGCACAACATTTGGCGAGAAACGGGTAAAGTTACCTGCGGGCAGTGCGGTTATCTATCCCTCATCGAGTCTGCACCATGTCGCTGAGGTGACCAAGGGAGAACGCCTGGTGGCGCTGGCTTGGATTCAAAGTTACGTGCGGGATCCGGCGCAACGTGAGCTGTTGTATGAACTGGATCAAGCCAGGGAACATCTATTGGCAACGGCGCCGGACACAGAAAGCGCCGGTTTGGTAGACAAGTCCTACGCAAATCTGTTGCGGATGTGGGGGGATGTATAGTTGCTGCCAGATGAAGTGTTCACTCCCGATGTCATGCTTCCAGACACCCCCTCAGTTGCTCCAGGCCTCTGCGAATCTGTGTCTTGACAGTTCCTATCGGTGTGTTGGTTTGGCTGGCTAGTTCACTGTGCGTGAGGCCTCTGAAATAGGCCAGGCTGATCATCTGTCGCTGGTTTTCATTCAGTTGAGCCAAACAGGCCGTAAGTTGGGATTTCTCTTCGCTATGTGAACAATATTCCAACGGCATTGGGGCTGTGTCTAACTGTTCTATAAAGCTATAGCCATCAGACTCCATCACCTCATGCCGACGTCGCCGTAGATGATCAAGCGCCTGGTTGCGAGCAATTGTCGTCATCCAGGTCATCGGTGCCGCCAGATGGGTCCGATAGCTTTCCGCCTTGTTCCAGATCTTGATGTAAGCATCCTGCAGGCACTCTTGCGCAGTTGCCTCTCTGTTCAGGATATGCAGTACAACACCGTACAGTTTTGCCGACGTGAGTTGATATAAACGGGCGAACGCACACCGATCATTCAATGCACAAGCAGTCAGAAGTTCTTTTAGTTCTTGATTTCTCTGATTATCAAATTTTGGGTGCTTTTCGTTTACGCTTGACATGACCCACTCCAGGGGACTGTTCTAAATAGATGTATTGAGCGTAAAACGAAGATGTCTAGCTATCGTCACAGATATATAACAATTTGTAATTGCACTGTCAGAACGGAGAGGGCGGCGGTTGCCTGTCATCCCAACCGAAAGATTTGTCTCAATAATAGATACTGATTGATCACCCTTGAGATGCGATCTGTCTCTCCACCATACCGAGTGATACAGATATCTCTGTATTGTTTAAAAGGTTTGTCTTCATGGAAATCGAGTGGAGGTGACGATCTCGAGCTGTGGGTTTATCCAAACATCGAAGTGCATGCAATGATAATCGTTAACCGGGTGCATCTGCAGTGGGTTATATGCGGATGGGCTGGCAAAGCTCGGATTCATGCTGCACCGTATGGTTGAGGATGAGCAACTATAAGCGGACCCGATGGCGGATATGGGAAAGTCGATCGGAATGACATGACCGTACCCTGCAGAATCAACCCAGGGTACGGCTGCCTTGTTTGGAAAGCAACGACGTCAGTCGTTTCGCATCATAATCAATCAGTAACCACCCTTGCGCTTGGTCTCGGGCAGGCCGGCGATTTTGCTTGCCTGTTTCGCCGGTCCCTTGGGGAAGTGAATGTAGAGGGATTTTGCATCCACTTTGCCCTCGTCGGTCCACACACCCTTGAAGTGTTTGACCATATTGCGTTCGTTGGGCTGGTTGCCATTGTTGTTGAAATATTCGTCGCGCAGAAAGTTAATGATTTCCCAAGCCTTTTCGCTCAGATTGATGCCTTCGCTCTCAGCGATGGCCTTGGCCACATCCTCGCTCCATTCGGTGTGATCGACCAGGTAGCCGTTGGCGTCGGCCTCAATGGTTTTACCGTTTACTTCATAAGACATTGATCTCTCCTTACAAACAGATACAACGGCGGGGGCATTTCCCCGTCTATTTCGGAATTTATTCGGTTATAGGCGCGGTATCTTATACAGTCTTGTGTGGTACAAACAAGCCAAAGCCACGAATTCGATGAGGGCCGAGACCGTACTCCTGCAGTGTGACCGCATCGTCCAGGGATAATCCGGCGACCATCAGGCTGCGGGTAAGGAGTGGCGCCTGCGGGGTGGTGAACAGGGTGCCTTTACCGCACAGCACCTTTTTAAAACGCAGGTTGAGAGACTGCAAAGACTCGACCGCAGACTGAACAAACTCATCCTCGCTCTGACCGGTCTCACAGGCCAGGTAACGGCAGTAAAGCGTTGTGGTCATAGCGAGAAACCGGGTGTGCGACTTGCCTATCTCCATTGCAAATCCATCGATGTCCAGGGTTTTACCGCTGAGTTCGGCGGCTTCGTCGAGCCTCTCTTTTGGCAGTCTCAGGATCAGAGGTGTGCGACGAGAGAGATAGAGGGTTTCGCCACCGTCGCTGGGTCTTACCCAGCCATTGCCTGAGTCGGCGCCGTAGATCAGGTGGAGACCGGCTTGCGGCTCCAGGGGAAACCAGGGCAGTTCTCTATGTATCGCATCGGAGAGGGACCAGGCATGGTCGACGGGCAGAGAGGGGCATTTGATCCTGAATATCAGATCGACCACATTATCCGGTACCACAAACTGCTTTTCATCCTGTTCTTCCTGCCAGAAGGTCGCGTTCATTTAATCAAACCTCGTCGGCTGGGATTTTCGCCCGCAGAGCATCCCTGTCGAACCACCAGTCTCCATCAACGATGACTTCGAGTACCTTGGCCAACCTGGGTAGAAACTTGCCCGGATCGTTCAATTCCATGCGCTCTATCCAGAAATCGAAGATCTCCTGCTCTTCCACTTGACTGTGGCGTCTGGCGACCTGGCCAAGCAACTGGTTGGTAAAGAAAATGAGATCCTCACGCTCCTGCCCCTGGGCACGGATATCGACCAGGTAGCAGGCGGTCACTGCAGCCACTGCCGCTCCGTCTGATTTGTCGGGTGTCTCATCGATGAGGTGTTGCAGCATGGCCACGCTTAGCTCGGGGTCGATGGGGAATGTCACACCTAGCCAGATTCCGTGGGCCAGCGCCCTGATCGACTCCGTCTGCTCCGATTGGTAGAGGATGTCGCAGGCTTCAACGGCCCTCAGCCACAACTCCTCGTCGAGTGCTTGATCCAGTACAGCTTTACCGATCTGTCCGGCCTCTTGCCGCCTGTCCAGGTCGAGAAGGATATAGGCGGATTCGAGCTGCAATTCAAGACGCTTGTCATTGGGGAAATCATCAGACAGGGCAGACAGCTCTTCACCCTTCTCGTCGAGTTTGAGCTGCAGCAGCTTGCTTGATTTTATCGCATCTTCCGAACTCTCGTTGTCACCGATAAAGGCTTCAGATTCCAGGTACTTCACAATAATCTTCTCAGTTGTTGCCGGGGCCTGTTGACTGACCCTGTATGTCGTTGTCGCGACCTCAGGTGAAAGTCGCTTCCAGGCGGTCTTCCCAGTTGTCGGGGGTATCGGAAAAAGGTGGTTTGACATCAATCCGAAAAAACATCTCAGTCTTCGACCGTTCCTTCACCACCTCCAGCAGACTATCGAAGCTGTCGACCTCTGGGTGTTGCATCATTAATTCACTCAAATACAGCATTTTTGACTTTGTCCCTGTGGTCTGGCGATTGCCGAAACAAAACGCAGTAAAATACTAAGTTATTGGTATTGAACATCATGTGAGATGTTCTATCAAGGCTCTTCTGACCAAGTTTATCGGTAAAACCTACCCTTATGAAAGTAAGGGAGTGTTTTGAATATTAGAAATGAATTAAAGACTTTAACATATTGTTATTACAGATTATTATGTGTTTAATTGGGCCCCTTTTTACCCCGAAATCCATGAAAATATATCCCAAATGGGATAGCTATAAATATCCCTTTCCCTCCCATCGGAAGGATATTGGTCTGCATTAGACATCCCTAAAATTTCGCACCAGTAGAAACAGGCCAGTCGCCTGTAGTGCGGTTTTGGATTGCAGGTTTGTAGCCGTTTTTCTATGCCAAGGTGTTCGGCGCAGCTTAAACATCAGGCGAAGATTCAGCAAAGAGACCTGAACAAACGACCATTGGGAGAAAGAGTGATGGCAAAACAGATGCATGATACCCCCATGCTTGACCAGCTGGAGAGCGGCCCCTGGCCCTCGTTTGTCACCGGCCTCAAGCGTCTCGCCAACGATAACGACATGATGGTTGACCTGCTGGGTCAGCTCGAGACCTCATACGAGACACGCAAAGGTTACTGGAAAGGCGGTACCGTTGGCGTGATCGGTTATGGTGGCGGTATCATCCCCCGCTTTACCGAACTCAAGGGTGACGACGGAAAAGCATTGTTCCCCGCAGCAGCCGAGTTCCACACTCTTCGCGTCATGCCGCCTCCGGGCATGCACTATGATACCAACACCATCCGCAAATTCTGTGACATCTGGGAGAAGTACGGATCCGGTCTGATCGCATTCCATGGCCAGTCCGGTGATATCATGTTCCAGGGTTGCACCACCGACAATGTTCAGCCCGCATTTGACGAGATAAACGAGATGGGCTTCGATCTTGGCGGCGCCGGTCCGGCTGTCCGTACCGGTATGTCCTGTGTCGGTGCCGCTCGCTGTGAGAATTCATGTTTCGATGAGGGCCGTACCATGCGTATGCTGGTCAACAACGCCCTCGATGACATGCACCGTCCCGCGCTGCCTTACAAGTTTAAATACAAGGTTTCAGGTTGTCCCAACGACTGCATGAACTCCGTGCAGCGCGCCGATCTGGCTACCATCGGTACCTGGCGCGACGATATGAAGGTCGACCAGGACGAGGTCAAGAATTTCGTCGCCGACAAAGGCCGCAAGTACGTCATCGACAATGTCATCACCCGTTGCCCGACCAAGGCCCTGTCCCTGAATGACGACGATACCCTGGCGGTCGACAATCCTTCCTGTGTCCGTTGCATGCACTGCATCAACGTGATGAACAAGGCGCTCTCTCCCGGTGACGATAAGGGTATTACCCTGCTCTGTGGCGGTAAGCGAACCCTTAAAATCGGCGATCTGATGGGTACCGTGATCGTGCCTTTCCACAAGCTGGAGACCGATGAGGATTTCGAGTGGTTGGAAGAGTTGGCGACAGAGATCCTCGACTTCTTCGCCGAAAACGCCCTCGAGCACGAGCGCACCGGTGAGATGATCGAGCGTATCGGCCTGGTCAACTTTCTGGAAGGTGTCGGCCTCGAGATCGATCCCAACATGATCGAGCGTCCGCGCATGAATCCTTACTTCCGTAGCGACGACTGGGATGAGGAAGCGGCCAAGTGGGCTGAGAGAAAGGCCCAGTAACACCGATCAAGCTATTAAGGGGCAACGGGTCCGCTCGATTGCCCCTTAAAACGAATCAATTACCCTATTTTTTTGGAGGTAGGTATGTCGGAAGTTCGTATGCCGATTGAGAGTGGCGTCCCGGAGATGGAGCCCTACTTACACCCCGTGCTGAAGAATAATTACGGCCAGTGGGCTTATCATGAGCGTCCACGCCCAGGTGTGTTGCATCATGTCGCCAAAAGCGGTGACAGTATCTGGACCGTACGTGCCGGCACCCAGCGTCAGATGGATGTCTACACCATCCGCAAGCTGATGGACATCGCCGACGAGTTTGCCGAAGGTTATGTCCGCTTCACCATTCGCTCCAATATCGAGTACATGGTCAGCGAGGAGTCCAAGGTTCAGCCTCTGATCGATAAGCTGGAGTCTGAGGGCTTCCCGATCGGTGGTACTGGTCCTTCGGTCTCTATGATCTCGCACACCCAGGGCTGGCTGCATTGTGATATCCCCGGCACTGACGCCTCTGGTGCGGTTAAGGCCCTGATGGACGATCTCTACGATGAGTTCACCAAGGAAGAGATGCCAAACCGTGTGCGAATCACCACCTCCTGCTGCCAGATCAACTGTGGTGGTCAGGGTGATATCGCCATCAACATTCAGCATACCAAGCCGCCGAAGATTGACCATACCCAGGTCGCCAACGTTTGTGAGCGTCCTTCGGTCGTTGCCCGCTGCCCGGTAGCGGCTATCCGTCCCGCCATGGTCAACGGTAAGCCCTCCCTTGAAGTGGACGAGAAGAAGTGCATCTGCTGCGGTGCCTGCTTCCCGCCCTGTCCTCCCATGCAGATCAACGATCCGGAGCATTCCAAGTTCGCGATCTGGGTGGGTGGCAAGAACTCCAATGCCCGATCCAAGCCGACCTTCCACAAGCTGGTGGCTGCCGGTGTGCCCAACAATCCGCCCCGCTGGCCCGAAGTTTCCACTGTGGTCAAGCAGATCCTCAGCGCCTACAAGGAAGATGCCAAGGATTGGGAGCGTATCGGTGAATGGGCTGAGCGCATCGGTTGGCCGAAATTCTTCGAGAAGACAGGTCTGCCTTTCACCAAATATCACATCGATAACTGGCGCGGCAGCCGTAACAACCTGAATGCCTCTGCGCATATCCGCTTCTAATTCAGGAAAATCGTTTGGGCAATAACAGGAAGGTCTACTGATGAAATTCGCGATTCAGGTAAATGAAGGTCCTTATCAGCACCAAGCCACGGACTCTGCGTACCAGTTCACCAAGGCTGCACTGGAAGCCGGACATGAGATTATGCGTGTCTTCTTCTATCACGACGGTGTCAACAACGGCACCAATCTGACAACACCTCCGCAAGATGACCGGAACATTGTCAAGCGTTGGTCCGAGCTGGGTAAACAGCACGATCTCGACTTGGTGGTTTGCGTGGCGGCCGCCCAGCGGCGGGGTATCGTCGACGAGGGTGAGATGCAGCGCAACGGTAAGGATGCGCAGAACATTGCTGAAGGTTTTCGCATCTCCGGTCTTGGTCAGTTGGTCGAGGCGGGCATTCAGTCGGAGCGACTGGTGGTATTCGGTGATTGAGCATAGGGGTTGACGATGTCTGAAAATATTAAAAAGTTCATGTACCTCAACCGTCGGGCCCCCTACGGCACCATCTATGCCTGGGAGTCGCTTGAGGTTGTATTGATCGGCGCTGCGTTTGATCAGGATGTCAGCCTGGCTTTTCTGGATGACGGGGTCTATCAGTTGGTCAAAGGACAGGATACGGCTGGAGTGGATATGAAGAACTTCTCACCCACCTACCAGGCGCTTGGTGATTACGACGTCACCAAACTTTATGTAGAGAAGGAGTCATTGGAGGAGCGAGGATTGACCTTGGATGACCTGATGCCTCTAACCTACGAGGATGAAGATGATGATTGGGCGGAAAAGGACTCTATCCGTGTGGTCAGTCGCGCTGAAATGACGGACATCATGGAAGAACAAGATGTCATGTTCAGCTTCTAAGTCGGAGACGAGTGAATGAGTACCCTACATACTGTTAACAAATCACCTTTTGAAAAGTCTTCGATGGATAGCTGTCTGGCCTACGCCAAAGCAGGCAGTTCTGTCCTTATGTACGAAGACGGCATTTATGGTGCGATCGAAGGTACTGACTGCACACAGAAGATTGCTGCCAAAGACGGTGTTAATTTCTATGTGTTGGGCCCTGACCTTAAGGCTCGCGGTGTAAGCGAAGACAAGGTTGCTGATGGCATCGAAATCGTGGACTACGCCAGGTTTGTCGCTCTCGCTGCAGAGAATGACAAGGTACAGGCCTGGGTCTGATTGTATTAACTGAATAACTTTCAACTCTATCTGGGAGAGAAAATATGGCTATCGAAGCTAACGGCAAAACCTTCGAAACTGATGAAGAGGGTTACCTGACCAATCTGGCCGATTGGGAGCCCGCTGTTGCCGAGGCAATGGCTGCGGAAGATGACCTGCCACTGACCGACGAGCATTGGGAGATCATCAACTTCCTGCGTGAGTACTATGAAGAATATCAGATTGCCCCTGCGGTTCGTGTATTGACCAAGGCTGTAGGTAAGAAGCTGGGTAAGGATAAAGGTAACTCAAAATATCTTTATGCCCTGTTTCCTTACGGCCCAGGCAAGCAGGCTTGCCGTTTTGCCGGTCTGCCTAAACCGACTGGCTGTATCTAAAGGCACGTGCTTGCGATGGAGGTACATAGAGTTCCTCCGTCGCAAACCACCTGATCACTTTTTGAGGAACGCAGGATTATGTCATTTGCCTACGCGTTGCTGTTTATCGTAGCGACCTTAGTTCTTGTCCTTGGACTGGCCAGGAAAGTTGTCCAGTACGCCGGAACGCCTGCTCCATTAAAGATTCCGACCACACCGGCGCCTGTCAATCAGACTGGTGTGGTACTACGGATGTTTCGCGAAGTCGTTTTTTTTGAGAGTTTGTTCAAGAGCACCAAGTGGACCTGGGTCTTTTCCTGGATGTTTCACATGGGGCTGTTTCTGGTTCTCGCGCGGCATGTCCGTTATTTTATCGACCCTGTCTGGCTGCCGATACAATTGATTCAACCCTTTGGAAAATATGCGGCCTTTGCCATGATTGCAGGGCTTGCCGGACTGCTGATCCGGAGAATATTCGTCGATCGCGTCCGCTACATCTCCTCTCCATCCGATTATCTTTGGCTGCTGCTGCTGATTTTTATCGGCCTGAGCGGTGCGACAATGACATTCCTGATCCATACTGATGTGGTTGCCGTTAAGCAGTTCTTTACCGGTTTCTGGACATTCAGTGGCGGCGATCTTCCCATGGACCCGGTTCTGCTTGTTCATCTGTCCCTGGTGGCGGTACTGATGCTGCTTCTGCCGTTCAGTAAATTGCTGCACATACCGGGTGTCTTTTTCAGCCCAACCCGTAATCAGGTGGACAATCCGCGTGAAAAACGCCATCTGGTTGATTGGGCAAGAAAGCTCGAAGAATCCTAAGGCCTATGAGGTTTACAAATGGCTGGAGCTGAGTTTGAAACACCGGAACTGACAGAATTCATTGAGGTTCCGAAACTGGTTGACGGTACCATGGAGCATATTACCTGCTTCGTGGCCAAGCCCGAACATCAGGAGGCTTTGGGCTTTCCTGGTGAAAAGGTGGAGAATTGGAAAGAGGTCGCCGTCGACAAGATGGGCGATCTGTTAAGCCGCTATCGTTCATTCCAGGTGTTCATGGATGCCTGTGTGAAGTGCGGTTCCTGTACCGACAAATGCCACTACTATCTCGGTACGCAAGATCCGAAAAATATGCCGGTCGGTAGACAGGATCTGTTGCGTAAGGTCTATCGCCGCTATTTCACCTTCGCCGGCAAGTACTTCCCTAAACTGGTCGGTGCGGTGGATCTCACCGAAGAGGTTATCGACGACTGGTACAGCTATTTCCATCAGTGCTCCCAGTGCCGTCGCTGTTCGGTCTTCTGTCCCTACGGTATTGATACGGCTGAAATCTCCATGGCGGCGAGGGAGATTCTCGACTCCATCGGTGTCGGTCAGAAATACTGTAACGAGATCATCGGCAAGGTCCACAAGATCGGTAACAATCTTGGCCTGCCCGGACCTGCGATTGAAGATACGCTCGAGGGTCTGGAAGAGGATGTCTGGGAGGAGACCGATGTAGCGGTCAAATATCCGCTGGACGTAAAAGGCGCTGAAATCCTACTCGTGACACCTTCAGCTGACTTTTTCGCTGAGCCCCATGTGGACGGTTTGATCGGTTACGGCAAGGTCTTTCACGAAGCGGGCGTCAGCTGGACGCTCAGCACCAAGGCTTCAGAGGCCGGCAACTTCGGCATGTTCATCGGCAGCTACGAGAACATGCGCCGCGTCTCCCTGCGAATACGCGAGGCGGCGTTGGAGTTGGGAGTGAAGCGTATTGTCTTCGGAGAATGCGGGCATGCCTGGCGTATCGCCTACAGCTTTTTGAATACATTGGCAGGACCGTTCGATTTTCTTAATCCCGACTACCCGGTGCCGCAGCACATATGCGAGTTCACCCTGAATGAGATAGAGCAGGGCACCCTGGAGTTCGACAAGTCTGAGAACGACGATATGTCGATCACCTTCCACGACTCCTGCAATGTGGCCCGCGCATCGCGCATGGGCGACAAGCCGGGCGGTCAGTTCGAGATACCCCGCAAGGTGATCAAGGCGGTTGTCAACAACTATCACGACATGGAGTGGGACACCATCCATGAGCGCACCTTCTGCTGCGGCGGTGGCGGCGGTCTGCTGACCGACGATCTGATGGAGGTCCGGGTGAAGGGCGCCAAGCCGAGAATGACCGCTTTCAAGAACGTCATGGACGAGAAGGGCGTTACTCATCTTGCGGCAATCTGCGCCATATGCAAGAGCCAGTTCAGCAAGGTGTTCCCCTATTACGGTATGGATATGTTTCAGATCGTCAGTGTTCATCAGCTGGTGAGTAATGCAATTGTGATGAATAGAAAGACGCCACCCGAGGAGGCTCCCGGTTACGGCGAAGACGAAGATGATGAATAGAACACGATAACTAGCGCAAACTACGATTCCTACCCTGGGTAGGGCACGACCAAGACAAGTTCCAAGAGGAGACTGAAAATGGCAACTCCTAGTGAAGAGATGAAAAAACAGATTACTTGGCGCCGCTTTGAAGACGGTGAAAACCAGTGGGATGACTGGGGTGATAAAATCTTCCTTGAAGACACCTCCTATAAGTGCCCTACCTATATCAATCGCACACCACCTTGCCAGGGCGGTTGCCCCTCCGGCCACGATATCCGCGGTTGGCTGGCAATCGTGCGTGAACAGGAAAAGCCTTCCGAAGGCCTGGAGTGGGAGCAGTATGCATTCGAGCGTGCTGTAGAGGCCAACCCCTTTCCTTCCATGATGGGCAGAGTATGTCCGGCGCCTTGTCAGGATGGCTGTAACCGTAACGAAGTCGAGGACTTCGTAGGTATCAACGCTGTTGAACAATACATCGGTGATACCGCTATCGAGAAGGGTTTCAAATTCACTCCGGGCGCTGATACCGGTAAGAGGGTGGCTGTAATCGGTGGTGGTCCCGCCGGTATGGCGGCTGCTTTTCAACTGCGTAAGATGGGCCATGCTGTGACCGTCTTCGAGAAGGATCCCGAGCTTGGGGGTATGATGCGCTACGGTATTCCGAACTATCGTATCCCACGCGACAAACTGCAGGCGGAAATCCAACGTATCGTCGATATGGGCGTTGAGATCCGGGCCGGTGTCAAGGTCGGCTCCGATGTTCCCCTAGCCGATATCGAAAAGGAGCACGATGCAATCCTCTGGGCGCTTGGGTGCCAGAATGGCCGCGACCTGCCGGTGGATGGTTGGGTCGGTACCCCCAATTGCGTATCCGGTGTGGCTTTCCTCAAGGCCTTCAATGAAGGCCGCATGAAAGTAACCGCTGACAAAGTGGTCTGTATCGGTGGCGGTGACACCTCTATCGATGTGATCTCTGTGGCTAGACGCCTGGGTGCGAACAGTGCAGCCGGCAATCCTGAAGACGTCGTGCTCGATACCGGCATGAACCAGAACGATGCACTGGCCGAAGGGGCAACGCCTGCCGACGCGACACTGACATCCCTGTTCACCAAGGACAAGATGTTTGCTGCCCAGCATGAGATACATGATGCGCTGCACGAGGGTTGTGAGATCCTGGATGGTGTGATGCCGTTGGAAGTGATTGTCGGTGATGATGGCCGCGCCACAGGACTCAAGGTGTGTGACTGCACCATGGATGGCATGACTCCGATTCCAACCGAGGGTACGGAGCGCATATTGGAGGCCGATCTCATCGTGTCAGCGATTGGTCAGAGCGCCGATATGGAAGGTCTTGAAGAGATGGCCAACGACAAAAACCTGATGGACGCTGACAAGTTTTATCAGGTTCCAGGTAGGGAAGGTCACTTCGTGGCCGGCGATATCATTCGTCCTCACCTGTTGACCACCGCCATCGGCCAGGCCTCTATCGCCTGCGAGAGTATCGACGCCTATTTGACCAAAAAAGAACTTGCCAAGCGTCCGAAGGTCGATGTGCACCATTTCGACCTCCTGGACAAGCTGAAAGAGGCCCACCTGGAACCCGAGGACTTTGATAGCAGTGAAGGCGACATGCGCGGTACCAGTGATGCCAAGTATGCGGTACATAATTACGAAGACCGTTCTCACCAGGAAGTGATTCCGGCAAATGATCTGTTCCTCGGGCACTTCTCTTTCACACCGCGTCTACTGCGTTCCGAAGATGTGCCCACAGCAGATGAAGTACTGCATCATTTCAAGGAGCGCATGAACGGTCTGAATCAGGAGCAGGTACAGGAAGAAGCCAAGCGTTGCATGAGCTGCGGCATGTGCTTCGAGTGCGACAACTGCATCGTGTTCTGCCCACAAGACGCTGTCTTCCGGGTCAAGAAAGCGGAATCGACCACGGGTCGATATGTTGATACCGATTACAACAAGTGTATCGGTTGCCATGTTTGCACCGACGTTTGTCCCACAGGATATATCCAGATGGGGTTAGGTGAATAGGAGCTGAGATGCGTAGTTCTCTCATCAGCAAAAGACTCCTCATCATACTGCTGGCTGGTCTGCTGGTACCCGCCATGCAGGCTATCGGTGAGAGTCGATATGTAACCAATAATTCCAAGGCGGCCTCGTTGGGTAGCTGTGTGGCGCCGACCGACGAGATACGTCGCAACCATATGGATTTTCTCCAGCATGGCAGGGACGATACGGTTAGGGATGGAATGCGTGGTTTGAAATACAGTCTTTCCGAGTGCATCGATTGCCACGCCTCAAGGGATTCCAGCGGCCAGGCTGTATCAGTCACCAGTGAAGGCGAATTTTGCCAGGCTTGTCACGGTTACGTTGCGGTGAGCCCCGCTTGTTTTCAGTGTCATCGTACGACACCGATGGAGAGTGGAGGTGGAGATTCGCTTGGTTACCATTCGGATGCGCATACCCATGTCTGGGATGTACAACAGCCTGCTGGCAGACAGAGAGACTGATCATGAGCAATAAGAGTGACCAGCCAAGTGTAGACCGCCGCCAGTTTATCGGCGGAACCTTAGCAGCTGCCGGGGCGCTGACCCTAGCACCTGGTGTCATTTTGCACGCTGCAGGCGAAACAGATGAGGCAACTTCGGGGGCGTCCGGCAAACACCGCTGGGGCATGCTGATCGATGCCAATAAGTGTGCCGAGGGTTGCAGTGCCTGTGTTGAGGCCTGTAACAACGAACATGGTCTGACCGGGTATGACAGGCCTGCGACTGACGCGGTCTGGATCCGTCCGGTCAAACTGAAGGACAAGCAGACCGGCCATGTTAATCGCCTGGTTATGATGTGCCAACATTGTGAACACCCTCCATGCGTCGATGTCTGTCCCACCAATGCATCATTCAAACGGATTGATGGTGTCGTGCTTGTCGACCGTCACCGTTGTATCGGTTGTCGCTACTGTATGATGGCGTGTCCCTATAAGGCACGCTCCTTCGTGCATGAGGCGCTGACCGATCAATCGGTGAATGCGCCCCGCGGCAAGGGGTGTGTCGAGTCCTGCACCCTTTGTGTACACAGGATTGATGCCGGTGTTATGCAGACGGCCTGTCAGGAGGCATGCGACAAGGAGGGTCATACAGCGATTTTATTTGGTGATTTGAAGGATCCCAACAGCGAAATCAGTCGGGTTCTCAAATCTCGCAACTCAGTACAGATCCGGGCCGACCTCGAGTTGAATACCGGTGTTCGTTACCTCAACATGTGATCTGTAGGGAGCTTGGAATCATATGAGTAAGATGTACTACCGCGAGCTCTACTGCGGCTCACCTGTCCGCTTCTGGATGGGCTTGGCACTGCTCGGTGCATTTGTCGCCGTAGGTCTGGGCGCTGCCTATTACATGGAACATCAGGGCCACTGGGTTACCGGCATGTCCAATCAGATCGTATGGGGTTTGCCGCACGTCTTCGCCATCTTTCTGATCGTTGCCGCATCCGGTGCATTGAACGTCGCCTCCATCGGCTCTGTTTTCGGCGGTCCGCTGTACAAGCCGCTGGGTCGTTTTTCCGGCCTTTTGGCGATCGGGCTGTTGGTAGGTGGCTTGATGGTGCTGGTTCTCGATCTTGGCAGGCCCGACAGGTTGATCGTTGCCATGACGGAGTATAATTTTAAATCGATCTTTGCATGGAACGTTATCCTGTATAGTGGGTTCATTGCCATTGTCGCTGTCTACCTCTGGACGATGATCGACCGCGGTATGGAGAGATTTAAGCGTCCGTTGGGCTTTGCCGCCTTCTTCTGGCGCATTGCGCTCACCACAGGTACCGGGTCCATTTTCGGCTTTCTGGTAGCTCGCGAGGCATACGATGCGGCTATCATGGCGCCGATGTTCGTCATCATGTCTTTCAGTTACGGCTTGGCTTTCTTCATTATTACCCTTATCGCCGCCTATATGTGGGGCGACAGAGAGCTTGGCGATCTGCGCCTGACACGGCTTAAGAACCTGCTCGGAGTGTTTGTGGGCGCGGTGCTCTATTTCGTGCTGGCCTATAATCTGACCAATCTCTACGCAACCCAGCATCATGGTATCGAACGCTTCATCCTGTTGGATGGGGGTATCTATACAGTGATGTTTTGGATTGGCCAGATACTCATTGGCAGCATTATTCCGCTTTTTCTGATCTATTCACCTGCCTTTGAAAAGTCCCGCTGGGCAATCGCGGTGGCGTCGATTGCCGTGCTCATCGGAGGATTCTTTCAGATCTATATCATCGTCATAGGTGGGCAGGCTTACCCACTGAGTCTGTTCCCGGGCAAAGAGGTAATCGAATCCGGCTTCTTCGACGGTCAGGTCGCAAGCTATGTACCCACATTTCCCGAGGCCGCTCTGGGTGTCGCAGGCATTGCCGTAGCACTGACTTTAGTGGCGATCGGCGCGCGGATTATCAAGGTATTCCCAGAAACCCTCGAAGACTGACCCTTCAGACGGAATTACAGCTGAAAGTCCATCACCGCTTGCCGGTGGTGGGTTTTTTATCTACAAGGTAGGATGGGTCCCTGTAAAGGGTATACCAACCCGCCCCTGTTGAGTGTGATTGATCCTCCATCGATGGATTCCTGTGTCAGCGATATACCTATCAGCCGCCCATAAATCCTCCGGCAAGACAACTCTGGCGATTGGTCTTGTCAGAGTTTTGATCAACCGTGATATCGCACTACAACCATTCAAGAAAGGACCTGACTATATCGATCCTTTGTGGCTTTCCGCCGCCGCAGGCAGGGATTGCTATAATCTTGATTTTTACACACAGACCAGAGACGAGATTCTACATAACTACGCCAACTATATGAGTGGCAGAGAGATGGCCCTCATCGAAGGTAATAAAGGGCTTTTCGATGGTGTAGATATCGAAGGTTCCAACAGCAACGCAGCGATGGCAGCCTTTTTAAATACGCCGGTGATTCTGGTCATCAACTGCCGCGGCATGACTCGAGGCATCGCCCCGTTATTGTTGGGTTATCAGGCATTTGACCGGAACATCGAATTAGCAGGTGTGATTCTTAATCAGGTTGGGGGGAGCAGGCATCAATCAAAGCTGATACAGGTTGTCGAACACTACACGGATATTCCGGTGTTGGGCGCCATACAGGCAGACAGCCGGCTGCAGATCGATGAGCGGCACCTGGGATTGATTCCAAGCCATGAGAGTGAGACATCAGAGCAGATTATCCAACTGCTGGCAGAAACCGTTGAGCAGCATGTCGATATTGAAAAAGTGATTGAAATTGCGGCGAAAACCTCAATGCCCCCCATCGATGCCACACGGACTTCATCCTATTCATTGCCAAGAAATCCACTTAGAATCGCTATCGCACGTGACAAGGCGTTTGGTTTCTATTATCCGGATGATCTGGACAAGTTTCGTGCACTGGGTGTGGATTTGATAGAAATCGACACCTTGAATGATAAAGAACTGCCTGAAATCGATGGACTTTTCTTAGGCGGAGGCTTTCCGGAAATGGCCATGGAAGCGCTCGAGGCGAACCGCCCGATGCGGGATGCGATCACGGAGTTTGTGGAGCGGGGTGGACCGGTGTATGCGGAGTGCGGTGGTTTGATCTATCTGACCAGAAGCCTTACCTGGGGCGCCAAAAAATGTAGAATGGTTGGCGTGATACCGGCTGATACCCGGATGTACGAAAAACCACAGGGCAGGGGTTACGTGCGTTTGCGCGATACCGGCAGGGGGCCTTGGCCCCAGCTGGAGGAGGATGGATCGAATCGGCTGATCCACGCGCATGAGTTCCACTATTCATCGCTGGAGTCATTTGAATGTGATGAAAATGATTTCATGTATCGGGTGGAGCGTGGCACTGGAATCAACGGTGAGTTTGACGGTTATATATACAAAAATCTGCTGGCGAGCTATACGCATATGAGGAATGTGGGCGGAAATAATTGGGTTCAGCGATTTGTGGCGCATGTGGATGCGATTAAGAACAAGGGATAAACTACTGTAACTGCAAAATTCAAACAGGTGACAGATGTTTAAGATAACACCTCGGGCAGCGCAACAGATACAACAGGCGGCAAAGATGGGCGGCACCGAAGGTATGGCCTTGCGTTTCGCCGCACAGAAGAAAGAGGATGGCTCATTTGACTATCTGATGGGATTCGACGATGCCAAGGATGACGATATTCAGTTCGATTCCGAAGGGGTCAGTGTGATTATGGAACCTGAGTATTTCTCCCTGCTCGATGAGACAACCATGGACTTCGCTGAATTGGACGATGGAGAGAGCCAATTCATTTTCATCAATCCTAAAGACAGCAACTACACGCCTCCTAAAGAACCTGTTCTATAGAGCAGACAGCCTAAACATGATTATGCGTGGAATGAAATTCCCGTTGGCTTTGCAAGAAACAGGAATTGTTGTCTGAAATGGAGCTGACGAGTGAGGATTCGCTACGCCTGAATGTGTTACTGGCAAACAAGCCGCAAGCGATACGCATTGACGAATCCTCCATGACCCTGTTTGGATTGTCTGAAAGAGGTGAATCCAGAATAATCCTCAATCCCAATTGCCGTGACGACCTCTATCTGCGTAAAGTGCGTGAGCTGCTGTCCGGTTATGTGCAGGGCTCTCCCGGCGGTTACCCCGTCTATCTCAAGCGCTGGAGCCGCATGGGTCAGACCCGTGACGATAATCTCGAGCAATTGCTGCTGCTAGGAGAGCCTGAAGCAGTGGTGGCCTTTACCTGCGCCAAGGGCATAACCGACGAGTTGGCCAGACGTGCCTGGTGGATCAGCCAGAATCCTGATAATGCGCGTCGAATGCTGGATAACCCACAGATCGTGGACGGCAGCATGGGACCGGAATTGGCCCGGTTTCTGCTCGACTATCTCCCCTTTGAAACTGAATCGATGGTGATCATCGAGAGCTTAAGATTGATATTGCAGCCCGGTTTGATCAGTGAAGAGGAGAAGGTCAGTCTGTGGAAGCGCTGTCAACGCAAGCCGACCTACTATCTTGGTTTTCTCTCGGCATTGCCGGACGATCTGCCGGTGGAGTCGGTGCCAGGGTCTATGACTGATCATGAGAAGGCCGTGCTGCTTCCATTGTCGGAACAGGGTAATCCCTTTGCCGCACAGTTGTTACGGATCCACTCATCACCCGGCCAGGGTTTCATATCCACCGTGCTGAAAGTCATCGAGAAACCGGCCAATCAGGATGTTGTGACGACACTGCTCGATGTTGTTCGTGAATATCTGCAATCGCTTCGGCCAACAGGTGATCCCGATCTGACCCTGGAAGAGCTTGAAGCTGAAGCGGATGGATTGTGTAGTGATGCATTTGTTGCCTGCTGCGACGCTGTCAGCCGGCGGGAGACAGAAATACGCAGTCTCTATCTATTGTCCGGTCTTGGTTATGGGATCGTCAGGCCGGTTTTGTCTAATACCGATGCGATTGGATCACTGATGCGGAAGAAATTGGCACCAGTATCTGAACGGTTGAAGCAACTTTTGCAGCGATTTAAGAGTGGTTAACGGTGATTACCACGCTGCCTGCCTTTATAGGCGGATACCTGCTGAATGAGGGTTTGGTACGGCAGATTCTCCAACCGCCCATAGAGTGTCGTAGCCTTGTTGATCAATTCAAAGATATCGTCGATAAGTTCAGGTATAGGGTGTTCCGGGTGTATTGCGGTGAAGAGACCCCGCAATCCACCCACCTGAAGCCGCATCGCCTTGCCATGAGAAAGAACTGCCTTGTCATCGTTTGATTTCAGGGCAAACCTGGCCTGATGACGGAGTGTTTCCAGTAGTTCCTGGCACTGTTGCAATGCTTCATCTGAAACGCAATGTACACCCTCACGCTCAGCGATACAGAGTTTTTTTGATTGCGAGCAGGTGCAATAGCGAGACAGGATACTTTTTTCATAAGCACAGATGCGCTCATTCATCTCTCGATATGTTCGACGGAAAGCATCCTGGTCCATTGCTAGGCCCTATTTAACTGGATTTTCCGGTGAATCGGTGAATCATACGTCGCTGCTTCTTGTTGGGTTTGCCATGATCCGTTCTGGGCGACATTGAACGTTCGAGCCGCTGTACCTCTGTTATCTTTTCCCTGCGCTCGATACTTTCCGCTGTTTCATCATAAAAACAGCGCGCCTCCGGTGCCGGTCTTCTTTTAGTCGCCAATACCCGCACCGTTATATCCCACTCCAAGGCGCCTTTGTGGATTCGCAGTTGCGACCCAGCTTTGATCTCCTTACCGGGTTTGGTCCGCTGGCCATTGAGATGCACCTTACCGCCGTTAATCGCTTCAGAAGCGATCTGGCGGGTCTTGAAAAAGCGTGCAGCCCATAACCATTTATCCAGGCGGACTTTTTGGGGTGCTTGATCAAGGGATTGATTCATTCCTCTGATCTACCCAGTAAGAGATCGAGTCGACCCGACATTTCCAGCGAGGCGAGGTCATCGTAGCCACCAACGTGATAGTCATCGATGAAAATCTGTGGGACAGTATGCCTGTTGCTGCGGTGCATCATTTCCTGCATCACTTCATGATTGTGTTCGATGCGTATTTCCTCATATGCGACACCTTTATTTTCCAACAGATGCTTGGCCCGAACACAATAGGGGCAGATGGCGGTTGAATACATGACGACATTTGGCATAAAACCCTATTCCTCGACAACAGATTGCATGTATATTATACCTAACTATTTGTAAAAAAAGGGAAATAAAAAAATATTATCTATTCTGTCTATCCTATCAGCAGAAGAAAACAAGTTCTACGACAGGGAGATACGAATGGTGTTTATATTACTTTAATCATATAGATTAGCAGATCAGTATAGTGGTGATAGCGGTCATCTCCATCCACTATTTGATCTGTTTGGCTGTCGCATTCTCGAGTGGCAATGAGTTTGATTATCCATACATGATGGTTTGTGGCGCCGGAATCGCAGGGACTTCCTCAGCCGCTGAATATAAGCCAATAACTCAGCGTTTATCGTCCCGGACTATTATAGGAAAATGGATGGATTCAGGCCTGATTTACTGAGCCGACTCTCTGTTCCCGGCCTGCAGATCTCAGAATAGGTGATACCAACCGATGCGAACAAAAAATGCCAAAACCATCCATTTAAAGGATTATCGTCCACCGGATTACCTCATTGATGAAGTAGAGTTGGTTATTGATCTGCAGGATGAGTCGACGCATGTTACGAGTCGATTGCATATTCGAAAAAATCCGGCCGGTGAAGCCATCAAACCTGAGTTGAAGCTGGATGGTGAAGCGTTGCAGCTGCAAAGTATTGAGTTGGATGACCAGCCGCTCGGGAAGGAGGCCTATCAGGTTGATGAGAGATCATTGACCGTTCCCAATGTGCCGGAGCGTTTTACCCTGACCACGCAGGTTGCTATCTATCCACACCAAAACACCAACCTCGAGGGTCTGTATCGGTCAGGCGGGCTCTATTGCACACAGTGCGAGGCCGAGGGTTTCAGGCGTATCACCTACTATCTCGATCGGCCGGATGTGATGGCGCGCTTCAGTACCACCATCATGGCCAGCCAAACCGATTACCCTGTAATGCTTGCGAATGGGAATTGTGTCGATGAGCGGGAACTGGAGAATGGCCGCCACCAGGTGATTTGGAAGGACCCTTTTCCCAAACCCTGTTATCTGTTTGCCATGGTGGCCGGCAATTTACAATTTCAGCAGGACTGCTATACCACCTGTTCCGGCAGGGAGGTCGATCTGAGAATCTACGTGGAGCCCGAGAACATCGATAAATGCGGTCATGCCATGAGCTCATTGAAAAAGGCCATGGCCTGGGATGAAGTGCAGTATGGACGTGAGTATGACCTGGATATCTATATGATCGTGGCGGTGAACGATTTCAACATGGGCGCCATGGAGAACAAGGGCCTCAATATATTCAATTCCAAATATGTGCTGGCCCGCGCCGATACCGCCACGGATGACGACTATCAGGGAATCGAAGGAGTTATCGCCCATGAGTATTTCCATAACTGGACGGGTAACCGGATCACCTGCCGCGACTGGTTTCAGCTCAGCCTGAAAGAGGGGTTGACCGTTTTCCGCGACCAGGAGTTCTCCGCTGATATGGGATCACGCGGGGTCAAACGAATCGAGGATGTGCGCCTGTTGCGCAACCATCAGTTCGCCGAAGATGCAGGTCCGATGGCCCATCCGGTGCGTCCGGACAGCTATATTGAGATCAACAATTTCTACACTGTGACGGTTTATGAGAAAGGGGCTGAGGTGGTGCGCATGCAAGCGAATCTTCTCGGGCCTGGCCTCTATAGAAAGGCAACGGATCTCTATTTTCAGCGCCATGACGGTGAGGCCGTCACCACCGATGACTTTGTTCGATGCATGGAGGATGCCAGTGGCCGGGACCTGAGCCAGTTTCGCCTCTGGTACAGCCAGTCGGGTACGCCGGTGGTCGAAGTGGAAGCCGAGTATAAAGTACAGCAGGGCAGCTATCGGCTCCGATTCCGCCAACACTGCCCGGATACACCCGGACAGCAGAATAAAAAGCCCTTCCATATACCGCTTGAAATTGCCCTGCTGAACAGCGAGGGAAGAGAGCTGCAGTTGCAGTTGCAGAATGAGGCGGAACCACAAGGTACCCGGCGACTGCTTGAACTGTCTGAAGCGGATCAGCAGATTACCTTTGTCGGCCTAGATGAAAAGCCTGTACCCTCTCTGTTGAGGGGATTCTCGGCGCCGGTGAAGCTGCGATACCCTGCGACAGATGAGGAGTTGATGTTTCTGATGGCCAGGGACACGGATCCTTTCAATCGATGGGATGCTTCCCAGGCACTGGCGCAGAGAACCCTGTTGAATCTGGTGGCAGACTATCGAGCAGGTAAGATCCTGGAGCTGGCTGAAGGTCTGGTGAAGGCCTTTGATGCCGCGCTAAGCAATGAGACCGAGGACAAGGCGCTGTTGAGTGAAGTATTGCAGCTTCCCGGTGAATCTACATTGGGTGACCAGATGGAGGTTGTCGATGTTGAAGCGATCCATCATGTCAGAGAGTGGCTCAGGCATGCATTGGCCAGCCGCTTACGTCGGCGCTTGTTGGCGGTCTACCAGCAGAATGGGTCTCAATCTCCATACGATATTGATTCGGTATCCATAGCCCGGCGAAGATTAAGAAATCTGGCCCTGGACTATCTTATGCAATTGCATGAGCCGGAGATTCACAAGCTCTGCTTTGAGCAGTTCGAAAAGGCAGACAACATGACCGACGTGATGGCGGCGCTCAGCAGTCTGGCGAATACCGATTGCCCAGAGAGGGATCTCGCTCTAGCCGCCTTTGAGAAGCAATGGATTGATGTGCCGCTGGTCATGGACAAGTGGTTTGCGGTACAGGCGAATTCCCGCCTGCCCGGGACATTGCAACGGGTCCGGGCGTTGATGAAGCACGCCGTCTTTTCCCTGCGGAATCCGAACAAGGTCCGCAGTCTCATCGGTGTCTTCTGCAGTATGAATATCAGTTCGTTTCACAGGATTGACGGATCGGGTTACGAATTTCTGGCCGATCAGGTCATCACGCTTGATAGATTGAATCCTCAAATAGCAGCCAGGATGATGCGGATCATGAGTCGCTGGCGTCGTTATGACGATCAGCGTCAGGCATTGATGCATGCGCAATTCGAGCGTGTCCTGTCTCATTCCGGGATTTCGAAGGATGTCTATGAGATAGCCAGCAAATGCCTGGCAGAAGCCGCTGACGATCAGTAAAAGAAAAGGTGGATAGGGAACAGTTCTGACACTGGTAATTGTCACATCCAGCCGGGTCAGTTACTCTCTTGGTTTGTTAAATCTGAGGTTGTCCCATGGCACAACACCCGCTTACCTACATGCTACCTGATGAGCTCGATCTGGATGGGTTCCGGAAAATTCTCTCTGAAACCCATCGTTTATCTGTAGATTCCCCGGTCAAGGTGAGGCAGACCTATTTTGATAGTTTTGACTGGCGTGTCTGGCAAGCAGGCGGCGAGTTGCTTCAAGAGCAGGGGGAAAAGAACAGGCTGTGTTGGGTGAATCGAAAAAGTCATCGACAAATTGCCTGCCAGTCCATCGAATCACCTCCCGGATTTGTCCAGGATATTCCTCAGGGTCCTGTCCGGGAATGCCTGGTGCCGGTGTTGGAGATGCGTGTATTGTTGCCGATGGTGAATATCAATCAACAACGATTCGCCTTACGCATTTTGGATGCTGAAGAGAAGACGGTTGTCAGGGTCATTTTACTGAAGAATCAGTTCAGTGCGGTCAAGGGTAAAAAGAGGGGTGATTTGGATGGCCGGATCGTGCTGCAGCCGTTGAAGGGCTATGAGACTGACTTTCTCAAGCTCAAGCAACAATTCGCGTCACTCAAACTCCGACCATCGGAACAGAGTCTGTATGAGGACGCGCTGCTGGGTGTCGGGCGCAAAGTGGGTGATTACAGCTCCAAGCTCAATTTCAGACTCGATCCCGATGCGCCCGCCCATGTGACGGCTCGACAGATCATGCTCAGCCTGCTGAATACCCTGGAAGCCAATATCGATGGCACCAGGGCAGATCAGGACAGTGAGTTTCTGCACGATTTGAGGGTTGCCACACGACGTACCCGTTCTGCCATGAGCCAGATAAAAGGGGTATTTGATCCGGAACAGATGGAGCCTTTCAAACAGGCCTTTGGCTGGATCGGACAAATTACCGGCGAGACGAGGGATCTGGATGTTTATCTGCTGCACTATCCGGATTATCGCGCCTCCCTGCCAAAGACGATTCAAAAGGATCTTGATCCTTTTCATGCTTTCCTGCAGCAGCACCATAAACTGGCGCAGGCCGGGCTGGTGAAAAAAATCAACTCGCCCCATTTCAGAAAGAACCTGAAAGCCTGGCGCAGTTGGCTGCAGTCCCCGGGAGGGGAGAGAGATCAGGGACCCAAGGCGATGCGTGCCACGGCAAAACTCGCGGACAAACGGATTGGAAAACTCTATAAACGGGTACTCAAAGATGGTTTGAGCATAGGGGACGATTCGCCCGCAGAGCTGCTTCACGAACTCCGTAAGGATTGCAAAAAGCTGCGTTACTTAATGGAATTCTTTCAAAGTCTTTACCCCAAACCTGCAATCCGTGAGTTGATCAAGGCACTGAAGGTGATACTTGACAATCTGGGAGAGTTTCAGGATCTGGAGGTACAGGCCAACTCATTAGAGAAATTCGGAGAACAGATGTTGAAAGAGGGTGCGCCGGCGAGTGCCCTGATGGCGATGGGCATACTCGTCGGCAAGCTGTTGGAGAGACAGGAGCGGGCGAGGGCGGCCTTTGTTGATCTCTTTACCGATTTCAGCAGCGAATCGAATCAAAACGCCTTTCAACAGTTGTTTGGAGTGAGATGATGCATATCATCGGGGTCTATAACATTAAGGGTGGGGTCGGAAAAACAGCGACAGCCGTCAATCTCTCCTACCTTGCCGCAAGGCAGGGTTACCGAACACTGATTTGGGACTTGGATCCCCAGGCAGCCGCGACCTTCTATTTTCGTATTCAACCGAAGGTTAAGGGCAGTAAAAGGCTTGTTAAGGGAAAGCTCGATCTGGACGATGTGGTCAAGGCGACAGATTTCGACAATCTCGATATGCTGCCTGCGGATTTCTCCTATCGCAATATGGATCTGCGACTGGAGGACGCGAAGAAACCCACCAAGCAGTTATTGAAACTGTTACGCCCGCTCTCTAAGACCTATGACTACGTCTTTCTTGACTGTCCGCCGAGCATTTCTCTTGTTTCGGAGAATATTTTCCGCGCCGCAGAGGGACTGCTGTTACCGTTGATACCGACTACCCTCTCAATGCGCACTTACGATCAGCTCCTCGATTTTTTACAAGGTCACCGTATCACCGGATTGAAGCTGATGCCGTTCTTTTCCATGGTGGATCGACGTAAGCGGATGCATCTGGATATTATGGAGAACTTCCCGGACGTTCAAGGTGAACTGCTGAAGGCGCAGATCCCCTATGCCAGCGACGTTGAGAGGATGGGAATTCATCGAATGCCGGTACAGGCGTTCTCCCCCAACTGTTTTGCGGCCAGTGCCTACCAGGCATTGTGGATGGATGTACAGAATCGTTTAGGCTAGTCTCTGATATCGCCTGACAAAAAAGACTGTGTCTGCCCTTGTTATAAATAAACTTCACAAGACCTACCGCAATGGGTTCGAGGCTCTCAAGGGAATCGATCTCAAGGTTGATGAGGGAGATTTTTTTGCTCTGTTGGGGCCGAACGGCGCTGGTAAGTCCACCGCTATCAGTATCATCGCCTCCCTGATAAACAAAAGTGCCGGTGAAGTTGTGATCTATGGCAATGATCTGGATAAGGAGAAGGATCGGGCCAAGTATCTGATCGGCCTGGTACCCCAGGAATTCAATTTCAATATGTGGGAGCCGGTAGTGGAGATCCTGGTCAATCAGGCGGGGTATTACGGGATTCCACGCAAGTTGGCATACCAAAGAGCCGAGGCGTCATTGGAAAGATTGGGTCTATGGGAGAAGCGCAACACCCAGTCTCGATGGCTTTCAGGAGGGATGAAACGCCGATTGATGATTGCCAGGGCCTTGGTACACAAGCCGAGACTGTTGATTTTGGATGAGCCGACAGCTGGCGTTGATATCGAAATTCGCCGTTCGATGTGGCGTTTCATGCGTGAAATCAACCAGCAGGGGACAACCATTATTTTGACGACCCACTACCTGGAGGAGGCAGAGAGCCTGTGCCGCAATATTGCTATTATTGATTGCGGAAGAATCGTCGAACAGACCAGTATGTCGAAATTACTGAGTCAATTGCATACTGAGGTTTTTCTGCTCAATCTCGCATCACCCGTCGCCAGGCTGCCCGATCTGCCGGGCTATCGCGCAACTTTGATTGACCATGAAACCCTGGAGGTGGAGGTGATACGTGAACAGAGCATGAACCAGTTGTTCGGGCAGCTCACGCAGCAGGGTATCGAGGTTGTCAGCATGCGCAACAAACAGAACCGCTTGGAACAGATGTTTGTCGACCTGGTCGACCGCGCCAAGCAACAGCAGATGTGACCAGTGACAGTGATTAAAACATCAAACAATATGGGAAAATACACTGAATGAACCCCTGGCGAGTCTACCGAATCGCGTTTCAGACGATAGTGACCAAGGAAGTGCTGCGCTTCATGCGAATCTGGGTACAGACACTGCTGCCACCCGCCATAACCACCACCCTCTACTTTATCATTTTTGGAAAGCTGATCGGTGAACGGATTGGTGAGATGGATGGATATCGCTATATCGATTTTATCGTCCCTGGCCTAATCCTGATGTCGGTGATACAGAACTCTTATGCCAATGTCGTCTCATCCTTTTTTGGTACAAAGTTACAGCACTATATTGAAGAGTTGTTGATTGCTCCGGTACCCCACTGGGTGGTGTTGGGCGGATATGTGGTTGGTGGTGTGGCGCGTGGCACTATGGTGGGTATCCTGGTTACGATCATATCGCTGTTGTTTACGGATCTGACAATCAACAGTTACGGTTTGACGTTATTGGTCTTTCTTCTTACATCTATCCTGTTTGCCCTGGCTGGTTTTATCAATGCGGTTTATGCGAAGAGTTTTGATGATATATCTATCGTGCCTACCTTTGTGTTGACACCACTGACTTATCTCGGTGGCGTGTTCTACTCGATAGAGCTGCTTCCGGAAATATGGCAGCACATATCACTGGTCAATCCAGTACTCTACATGGTTAATACATTCAGATTCGGTCTCCTTGGCGTTACTGATATCGATGTATCGGTGGCAATGATCATTATCCTGGGATTCATAGTCCTATTGACGGGGTACAGTCTGGTATTGCTGTCTCGTGGCGTCGGTATCAAAGATTAGTGCTAACAGGCCCTGGTACAGGACACTACACTGGGTGGCATATTAGCTGACTATGTGTATGAAACAACCTTCCACTGCTGAACAAATCACCCCATGATCAAGCGGATGTAAAGTACTCAACACTGTTCCCAGGGCAAATCATGGTATCGCCAACCACCCATACTGCTGCGGTGATGATCGTCATCCAGATCACCTTCAAATCCCTCATCGATATGGAAAACGCGCATAAATCCTCCTTCGAGCAGCGCCTTGCCCGCTTCAAGGGAGCGTTTGCCGCTGCGGCAGATGAGGATCACGGGTGCACAACCCTCATCAATGGTACAGATACTGCCGCCTAGCAGGAGTTTTCTAATATCGGTGACAAAGTGGGGGTTTACCGTCCAGTCCGGTTCGTCAATCCAGGGTACGTGAACAGCCCCTTTAGGATGTCCCACAAAGAGAAACTCCATGCTGGACCTGATGTCCACCAGAACGGTACGCGGATCATCTTGCATCATCTGCCATGCTTGTTGTGGTGTAAGGTTGTGGAGTCGAGAATCACTCATCAGTAAAATCCTATCGGTTCACTCATTATTTATACCACTACATGGTAGATGGTTTGGCTATGAAAGCAATCCGCTTTAGTCATATGAATATCCGAATATTAATAGCACTTTCCCTAAACGGATGGGTAAAAAATATGATTAAAGGCAGGCTGTACTTGCATGTCATTGTTTTTATAAAAAGTTATCACTATGATTGCAGAAGCACAAATCCTCCCGGTCAAGGGCGTTTGAAGGGTTTCTGTATAAATTTGGAATTGACTTGTTAAACACTTACAAGGATATCAGTTGATTTGGTGTTTGCTTGCGGATAATCATATTTTTCCATGACTGCTGATGGGGTTCGCTCTGGTGGGTAGCCACACGTTTTGGCTAATCAAAATTTAGATATTCAGGCTGGTTGATACTTTTGTGTACAATCCTCCATCATGTCAAAGCACCCTCTATATCCGATCTGGCGAGTTTCCGGTTATCTGCCGTTGAACTGGCTGCACAGAATCGGCCATCTCCTGGGCCATTTTTATATTTGGTTGCCGAATCGGGAAAAACGATCAACGGAGGTAAATCTTCGTCTCTGTTTTCCCGAAAAGTCCGATAGGGAGCTGGGTCAGCTGCGTGATCGCTCAATCAGGCAAATGGGCGCCACACTGATGGAAATGGCTGCCATTTGGTTCACGCCCACTGAGCGTGTATTGGGTATGATCAAACAGATCAGTGGTTCAGAGCAGCTTGTGAGAGAAGAAGGGCAGGGTTTGATAGTTCTTCTTCCACACCTGGGTTGCTGGGAGATTATCGGACTGGAGCTGCCAACTCATGAACAGGTGACTTCTCTCTATCGTCCACCCAGAAACCGCGCCTACGAAACTTTAGTCAAGCAGGCCAGGGAGCGCAATGGGGCGAAACTGGTGCCGACAGATACCTCGGGTGTAAAACAGATCTATCAGACACTGCTGGAGGGTGGTGTTACTTGCATCCTGCCTGATCAACAGCCCAGGTCTGACAAAGGGGCCGTGTTCGCCCCTTTCTTTGGGGTGCCGGCATTGACCATGCTGCTGACCAATCGGTTAGTCAGAAAGACCGGCGCAAAAGTGATTTTCGCCTATGCCGAGCGGCTTTCTGCCGGTGCTGGTTACCACATTCACTATCTGCCGGTGGATGAGAGGATCAGGGAAGTTGACCCGGTGGTGGCAGCGAGTGCGTTGAATCATGGTATCGAATCGATCATCCGTGAATTGCCCTCCCAATACCAGTGGTCCTATAAGCGCTTCCAGATACAACCGGACGGCAAGCAGTCGCCCTACCGCAGAAGCCGTTGAGAATCTACCTGTACTACCGGGTCGTGGGAATTAAAGAGCTACCAGCACCAGCCGATAAGTGAATATGGGGATTTGACTATATGTCTGAATATTGATGCTTGATACAGGGCTGGGATGACTTCGAAATGAAAAATGGAAAGGCCTGGGTTTTAATCGCACTTCTGTGGATGCCGCCCTGGATTGGCCAGCTGCAGGCAATGGAAGAGCAGGCGGATGTGCGGATTCTTATCGACGTCTCCGGCAGCATGAAACAGAATGACCCAAAGAACCTGAGACGTCCAGCGTTACGTCTTCTGGTCGGTCTTTTATCACCCGAAACCCGGGCGGGTGTCTGGACTTTTGGTCAGTATGTCAATATGCAAATCCCTCTGGGACAGGTCGATAAAGCATGGAAAAAACGGGCGCGCAAGAGCTCGGAGTCGATCGGCTCGCCAGGTCAGTTCACCAATATCGAGGATGCACTGAAACGCTCAACTGAAGATTGGAGCGGTGTGCCCGGTCCCTACCGCCGTAGTGTGATACTGCTTACCGACGGAATGGTGGATATCTCCCGGGACAGGACAAAAAATAGTGCTTCAAAAAGACGCATCCTGGAGCATATCCTGCCTCGATTGGCCGATCTGAACGCCACGGTTCATACCATTGCACTGTCAAAGAACGCCGATCACGTGCTGATGAAGAATTTGGCTGCCGAGACGGGGGGCTGGTATGAGCAGGTCGAAACCGCCGAGCAGTTGCAAAAGGTGTTTCTCAGAATCTTCGAGAAGGTTGGAAAACCGGATGCCGTACCCTTGCAGGATAATAAATTTAAGGTGGATGAGTCGATTACCGAAGCAACCCTGTTGGTATTTCACAAGCCTGGAGCACAGGAAACCGAGGTGGTGCCGCCCGACGGCAAGGCGTTCAGGGCCGATAATGCACCCGTGTCAGTCAGTTGGCATCGGGACCAGGGGTACGACATGCTGACAATATCCGATCCTCAGACGGGCGAGTGGAAGATTCGTGCAGAGGTCGATCCCGACAACCGGGTGATGATTGTCACTGACCTGAAAATGCAGACAACCGAATTACCCAACAGGTTGATACAGGGTATGTCACTACCTGTGATCGTAAATTTCAGTGATCACGGCAAGTTGATTCGAAAACAGGAATTTCTGGAGGTGGTCAATGTCTCCGGCATGCAGCTGGACGATACCTCAATCTCCGAAGCAAGACCCATGTTGGATAATGGTCAGGAACCGGACAAGCATGCCGATGATGGCCTGTTCACACTCTCTTTTGGCGGCGAGTCAGTCGGCAGTGGTGTGGGGGAGTTGGTGTTGAACGCAAGCGGCCCTACCTTCGTTCGAGAGAAAAGGATGACTTATGAGGTCGTACCGCCAGTCAATCTGGAAGCCTCACCACGAAGTGATGGCCGTGTGCTCGATGTGAGGATTGTACCCGATGTGGAATTGATCGATCCTGCATCGCTTCATATCGATGCCTGGATGGAGAATTCCGAGGGTGAACAATTCCGTCTGCCATTGAATATTTCTCGAGGCGGTCAGGGGGGGAGTGGAGAGATCGATCTCATGAGCTTCACAGGTCCGCGCCGGATAGCAATCAAGGCAAATGCAACAGCCCTGTCAGGGGAGTCGATCAGCTATTTCGACATACCGATGGAAGTCGAGGGTATGAAACAACCGGAACCTGTAGTTGTTGCCAAACCGGAACCCCCGCCGCCTGTGCAACCCGAACCTGTATCTGAACCCGAGCCTGAGCCCGAGCCCGAGCCCGAAGCTGAAGAAGAGGAAGGGTGGGGTACCGCATTAATCTGGTTTGGCGTTATTAATCTGCTACTGATCATCGGCGGTGGTGGTGCGTATTGGTGGATACATAGACGCAACCAGCGCAACTTAGTCAGTCTGGTCGATGATGCGGACGCGACAAAGGTCAGTGATGACAAGGGAGAGGACAATGATTGAAGTCAGTTCCCTGGTCGCGCTGATTGTCGTTGAAGTACTCATCGGTTTGGTGGTTTTGAGTGGTTTATTGGTCTTATTCACACTGCTACGGAAAGGTCGAATACGAAGAGCCGCAGCCCATTTGGCTGAGCGGGTGAAAACCGACAAAGCAAAACGCGAACAGCGTTTGAAAGTACTGTTGCAGGATCGCTATCAGTATAAAGAGGCCGAATTGCAACAAACTCTGCACAATATGATGCAGACAGAAATGTTGCTCTATCAAAACGTCATAAACGGCTTTCTGAAGGATGATCAGGTGCATCTGCAACAGATCGATGTGGATGTGGAAAACCTTGTTCTTGGTTATCAGGGGATCGAGGTGTCTGCACCGGCGACCAGTTCAACTCAGGCGTCGGATAGTAATGAAGAGATCGTCAAGCTTAAAGAAGAAAACGAGCGATTGTCTGAAGAGCTGCGTGTGACTATGGATACCATGGGTAGGATGTTGAATGAGTACTCAACCATGTTCGCGGGTGGTGCTGATGCCGGTCAAGCAGCAGCACCTCAGTCTACTGAAGAGACGGAAGATAGTGAACGTGTTGATGTCGATGCGGCAGAGGCCATACAGGAAGATGTCGAGCAGGAATCGGTGGAACCTTCGATAGCCGAAACCATGATGGATGAAGCGCCAGTGGATGATATGGTCTCAGATCTTGCAAGCGCCCCGGATATTCCAGATATGAGTGCTGAAGAGTTGGAGCACTCCTCCTATCTTGAGGAGAATGCCGATTCGGAGGATAAGGTTTCCGAAGCGACCGATGCAGCAGAAAACGCCAGTTTGGATGAGGATGCCGTAGAGGCGGATGAGGAGGTTTCAGAGATCATTGACGAGGTGATGGAGATCGCCGATGAGATGATTGAAGACTCGATGCAAACCGATACACAGAGTGAAACCGGCGAATCCATGGTCGATGATCTGGAGAAGATCGATATAGAAATCCCCGGTGCAGAAGAGACTATGCTCGATATAAACGAAACGGAAGCGGGATCATTGGAAGATGAGTGGGCCAAGTTGTTGGAAGAGGATGCCGCAAATAAAAAAAAGGAATAGAAAAATGTAGGTTGTACCACGATCACGGAAGTAAGAAAAAAGGACGCACTGAGGCGTCCTTTTTTCTGCTTAGGTTGCCACCACAACGGATGTGGACAACCGCTCAGTGGCTTCTGCCGGTGATGCTTATTTAATGGCGCTTGTCAGGCTATCGCTGCCACCTTGATTATCGCTCCAGGATAGCTCGATTTCGTCGCCCTTGGCGCCGCCGGTAAATTTAAACGAAATGTAGGGGTTCTTGGAAACGCCGCCGCTCCATTCAGCGGTCATCACGGTATTGCCCTTATGTTTACAGACAACTTCTTGGATGAAGTGGGCAGGTATCTTTTTACCGGTTTTTTTATCCTTGCGTGCACCTGTCTCCATTGGATGGGTCATCAGGGCTTTTACGGTTGTTACACCGCCTTTCTCTTTGGCGCGGATCTTAATCGATTTAGCCATGTTCTATTCCTCGTGTACTGAGTAGCTGGGATCGACCCGAGAGGGGTTAACCGCCACAACCACCGATGGTGACTTTAACTTCTTTTTTGGCGCTGTGGAGTTTGCCTCCGGCCTTAACCACGCCGAGAACATCTCCGGTCTTGCCCATCTTGATGCGGGTGGATACAAAACCGGTAGCGCCTGTACCCATTACGAAGTTCGCAACCAATGGTACCGGGTTATTCGAAGCGATAATGGAGATCGACTCCACACCTTCCATGCCGGTCTCAACAGTGATGGGAACCACTGCGCCGTTCTCTGCGATGTCAGGTGCCTTTACGGTAATGTCGGCAGACTCTGCCATGTCAGAGCTGCCCAACAGTGCATTCAAAGCCGCAGGTAGTTCTTTAGCTTCAAATGCTGCTTTGTTCCAAGCCGCGAGTACCCGCTGAGGTGCCAGTAAACCTGCGGCGGCAGCAACACCTACCGTGCCTGCTGCGAGCGATCTTTTGAGGAAGATCCTGCGTTTGATTTCAGTGCTCATTCATTCTCTCCAGACTGAGAAATTTTAGTGATTAACAGTTTATTTTTTGAAACTGATTTGGTTGGTCAATTTCATTATCCCGGTTATTCTAATCATCGACATGCCATCCACCCATCAACAAATGAGCCGCTGCACCATGACCACCGGGTTGAGTGCACGTTATCTGCCGTCATCATTGCTTGTATGCGTGTGTCAGACAAAGCCATTGAGAGTTGGCTACCGGATCTATACAACGCCTTGCTGCGCTAGGCAATCATGACGTGCTCAATCCGATATTTCATGCGACATCAAACGCTTTAGAACAATTAAAACTAAAAAAAGTTGCGACAGCCTGCACTCACGCATCCATATTGCAATTCACTGCACGGCAAGACCGATTCAATAGTTGTTCTGTAGATGCCGGGTTTGCCGATACACATCATACCCTAAACAGGTAGCTCGTAAGAATACCTAAACAAACGACGATATCAAGTAAAAAATGTCTAATTATTAGTGATTTGTGGTTTTCAAGGCATGTCATCTGCATACTGGAGTTGGGTTTTATGCGTGGTTGATTGGGGTTTACCTGAATAGATGGCTGGGAATCGGATGCCGGTAGCACGCAGTCATTTATTTTTGTTATCTGATTTATTCTGCGCCTTTTGCAGATCACGCAACTTGTTGAGTCGGGACTCGATGCGTGATGTAAGGTAGAAATCCGATTTATTCGCGCTGTTTAAGGCTATCTCCAGTTGCTGAACAGCCGCCGCCAGCTCGCCATCGGCAACAAACGCCTCAGCCAGAATGCGGTGTGATTCCGCTTGGTTATCGTCCAGTTCCTCGATATTGCTGAGCAGGCGATAGAGTCTGGGTTCATTGTTACGCAAAGTGATTGATTGTTGGGTGATTTCGCGTGCTTTACCCAGTTTTTTTGCCGTCGTGAGTGCTTGAATATATGCAATTGCGAGCGGGAAATTCTCCGGCATCAGGCTGTAATAGGTGTCAAGGATCTTGAGTCCGTTTTCATGATTCCCGCTTTTACCCGCGATCTTTGCGCCAGCCAGGATGTATTCAATTTGGCTCGGGTTCTCTCGCAATAGTTCTTCGATAATCTTTTCAGCCTTTTGAAATTTTCGATCACTCGCGAGGGCAAGTGCATACCCGTATTCATGGGCCTCCTGATTGAGATGACGTCCCTCTTTGAGACCGGAGATAAAGTGCTCGACAGCCTTGCCGGGATCTTTGAACTGTCTGACGCGTAAGGCCTCACGAGTCAGGTGATAGCTTAAATTGCCAGGGAAATGGCGGTAGCTGTACTTTTCTGCACGACCCAGCGCATCGGCTACGCGATTGCTGGTGACCGGATGGGTTCGAAGTATTTCGGGTATGCCGGATTCATAGAGTCGGCTTGCGTGGGTCAGGCGCTCAAAGAAAATCGGCATGGCACGGGGATCGAAATCGGACTTTGCCAGGATCTGGATGCCGACGGTATCCGCCTCCTCTTCATTACTGCGGGTAAAGTTTATTTTTTCTTGAATGGCGCCGGCCTGGACGCCTGTTGCCATGGCAAGACCGGCATCGGGCGAACCGGCGACGCCGACAAGAATTGAGGCCAGTAAAAGGGCTGCGGTCTTGCCGCTCATACGGTTGGCGGCATCGAAGGCGCGCAGCAGATGCTTCTGCGTGACATGGGCGATTTCATGGGCGATGACAGACGCCAATTCACTCTCACTCTGAGTCGCCAGAATCAAGCCGCTGTAGATGCCGATATAGCCACCCGGGCCGGCAAACGCGTTGATTTCAGGTTTTTCGATTACAAAAAAAGTGAATTTCTGTCCAACTGCCTCACTCTGCTTGAGTAATTTGTCACCCAACTGCTGGATGTACTCAGTTATCAGAGGATCATCCAGCACTTTTCCCGTTTTGCGCACACTGCGCATGAACTCCCTTCCTAGGCGGGCTTCATCACTGGGTGTCAAATATTGGTCTGACGGAGACCCGAGTTCCGGCAACTGGATCGTTTCAACCTCCTGCGAACGGGCGCTGGATATGGCAGCCAGGCTGGTGAGGAGGATGAGAATGAATGGTTTGTTCAGCACACTTGTCATCATGCCTTTAACTGATCCCCTGTGAGGACGGTTAGTTCCTAAAATGCCGCCGGCGTGATCCGATAAGGGGCCATACCGCTTAGTTATCACAAATCGTTGTTGATCGCCAAGGGCATTTTCTGTTGCAGTCTGCTGCTATCGGCTTGTCAGATCCTCAAATGACTTACCCGAGGTGGAATAATCGGCTATGCTCACAGTCTATCCACTAATGGTCTGCAATACCTAATATTGGCGCCACGACGGAAGGGTGTATCCGCGGTGTCGGATTGTGAGTGAAGCATGCTCCTTGCAGGAAGGATATTCAATCCATGTCTGTCCGATAGCCAGACCCTTGCTGTAACGGGGCCATTTTGTTAAAACTCAGCCGCTATTTATAGCCGGATGCGAAGATTCCGGTTGAATCGGCGATATGTGGGAGATTCATTGATGACTAAAAGCGCATTAGCCATTGCGACAGCCCTATTGATTTCAGGCAACGTGCAGGCGGACCAATCCCTGCAAATCAACGTGGAGGAGGGAAAGGGCGTTATTAAGGCCTTTTTCGGCGATCTGAAAGGCGAATTGGAAAAGGGAATGAAACAGAGTGGGCCTGTGGATACCATTGCCTCCTGCAATATAGTCGCCCCAAGTCTGGCCGAGGGCCACTCTCAAATGAGCGGCTGGGAGGTCGGCAGGACCAGCCTGAAGCTGCGCAATCAGGAAAATGCACCGGATGTCTGGGAAGAGGCTGTATTGAAGGAGTTCGAGACACGTAAATCCGCCGGTGAGGATCCGATGAAGTTGATCAAAGCCGAGATCGTGGAAGAAGGGGGGAGTAAGGTTTTTCGTATGATGAAGGCAATCCCCACCGCTGAGGTCTGTACTAAATGTCATGGCGAGACGATTGCTGAGCCGGTGGCGGCCAAACTGGATGAACTCTATCCATCCGACAAGGCGCGGGGTTACAAGGTGGGTGACCTGCGCGGTGCCTTCACCCTGAAGAAGTCAATGTGACTCAGGCCCGGGAAAAGGTGGTTGTCCGGGCGGTCATGCGTGACAAGGCACTACACGAGTTCAATTGAGCTGGATGCGTTGTCCCCAGGGTGGGGTTTGTTTTCCTTTCACCAGCCAGATTACCGGATAGTGGGGTGCCTGCTTGGGAAAGGCGCCTTCCGCGTCCGTAAAGTAGACGAGCAGATCGGGTTGCATGCCTTGTGCTGAGATCCACTCAAAGATCGGCTCGAAGCTGGTGCCGCCGCCTCCGGTAATCTTGGCTGGAAGCTGGAAATCCTCCCAGGCCTCATAGACCCAGGGTGCATCCTCAGCGATTGCCGAGTCACAGGCGAGGAGTGTGATGCGGGCTCGCATCTGTCCCTTCAAAACATTGATTTCAGAAAGAAACTCACCCATCTCTTGGTCTTGTATCGAACCGCTGCTATCCAGTGCGACCACCAGTTCGACCTGATTGCTGCGAAGACTGGGTAGAATATGCTCACCTTCCCGGCGGGAGGGTCGCATATAGCTGAAATCGTCCCTGGCGATTGCGGTCATATAACGGGCGAGCAGCAACCGCCAGGGCAGTTGGGGTTGCAGCAGGTGATCCACCATGCGCGCCATGGCTCCGTCCAGCTTACCCACCTGCATTGCTTGCTGGGCTGCACCCGCGAGACGCTGCTGCCACTGAATATTCAGTGTCTCCGCCTCATCGGGCGTGAGGGGGGGTGGTTGACTGGCGGCTGAACCGTCACCGGTTTGTTGATTCCCGCTTTCATCCCCTTCATTCTCGGTTTCGGTCTGGTCGTTCTTATTGGAGATATCCTTCTCGGTCTTACCAGCACCTGAGCCCTTGGTGCTGTCCTGATCGTAGACGTGATTATCCAGAGGTTCTTCATCATCCTTCTCGTCCAGCAGTGGGTAGATCTCTTCGGCGGTCATACCCTCGAACTGGGGCAAGAACAGGGATCCGGGTGGAGGTTTGAGGCTGTCCTCGATAAGTAACGGATTGATGGCGTAATCACACGCCATATCCCAGTGGAGTTTGTTGCGATGCTGACGTCGGGCGAAATGCGAAAGGGCGCAGTGCAGGGCCTCGTGCGCCAGCATGAACTGGGTCTCATCCAGACTCAACTGATCGATGAATTCGGGGTTGTAATAGAACTGTTTTGCATCAGTGGCTGTGGCCGGGCACCAGTCCGGGTTGGCCTCCTGCATAGGGAGCCGCATCACCAACGCGCCGAGAAAGGGCTTATCCAGTATCAGCTTGGTGCGGGCTGCCGCCAGCTTGGTCTCGATCTGTTGCTTGTCCATTTGATTTTAAAGTCCGCAAATGAACGCAAATGAACGCAAATGTGTTTGCTTAAAGCCCATGTTGTATATTTCCAACTGCCTGCCCGGTTACTCCTACAGGTCAGTATTTAAGTAGGGTGCGGCAAGCTGCACTCTACGCATTGTTTAGATCGTGATTTTGTAAAAACATTTGCGTTCATTTGCGGATTCCTAAGATTCATAAAGCATCACATCCGACACCGCCTGAGCCCAGTCGCTGAATTGAGGTACCGTAAAAATAGCCTCACCGATGGCGCGATGCATATCGGAAACCAGCATGACCCCCATCTCCCGTTGCGGAAACTGACTTGCATACTCCAGGATCCGGCCATGCGTGACAGTTCCATCCCCCGCATCATGGGCGCGGATGGCGCGTCCAACCAGGGCAGCGGCAATAGCGTACTGCAGGTCAATTTCATCGGGTACCGGCACATCGTCACCAGCGATAATGGCATCCAGATCGGGCATCTTGTCGAGACTGTTGACGAAGGCGTTCAACTCCACCCCTGCGGCGGGTCCGACACAGGCCTGCAAGGCGCCCTGCAAGAGTTGCGGATGTTTATCAAACTTTTGCAGGGCGCGATGGGCGAATTCCCACGAACGGGGTGAAGGGAAGGCGACAGGGTTGTGTGCGGGATCGAAGTCAAAAAGCAGTTCCGGCCGAAAGCGCAGGAATGCGATAATCCGCTCATCGATATCATTGCGGTAGGCCCAGGTGACCCAGTCATCCAGGTTGGTCTCCACTTCAAAGTGGGAGAAGCGGTTGGCCAAGGGCGCTGGCATGCTGTAGGTGACACCGCGGTCTCCCTGACGATTGCCTGCTGCAAAAATGGCCCATCCGTCAGGCACCTGGTACTCACCCAGGCGGCGATCGAGAATCAACTGGTAGGCTGCGGCAGAGACCGTAGGCGGCGCCGAGGTTATCTCGTCGAGGAACAGTATTCCCGCAGCACCATGGCGTTCGCTGCTCGGCAGGATTGAGGGGACTGCCCATTCCACACTCCCGTTGACTCTGAACGGGATGCCTCTCAGATCACTGGGCTCCATTTGCGATAACCGGATATCGATTACCGGCGCCTGGTGGTTCATTGCAACTTCACGCACCATGTCGGATTTGCCGACACCGGGGGGACCCCAGAGCATGACCGGAGTATGGTGGCCGGCACGGGTACTGATGTACTCCTGCTCAAGGATCGTGATTAACTGGATTGGACGCATACGGATCTCCTAATCGAAGAGATTTCTGACCGCGCGTGCCAGCTGTTTGTAGACTTCAGGGGCATCCACATCCATCACCTGATCGATGACCCAGCGGTTTTCATGCTCCTCGCTACCCATGACTTGCTGGATCTCAAAACCGAGATGGCGTAAGAAGGGGTAACTGGGACCTTGCTGATCGAAATTGAACTCTGCGTACTCACCTGAACGCTGATTGTAGCGTTCAATGAATCTGTCACCATGGTCGCCCGGACCAAGCAGGTCAGATGCATTGTCTTGAAAGTGTTCCGCCATTTTCATCACCAGTGCGGTGATGATCGCCACCCGTTTCTCATTGTCGACCATGCCATGGATCAGGCGGTCGCTGACTTGAGCCTCATAACACAAGTATTCAGCAATCACGTCGAGTCGTTGTTCGTCGTTTTCGTACACAAAATTTTTACCATGCAGCGTAATGGCCTTATCCAGTGCGAGGCGCCAGGCGATGAAGGCGATTGCCCCTCCCATCTCTCCTGCCGAACGCGAGGTGTCTTCGTCGTGCCACTGACTTTTGATTCTGATTGCCAATACAGCTCTCCTTACATAATGTCTCCAGGCTTAAATACCGAGACCAGGGGCAGTCAAGTCGTTTTGGGGCGATGCCATCGGAACCGATGGTGCTTGTACTGCGGATTCAATAACCAACTATTTTACTGGGTATTAGGCTCGATTTCAATGATTCATTGTAAATATTATCGTTTGCCCTTTCTGGGATTGCGCAGCAGGACATAAGCTGCACCGGTACCTCCGTCCCTGCGGGTGGCTGAGGTAAAGGCGAGCACATCATCCAGCTGTCTCAGCCAGAGGTTTAGTCTTTGCTTGAGTATCGGCTGTTTTCCCTCTGAACGATAACCCTTGCCGTGGATGATACGCACGCAACGGATATCCCTTTCCTGACAGGCCTTGAGAAACTGATTCAGATCCTCCCGCGCGTAGCGCACAGTCAATCCATGCAAGTCCAGCTCAGCGCCAATCTCCAGATAACCTCTACGCAGATCATGCATGACACGCTGTTGCACCCCGGGCCTAGCAAAATCGAGTACCTCGCCTGTCTCGACCTCCTGATCGGCATACAGATCCCGCTCGGTTACGTCTTCATCACCGACAGGGAGATTCAGCGGCCTGGGAGGCAGTTTGCGGCGATAGGGCTCAATCCGCTGCTGTTTTATCGGCTTTATATCGCCAAATACCTCGAAAAACAGCATATTGTCGTCGGCTTTTTTCTCTTCGTCACTCATATCCCATCAACTCAACAGGCCTTTGTAACCATGGTATGGGCTGCAGAAGGGAATCTCAATCGGCGAGTGCAAAGGAGAGATGAGAAGGTTGAGACTTTCCAGTATATTGTGCCCGGTATGAAAATCCTCCTTAGCAACGACGATGGTTATCAGGCCCCTGGGCTGCGGATACTGGCCGGGCAACTATCGGCGGTAGGTGATATCGTGGTGGTGGCCCCTGATCAGGATCGCAGTGGTGCCAGCAACTCTCTGACCCTGGTCAACCCGCTACGTGCCCGTACCATGGAAAACGGCTTCATCAGGGTGGATGGTACACCGACGGATTGTGTCCATCTGGCTATCACAGGACTTCTTGAAGAAGAACCGGATCTGGTCGTCTCTGGTATCAATGCGGGCCCGAATATGGGAGACGATGTACTCTATTCCGGTACGGTGGCGGCAGCTACCGAAGGTCGCTTTTTGGGTTTTCCGGCAATTGCCATCTCCATGAATTCCCACGAACCACAACATTTCGATACCGCGGCTCGTGTTGCAGAGGAGTTAATCAGCCGGATGGTGCGTTTTCCGTTATCGGAAAATGTGATCCTCAATGTCAATGTTCCCGATCTTCCCTATGATCGATTGCTGGGGGTGCGCTCCACGCGGCTTGGCCACAGGCATAAGGCCGAACCAGTGGTCAAGACCAGCGATCCCAGGGGAAACACCATCTATTGGGTCGGACCCGCAGGCGCTGAGCAGGACGCCGGACCAGGCACCGATTTTTATACAGTGAGAGAGGGGTATGTCTCTGTGACGCCGCTGCAGGTCGATCTTACCCGTCACAGTGCTTTGCAGACTGTCAGCGAGTGGCTCGAGCGGTGATCATGCGGCCTGAACATCAAGGGATCGGCATGACCTCCCAACGCACAAGGCAGCGTTTGATCGATCGCTTGCGCAAAAAGGGGATTCGGCATCAGGCTGTGCTGGAGGCGATGCGGAATACCCCACGGCACATCTTTGTCGACGAGGCACTGGCCAGTCGTGCCTATGAAGAGACGGCCCTACCCATAGGCCATGGCCAGACCATATCCCAACCCTATACCGTCGCACGCATGACCGAGGCGTTGCTTGAGGGTGAGACGCCGGAGATGGTTCTGGAGATTGGTACCGGATCCGGCTATCAATGCGCCATCCTGGCCCAATTGGTGCGCCGGGTATACAGCGTCGAGCGAATAGCGGCGCTGCTTGATCAGGCACGGCTCAGGTTCAGGGAACTTGGCCTGCGCAACATTCGTCTCAAGCATAGTGATGGGGGCATTGGTCTGCCGGAGTATGCGCCTTTCGATGCAATACTGGTGACCGCCGCGCCGATAGGGCTGCCGCAATCACTCCTAGATCAGTTGGCAATGGGAGGCCGCTTGGTGATACCGATCCAGAGCAGCAAAGGACAGGTCATGGTCAGGGTTACACGGACACGTGATGGATTTCAGCAGGAACATTTGGAGTCAGCGAACTTTGTGCCATTGATGGGTGGAATGATCTGATGCCTCTCTTCTCCTCGCTCTATGCCCGTACCATGCAGTGGTCTCGCCATCCCCATGCCCCTGCCTATCTAGCGGGCTTAAGTTTTGCCGAATCCTCTTTTTTTCCCATTCCCCCGGATGTCATGTTGGCGCCGATGAGCATGGCGCAGCCAAATCAGGCCTGGTTCTTCGCCGGTCTGACCACCCTGGCCTCTGTCATTGGGGGTATGCTCGGTTACCTTATCGGCGTGTATGCGTTCGATTTAGTACAGCCATGGTTGCACAGTTTGGGTTATTGGGAGGGCTATCTGAATACCAAGGCGTGGTTTGGCGAGTGGGGATTCTGGGCGATTTTCCTGGCAGGGTTCTCACCCATCCCTTACAAAATATTTACCATTACCGCGGGTGTTATCGGCATGGCCTTTCTTCCCTTTGTTGTCGCTTCAATTATTGGACGGGGGGCACGTTTCTTTCTGGTAGCGGCATTGATGGCTTGGGGCGGTGCACGCATGGAGAAGGTACTGCATCGCTATGTGGATCGTCTCGGCTGGATATTGGTGATCGCCTTCTTGGTGCTGATAATTTATCTCAAATAGTCAGGGGGTTAGGTATCGTAACGCTGCTTGCCGGAAGCCGAAACCAATGTCTGCTGCTGGGGGCGATCGGTCTCATGTTGCTGCTGAGCCTGCTTTTCAGCCTAACCGCCTGTTCGTCCAGAGGTAGTGCGCCTGTCTACAACCGTTCACCAACCCCACCGCATCGGGTGGAATCAGGGCGTCAACAACAGCATCAGTCACCATCGGTTCGTCACAAAACGTCTCGAACATACTATCTGGTGCAAGGGGGGGACACCCTTTACTCGATCGCCTGGAGGCACTATCTGTCTTTGAATTCCTTGGCGGCCTGGAACGGCATTAAAGGGCCGGATTATGCCATCTATCCCGGACAGCGTTTGCGATTGAAGCCACCCGAGACAAGCGCAAGGCGGGTAAAACGTATGCCAGAGGTTGAGCGGTCGCCTGCGAAGGCTAAGCACACGACCGGTATCAAACCATTATCTGGTAAGGGTTCCGGCGTGGTGACCGCCAGAACCCAAACAAAGCCTCTGCAGAGCAAGATCGTCACAAAACCCGTAAAACCGGGACCGGTGAACAAACGTATCAAGTTAAGCTGGAGATGGCCGACCAAAGGTAAAGTAGTGCAGACCTTTTCGAAATCGGATCAGAATCGTAAAGGGATCCGAATCCAGGGTCATATGGGGCAACCTGTCAGGGCGGCCGAGGCCGGAAAGGTGGTGTATGCTGGCGGGGGATTGGTCGGATACGGGAATCTCATTATTATCAAACATGACCAGGAGTTTTTGAGTGCCTATGGATACAATCGTAAATTGCTGGTCAAAGAGGGTGATAAACTGGCCAAAGGCGATATAGTGGCGCATATGGGGTCACCAAACAGAGGTGGTCAACCGATGCTGCATTTTGAGGTCAGGAAGCAGGGGAAGCCTATTAATCCGCTGCCACTGCTACCGCGTAAATAACTAAATAAGATGGCTGTAACACTTGCTAAGGGTGATTTGGGCATGCTTCGAGATGGATTCACGGCTGTGAAAACAACCCTGATGAGCCTCAGGTACAAGCGTGTCCTGGTTGATGGAGATGTGAGATGAGTAAAAGTCCTGTAGAGCCTGATGATTCGGATGATAGTCCGATCATCGATGATCTCGCGGAAGACGAAGTCATCCTGTCGGATGATGCTGATGATGCGGATGAGCGTGAAGAGATCGCACAAGAGAAAGCCGAGGAAGATATCAGTGATGTCTTGAAGATCAAATCACCTGAACCGGGCGATGCACAGATGGATGCCACCCGGCTCTATCTCAATGAAATAGGGATATCGAAACTACTCACTGCAGAAGAGGAGGTCTACTACGCCAGGCTGGCTCAAAAAGGCGATCAGCCAGCAAGGCAACGCATGATCGAAAGCAACCTCCGACTGGTAGTGAAGATAGCTCGTCGCTACATGAATCGTGGGCTCGCACTGCTTGATCTCATCGAGGAGGGTAACCTGGGGTTGATTCGGGCAGTGGAGAAGTTTGATCCTGAAAGGGGTTTCCGATTTTCAACCTACGCCACATGGTGGATTCGGCAGACCATCGAACGGGCGATCATGAATCAGACACGCACGATCCGTCTTCCGATCCATGTTGTGAAAGAGATTAATGTCTATCTGCGAGCCGCCAGAAAGCTCGCGCAGACCCTTGATCACGAACCCAGTTCAGAGGAGATCGCCGATCTTCTCGACAGGCCGATCGATGAAGTCAAACGCATGCTGGGGCTGAATGAGCGTGTGACCTCCGTGGATACCCCATTCGGCAAGGATGCCGACAAACCATTACTCGATACCATTGCTGATGAGAAGAGTATGGATCCGACGGTGGATATCCAGAATGACGGGCTGAATGCCAATCTCGATCGGTGGCTGAGTAAACTCAACGACAAACAGCGAGAGGTGGTGGAACGCCGTTTTGGTCTTCACGGCTATGAAAACTCCACCCTTGAACAGGTGGCGAATGAACTCGGTGTGACCCGGGAACGCGTCAGACAGATCCAGATGGATGCCCTCAGGCGCCTGCGTGATATCCTGGAGAGAGATGGTTTTTCGGTAGATTCGATTTTTAAGTGATGAACCTCGCGACGGGGTGACCGTAAACTCAAATCCGGCATAAATTGAACAGTGCAAAAGTCTTGTTGCCTTATTGATACCCGAAATCTTGAGGGCCAGCTCGAAGTGGCATGCAGAGAATGTGGCCTCGATCCCATGTGTCAGGTTCTGGAGTATGCAGAGCCGGGTAGCGGTGTGCCATCCGGTATCCTGCTGAGACGGCAATCGGTTAAGAAAGGGGAGATGCTGTTCGGTGCCGAGCAGTTGTTTAAGGCTGTCTATGCCGTAAAATCGGGGTCATTCAAAGCCATGGTACCCGATCTCAATCGGCAGGAACGGGTCGTTGGTTTCTATCTGCCTGGTGATTTGATTGGGATCGAGGGGATGGCGAATCAACACTATTCCTACTCTGTACGGGCACTTGAGGCAGGATCAGTATGTGTATTGGACATTGGCCGGCTGACTGAAAGCGGACGCTCTACCGAGGCCATACAGCGTGCACTGATCGAAATGCTTGGGAAGGAGGTCGCATTGAATCACTCCCAGACCGCCTCATTGATACGGCAGAACGCGGATCAGCGTCTGGCTGCATTCATCCTCGCCTTGGCGCTGCGTACCTCGTTACGTGGTCTGGGTGGAGATAGGCTCTATCTGGGCATGTCAAGAAGCGATATGGCCAGTTATCTTGGCCTTGCTCGGGAAACGGTTAGCCGGGTACTGACAAGGTTTCAGAAAGAGGGATTGATCCAACTGCGGAATCAGAGTCTCATGCTGCTCAGTTGGGATGGATTGCGGCAGGTTGCAGCTTCCCGTTAGAGTATCCCATCTTCGAAAGCATGTATTCTCAGATGGTTTGAAAGCACAGTGTGACTGCTTGTATCTAATCCTACCATTCAGGGCTGCTCCGATGACTGAGCCAAACAGCTCGTTTCTAGTATCATCCACACTCGGTCAACAAAAAAATGGTGTTTTTTTCAACTTTCGTTGATCTATGTCAATTTGTATGATGAGCCTATAAATTTCTTTTTGCATCAATCCCTTATCTCGTTAGTAGGTCATTAGATTTTTCTAATGTTCGTATTGACATCTGAGTCATTTAAGAGTGATATATGTCACGCTGCAATTGTGGCATATGACATAGTTGGAGTGGTAGGGCTTTTCTGAAAAGTCAAATTTTAAAGTCTTGTTCAATTTAGTTTTATGAGGGGGGTTCATGGACGCCGCAGCCGAGCAGAAATACAACTTCGCAGTTGTACGCTGGTTTACCGTCATGGCCGTAGTCTACCTTGTCGTAGGCGCATTGGTGGGTGTTTACATCGCCGCCGAACTGGCATGGCCGTTTCTAAACTTCGATTTACCGTACATCACTTTCGGGCGTCTACGTCCGCTTCACACCAATGCTGTCATCTTCGCCTTCGGCGGATGTGCACTGATGGCAACCTCGTTCTACAGCGTTCAACGCACCTGCGGCGTTCGGCTATGGAGTGACAAACTGGCTTGGTTCGCTTTTTGGGGTTGGAACCTGATCATCGTTTCTGCAGTGATCACCCTACCTCTCGGCATCACCACCGCAAAGGAGTACGCTGAGCTGGAGTGGCCGATCGACCTGGCAATCGCCGTGGTCTGGCTGGTCTATTCATTCAACTTCATCATGACCATGGCAACCCGCAAGACATCGCATATCTATGTCTCCAACTGGTTCTTCCTGGGCATGATGGTGATGATCACCTACCTCCACGTGGTCAACAGCCTGGCTGTCCCGGTTGACCTGTTCAAATCCTATTCAGCCTTTGCTGGCGTTCAGGATGCGATGATTCAATGGTGGTATGGACATAATGCAGTGGGCTTCTACCTGACCGCCGGTTTCTTGGGTATCATGTACTACTTCGTACCCAAACAGGCCGGGCGTCCTGTCTACTCCTACCGTCTCTCCGTGATCCACTTTTGGGCGCTGATGTTCGGTTACGTATGGCTGGGTTCACACCATCTGCAATACACCGCGCTTCCTGATTGGGCCGGCTCCCTGGGTGCTGCGGTATCCCTGGCAATGATCATTCCGTCCTGGGGTGGTGCCGTGAACGGCATGATGACCCTTTCCGGCGCCTGGGATAAACTGCGTACAGACTATATCCTGCGTTTCATGATCATGTCCCTGGCCTTCTACGCCATGTCCACCTTTGAAGGACCGGTCATGTCTCTGAAGACCGTGAACGCGCTCTCCCACTACACCGACTGGACAGTCGGTCATGTGCATTCAGGTGCCCTGGGTTGGGTGGCCATGGTCGCTATCGGCGCCATCTATCATCTGATGATGCGTACCTTCCACACCGAAATGTGGTCCATGAAACTGATCAACGCGCATTTCTGGACCGCCACTATCGGTGCGGTCATCTACATCGTTGCGATGTGGGTATCCGGTATCATGCAGGGCTTGATGTGGCGTGCCTATGATGAGTACGGCACTCTGGCCTACACCTTTGCTGAGTCTGTTGAGGCCATGCATCCATACTATGCCATGCGTACGGTGGGTGGTGCGATCTTCCTGCTTGGTGCATTGATGATGTTGATCAACGTCCTGATGACCGTTGCTAAAGCATCCAGTGAAGGTAGCCTGCAGCAAGCACGTACCGCTGCGGCAACTGCTTAATTATAAGGGGGTTTCGCAAAATGGCGAATGAAAACCAATCAACAGGCTTCCAGGAGAAGATGGAGAAGAACGTTTGGTTGCTTCTGCTTATCCTGGCTTTGTCTCTTACCGTGGGCGGTATCGTCGAGATCGTACCGCTGTTTACTATGAAGTCCACCATGGAGCACAATGCTGCACCTGAACTGGTCTGGCAACGTCAGCCCGGTCAGACGCTCCATGACCATAAGCCTGGTGACGGCGTGCGTCCCTATACCGCTCTTGAGCTGGCGGGGCGCGACATCTATCAGAGAGAAGGTTGCTACACCTGCCACTCACAGATGGTCCGTCCTTTCCGTGATGAGAAAGAGCGTTACGGCCACTACTCTCTGGCATCAGAATCCATGTACGATCATCCCTTTCAATGGGGATCCAAGCGTACCGGTCCTGACTTCGCCAGACTCGGCGGTAAGTATTCCGATGACTGGCAACGCAAGCATCTGCGCGCACCGCGATCAGTTGTGCCGGAGTCTGTTATGCCTAACTATCCATGGCTGAAAGATAATTTAGTCGAGGGTAAGGATATGGCCGCGCGGTTCTCGGTTATGAGATTGCTGGGTGTCCCATATACCGACGAAGATATCGCCAGTGCCAACGGCGAACTGGCGGGCAAGACTGAAGAGGATGCCATGGTGGCATACCTGCAGGTCTTGGGGACCATGGCAAAGCTTGACGAGAACAAGGTCTATCGTGAGTAGTTTCATCGAGCATTTTCAAACTGATTGGGAGGCTTTGACCACCAGTGATTGGGTAGGCCTGATCATGACGGTGGTCACCTTCATACTCATGGTAGGCGTTTATTTCTACGCCTTACGTCCGAAAAACCGGGACAAGCTGGAGAAGAACCGCTTTATCCCGATGGATGATGATGCAATTGATAGCGGAGAGAAAAATGGCGGATAACAATTCTTTTCCGGGTGAAAACAATACCGGACACGTGTGGGACGACAACCTCCGGGAGTTGACCAATCCCCCACCGCGTTGGTGGATGCTGGCCTTCTGGGCCTCGGTGATCTGGTGGGTCGTTTACGGTGTTCTCTACCCCATGTGGCCAGTAGGCCATGAGTCAAACAAAGGTCTCATGGGCTGGACTCAGATGGATGAGTACATTAAGGGTGTCGATGAGGTGGAAGCGATCCGTGCCGAACACGAGACTAAGATAAAAGGCATGTCGGCCAAGGAGATTTTGGCTGCGCCTGGTCTTTCTCAGTATGCGGTTGCTTCAGCCAAGGTACTGTTTGGCGACAACTGTGCTGCCTGTCATGGCGGCGGTGGTCAGGGTGGCCCCGGCTTCCCTGTGCTCGCTGACGATGACTGGCTCTATGGTGGAGCCATTGAGAACATTGAACAGACCATCGCTATGGGTCGAAAAGGCATCATGACGGCACATGGCAAGATCTTGTCGGATGCTGAAATCGATGGCTTGTCAAAGGCAATCGAGGCGGGTGATCCGACGTCAGATCCCAACTTTACCCAAAAGGGCTGTATTGCTTGTCATGGCATGGACGGCAAAGGTATGGCTGTCCTGGGTTCGGCAAACCTGACCGATGGCATATATCGCTTTGCGCCTAGTGGGGGTGAAAGCCTATTGGAAAGCATTAAGTACACCATCAAGTATGGCGTGAACGATGCGACCGAGCCGAAATCGCGTGAAGCCGTTATGCCGAAATTCGGTGATAGATTGTCAGCGGATGACATCAAGAAGCTGGCTGTTTTTGTACACAAGATCGGTGGCGGTCAGTAGATAAGACTGGATAATTATCTACTGAATAGGCATTTTTTCCACCATAACCCTGTGTAACAGGAAGTAGCGCAGGGTCCTTAGACAGAGTTAGGGGATTGCTATGAACGGAGATGCAGTATTCTGGGGTTCGATTGCAACTGTGGTTATAGCCATAGTTATTTTCGTCTTTCTTGCATTTAAGATAAAAAGCCTCATGAAGAGTGACGCCGAAAAGCACAATAGCTAAGCACATAGATCGTTGACTTAAAAAGGGGGGGAAACCCCCCTTTTTTTATGGATCAAGGATAAATTCCCAAAAAATCAACAGGTGGAAATTTGATTGGGAACGGTTGATTAATTGATGCTAATGTATTGATAAATCGCATTGGCGTGTAATTATGCTAGCATTTATCATTTTGCCCTGAACGACATCACTGATTTCACAGGAGTTGATCCCTTGAGCGGAAATGAAAACACGACAGCCCGGCAGTCTGTGGTGGATGACCTTTATGCGGAGTCGGTGCATTGGCATCTCAATACCGGTGAGGAGACCATTCATGCCAAGCGCATGGGAGGGTACTGGCGCAATATTAAATGGCTAAGCGCCGCTGTGTGGATCATCTTTTTCATCGGGCCCTATTTTCAGTGGGGTGGTCGGCAGGCGATCCTGTTCGATATCCCCAACCGCCAGTTCCATATCCTGGGCATAACCGTACTGCCGCAAGATTTCTGGATGCTCTCCCTGACACTGCTCTTCTTTGCCCTTTTGTTGGCAGTAGCCACGGCATTAGCCGGTCGTGTCTATTGTGGTTTTTTCTGTTTTCAGACTGTTTGGACCGATGTGTTTACCTGGTTGGAGGATAAGCTCGAGGGTTCGCCCCAGAAACGGCGAAAACTTGAGAAGGCGCCCATTGGTTTCTCTAAGGTAAGAATCAAGGTAACCAAGCATATCCTGTGGCTCGTTATCTCGATAGTGACCGGCATCAGCTTTGTCGCCTGGTTCTATGACGTCTTCGATCTATGGCGTGATCTGTTTACTTTGCAGGCCAGCGCGGTAGCCTACGGCACCATCGCATTGTTTACCGTAGGCACCTATGTCCTCGCGGGTTATATGCGTGAGCAGGCCTGCTTCTGGCTCTGTCCCTATGCCCGTATACAGGGTGTTATGATCGATAAGACGACGGTCGTACCTACCTATGACTTTCATCGCGGCGAACCTCGGGGCAGAATCAAGAAAGGGCAACCCGAAGAGGAGAGAACCACAGGGGATTGCGTCGACTGCAAACAGTGTATTGCTGTCTGTCCTACGGGTGTGGACATTCGTCATGGCCAACAGGAGGGCTGTATCATGTGCGCCCTCTGCATCGACGCCTGTGATGAGGTCATGGTGAAGATCGGTCGGCCGAAAGGCTTGATTCGGTTTGAATCCTATGAGGCCCTGGAGGCGAACAAGAAACCGCAACCGCTCTACAAACGGCCAAGGGTGTGGATCTATGCGGCGATTATGTCGGCTGCCGTGATGGGTATAGCCTATGGATTGACCTCTCTGGCACCGCTGGAGTTGAAGGTCATCCATGATCGTCAGCCGCTGTTCGTGCTGCAGAGTGATGGCAGCATCCAGAATAAATACACCTTGAAGATTCTCAATAAGATGACCGAGGATATTTCGGTCGTAGTTTCGGCACAGGGACTTGAAGGTTTGATCATGGTGGATGAGGATCAGGTGACCACGGCAAGACGTGGAAAGGTGACGGCACGGACGGTGTTTCTTCGAGTACCGAAGGAGTTGTTGACCGCTGAAACCTCGCCGGTCACGTTCACAGTGCAAGGAGAGTATGACGGCCAGCTGCTGGTAGGCAGTAGGGATAGTGTCTTTATCGGCCCAAAGCGTTAGAATCAACGAGTATGAGTTTAAGGGCGGGCGTAAATGTCCGCCCTTTTTAATTGTTCTTCCAAAAAGTTATAATTCGCCGTTATGACAGAGAAAAAATCAGCTTGGCAGAGTCCGTGGGTAATCGCCTGGGTGGCCATGGTGGTGATCTTCTTCACCATGAACATGATCATGATATATCTCGCCATCGACAATAATCCGGGTTTGGTGGTGGATGATTTCTACCAACGCGGCGAGGATTATGAAGAAAACATGCTTAAAAAGCAGGCAAGAAATCCCGGTTGGATTATGAGTATAGATATGCCCAGGAAAATCGATGTCGGCCAGTCGGTTGTCTGTCGTTTTTCGGTGAAGGACAAAGTGGGGAATCCCATCTCCCGTGATGGTGTGACATTCTATGCCTATCGTCCGTCTGACGCCAAACAGGACTTTTCCGTTGCCATGAATCAAGTTGGCCCTGGTGAGTATGAAGCTGAGGTGAGCTTTCCTCTGAAGGGGGCCTGGGATACCTTGGTCAGTATTAAAAACGGGGAAGATGAATACAATACGCCCAAGCGAATTGGCGTTGGAATTGATTGGATCCCTTGAGTATCTCTCCTTCAGTACAAGCCAATCAATCAGAGCAAGACAGTCCGGAGGCCTGTTTTCACTGCAATCTGCCTGTTCCGCCGAAAGAGGATATAGTTGCCGAGATTGACGGTGAACCTCAACATTTCTGTTGTGTGGGGTGCAAGGCGGTATGCGAGGCGATCTATGCAGCGGGATTGGATGGATTTTACCTGCGCACCCCGGAAGATGGCTGTCTAGCCCCACCACCCGAAATCCCCAAGGAACTTGCACTTTACGATCTGGATGAGGTGCAGGAAGAGTTTGTCGATGACCTAGGGGAGGAGAGAGAGATACATCTGCTGATCGAAGGCATTCACTGTGCCGCCTGCGTCTGGCTCATTGAGCATACCCTGAATGCCGAAGCCGGAGTAACCTCGGCCCAGGTCAATCTGTCTGGTAAGCGGTTGCATGTAAAGTGGCACAACAGTGCCATCAGTCTGTCCCGGGTCATCAAACGCCTAGGCCAGATAGGCTACGCGGCGGTACCGTACGACCCGGAGATTGCTGAGGGTTCGCTGAAAAAGCAGAACCGCAATTTACTTTACCGCATGGCCTTTGCCGCATTCGGTATGATGAATCTGCTCTGGGTATCCATAGCACTCTATTCGGGCGCCAACGAGGGAGAGTTCCGCTCCCTTTTTCACTGGATTGGATTTGCTTTGGCAACACCAGTGTTGCTCTATTCCGGTTACCCCTTCTTCCGTGGCGCCTGGTCCGGTTTGCGCAATCTCCATCTGGGCATGGATCTACCCATCGCCATCGGCGCCTCGATCACCTATCTCTATTCTGTCTATGTGACTGTTACCGGGAGCCTGATAGGCGAGGTCTACTATGACACGGTGGTCAATTTCCTGTTTGTTATTCTGGTCGGCCGCTATCTGGAGGCGATCTCTAAACGTCAGGCGGTAGCAGCAACACAACGTCTGCTGGACCTCCAGCCCCGGGTGGCAACCTGCCTTGTGGATGGTGAGGAGAAGATCGTTCCAATCCGGGCTGTCGGTACCGACGACACAGTCATGGTCAAACCCGGCGAAAGGATACCCGTAGACGGTGTTGTCACCCATGGGCAAAGCAATGTCGACGAGGCTATGCTCACGGGAGAGTCTCAGGCAGTCAATAAGAAGGAAGGCGATATAGTTTCCGCGGGCACCATCAATGCTCATGGTGTTTTACAGGTTAAGGTTACCGGTTCCCTGAAGAATACGGCGCTCGGGCGTATTATACGTCTGGTTGAGGAGGCTCAAGGTTCCAAGGCCCCAATCCAGTGTCTTGCAGATCAGATTGTTCCCTGGTTCGTGGCGGTAACACTGCTATTGGCGACGGCGACCTTTCTTTTTTGGGTCGATAGCTCCTTTGAAGTGGCATTATTGGCCGCTACTTCAGTGCTCATTATCACCTGTCCCTGCGCCTTTGGCTTAGCAACGCCCATGTCCATCGCAGTGGCATCCGGGCTGGGTGCGAAATACGGCATTTTGGTTAAGAACGGTGAGGTGCTTGAAACCCTTTCATCGATTAATCATGTTGTCTTTGACAAGACAGGTACCCTGACAGAGGGTGGCATGTCGGTGGTTGGGATCTATACGGAAGAGGCTGAATGGGAAGTGAACCAAACCACCCCCCCAGCCGAATCCGTGGTTGAGCTCATGCAAAAGGCATTCGCCATAGAGCGGTTTTCCGAGCATCCTACAGCCCAGGCGGTTACAAGTTGGTACCAAGCGTTTTCATCGGGAACAACCCGATTGAAGGGGAGAGAGTTCAAATATAGGCCCGGCCTGGGTGTCTCTGGGATTGTGGCGGATCAGCAACTCTGTGCCGGTAATTCGGTGATGATGGGTAATGAAGGGCTAGCACGATCTGAACGGCTTGAACAGCTAGCCCGGCAATTGGGAGAACAAGGCGTTGGCTCATTTTACATCGGTATAGATGGCCGCCAGGTCGGATTGATTGCGGTCGAGGATAGGATACGGCCGGACGCCAGGGAGTTGATCTCTGATCTCAAGGCAGAGGGTCTGCATCTCACCCTGCTGAGCGGTGATCGCCAACAGGCAGCAGAAGCGATTGCGCATCGTCTGGGGGGAATGGATGTGATTGCTGAGGTATTGCCGGAGGAGAAAGATCAGGTTGTGCGGCGACTGCAGGAACAGGGGCAACGGGTGGCAATGGTGGGTGATGGCGTCAATGATGCGCCGGCCTTGGTTCGGGCGGATGTGGGCATTGCGATGGGATCAGGAACCGATGTGTCCATTGCCAGTGCGGATATAGTGTTGATGAGTAGTGAACTGGAGAAGGTGAGGCTGGCCATTGGTCTCTCCAGACGGACTCTTTTGACCATCCGTCAAAATATCGGTATATCAATCGTCTACAATATCATTATGGTTCCGCTGGCCATGGCGGCGTTTGTCACACCATTGGTCGCTGCTATATCGATGCCACTCAGTTCATTGGCGGTAATTGGAAATTCGGCGCGTATACGAACTTTATTCAAGGGTGTTAAAGCACAGTAGCAATATCTGCGAGCCCGTGCTGGCGTGGTTGTAGCCTGAATCGGACAGGCATATTATTTCAGCAACCTGTAAACTGTATGCGAGAGAAACGGCAGGATTTAACGTCGATTGTTTTAGTCAGTTTGAGAGAGCCGGGAATCCGCCTGATCGCCAGTCAGACCTGAAGGTATTACTGCCTCGGTTTATGGTTAGTCAATCTATTGGAGCAGCCAGATGGATGTCATTTATGGTTTGATACCCGGCATGATCCTTTTAGGACTTGCAGCAGTCGGAGTACTGTTTTGGGCAGCCCGAAGTGGCCAGTTTGATGACCTGGATGGGGAGGCCCACCGCATTCTGATGGACGATGACATCAAAACGACTAGGAAGAAGACAATACCTAAACAGATGATGCCGGATGCTGAAGATCAGGAGTGACTTATCGGGATCGATTGGGGCTGTGTGAACAGGCCCCAGGTCATTATTCCATCTTATCTGTGTCGTGCGTGATATGTTCCACAAAGGACGGGATCCTCTCCAGGGGCATATATTGAATCAGCTCTTTTCCTTCAGGGTTGACTCCGATACTCAGGCCTTTATGGGGATAGATCCAGTGTGTCACCCCACCCTCACCCTCACTGATTCTCTCCGAAGGTTCGCCGAATCGGCTGAGAATGAGTGATTCATCCAGGTTAGCTGCGGGTACGTAGTTGATCAATTCGATAGGAAGGTTGGCCGCCAGGAGTTGGTCTTCACTGGATAATTCAACCTTATGTATTGTCCCGGATGTCCTGCTGATACGGGATCCCCGGTTGAACAATCCTTGTAGTTGGGCTGTTTCAGCCTTTAATACCAATATAATGTCAGCCCGTAAACCGCTCAGGAAGACCCTCTCAAAATAGGCCTCCAGCGCTGGATCTCCGGTTTCGGCAAGAAACATATTGACCTCTCCCTGCTCCTGAAAGACCTCACGGGCATCAACGAGGCGGCTGCGATTCAGGGTAAGATCGAACACTTCAACTTCATTATTTGCATTGATGGTAATACCCCAAGGCAGTCTGGGATTGGTGTCTACTGTACGACCGCCAGGCAAGAGTATCGCTAGAGCAATCGCTACCAGCGACAACGAGACAACCCAAAAAATTATCTTTTTTTCCATATGTAAATCCGATACCAGAATTATCTTTTCAATGATCGACAGCGATGAGAATTGTGCTAGGTTGTATGGACCTGCGTATATTTGCCCAATCGCCCATAATCTTGCAGGAATTCTACCTTGGGAAGCGGTATTTCGCTTATAACAATTCTCAAAGAGCATCCATGGGCCGGTATGGTGATCTATATCATACTGTTTTTACTGCTTTATCAGCAAAATAATGGTTTGTGAAAAAGCAGAAAAATGAAATTGAGGGATAAATGGGTGTGTAATCTTTCCGCTGGTTACAGCTCCATAGTGATGCATTCATACAGATCCGGTGGTAGTCTCATATTTCAGTTGATGATCGTTTAGGCTCAGATAGATGAAATTCGAGATTTCCGATGATTTGGTGCATAAAGCCAAGATTCCACACGATATCTTTCTTACCAATCTGATCGGTAACCATATCCTGTGGTTTGTGGCGGCGTTGGGACTTGTTCGCTCATACTGGCAACCCCTGGCACTGGTACCCATCCTCTCTTTCGTGGCACTCTTTTACACACTATGGCGGGCCAGGAAATCACAGGATCCCTGGTATGTATGGGTGCATTGGCAGATTGCGGCCGAGCGTAGCCGTATCTTTATCTATATGTTGCTGGCCGTTCTCGTTGTCTGGTTTTTGGGTTGGATCGGATTTACCTATTTCGATATGAAAAAGGTTGCTGTGATGGCACTGATCGGAGGGGTTGGTATATTGCCTATTATGGTCACGGTATTGATTCTGATTCTCATGGAATCTGATGCATTGCACCAGGCATCATCGTGTCGATTGGGTAAAAGCGCGGTGAAAAGATACCCTTATCCAGAGGATGTTGTTGTTCTGGAGTATGACAGTGATGAGGATGCTCATGTCGAAGCGGAGGAAGGGGTTAAATCATAAACAGCGCGGCGGCCACTCGACGCCCCTCTGACATCAGTATATTATAGGTTCGGCAAGCCGCGGCCGTATTCATTACTTCAAGTCCGATCTGGTTCTGCATCAGTGGCTGTGTCAGGCTGGGATGCGGAAACTGTTGCCTGTCACCGGTTCCCAGAATGACGATTTCTGGAGAGAGTTCAGCGAGAAAGCTGAAATCCTCCTGGCTGAGATCGAGAAAACCGCCGGGACGCCATGCTGAGATGATCCGGTCAGGGAGCACAATGCAGTTTTCTCTGTAAATAACCCCGCTGACGGTGACTTCACCCTGATCATAACGTTGAATAGAGAGGCCATCGCTGGCCTCGTCGAGTATGAATTTCATGCGCAGACCATACCCTATTCCAACCTAGGAAAAAAGTCAGTTTCCGGCCGATCAATGGTTGCTGAGCGAATACGATGTATCTTGAATTATGTTCTCCACCGGGACGTAACTCTAGCTTTCCATGCGGCAATCGCCTTGCATTGGTTCGCTGGTGTAATGTTCTTTAGGTTCACGGCACGAAACCACTGATCTGACTTATCAATCTGGATCTATCTCATCTTGTCAATTGATCTTTGATAGTGGGTCAGTTAACTTTACCTCTTTTAACCCATTAGAAAAGTCGAGGTTCTCGTGTCAACGCCTGAGATGGAAGAGTTCCGCAGAATCAAGCGGTTACCGCCCTATGTGTTCGCTATTGTCAATGAACTCAAGGCGGCGGCACGAGCGCGTGGGGAGGATATCATCGACTTCGGCATGGGAAACCCGGATCAGCCTACACCGCAGCACATCGTCGACAAGTTGTGTGAAGTGGCGAACCGAAAGGATACACATCGCTACTCCATGTCAAAAGGCATACCTCGACTGCGCCGTGCAATGAGCAACTGGTACAAGTCCCGTTACGATGTGGCACTGGACCCCGAGACCCAGGTGATTGCCACAATTGGCTCAAAAGAGGGTCTGGCCCATCTTGCACTGGCCTGTATGGGGCCGGGTGATTCGGTGTTGGTGCCAAATCCGGCCTATCCCATACACCCCTACGGTTTCATCATCGCAGGCGCCGACGTGCGTCACGTTCCAATGGTGCCGGGGATCGATTTTTTCGATGAACTGGTGAAGTCAATCAAAGACTCCTGGCCGCGTCCAAAGATGCTGGTGCTCAATTTTCCAGGGAATCCAACCACACAATGTGTCGATCTGGAATTTTTCGAGAAGGTGGTGGAGATTGCAAAAGAGTACAATATCTGGGTCGTGCATGACCTGGCATATGCCGATATTGTTTTCGACGGTTATGCGGCGCCTTCAATTCTGCAAGTGCCCGGAGCTGACGAGATAGCCGTTGAATTCTACTCTTTGTCAAAAAGCTACAATATGCCCGGTTGGCGGGTTGGATTTATGTCAGGGAACAAAACCCTCGTTGCTGCCCTTGCCCGGATCAAATCCTATCTGGACTATGGTACTTTCACGCCGATTCAGGTGGCCGCAATAGCTGCTCTTGAAGGACCGCAGGATGTGGTTAAAGAGATTTGCGGTATGTATCAGAACCGTCGTGATGTACTCTGTGACGGTTTAAATAATATCGGCTGGCAGGTGGAAAAACCCAAAGCCACAATGTTCGTTTGGGCGCCTATTCCGGATGCATATAAATCAATGGGATCGCTTGAATTTTCCAAGAAACTTTTAAGTGAAGCTAAAGTCGCGGTCTCCCCGGGTATCGGTTTCGGCGAACATGGAGACGACCATGTAAGATTCGGATTGATAGAAAATGAGCACCGGACCAGGCAAGCTGTGCGTGGTATCCGTGACATGTTTCGTAATGATGGCTTAAAAGCCTCATAAACTAATTGGACTTATTACAGCAGGAGTAGAGACCTTGAATCCAGTTAAAGTTGGTTTGTTGGGACTCGGGACCGTGGGTGGTGGTACGCTGAATGTTCTGACCCGCAATGCCGATGAAATTGCTCGCAGGGCAGGTCGGGGCATCCAGATTACCCATGCGGCAGCAAAACAATACAATCCCAGTCAACTCATCGGACTCGAGAGTGTGGAGGTTACCGATGATGCTTTTTCCGTGGTGGAGAACCCGGAGCTGGAGATTGTCATTGAGTTGATCGGAGGTTATACCCCTGCACGTGAATTGGTCTTGAAGGCTATCGAGAATGGCAAGCATGTCGTCACCGCCAATAAGGCGTTGATTGCCATGCACGGCAATGAAATCTTCGAAGCGGCTCAACAAAAGGGTGTTATGGTTGCCTTTGAGGCCGCCGTTGCGGGTGGAATTCCAATCATTAAAGCGGTTCGTGAGGGATTGGCGGCAAATCATATTGAGTGGATTGCGGGAATTATCAATGGCACCGGCAACTTCATACTCTCAGAGATGCGTGACAAAGGGCGTGAGTTTGCCGAGGTCCTCAAAGAGGCGCAGGCTTTGGGTTACGCCGAGGCGGATCCGACCTTTGATGTGGAAGGTATCGATGCCGCACACAAATTAACGATCCTCGGTTCCATTGCCTTTGGTATTCCGCTCCAATTCGAAAAGACCTATACCGAAGGCATCACTAAAATCGAACCGCAGGATGTCGAGTATGCGGATCAGTTTGGCTATCGGATAAAGCACCTCGGTATTACTCGCAAGACAGAGACAGGGATCGAGATGCGGGTCCACCCGACCATGATTCCCAGACGCCGCCTCATCGCCAATGTGGACGGCGTTATGAATGCCGTGTTGGTTAAAGGCGATGCGGTAGGCCCTACCTTATACTATGGTGCGGGCGCCGGCTCGGAACCTACAGCGTCGGCAGTTGTGGCGGATGTGGTCGATGTCGTGCGCATGTTGACTACAGATCCGGAAAACCGTGTACCGCATCTTGCATTCCAACCTGGTAAATTGGTTGACTTGGCGATATTACCCATCGAAGAGGTGGAAACCACTTTTTACTTACGTATGCAGGTTGTCGACAGGCCGGGAGTGGTTGCGAAAATTGCCAGCATTCTGGCTGAATCGCAGATCAGTATCGAAGCGATTCAGCAAAAGGAACCCAATGAAGGGGACAATACCGTTCCATTGGTTATGCTGACGCAGAAAGTTATCGAGAAACAGCTAAACAAAGCTATCGCGGAAATAGAGCAACTGGAAACTGTATTTGGGCAAGTGATGCGAATACGCGTCGAACGCCTCGATGGTTGAACTGTGATTTCTTAAGCTTGTGAAGCCATTGTAAACGTACCGGATTCGAATACTCACAACTGTACGATAGCAGCATTCAAATCATAATATTGGTCTGATCTCTTCGATACAGTAATTAGTTTTTTTTGAGGTTTATATCATGCCATTCCGTACCCGCTATACAGGATTGATAGAAAGATACCGCGACAGGCTGCCTGTTCATGATGACACCCGGATAATCAGTCTTGGCGAGGGTAATACACCGCTTATACGTCTTAACAACATCCCCCGACAGATCGAGAAGGATGTGGATATCTATGTCAAGTACGAAGGGCTCAATCCAACAGGCTCTTTCAAGGACCGTGGCATGACCATGGCTGTAACCAAGGCTGTAGAGGAGGGAAGTAAAGCGATCATTTGCGCATCGACCGGAAATACTTCGGCTGCGGCTGCTGCATATGCAGCACGTGCAGGTATCACAGCATTTGTCTTAATACCGGACGGAAAGATCGCCATGGGAAAGCTTGCTCAAGCAATGATGTATGGTGCGGTTACAATTCAGATCAAAGGGAATTTTGATGATGGTATGCGGTTGGTAAAAGATGTTGCCTCGCATGCCCCCGTAACCATAGTCAACTCGATCAATCCGTATCGCCTGCAAGGCCAGAAAACCGCCTCTTTTGAGATCGTTGAGGAGTTGGGGCATGCACCCGACTATCATTGTCTGCCGGTTGGGAATGCAGGAAACATCACTGCGCACTGGATAGGTTACCGAGAATACAGCTGTACCACGGCGGATCATGTTACTGAGGCATGTACTTACTGTAATGGGAAATGTAAATTTGCGGGGGGTGCGGTTACAGGCAAACAGCCGAAAATGGTTGGCTACCAGGCTTCCGGCTCGGCGCCTTTTCTACGCGGGGGGCCGGTAAAAGATCCTGAAACAGTCGCTACTGCGATACGTATCGGTAATCCGCAATCATGGAATCAGGCCTGGAGAGTCAAGGAGGAATCTGGCGGTTGGTTTGATGAGTGTAGCGATGAGCTTATTTTGGAAGCCCAGAAAATGTTGGCGGAACAAGACGGTATTTTCTGTGAACCGGCTTCGGCCACATCCTTGGCAGGAGCCTTGAGAGATATCAAGTGCGGAAAAATACCTGAAGGTTCCAGCATAGTATGCACACTAACCGGTAATGGACTTAAAGATCCGGATACCGCAATCAAGCAGTCCACATCCCCGGTGTTGACGATCAATGCGGATCTTGATGAAGTTAAAAAATCAATTCTTGACAACATGAACGCAAATCAGTAGAAATTTTTTATACTGATAACAACTAATACCTTCGTGAGCCAGAGCGGAAAACTAGTTCTGTTACTGCCCGAGCTGTTTTGGCCAATTAGAGAAAACGCGCCTGTGGACGAAATGCCCCGTCCCGATGCGCTAGAGAAGCTACTGACAAGGGCCGACAAAATATGCGTTGCCAATAGTGCTGATTTACCCGAAACACTGTTCAAACTCTTCGGAGCCGGGTCAAGCAAAGACAATGATCTTCCGCTTGGTGCTGTTTCATTACTGGGAAGTGGGGGGAAACCTGAAGAGTATTGCTGGGCACTAGCAACCCCGGTACATTTGGTGGCTGACCGGGACAGTTTGCGTTTGCACGGACCAGGCCAACTGCAGATAACCCATGACGAAGCCACCCGGCTGGTCGGGCTCTTCAATACCCATTTCAAGCAGGCTGGATTGAACTTGGTTAATGTTGATCCTGAGATGTGGTATCTGCAGCTGTCAAATTGCCCAAAGATCACAACAACGAGTGTTGAATCTGTAGTTGGGCGGGATATTGCTGCATTTTTACCCGATGGGCCGGACAGCAAGGCATGGATCAGCATACTGAACGAAATCCAAATGCTATTCTTTCAAAGCGAAGTTAATCAAAAAAGACTGGCGGAGGGAAAAGCGGTTATCAGCGGATTGTGGCTATCCGGATTCGGGCGTTTACCCGAAATCAACAGTAATATAGACTCTATTTATGGATCTCACCCACTGGTCAAGGGGCTTTCTATGATCGCAAAAGTGAGCCATACCTCATCCTTGGAAAATTTTCATGACATAACCTCAACAAAGGGTATTGTTGTGAATTTACATACGGGATTCCTGGCATCGAAATTAGCCATAGATACCAGAGAATGGGAAGCAGTATTGCATTCTGTGAATGAGCATCTGAAGCGTTTGATTGAAACTATACTAAGTGATACGAATAATGCACTGTTGATAATGGACTGCGAGGGGAGTGCATACTCGACCGATAAGAAAAAAATGCAGCGCAGATTCTGGAAAAAGAACAAAGGCTTGGATTCATGCTATAAGAGAGGGGGGATTACTAGGACTCATTCTGTTTGAATATTGAGGTCAAAAATATTGATCAGAATTCGAATCAAACCGTTAATTCATAGATGATATCAGCATGGATAGTTTGCGTATAAAAAAAGCCAAATTCCACAGTGCGTTACCAATGATAGTGGGCATGGTGCTCATGGGCACCGTGTACCATACCACTGTCTACAGCTTTTACCATACCTGGGTTCACGGTAGTGATATCTATTCGCACGGTCTTTTACTGTTCGCTGTATGTGTCTATATGTTTTATAGAGAATGGAATACAAGAGCACAAAACCTCGAGACAAAGTTCAGACCTCTCTATATTTTCTTCCTTGTGCTTCTCTCTTTTGCCTGGTTGGTGGCGGAGATGGTCCAATTGCAAACAGCAACTCAGTTGGTATTTATCCTGTTACTGGGTGTGTTTGTGTTGGCGATGTACGGTGCCAGAAGCAATTACAGGATGTTGTTTCCTATATTGGTCTTGATATGTGCGATACCTGTCTGGTCCATGCTTGAATGGCCACTTCAGATCCCGACCGCCATAATGGTTAACGAACTGCTACACCTGACAGGCTATGTTTCCATTAGAGATGGCTATTTAATCACAATCCCGGAAGGCGTGTTCGAGGTGGGAAACAGATGTAGCGGCCTAAGGTATCAGGTGGCGGCAGTAAGCATATCCATGCTATACGGTTACTTCATGCAGTCCAGGCTGCTCCACTCATTGATCTATATCCTCACAGCGTCTCTCATGGCTTTTGTTTCCAACGTTATAAGAATTTATATCGTCGTACTAGCAGGTCATTATACGAATATGAAACATGAGCTGCTTGATGATCATATATGGCTAGGATGGGTTGTGTTTTTGATATGTTTCTCATGCCTATTCTATGTCTGGGCGTTAGTGGATAAGAAGTCAACGGAGTCCGAAGATAGTAATGAAGACAGGAATGTCCAAGAGAAAAAGATTCAAGGTAAGCTAGCTAAGAGTATGATTGTCATTGGTGTTCTGATTTTGTCGGCTACGATTGGTCCTGCCGTTAACTATGCAATTGGAGCTATAGCTGCATCAGCATCCGGTGAAGTTTCGAAACTGAACTTCAGCCTTGATCAGTGGAAGGAAACGGAATACTTGAGTGCATGGGGACCATCATGGCAGTCGGCAGATATTGAATTGTATAAAAAATTGGCAAAAGGCGATGGCAAAAAAGTTGAGATTTACCTTGCAGGCTACGGGAAGCAAGAGCAAGGAAAAGAGATAATCAATTCAAAAAACAGGCGTTTTGATAGTGGTTTGTGGAAAAAAAAGGTCTCTACGAAGCGCACCTTGGACATTGACCCATACAACAAAATAGTTGTAAAAGAAGATGTTATTCAATCCGGTGGCGGCGAAAGACGTGTGGTTTGGAGCTGGTACTATGTCGGTGGCCGAGAGACGGTGAGTGACTTAAAGGCAAAATTGTACGGCATACTAGGTGTGTTTCAGGGTAGAACAGACGCTACGGCGATCCTGATCTCTTCTAAAATGAGAGATGAAGGGGAATCCAGGCAGGCATTGAAAGAGTTTGTTACAGGAAATGCAGGTTTAATTGAATCGCAGATAGACACACAGTATTTAAAGGATTCCATGTAGTCGCCGGGTTAATACTTACCCAGAGATGAGTCATAAGTTGATGAACAGTATATCTGATGAGAAGTCATGTGAAACCGATGGCATAGTCAATGCAATAACGGTAGATGTGGAGGATTATTATCAGGTTTCAGCATTTTCAAAACAGGTCAACAAATCAAGATGGTCTGAGTATGAATCGCGTGTTGAACGAAATACGCAACGTATCTTGGAAATATTCAACGCGCATAATGTAAAAGGAACATTTTTTGTGCTCGGTTGGACAGCCGAACGTTATCCAAAGCTTATAAGAGAGATCTCGGAAAACGGTCACGAAGTGGCAAGCCATGGATATAGCCACGATCTGGTATACCATCAAACCCCCGAGACATTTACGGAAGAAACCAAGCGATCCAAGGCGACAGTAGAACAAATTACCGGCAAGCAGATACTTGGATACCGTGCCGCCAGCTACTCAATTACACAAAAATCGATATGGGCAATGGACATATTGGTGGAGCTGGGATTTAAATACGATTCAAGTATCTTCCCTATTATGCACGATCGATATGGGATACCCGGGGCGAAGACAAAACCACATCACTTCATAACGGAAAAGGGCAATTCAATCATCGAATTTCCATTGTCGACCGTGGCTATTGCTAAGACTCGGTTTCCTGTCAGTGGTGGGGGCTACTTTAGATTGCTTCCTTATTGGCTCACAAGAAAAGGCTTGAAAAACATAAATCAACGTGACGAACTCCCGTTCATATTTTATATGCATCCATGGGAAATAGATAAAGATCAGCCAAGAATAAAATCCAGCCTTTTATCACAATTCAGGCACTATAATAATCTCGGTAAGTTCGAAAGTCGTCTTAATAATCTGCTTGAAGAATTCAAGTTCGCTTCAGTCGAGGACGTATTGACAAGAAGTGGCCTATATTTGCTTTAGCCTGAATCAGTGGGTTCAGAGGGAGTGCGGCGTGCAAGATATTGATTTGGATAGGGTAATAAAATATTCAGCCATATCCATAGGACAGGTGAGAATTATTTATATAGCCAGGGGGGTCAAGAGATTGTGTGATGCACCGAGATGAACTTATAATCATGCAGAAAAGAAAAAATGTCTTGGTAAGGATAGTATTTGCACTGATAAGACGTATCCGTCATTTCATTGTACTGGGCAAAGCGGCCGAGATGAGTGAGATTGCCATCGATAAGGGTAAGTCAAGCAATCTGTTAGTGCTCTGCTACGGAAACATATATCGCAGCCCACTTGTCGAGTTCCTTTTACGAAAAAGTATCGATTCTTCAAAAACAGAGGTCAAATCAGCGGGGTTTTATGACAAAGCGAACAGGCCCTGTGATTCTGAATATTTAAAATTACTATCAAAACGTGGCTATGATCTTACTACACATAGATCTAACCGTGTCTCTATGCAGGATACGCAATGGGCTGATCTTATTGTTATCATGGACAGAAAAAACTGGGACATGCTTTTGGCTCTCGATAAAAACGCACAAAGTAAAGTGGTTTGGATAGGTGCATTTACAGAGAATGTAAGAAACGAGGTTGAGGATCCATATGGAATGGAGCAAGGGGGTGTGAACAGGGCCATCGATCAGATCGAGCTTTGTGTTGCAGATCTGGCCAATCGGATTAACGGTACTAAGGATCTTTCAACGACTGCATAGCGATGGATCATGAGGCTTATGCTCGGTTTTCAGTGATACTGGGCTCAGCTTGCGCATGGATTTCCTCTTGTTGGCCATGAAACCTCCTGAAAAAACAGAAAGGATGCCATGATCACCATGAAAATAATCCCGCGTCTTGTTTCGCTTGAACGATTCCGGTTACTTACTAAAAAATGTCCAGTTTCAAACCGGAATCACTGTCCAGTTTGCTCCGGATTCGTCGTCCAGTATCAGCCGGAATACGCAGTTAATGGGACAGCAGTGAAATACCCTAATATAATGCGGCGTAGAAATAGTCAGCGTCTAAGCGAATGGTGTAGGATTATCCTTGCATTGAAGCTGAGTTCGAACATACGCGATCTGTGACTGAGGTTATATGATCGGTAGTCGAACAATATGAATATTGCCCCAGTCAATTCTGGAGAAACAGTGGAAGCAGGGATGGCTTCTTTTAGTCAATGTACAAAAAAGTCAGCCAGACCAAGATATGAATATTCTAGTTACAGATGGTAGCAGCAGAGCCGCACTAGCCATTACAAGGTCGCTGGGAAAAGCCGGGCATAGAATCTTTGTTGCTTCCCATTCGGCAAAGTCTTTGGCCGGTTACTCAAAGTATTGCTTCAAATGCCTGATTTACCCTAAACCGGAATTGTCTGTCAGGCGCTTTGTGGAGAGCATTGCTTATTTCGTTGAAGAAGAAGAAATTGAAGTATTACTGCCGGTATCAGATATAACGACTATAACAATTGCTGAGCATAGAAATCTGTTCGAGCCTGGATGTAAACTTCCGTTTCCTGATTCAGCGATTCTTAAACAGGCTGCAGACAAGGCTAACCTGATCGAAATTGCCAAGCGGCTTGAGGTGCCTATACCATCATCGGTGAGGATCAACGGGAAAGAAGAAATTGATCGCTATATCCAGGAAGTTAACTATCCTGTTGTAGTCAAACCTTCAAAATCCCGAATACAAACGGATGACAGGTGGTTGTCGACATCGGTCGATTATGCGCATTCTGCAAGTGAATTAAAATCAAAACTCCTAACTATTCCTGAAACTACCTTTCCAGTACTTTTGCAGAGTAGGATTGAGGGACCTGGAACAGGTCTATTCTACTGTTTTCAGCATGGGCAGCCGATTGCCGTATTTTGCCATAAACGATTAAGAGAAAAACCACCTTCAGGGGGAGTCAGTGTTCTGCGTGAAAGCGTTGAGCCAAACCCATTTGCAAAGGAATACGGCGAGAGACTGCTTAAAGAAATACATTGGCATGGTGTTGCAATGGTGGAGTTTAAGCAAAATGAAGCGGACCAGACTCCCTATCTAATGGAAATAAATGGAAGATTTTGGGGCTCACTGCAGCTGGCGATAGATTCGGGTGTTGATTTTCCAAAACTGCTTATTGAGACACTATCGAATAATAGCGTAAAACCCGTCAATAACTACAAGATAGGTGTTCAAACCCGCTGGCTTTGTGGTGACCTTGATTTGCTTTTGATGAGATTCTTTAAATCAAGTAAATCATTAAATCTTCCCCATAATTATCCTTCACGTTTTTCCAGTTTTATTGAATTCATGAAGTTTTGCGGAAAGAATTTGTATTATGAGGTTTTGAGACTTGACGATATCAGGCCTTGGCTCTTTGAAATCACTATGTGGCTTTTACGTAAAGGATAAAATACCCAGTTAGAATATTTTCAATAATCTACAGTAAAACAGAGGGATATGTTTCGTAGCGGCGTCATTTATGTTGATTCTTGGTATGGCATACCGATTTGTCGTGTGTCCCACATGGTCGGAAACTGTAGAGAAACCGAGTGAGTAGCCCGCCGCTTTAACCGTTTTTAAAACATCATCATTATAATTGCCATTCGGGTAGGCAATGCTCTTTACCGGTGTGCTGAGAGCGTCTTCGATCTTAGTCTTTGATTCACCTATTTCAGCTGCCATTTTATCTTTTGAAAGGCCGGTCAGAATGCGGTGACTAAGGCAGTGCGAGCCGAATGCAATGTGTTTCTCCATCATATCTTTCACATTATTCCAGTCGAGATAATTGTCAATATTTGTATGTTGCTTAGAACCTTGAGCAGACAGTTGTCTTGCATTCGCCAGTACGTCATCAATCTCTTGATCACCAAGTCCTTTAATATGTCTAATACACTCGTTTATATCTGAAGCACGTGTTTCATTGCTGTCTGGTTGATTGATTCGATACGGTAGGGCGTTTAAGAACTCAATCGCTTCACTTCCTGGGTCATTACATATTATATGCAGTAAAGCAGTCAGTTCCTCTTGCCAGAATCGCTGTGATGTGCCTATGTAGTTGTAAGGCAGGAAAATTGTTGCGGGAACACCTTTCTTGGCCAAGACTGGCAAAGCATACTCGTAATTGTCGAACCAGCCATCGTCGAATGTTACAAGGCACGATTTACTTGGATATGAACCGTGTATGTTGATGTGTTGCTCAAACTCATCCAAGGAAATGACGTTGAAGTTTTTCTTTAGAAAATTCACATGTTTTTCAAAGGTATTTGTAGAGACTATGATGGCGCTATTTGAATAAGTCTTGTTAAAAGAAGAAACAGGAAGAACCCTGTGGTACATCAATACGACGCTACATTTATTCAGAAGTACCGATGAAACTATTTTTAAAAATCCTGAATAGTATAGTGTATATGCTACACATAGCTTCGTTAGATACTTGAGTCTCTGCTTTAACATCCGAATCTCCTTAATGAGAGAAGCATTCAGTGAGGTCTGATAGTCGATAGAGAAAAGTGACTGGTAAATCCCTGATGTGGAATGGAGGATAGAATACGATACAGAAGAATTAGCTTACAGTTTCCGGTCATTGAGGTTGCTCAAAATTTCAGATTGAGGCGGTTTGAATACATGCAGCTTATCATCTAGTGGTTGATCGATATAGCCATGTAAAACGCAAAGCTTAGTAAGCGGGAGGTCTTCTGGCTGTACATGCAAAAAAAACAATTGATAAATCAATACATTGCTGTGCCGTTAACTTTCACAGCAAAGCCAGTTGATTGTGATCGCGTGTGTTTTCATTAACTGGGTCTCCTCTCTAAGTAAAGTCATCAGATCGCGCTTTTCAAACAGATCAATCTGTAATAGCCGCAATATTTGCGGGAGACTTTTTTCCACCCGTGATTGAAACTTGAAAAAGCCAGCAGCAGATAAACACACAGAGCAATCCGGATCTGTGTCAATACTGCATTTTTGCCGGTGCCGATTAAGGTTTTGATTTTCAGATTCTGTTTGATCCATTTGAAAAAAATCAACATCCCAGCGGGCTTTGTAGATCTGTGCAATCGTATTGGCTGATGGCTTGAAATTGTTGGTCAGAAAACATTACGCTTCCCTGTTTGCGCATCACGATAACCGATACGGCGTAACTGTACCGGGCATTTCCTTGATGTGACCGTCCCGGTAAATTTGATCGTTTGATCAGAGCTCAGACCTTTACTCTTACTCACTTTACGGCGGTCGGTAACACGATAGGCGGCACTGCTCATTAACCGGGTAACAAAAAAATACCCTTTATTGTCAGTGGGTTGTACCATCCATAATCATTATACCCTTTGTCAAGTAGTTTGCACTCTCATTGTATCAAAATATGGATAATCCAAACCGCTTTGATTCAAGTTAATGAGACAGCAGTGAAATCAAGTAGTTAATAAAAGCGCCAATGAGGGCTGGATCTGTATCGGTACTAGTGGGTAGATAGAGCTCTACAGGGTTGAAGATATACCAATTAACGCAAGGCAATAAGGTCAGCTACCGGCAGAAATGACCTTGAATTGCTGTCTGTTCAGCGTTGGGGGTCTCTAAATTTTGTGAAGAATGTTGGAGATCTCTAAAATGTCTCTTGGTGTCACATATTCATGTGTCGGTAGCGTGATTATACGATCGGCAACATAATCTCCATTAAGGCAACAATCACGACTCAAAAGTAAGCGATCCTTTATTTCGTCGATCTCGGAAATAGCGCTGGGGTACGAGGAAGTTGCACCAAATCCGGCTTCATTCAGGGTTTTAATCGTGAGCTCTCTGGTTTGCCGATCTAACGAGAGGATCGGAAAGCGTAGGTAGACGGGAGAAAGCATATCGTCAATAGTGATGGTTCTCATATTGTCGATATCGGACAGGTAGGAAATATAGCGTTGCGCATTCTCACTTCTTTTTCGATTTATCGAATCAATGCGTCTTAGTTGACTTGCTGCAATACCACATAATGCATTGCTGTATTTCAATATAGGGTAATCTTCAGTATATATAGTACTGCCAAGATCGAGAAAAGGTAGACTGTCAGGTATCCAGTATAACGAAGGGCGTAAAAACAGGGCATAGACAAGTAGCTTAATTATCTCTTTACTATCGCTGAAGAAATCTGTGGAGTTTAGTCTGGAATAGTTGCGTGAAACGATATCATTTAACTGTTCAGAGTGAAGAGCTAGTATTCCACCCTGGATCGATGTGATGTTCTTACCTTTATCAAGACTGAGTATGCCGGCATCACCAAAAAAGCCTGAATATCGATCTCCGATCTTTGCACCCATACTCTGTGCTGCATCATCAACAAGGAATACACCATTGTCTTTGGCGATTGATTCAATGCTATGTAAATCGTTCGGTATGCCGTATAGGTTGGCTGTGACTAATGCCAGAACATTACTGTAGTCTATAGACCTTAACTGTTCGATATTATATGAGAGTGTATTGACATCTATGTCGCATACACGAACAGTACAGCCTGCCTTTATCACAGAGCTAGGAACCGAATAGCAGGTATAGGAAGGGATGACGATTTCAGTCCTTTTTTTTTCATTACACTGCTCTCGCAAGCAACTAAACAGAAAGCTCATGGCACTGCGGCCCGTATTGAACAAATAGAAGCCAGAATCGCCAAACTTAGTCTGTAGACTCTCAATCAGGCTGGAGCGACAATCGCGCCTGGATAAGTGATTGGTAGCCCAGTGCGTTAAGTCATTCATATGGACGGGTGTGCCAGATGGTGCTACCTTTCTTTGCATTTATGGTATGCTCCTGGATATCAATGGACCGATTACGCGCGTTGCAGATATAGGTAACTGGCGCCAGAGCCTGATAGCGAGGGCGTATTTGGGGTTATCGACATTGATCTGCGGCATAGAATCGCCACTGGGTAGATAATACTCCCAATATAGCTGTTTCGAGACGGCATTCCATTTCTTTTTAAATGATTCGCTAGTCGAATCTGCGCTGGACCTTCCTAAATGGTACTCCTGAAAGCCACTGTCGCAGGCATCCTTCATCATTTCCCAATAAAGGACATAGTTTGGCTGGAGTTTACGGGAATTGGGTAAACTGCCTGCCCACATACCTTCAACTGTCTTTTGAAAATGACCATTGAAAGCGGTGGCAATTGGTGTCTTGTCGGCATAGGTCACGAATATCTTGACTCGATCTGCAAAGGTTTCAAGGATAGTTGAGAAATAACTTTTAGAATAAATCGGAGTTCCCAGCGATCGCCACGATTGACACATGATCTGGTAAAAATCATCAAGCAGATCAAAATGCCCGCACTTGGTTGTAAGGTTGTTTTTGTAAGCGCGTCTGATATTTGTACGGTGCTTTGATTTGAAGCTGCTCCATAAAGTATCCGAATCATCAGCTAAGGGTAGCGTCATACTGATTTTATTCGTGTTCACGGGAAGCGACTCTTTAGTGCGAGAGAATCCGCGAATCTCCAGGAAGTCAACACCTAGGTTATCTGAGATCCGGTATGCTTCATCCATCAAGGAATCTTTTGCATTTTGGTCAACCGCGGCAATCCCGCCAAAATTCACAAAAGGCATGGAGCAGAGTATATGACCAAATATATGGCTTTTAATCTCAACAAAAGGAAAAATGCCGACAACTTCATCACTATTAATGGCTGCCAGGAAATGGGCTTGATGTTTGAAATGATTCTCATTGACAAGTTTCCATTCATAATTTTGATAAAAGTTCCCACCTGGGCATATCTGTAGAAAATGATTCCATTTAGTGACAAAGGAATCTTCGGTAATGGTAACTATCTCTGTTTTACTGTGATCTATCATGACAATCAGCTAAAGGGTCTGATAACTATCGAGGTTGGCGACTTGAACTGGATGACTTCACTATCATATGAGTCGATTTAAACTGACAGACATCCTGAAGCCACTTGGTATTCAATTCAAGCCCCGCGAACTTGTTAATCTATTGAAAAAGAAAGCGCACATATAGTATGGATATAGGCAATCGGAGACATTACAAAGCTGGATTTGAGTTGCTTCAAATCCAAGCGCGCCCGGGTAAAATACCGTAATATCAAGCAATAGCATCATTTTGTGTGAAATTAGATAAGGTCGTATAGTCAAGGCTCCGGCATGTACAATACTCTCCAATATTCGAGAGCTCACATGTTGTTCATAATAGTATGCTATCTTCGTCTCCTGATATTGATACTGATGACAGAAAAAGTAAAATAAAACAATAGGATAGGAAATACGATGTTAGAGGTAATATTCTGGTTATCGCTCATGCTGGTAGTCTACGCATACTTTGGTTACCCAATATTTCTCTATGTTCTCGGAGCATTGGGATTGTCAAAGAGGATTGATAAAGGAGGGGATGACTATCTACCGGCGGTAACCCTTCTGATACCCGCACACAATGAACAGGAGGTACTTGAGTCTAAGCTGCAGAATTGCCTGGAGCTAAACTATGCAGGCCCTTTGCAAATTATCGTTATCTCTGATGGCTCTGAGGATGAAACTGTAAAAATAGCAAAAAAATACAAAGAGATAAGTGATAACATGGCGCTGCTTGAGTTACCTGGTCGAAAGGGGAAAGCAAATGCACTGAATGCGGGTTTTGAGTTGGTGCAGGGAGAGATCCTAGTCTTTACAGACTCTTCCATTATTCTCGATAAAGATGCAATCCACGCTATAACACGCCAGTTCAAGGATGAAAGTATCGGTTGTGTTTCAGGAGAAGACCATATAGCGGAGTCGGGTGGGGAGGGTCTCTACGGGCGTTATGAACTATTTCTACGCAACCAGGAATCCAAGTTGGGTTCTATCGTGGGGGCGAGCGGATCATTCTACGCTCAGCGCTGGTCCATATGCAGCCCCTTTACCGAGGGAGTTGCACCCGATTTTCTGTCGGTTCTGCTTACTGTAAGTCAGGGTTATCGCGCCACTACAGAGTCTAGCGCTATCGGAGAAATGAGTGCTGTCAAAGGAGTGCATAACGAATTTCAACGCAAAGTCAGGACCTTGATTCGCGGTATGGCCGCGCTATTCCAAAATAAACATTTGCTCAACCCATTTCGTTATCCGCTATTCTCATTTTTTCTGTGGTCTCACAAACTTATGCGCTGGCTCGTCCCCTTTTTCCTGCTGACTGCCTTGTTGCTAAACATTGCATTGTTGGCACAGCCATTTTATATCGCCCTGTTTACCTTACAGATAGTATTTTATATTTTAGCATTTTTCGCCTATAGGGAGATTTTAAAATTACATAATTCGCTAGCCGGCAAGATTGCACTCTATTTCATTGTCGTTAATCTAGCTATTTTGAAAGCCTGGATCCAGTATCTGTCTGGTGTCAGGCAGGAAATATGGACACCGTCTCAACGGGGCGGCTTATGAATCCAGGAATCTCGAACATGGCTGAAAGTCCACTATTTTTTAGCAACGAGAATTATCGCCTATTTGGGGTTTTTCACGAACCGGAATGCGAAAATCCCACTAAAGCAATGATTTTCTGTCACCCTTTTGCTGAGGAAAAGTTATGGAGTCATCGGGTCTATGTCAGTTTCGCGCGAAAACTGGCAGAACTTGGTTGGGTGGTGCTACGATTCGACTGCATGGGATTCGGTGATAGTGAAGGGGAATTTACAGATTCAACCGTTGAAAGCTATTTAGACGATATCAGTTGCGCTAACACAACACTGAGACAGAAATATCCTCAGATTCTGAATATAGGTCTGTTGGGCCTGCGCTTTGGGGCGACACTTGCATACTTGTGGACATCGAAAAACAGTATTACAGGGCCACTGATTTTATGGGAGCCCATCGTTGACGGTGACCGCTACATACAGGAGGCTTTACGTTCAAATCTTACAACACAGCTCGCGGTCTACGGGGAAGTTAAAGAGACCCGGGAGATGCTTGTGGAGAAAATGAAAGGCGGTGAAACAGTTAATGTCGATGGCTATGACCTTCATGATACGCTGTTTACACAAATCAGTAATGTCAATCTCCTGGAATTGCCTGTTGTTGAAAACCCACAACTGATTGTAAAAATAACTAAAGGTAGGCGGGCCGGTAAAGATCTTGTTGCCCTTGCGGATAGAGCGCGGGATGGCGTTTTGGAGTTTGCTGCAGAAGATACCTTCTGGCGTGAAATAAAACCCTTCTACGGTCGCGCAAAATTGCTTTTTGATGTCACTACAGCCTGGCTGGAGCCGAAATATGAGTGAGATTAAAGCGGTTACCTTTAAAAACAGTGAAGACTACCTGCTACACGGGATACTTCACATACCTGACACAGCTTCAGCAAAAGGCACTGCAATCCTGCTACTTTCACCTGGCGTAAAAATGAGAGTGGCGCCTCATAGGCTGTACAATAAGATGGCGGATCAGTTCGTTAAGCTGGGCTTTCATGTACTTCGCTTTGATTTTTACGGTCTAGGAGACTCCGAAGGTGAGTTACATGAGAAAATGCTCTCCGATCTATACGGATCAATTCAGGTGGGGCGGTATGTTGCTGATACTCAATCGGCAATGAACTGGATGGAGAGTGAATTCGGTTTGCACGAGTTTGTCCTTGGCGGATTATGTGGTGGGGCCATTACGGGTTTACTGGCAGGGAAGAGTGATGATCGTGTTCAAGGACTGTTAGCCCTGGGTATCCCTGTCATTCTTGACAGTACGGATATTGATAAAAGGCAATTCCTTACAGATGGTCAAATGAACAGACTTGGCCAGGGCTATATGAAACGCTTACTCAATATCAAATCCTGGCTCCGCCTTTTAACATTTCAGAGCGATTACAAATTGATTTGGAAAATTATTACGAAACGGTTCACAAAGAATAAAAATAGCGCCTTTATGAATTCTTCCTCTGGTGAGTCTAAAGCGCCGGACAATACAAACCCATTATTTGCAAGAGCATTTTTTGAGATGACAAATCGTGGGGGTAAGTTAATTTTTATTTTCAGTGGAGCCGATAGACTGGATTGGGAGTTCGAGGAAAAATTCGCCGGTAGGCACAATGATAAAATTAATCAATTAGGAGATGATCTTTTCAGCCTGCATACGATTCCAAATGCGAACCATATATTGTCAAGGAAAGAGTGGCAGGAAGAAATGATGCAACTGTCCAACAAGTGGTTACTTAACAACATAGTGGCGGGCAGAGCATGATAAATGTCCTTCATCTACGGGATACTGACCGTGTTTGCGGGCCGGGAAAGACTATCCTTGAAACCTGTTGCAGAATTGATAAATCTAGATATAACCTGTCAATAGGGCTGCTTTTACTTGAGAGTGAGACGAATAATCAATATTGGGAAGCAGCCAGGAAACGCAATGTTCAGGTAGTGCCTGTAAGAAGTAAGAGTCAGTACAGTACTGAAATAATCGATAGTATTGTCAAGGCGGTAAAAGATAACAATATCAATATTATTCATTCACATGAATATAAATCGGATATTCTTGCGGTACTAGCGGCGAGAAAGATAGATGTTCCCATTATTACCACAGCTCATGGTTGGATTACTAACAGTTTAAAAAGCAAACTCTATATTTGGCTGGGGAAGCAGTCGTTCAGGTTTTTCGAAAGAGTCATCGCGGTATCGCCAAAGATAAGAGAAGAAGTACTTCGTCATGGAACAAAAAAGGACAAGGTACAGCTCATATACAACGCCATCGTAGTGGAGGATTATCAACCAGATGATTATGAGCCGGGTTATCTAAGAAACCGGTTTGGCATTCATCCGGATACCAAGATAATCGGTAATGTAGGGCGATTGAGTCCGGAAAAAGGACAGGTAGAATTTATTCGAGCAGCTGTCCAGGTGCTTGTCAGGTACAAAAATGTCTGCTTTGTATTAATTGGTGAAGGACCTGACAGGCAGTCGCTCGAACGACTGGTAAGGGAACTCAAACTCGAGAATAAAATATTTTTTACCGGATATGAGCCAAATGTAAGACCCGCATATCGGGATTTGGATGTGTTGGCATTAACATCGTTCACTGAAGGTTTCCCGAACGTTTTGCTTGAGTCGTTATGCATGCAAGTCCCTGTTTTGGCGGCAGACGTAGGAGGCGTTGCGGATATTGTTGCTGACCGTGTAACGGGAGTGCTGGTTCAACCTGGCGATATTGAGGCGATAGGCGCTGGCTTGATAGATCTGATATCAGATGAGGAATTCGCCCATAGCACGGTACTTGAAGGTCAAGCGAAGATTGCACGGAAATTTGAGTTTAGCCAGAGGGTGGCAAAAATTGAAGCCTTATATGATGATGTTATGAATGGTGTATAGCACTAGAGTGCGGTAAAGGTGATAGCGCGCCTGAAGGCGCGCTACAAAACAATACCAGGTTAATTCGATTGCAGAATAGGAGGGGATGGAGGAGATATATCTACTGCGACTGGATCAGTTTCCGACAATAACCAGTGATCATACCATTGTACGCCATTAGAACCGGATTCGTGAGCTGTGTAGCTTGAGAGAATAAGCTTGTTCATTCCAAAATCGGTATTTTCCCTGAGGTTCAAACCGCTGTGATCCAGCTTAAGTTCACCGTTTATCCACATCCTTACAATACCGTCACTCGAACCAGGGGTGTTTAATCGGACATACATTTTCAGTCTGTCCCACTGGTCAAAGCGCACTGTTTCCCGTGTGCCCACATTCTGATCTAGCCCGCGAAATGTCCAATCGCCAATATCTGAATAGGTAATTGCATACTGATTATTACCATCAACAACAATATATACTTGATAACGACGATCAGTCGTGTTGCCGTCTGTCAGGTTGATCAGCGCCAATTTATGACCCTGGCGTTCTGGAAAGGTGTAACCTTGCTCGAATTTAGAACTGAATTCAAGGTAGACTTCTTCCACTTTTTCAAGTCCGATACGGACATGATCGCCAAAATAGTGCTCGAGATAGTTGTTGTTCAGCGTATTCGCTACCAGTGTTGTATATGCAGCGTAGGCGCCATCAACCGGATTTTGCCTGGTGTACGAAACAGTTCCCCTGGTAAATCCGTTCCATTCACTGTTGTCGCCGTTTTCAAATGATGAACTCCAAGGTAAACCGGTCTCGGCATACGAGAGACAAGGGAGAACAATCAAGGTTGTGAAGATCAGGCCCAGTTTAAATAAACGATTGCAAATGGGTTTACTCATCAGTGATCTCCTACATCATGTGTAGTTTATTAAGAATAATAGTAGACTAACTTAGTCAATGATTTGTGCAACATGTCAACTCAGACACTATGCCTGCTCGATGAACTGCGTATCAATGACATGCTATGCACAAAGGGTCTATCCTCAATTTGGACAACAACTCACTCCACCAGAGAAGGCGGTGAAGGGTTACTCATGCCCAGGCCGATGAACGAATCGCTGATCACCAAGTCGTCATAGTAAAAGGTGGTATCCCTAGG